>CAVVSL010000048.1:0-38092 GCA_963750825.1 uncultured Bacteroidota bacterium | reverse complement strand
TGTTATGTGCCTGTTTATCGTTTCATTTACGTATTGCTGTGGCGACCCTGTTCATCCCGATTATTTATAATTTATATGGACCCCAACTGGCCTTCGGAATACCGGGTGTATTGATGTGCCTGGCTACATTGATTTTCTGGATGGGCAGGAAAAAATATGTGCGTGTTCCTCCATCCGGTTCCAAGCGGGAAAATTTTGTGGTCATCAGTTCTTTTGCCATACTGCAATTATTCCGGAAAAAAGATGGGCGACCATTTTGGGAGCGACTGGGTGCAGAACATAATTTTTCCGCCAAATCCATTGATGGGGTACAGGCTGTTTACAGAATCTTAATGATTTTTGCCTTCACACCCATCTTCTGGGCTCTTTGGGACCAAAACCTGGCAGAATGGGTTTTGCAGGCCAAGAAGCTCGACCTGACTATTTTTGGTTACCAGTTATTTGCCGAGCAGATACAAACCTTTAACCCCATATTCCTGGTGAGTATGATTCCGGTGATGACTTATTTTGTATTTCCTTTTTTTGAAAAAATCGGCTTAAAACCTACGCCACTGCGTAAAATTGGAGCGGGCTTATTACTTACAGGTATCACTTTTGTAATCATTGCCCTGTTACAGGAAAGTATTGATAAAGGGGGGCAGCCCAGTGTTTGGTGGCAGATACTGGCCTACCTGATACTGGCCATTGCAGAAATACTGGTTTCCATTACCTGTTTGGAATATGCCTATACGCATTCACCCAAATCTATGAAGAGTACCATGAGTGCGCTTTACCTGCTGGGTATTTCCGTAGGTAACTATTTCACCAGCCTGGTCAACAAAAGCATTGCCAATGAAGGATTCTTCGCACAGTTCCAGGGGGCAAAATATTATTGGTTGTTTATCGGCATCATTACCGCCTTCTTTGTGCTTTATCTTTTTGTGGCCAAGCGACTGCCCGAGAAAAGCTATGTGGGTGTGGAAGAGGATTGATTGAGGTGTTAACCGTGGGAAGTTGGGCAATCCGTCTTATTTTCGCCGCATGAATATTTTATTATTAGGATCAGGCGGGCGGGAGCATGCACTGGCCTGGAAAATGACCCAGAGCCACCACTGTGACCAGTTGTTTATTGCACCCGGAAATGGGGGAACTGGTGCATACGGGACTAATCTGCCCATATCCGTTACAGATTTTGACTCCTTAAAAAATACCTGCCTCGCCAATAATATCCGCCTGGTAGTGGTGGGGCCTGAAGAACCACTGGTGAAAGGCATTTACGATTTCTTCCGGGCTGATGCGCAATTACAAAACATCATTGTAGTAGGTCCCTCTGCTGAAGCGGCCCAACTGGAAGGAAGCAAATCTTTCAGTAAAAAATTTATGCAGCGGCATGGAATACCCACTGCCGGCTATGCAGAATTCACCCATGCCAATTTTCAAAAAGGTAAATTATATATTCAGGAACATAGTCTCCCCATTGTGCTCAAAGCCGATGGCCTTGCAGCAGGCAAGGGAGTAGTAATCTGTGCTACCAGAGAAGAAGCCTTGCAGGTTTTTGAAGAAATGATTATTCACAAACAATTCGGGGAAGCCAGTAGTAAAGTAGTGATTGAAGAATTTTTGGAAGGCATTGAAGTAAGTGTATTTGCATTAACCAATGGGAGCGATTACCAGATCATTGGACACGCCAAAGATTACAAAAGGATTGGTGAAGGCGATACGGGACTGAATACCGGTGGAATGGGATGTGTAAGTCCTGTCCCTTTTATGGATGCTGCTTTTATGCAAAAGGTAGAGGATACCATTATCCGGCCAACCATTGAAGGCATTGCCAAAGAAAACCTGGTATACCATGGTTTTGTATTTTTTGGATTGATGAACTGTAAGGGTGAACCCAAAGTGATAGAATACAATTGCCGTTTGGGTGACCCTGAAACAGAAGTGGTGTTGCCCCGGCTGCAAACCGACCTGGTGGCCTTGTTTGCCGCAATGGACAATGGCACACTTGGTGATACCAATATCACCTATGACGAAAATAGTTTTGCCACCGTTATGGCAGTAAGTGGCGGATACCCGGGTGATTACCAAAAGGGTCTGCCGATTACCGGTATCCCTGAAAAACAGCCGGGCAATACTGCCCTTGTTTTCCATGCCGGCACTAAACAGGAGGCGGACTCTGTGGTAACCAATGGGGGAAGGGTACTGGCGGTTACCTCCCGTTCAGCAACCATTCCCGAAGCCGTAAACAGCTCCCTGCAGGTGCTGCAGCAGATTTCCTTTGAAGGCATCTATTACCGTAAGGACATCGGATATGAATTTGCTTAAAACCTTTATCTGCTGAAACGTTTACTGGCAAAGGGTTTTAGACACAAAGCTTTCAAAATACCTGTTTGGGAAATAACTTGTAAGGCTATCCTGTTCTCTCGGAAATACCCAAATCGGTTTTACCAAACACTCATTTTCCTAAAACGGCTGAAAAATCAGTATTTTGGCTTTGTTTATTCAATTAAATTCAGCCACCTTTGCTTTCACTAATTAACACATTCGAACTTTTTATATACAATGGGATTATTTAACTTTTTTACGCAGGAGATTGCCATGGACCTGGGTACCGCCAATACCCTGATTATCCATAATGATGAAGTGGTTGTAAACGAGCCTTCGATTATTGCCCTCAACAGGAATAATATGAAAGAAGTGCTGGCCGTGGGCAAGAAAGCCCTGATGATGCACGAAAAGACCCATGAAAGTATCCGAACTGTTCGACCATTGAAAGACGGTGTTATTGCCGACTTTAATGCTGCCGAGCTGATGATCAGGGAACTGATCAAGATGATTTATCCCAAAAAACCGCTTTTCCCGCCCAGCTGGCGGATGGTCATTTGCATTCCTTCTTCCATAACGGAAGTAGAGAAAAGGGCTGTAAGAGACAGTGCCGAACAGGCCGGTGCCAAAGAAGTGTACATGATTCATGAACCCATGGCCGCTGCACTGGGTATTGGTATAGATGTGGAAGAACCCGTAGGCAATATGATTATTGACATCGGGGGTGGTACAACAGGGATTACGGTGATTGCCCTGGCAGGTATTGTATGTGACCAGAGTATCCGAATTGCCGGTGATGAGTTTACTGCCGACATTATGGAAGCACTCCGCAGGTACCATAGCTTATTGATTGGTGAAAGAACTGCCGAACAAATCAAAATTAATGTGGGTGCTGCCATGAAGGACCTGGACAATCCCCCGGAAGACCTTCCTGTTAACGGCCGTGACCTGGTAACCGGTATTCCCAAACAAATCATGGTAAGCTACCAGGAAATAGCAGAAGCGCTGGACAAAAGTATATTCAAAATAGAGGAAGCCATTCTGAAAGCACTCGAAACCACTCCACCGGAACTGGCTGCAGATATATACCGGAGGGGGCTCTACCTCACTGGTGGTGGTGCTTTGCTGCGCGGACTTGACAAAAGACTTAGTGCCAAAATCAAATTACCCGTTCATGTGGCAGATGATCCGCTGAAGAGTGTGGTAAGGGGAACCGGCCTGGCACTCAAGAATTACCAGCGCTTCCCATTCATCATGCGTTAAACCTGCTTTCAGCCATCAGCCCCGTGCTGGCATCTGAGGGTACACTTTTTCAGCTTTGAAAAACATTTATTTCTTCATACGCCGATACTTTAACTTTCTCAGCTTTTTGCTGTTGCAGGTTATGGCTATCATACTACTGAGCAACGCCAGTAAATCGCATGAAACATTTTTCTCTTCTGCCGCCAATGAAGTCACCGGCAACTTTGATAAATACTACGATAATTTCAGGAGCTATTTCGGACTCAAGGAAACCAATCGTTTACTGGCTGCAGAAAATGCCAAGTTACGCAACCAGTTAGCGGCTAATTTTTTTGCCGACAATTCCGGAAAAATACAGGTAACAGATTCACTGGTGAAAGACAGCTTAAGCAGGGTGCGTAAATTCACTTATCTGCCTGCACAGGTCATTGGCAACACATACACGCTGCAATCAAATTTCCTAACCCTCGAAAGGGGCAGTAACCAGGGAGTAAAAAAAGGTATGGCCGTAACAGGACCAGAGGGAATTGTGGGCGTGGTGGTTGCTACCAGTGCCAACTTCAGCAGGGTGATGAGTCTATTACACCGCAACAGTAAGGTTAGTGCGATGTTGAAAAAAGATAAAAGCACGGGTAGTATTGAATGGGACGGAAGCAGCCCCTCCTACCTAATCCTGCGAAATATTACCAAGGGCGCCAAGGTAGCTGTGGGTGATACCGTGCTGACCAGTACTTATTCCGCCAACTTCCCGCCATTTCTGGTGGTAGGTACTGTTGCAGGCATCTCTTCCGAAAGCTCCAGCAACTTTTATACACTAAAGGTGAAAACAGCGACTAATTTTTACAGTATCCAATATGTTTACCTGATTGAAAATGCCCGCTATGCAGAGCAGGTTCAACTGGAAACCAATTCTGCCAAAATAAATGAGTAACCTGCTTAAAAATATTATTCGCTTTTTCCTTTTTATCTTATTTCAGGTATTCATCCTGAATGAGGTACCCCCTGTTCACCAGTACATCGTACCCTATTTGTATTTCCTCTATATTTTATGGCTGCCCTTTAGCCTTAACCGGCTTTCCTTACTGGTAATCAGTTTTGTATTTGGGCTTACCCTGGATTATTTTACAGGCACCCCGGGTTTGCACGCAGCACCCTGTACACTGATTGCCTACCTAAGGCCCTACCTGCTGAACCTGCTGATTCCCAAAGAAACCACGGAACAGAGTTTTATTGAACCCGGACCCAAAAGTATGGGATGGGCACCCTATGCGGTTTATGTTGGGTTACTTACTTTTGTGCACCATTTTTACCTGGTACTGATTGAATGGCTGCAGTTTGGCAACTTCATCTATTTCCTCGGAAAGGTTCTGGGAACAACTGCCATCAGCCTGCTGCTGATTTTTATCACAGAATTATTGTTTACCCGCATAGGAAGATACCGCGCCCATACCCAACGCTAAAGAGTTTGTCACAGGTATGCAAAACTTTTTTACACTTCATTGATACATTCGTTGTGGCAATTCAGGAACTTTGTTTCAAATTTTTTCGCATCTCATCTTATTCTTCTTAGATTTCAGGTATGTCCGTATTTAATCAAAGCCGGGGACGTATTGTCCAGATCATTTTTGCAGCAGTTTTTCTGGTAATTATCGGCCAACTGGTCAATCTCCAGCTTTTTTCTGAAAAGTATAAACTGGCAGCAGAAAACAATGCCATTTTCCGGAAAGTAATTTACCCTGACCGTGGTATTATTTTTGACAGAAAAAGGAAAGCCATCCTGGAAAACAGTAACAGTTACGACCTCGTAGTCATTCCCAATGAAGCCAGGGGAATTGATACACTCTCGTTTTGCCAGTTACTGAACATTGATACGGCAGAGTATAAAAAAAGAATGCGCGACTTGATATTTAGAAACGGCAGCGTTCGTATCGGTGTTTTTGAATCCTTACTCGGACCCGAAATGTATGCACGGCTCAATGAAAATATTTATAAGTTTCCCGGATTCTCCCTTACCGAAAGGTCAGTGAGAACGTATCCCTACCATATTGGTGCCAATGTGCTCGGATATATCAGGGAAGTGGATACTACTTTTCTTCGACGGCACAAGGATGAGGGTTATATGATGGGCGATTATGCAGGAAGGGCCGGACTGGAAAGGACCTACGAAAAAGTGCTGATGGGACAACGGGGGGTAAAAAACTTTATCCGGGACAACAAAAGTCGTTTACAGGGCTCCTATGAAAACGGGATGTATGATACTGCTGCTGTGGCCGGAAAAAATGTATACCTGAGCCTGGATGTAGAATTGCAGAAGCTGGGAGAAAAACTGATGACCAATAAAGTAGGCAGTATCGTAGCCATTGATCCCAAAACGGGGGGAATCCTGGCCATGGTGAGTGCCCCTACTTATGACCCCAACTACCTTACCGGAAACCAGAGTAACCGGCATTTTGCCGACCTTTTCCTTGATGCCCGCAAGCCATTTAACAACCGGGGTATCGGCACTTACTATTCACCGGGTTCTACCTTTAAAACAGTGGTGGGCATTATTGGATTAACCGAAGGGGTAATTGACGAAAGGACCACAGTTACCTGTCCGGGTTATTTCACCGGCTGTGGAACAGGCAAACCCAAGTGTTTGGACAAAGGCACTTTCCAGTTCAAAGAAGCGGTAGCCCACAGTGATAATAGTTATTTTTCAACGGTATTCAAGCGAACGCTTGACCAGCCAAGGTATGGGGGAGCAGACAGTGCCCTTACCGTTTTCAACAGTTATGCCAAAACGTTTGGACTGGGGAAGCGGTTGGGCGTTGACCTTCCTTCAGAAGCCAATGGAAACTTACCCATTTCCTCCTATTACCGGAAAATATTCGGACAAAAATGGTATTCCTGCAACATCATATCCAATGCCATCGGGCAGGGAGAAGTCAATACCACATTGGTGCAACTCGCCAATGTAATGTCCATCATCGCCAACAAAGGATATTTTTATACCCCTCATTTTGTAGATTCTATTGAAGGCGGAGATGATTATAACATGCTGGATCCTTATAGTATCAAACACCATACCGATAAAAGGATACCCGACTCAATCTACAATGCCGTACAGGAGGGCATGCTGGCAGTAGTGGAATATGGTACCGCAGTAAGGTCAAAAATTCCCGGTATTGCCATGTGCGGTAAAACAGGAACTGTTGAAAACTATGCGCGTGTAAACGGAAAAGTAGAGAAACAGATTGACCACTCTTTCTTTGGCGCATTTGCCCCCAAAGACAATCCCCGGATTGCCATCGCTGTCATTTGTGAAAATGCCGGACAGGGTGCCTGGGCCGCCGCACCTATCGCCAGCCTGATGGTAGAGAAATACCTGCGGGATTCAATACAAAGCCCGGAAAGAAAAGCCATGGAAATTGAGTTCACCAATAAAAACCTGATTCCCCGGTTGATGCGGATTGAAATGGCCAAAAGGGACTCCGCGAAACAGGCCAGGGAGAATCGTTTATTACAACAAAAACTGCTTAAGGAAGCCCATGATTCCATTGAGGCTGCCGAGACTATTGAGACCGTTTTAGTAGCCCCTGATCCCATACCCGCCAATAAACCGGCACCTGAAAAGAAATTGCCCGAATCGGCAGTTTTGGCTAACCATGAAAAAAAATATAAAAAAACAGCCGGTAAGTAATGCGTACAACAAAGAACCTGAGCATATCATCACAAGGAGTTGACTGGATCGTGGTCTGGTTATATGCTGCCCTGGTAGGTATTGGCATTCTGTCTATTTTTATGGTAGAGTACAAAACCGATACAGACTGGCTGCAGCTCTTCATCAGTGGCAAAACCAATTACAGCAAGCAACTAATTTTTGCGGGTTTCTGTACCCTGATTGCCACGTTCATACTGCTAACAGATAGTAAATTATTCACCGCGCTGGCCAACCTGCTGTATGCATTCGGGATTGTTTTGATGCTGGCCACTTTTGTGCTGGGAAAAAACATCAATGGCTCTAAAAGCTGGATTCCGCTTGTGGGAGGTTTTAACCTGCAACCCGCAGAACTCTGTAAAATTTTTACGGCCCTGGCCCTGGCCAAATACCTTTCCAGGCAGGAAACTGAATTCAGCAATATTCGTTCGCAACTGATAGCTGGCATCATTGCAGTGGTTCCGGCTATTCTCTCCATATTACAGCATGAACTGGGACTGGCACTGGTATATTCTTCCTTTCTGATTGCCATGTACCGGGAAGGGCTTCCCGCACAGATCCTGATCTTTGGCTCTTCCTTTGGCATTCTGGTAATTGCCACACTGGTACTGGAGCCCAACCTTTTGGCCATGATACTCACAGGAATCGCTGCCCTTATTGTATTTATACTCCGAAAACAATGGAAGAAAAACCGTAACCTGTTAGCGCTGATATTTGGCATCTGGTTGTTTTGTGTAGGCACACAACGCTTTATGGTTCCTTACATCTTTAATAATGTACTGGAATGTTACCAAAGCACCCGAATCTACAGCATGGTGGGAAGAGAGTATGATTGCAGCCTAAATAAAAAATCAGAAAGAAAACAGGGGGAAAAAGCAGCACGTAAGCCGGATGACTACAATGTACGCCAAAGCAAAATTGCCATTGGTTCAGGCGGATTAACCGGAAGGGGATTTCTCAAAGGAACCCAAACCAGGGGTAAATATGTTCCCGAACAACATACCGATTTTATTTTCACTTCACTGGGTGAAGCATTCGGCTTTGTGGGCTGTACCGTATTCCTGCTCATTTACCTGTCTATGCTGTTCCGTATGGTAAGTATAGCCGAACGACAACGAAGCACATTTAGCAGGGTATACGCATATAGTGTGGTTAGTATTCTCTTCTTTCACATAGCAGTGAATGTTAGTATGACCATTGGTCTGTTCCCGATAGTGGGTATACCCTTGCCCCTCGTTAGTTATGGAGGCTCCTCACTGTTAACGTTTACGGTATTGATTTTTATCCTGCTAAGGCTGGATGCTGACCGACAAATGGTGTTGCGATAAGTAACCCGGTTTTGCGTTTGAAAAGGGAGACTCATCTGCGATCATTACCTTTGCCCCTCACTTAAAATGTCCCGTAGCGGTTAAACATGCAGATCATTCCATTATCAGAAGGTGCTTTTACCATTGATAAAACAAAAATTTTTATTCCTTTTAATCCGGATACAGATACCCTGCAAAGCAGGCCTGTGGGAAGTTTGCTGGTAGAGATACAACCCTTTGTGGTGATTACCGGAAAAGATATCATCCTGCTTGATACAGGATTGGGTTATAACGATGCCGCCGGAAATTTTCAGTTATTCGCGAACCTCGCTAAAGCCGGGATACAACCTGCACAGATAACCAAAGTATTTATGAGTCACCTGCATAAAGACCATGCCGGTGGAATCACCAGGAAAGACCCGGTTACCGGAGAAAGGTTTATCAGCTTTCCTTATGCCAACTGGTACATCCAGCGCCGGGAGTTCGACTATGCCATGGGCACAGGATCTGCCTCCTATATTACGGAAGACTTTGACATGCTGGAATCTTTTAGTAAGGTCATTTGGTTAACGGAAGATGAAGGAACCATTGACGGAAACATTCACTACCAGCTTACCGGTGCCCATAGCCGGTTTCACCAGGTTTGCTGGATAAAAGATGCGGAAGAGAAGGCTTTTTTCGGGGGTGATGTAGCACCCCAGCAACAACAGATGAAAAGCCGCTTTGTGGCCAAGTATGACTATGAGGGGAAAAAATCCATGGAACTACGGCAGCAATGGCGGGAAGAAGGAGAAAAAGAAAACTGGACCTTTCTGTTTTACCACGATATCAAGACACCCGTATGGAAGGGGGCGGGACAATAAAAAAGGGATGTTTCATCATCCCCGGGTTTATTTATAATTTTTCGTCTGTCTGTTTTTTCCGAAGCTGTACCCTTTTTTGCAATTCTTGCCGCAGTTCGTTGTTAAAGTCTCTTTCAAGGGTAAGGGCTTTGTTCACACGTTCATCGGCATTCAGCACTTTTTTAAAATCAGCTCTGTATTTTTTCCGGATATTCAGAATACTCTCTTCAAAAGATAAAACATCGTCTTTTTTATCCTGCCGCGCTTTTTTCAATTCTTCCAGATAACTAAAATACAAGGGCCAGAATTTCTGCGCCTCATCGGTAGTAAGGGTAAGCTGTTTGGTTACAAAGGCAATTTTTAAACCCTGCAGTTTATTGCCCCTCAGGGTCGGTGCATCATCCTGCTGACCAAATCCTAAAAAGGTCAGTAAGCAAAAGGCCATTATCAGGGAATACAACTTCTTCATAAACTCTATCGCTTAAAGTGGCTTATGGTATAAGCCGGTTCGGGGTTTTCATTCAGGTAACTATGCATTTCCTCATCACTCAACAATTGGATGGTATTTTTCACATCACTGTACACTTCTTCTCCCGTAAGTGAATTGCCTTCATGGGCAGCACTGATATAGTGTTCAGGATTATCCAGGTAATTTACCAACTCTTCATCACTCACACTGTTTAACGCTGTTGGCAGGTCGAGCTGCTCATACTTTTCCTGTCCCAGGTAATCGTTTTTATCAGTAAACAGGAATGCCCCGGTAACCAATACACCGGCAACCATAGCAACAGCTGCATATTGCATCCATTTTCGGGCCAGGCGGAAGGTAACCAGTTTGCCTTTTTGTGCTTCGGCAGGAACAGGCACGGTGAATGTATTAAAATAGGCTTCCGGAACCGTATAGGGAACCTTTTTGGAGACAGAAGTCAGTAAAGGCGTTCTTACCCTGAGTTCTTCTTCCGCGTCGCCCAGTGCCCTGACCCTGGCCATAATCTGGCCGGATAAATCTTCAAAATAGCCATCAGGTACCTGAAACGGGGATTCAGAAACAGAGGGGAACACTGCTTCCCGGGAGATGTAATCTATAATAGAAGTTGCCAGTGCCTCAAAATAACCCTCAGGTACTTCAAAGGGCATAAGTAATTGCCCTTCAGTTAAAAGAGGGCAAATTTCCTTCAGTTCCGCTTCAATAATATGTCTGCTGTCCTTTTTCACATCAATTTGACCCTTTCTGGGCGGGAAAGTTTAATAATTTTTAATGAATTCCTCTATTTTCCGGGCTGCATGGTGGTAACTGGCTTTTAAAGCGCCTTCACTGGTATCCAACACGCGGCTCATTTCTGTGTAAGGCATTTCGTCAAAATACCTTAGGTTGAACACTACTCTTTGTTTTTCGGGCAACTGCTGTATGGCCAGTTGCAGTTTCCATTCCAGTTTGTTGGCATCAAAATAGGAGTCTGCTTTAACTGTATTGCTCAATCCGGATTCTACATCCGAAAAACTAACCATACTTCTTCGTTTCTGCTGCTCTAAAAAACTCAGGCCTTCATTGGTGGATATCCGGTAAAGCCAGGTATACAACTGGCTATCCTCCCTGAAATTGTCTAACCCTTTCCAAACCTTTATAAATACATTCTGCAGCACATCATTGGTGTCGTCATGATCTACCACCAGACGACGCAGGTGCCAATACAGTTTTTCCTGGTACTTTTTAATAATGGCCGTAAAAGCCTTCTCTTTCGTAGCAGGATTTCGGAATTCCCATAATAACTCCTTATCACCGGGATGCATGTGGGTTATTTTAATAAATATAGGAAACAGGTACGATTTACAACCAACTGCGTAAAGTTTAACAGCCTCTTTACAGCCCATTTTACTAACACACATTAGTGCAACAGTTTCACCAATTGCAGCAACAACGGGCTTTTCGTTAGTTTCTTGCCGGCAAATTAAGTAACTTAGGCGCAAGCAAGTAAAAGATTATGTCCACAACCCAGTACATCAGCAATTTTAAAAGAAATGTTACCGATAAATACACCATTTATAACAGCCTCTTCGCAGCCCTGCCTTTTTCGGGAATTGCCAATGTAGGTGCCCTGTTACCTATTTTATTACAATCCTGCGTGGAAGGGTATGGTAAAGGAAAAAATCCGATGGAGATCATCGATCATTTTTTTCAGCAACACACCAGTGTGCAAACGGAATCAGAAAAAACAGACCGGTTATTCAAATTTGTACAATACATCGAAAGGCAGGTGGTTTTGTTTGATTCCATTGAAGACGCCGCTTTCACCACCGTTCACAATATAGATGGTCCGGGTAGCCTGAAATCCCTCATCAATGAATCGGCTTTTACCGGAAAGACCCAGTCCCTCATCAATAAACTCCGGAAATTTAAAGTAAGGGTGGTACTCACCGCACACCCCACACAGTTTTATCCGGGAAGTATACTGGGCATCATCAATGACATGAATGATGCCATCGGCAAAAATGATTTCCATACCATTAACCTGTATATACAACAATTGGGTATTACCCCCTTCTTCAATAAAAAGCAACCCACGCCCTATGATGAAGCCATTAACTTAATGTGGTACCTCGAAAATGTGTTGTACCATTCTATTGGTAATATCTTCAACTTTTTAGACAGGGAGGTTTTTGACAGTGCTTTTGACGGAGAAAATCCTTTTATTGAACTCGGCTTCTGGCCGGGGGGCGACAGGGATGGCAACCCCTTTGTAGATGGCCTGACCACCTGTAAGGTAGGAGAAGCTTTGCGCAGTGCCATCATCGTTTGTTATTACCGGGATGTGCGTAAACTGGCCAGAAGGCTTACGTTTACGGGCGTTGATGCCATGATACACCAACTGGAAGCAAGGCTTTATGAAAACGTTTTTTTGCCCAAAAAATCGGAACGCATCGGAAGTGAAGAATTACTGACGCAACTTACAGAGATCCGGAAACTGATTATAGACAAGCACCATTCTCTCTTTTTACAAAGACTCGACAGCCTTATACATAAAGTGAAATTATTCGGCACCCATTTCGCCGCGCTGGATATCAGGCAGGACAGCCGCGTGCACACCAAAGTGCTTTTGGAAATCAATACAGCCTTACAAGCGAAAGGGGAAAAAGCCATATTGCCCGATGATTATACAGCACTGCCGGCTGAACAAAAAATACAATTACTTATTGCCCTGAAAGCTTCACTGGATCCTGCTTTATTTGAGGATAAGATTACCCGGGATACCCTGGATAGTATTTATGCCATCAAAACCGTTCAACAGGAAAACGGTGAAGCCGGCTGTCACCGGTACATCATCAGCAATTGCCAGAGCGCCGTTAACATGATGGAAGTTTATGGCCTTTTCTGTTTATGCGGATGGACACCTGAAAACCTGGCAGTAGACATTGTACCCCTGTTTGAAACCATTGATGACCTGCGGGAAGCAGAAACCATAATGGAATTTCTCTACACCCTGCCCATCTATAAACAACACCTCGAACAGCGGCGCATGCAGCAAACCATTATGCTGGGATTCAGCGACGGCACAAAGGATGGTGGTTACCTGCAGGCCAACTGGGGGATTTATACAGCGAAGGAAAACCTCACCGCCATTTCCCGGAAATATGATATCAAAGCAAAATTTTTTGATGGCAGGGGCGGCCCTCCCTCACGCGGTGGCGGCAAGACCAATAAATTTTACGCATCACTGGGCAACAAAATTGAAAACGAAGAAATACAATTAACCCTGCAGGGGCAAACCATTACCTCCAATTTCGGAACCATACAGTCCTCTCAATACAACCTGGAACAATTGCTGAGCGCGGGTATTCGCAATGAATTGTTTAATGACGCCAAAACACAACTTTCACAGCACGAAAGAAACCTGATGGAAGAACTGGGTGCAGTGAGTTACCGCACCTACCAGGCATTTAAGACACATCCGTTATTCCTGTCTTATTTGCAGCAGTTTAGTCCGCTGAACTATTACAGTAAGAGTAATATTGCCAGCCGGCCCAGCAAAAGAGGCGGTGGCGGGGGACTGCGTTTCGAAGACCTTCGGGCGGTACCTTTTGTGGGAAGCTGGAGCCAGCTAAAACAAAATGTACCGGGCTTTTTTGGCGTGGGTACTGCGTTGCAGCACATGAAGGAAAAAGGACTCTGGCACGACATCAAAGCCATGTACCGCAATGTGCTGTTCTTCAGAACACTGATCGACAACAGCATGATGAGCATGCTGAAATCTAATTTTGCCCCCACCCAATACATCAAAGATGACCCTACTTATGGCCCTATATGGGAAATGATCAAACAGGAATTCGATCTGACACATGCTTTGGTACTGGACCTTTCGGATGCAACTGAATTAATGCAGGATGATAAAACCGGCCGTGCCTCCATCCAGATGCGGGATAAGATTGTATTACCGCTCTTAACCATCCAGCAATATGCCCTGCACCAACTGAAAGACGAAACCGTACAAGCAGAATGGAAGGAAGTATATGAAAAACTGGTTACGCGCAGTATGTTCGGTATTATTAATGCTGCGAGGAATTCGGCTTAGGATCCGGCAAATGATGGAGTTTCCGGAAAATAATTATTGGGGATTATTCTTTTGGTAATTTTTGAGCAACTGCAAAGTATGCGAAAGTGATTGAGGGTTTGTCCAGCCCAGGTGCCCGGGAATGATGTAACGGGGATACGGGAATTTTGCCTGCACTTTTTGAACAGAGGGTATCCAGTCATTGATACTGGCATCTGATAAATTACCGGGACTGTCAGTTTCAGTACTTTTTATAAAACACCCTCCATAGAGTACTTTTTCAGCCCCAACCCAGAGAACCATATTGTCCGGACTGTGGCCCTTTCCGGGATAGAAGGATTCAAAAGCATATTGCCCAACCCGAAATACTGTATCACGTAAAATGATATTCGCGGCCCTTGGTGCATTTTTTTTCCGGGACCAATCATCCGTTAATTTGGTCGTATAAGTGCTGATCCCTTTTTGCCCATAATAACGCAAGCCCGCAGTTCTGTCGCTGTGAAAGTGTGTGGCCACACAAATAACCACTTTACGCTGGTGTTTCTTTTGGATACTGTCCAGCAGCGGCTGGAACTGGGTGGTATCCCAGGGTGTATCAAACATGACAACCCCTTTATTCGTTACCAAATACATGCCATTGGCGGGATACAAAGACCCATCTCCCGGATCACCATAAGTTGTATAAATGAATATGTCGTTGGTTAAAGGTGTAATGGTCAGTTTTTGAACCGCATTTTGTCCCACAGAATGCTGGCCCAACAAAAGGGTTAAGGAGGTTAAAAATATACGCATCGGCATTGCTTAACTAATTACCGGTAAAGATAAAACATCGCTGGATGTAAGCGCAGGCCAAACTGCTTATAAAAAAGTTTCCTCTGCGAGAGACGGGGCTGCAACTAAGCTGAAAATATTTATGGACAGGCTACTGAAGTTAATTTCATAAAACTGTTAAAAACCAGGGAACCCGGGTTTGTATACTCTCCATATCCTTCTACCCATACCTCTCCTTCCTTTTTAAAAGCAACCTGCCGGATAGATAGCATTCCTTCAGACATAAACTTATAGTCCGCTACCAATATTTCCCCGCTGATCTTTCCCCGGATGGTTCCTGTATTACTGTCTTTCTCCCCTAAACGATAAACCAGGGTACCCGTAACTGAATCTCCGGTCCGGATAATCGTTAACAAAATGGTATCCGTAACACTGGCATATGCGTAACAATGGGTTGTTGATGCGTTTTTTGAGTCGGCTTGTTGTGAACTTGGCTTATCTGCATCCCTATTCTGCGGATTACAGGATATGCAGGCACTTACCAGTAGTAAAATGGGTATGGCTTTCATGAATAGTAAGGTACACTTAAATGCGCACGGTAGTTGAGAGACTTGTGGCCAGAATGGGTTTTAACAACCCTCCCCCTGTTATAGAACCCTTTTGATAATTAATTACCGTACCCGAACTATTACAGATAAAGGTATTTGGCAGATACTTTATTCCTGCCATGCAAAATTTTTGCAGTTGGAGAATTGACTAAACGGCTCTACGGTATGGAAACGGTATATACCTGCATGAGATACAGCTGTAACATCGGGAGAAATAACTGCCACTAATAACAATGCGTTCTGACAGAAGCATTGCTTCGGAAGTATACCTACCCATCTTTCCAGTTCCACAAATGCAAACAGGCATATGTGCGGTAGGGGCTCCATTTGGCAGAGATAGACAGCATGCGTTGCTTCATCCCTTTTTTATCAGAAGGGTCAATCCTATAGAGTTTGCACATGGCCTGCTGTATACCCAAATCGTCCACCGCAAATACATCCTCCCGGCCCAGGGTAAACATGAGCAGCATTTCTACCGACCACCTGCCAATACCCTTGATCTGCACCAATTGGTCAATAATGGCCTCGTTATCCATGGCCAGTAATTTTTTGTCCGTGATTTTGTGGTCTATACAGAATTGCGCCACATTGTGCACATAGCTCACTTTGGCATTGCTCAGCCCTATCGAACGCAAGGTGTCAGTGGGAGTAGCCAGCACCTGCGCAGGTTTGGGCTCCCTGCCCTTGTACAAAGCCAGAAAGCGCTGGTAAATGACTTCTGCCACCCGGGTGCTCAATTGCTGACTCATGATGCTCCTCATCATCCGCAAAGCAATGTTGGGATGTAAGCCCAGCGTATGGTTTTTCTCTCCCAGTATGCGGGCCAGTCTTTTATCTTTCTGCAAGTGAGTGCGGTATGCCATCCCCGAAATTATTAAAAAGACTGTTTCAACGCTTACCGGTTATCATTCCCGAATCTGGTAACTTTAATTACCTGGTTTTTTCAGTAAAAAGTTTTCATCGGGGATCATAATCATGCAAAGAACAATCATTACCACCAACGATGGTTCCCATACCCTTGCCCTGAGCGGCACTCCGGTTACCTACCATAGCCACCACGGCGCCATCGGCGAAAGCCGGCACGTGTTTATAGAAGCAGGATTTCAATTTTGCGCACAAACCCTGACCACTCCGGCCCTTTCTATCTTAGAAATCGGATTCGGAACGGGGCTGAACGCATTGCTCACTTACCAGATAGCCACACAACAAAAAATACCGGTCGGTTATACTGCACTGGAATTACACCCCATTACTGAAACCGAAGCAGCGGCATTGAATTATGGGTCTATCCTTTCCCTGGAAGAAACCTTTACACGGATACACCAGTCTCCCTGGGAAAAAACCGTTGTGCTGGATACCTGTTTTTCCCTGCACAAAATAGCCGGCTCCCTGCTACTACCCCTCAACATGGATCCTGTGCACCTGATTTATTTTGACGCTTTCTCCCCACTGGTGCAACCCGAACTCTGGACGAAGGAAGTGTTTGAAAAATTAAGCACCCTGTTGTTGCCCGGAGGTTGCCTGGTTACCTATTCCAGTAAATCCGTTGTACGCAAAGCCATGGTGGAAGCGGGCTTTACCGTCACCAAAATTCCGGGGCCCTGGGGCAAACGGGAAATGGTGCGGGCGGTGAAATAACCTTTCCGCCAGGAGAAAAAAGGTTTCGATATTATTCAGTAGTTTACAGCAAAACCCTTTACCATGACTCGTATTTGGCCATCCCTGCTCTCCTTGCTGATTTTGTTGCTTTCGCTGGATGCATCTGCACAGAACAAAGATGCGCTGCTAATCCGGGGCATACTTGCCAACCAAACAGCACAATGGAATAAGGGCAATATTGATGCTTTTATGGAAGGTTACTGGAAAAGCGACAGCCTTTTGTTTGTGGGTAAAAACGGCCCCACTTACGGGTATGCCCAAACCCTGGCCAATTATCACAAAAGCTATCCTGATACCCTTACTATGGGAAAGCTTACCTTTACCCTCCTGAAATTGCAGCCCATCGCAAAAGACCACTACTTCGTTTTAGGTAAATGGATGCTACGGCGCAGCATTGGTGACGTAGGCGGGTACTATACTTTACTCTTCAGGAAAATAGAAAACCAATGGGTGATTATTTCTGATCACAGTAGCTGATGTAATATTTTGTCTTTTATTACTACTAATATATTATTCACCTAAACTTTATAACTATGATCATTATCATACTCGGCATCATTGTACTGATTGCCGGATTTTCGATGGAAAAACAAAGGGAAGAGTTTCAAAAACTCGCACGGGGGTTAAAAATCATTGGACTGGGGGTAATTGTAATAGGCTTTCTCACTTCCTGTGTAAAACAGATTGAAGCAGGACAGGTGGGTGTTAAATCTCTATTCGGAAAAATCGATAACGACGTGCTCCAAAGCGGGCTAAACCTCATCAATCCATTGGTGGAAGTAAAAGTGATGGATATCAAAACCCAGAACTATACCATGAGTGGCGTAACGGATGAGGGGGATAAGGGTGGCGACGATGCCATCCGCGTGCTAACTGCCGATGGACTGGAAGTGGTTATTGACCTGACCGTGCTCTACAGTGTAGTGGGCGACCAGGCGCCCCGTATTGTGCGGGAAACGGGACTGGATTACCGTGACAAAATTGTACGACCCCTTACCCGTACCAAAATCAGGGACAATGCCGTGTACTATACGGCCATTGACCTTTATTCTACCAAGCGCGACCTGTTTCAGGCCAGGATTTTCAAAAGCATTGAAGATGATTTTAAAAAGCGGGGACTGGTGCTGGAACAGTTACTGGTTCGGAACATCACTTTACCAAATAATGTAAAGGGATCGATTGAAGAAAAAATCAAAGCCGAACAGGATGCCCAGAAAATGGAATTTGTACTGCAGAAAGAAAAGCAGGAAGCCGAAAGAAAGCGGGTGGAAGCACAGGGTATTTCTGATTACCAGCGCATCATCAATACCGGCTTAACCGATAAGCAATTACAGTATGAGCAGATTCAGGTAATGAAAGGACTGGTTACTTCTCCCAATTCCAAAGTCATCATCATGGGTGGCGGCAAAACGCCGGTTATCCTGGATGCCAATAGTGGGAAAAACTAAATACTACCTTACTGATTTATTAAGCCGCTGCGGTATGCAGCGGTTTTTTTGTGGCCAGATAATAACAATCAAAAAAGCAGAAAGAAATATAATATTGAATATCAATTGCTTTGAAGGTTAAAACAAAAGAAACAGGTGGAAATGCATAACAAAGCTATCAAGTCATCTCAAAAACATTACCTTTTTTTTGGATTTATCTGAAAAAGCTACGAAATTTATTATCCCCCAATAATAGCAATTCATCCAAAGGTAAGGCACAAAAAAGCCGAGTTGCCCCGGCTTAAATTTTTCACAACGGAATAATCCTTATTGTGATTTGCTTTCAACAAGGAAATTATAAAACAATTTTTACATGAACAAGAAAATTTTAGGACTTGATTTAGGTACAAATTCGATCGGGTGGGCCATAATTGACCAAGACATAGAAAATCAAAAAGGTAAAATCCTTGGAATGGGTAGTAGAATTATACCTATGGGTCAGGAACTTAACAAATTTGAGCAAGGCCAGGCGCAAACTAAAAATGCAAACAGACGAATTTCCCGTGGTGCAAGAAAACTAAATAAACGATATAAGCAAAGACGTAATAAGCTAATTTACGTTTTACAGAAAGTAGGAATGTTGCCCGAACAAATTAAACTAACAGAACCATTTAAAAATCCTTTAAAGTTAGACAGAGTTTCAATTTTACCAATTATAAAAAAACAAAAACAATATACAGCAATTGATTTAATAGAGTTAAGAGTAAAAGCATTAACAGAGCCAGTCTCACTTGAAGATTTGGGTAGAATAATTTATTTATTTAATCAACTTCGCGGATATGCGGGCGGTGGGATTGAACCCGAAAAAGAAAACGACACTGAAGAAGATGTTGATTCCTCTGCGAAAAAAGAAAACAAAAGTTATATAGCCTTTGGGAAGATTAATTTTATTTCTGAGCCTGAATTAATTTCTGTAAAAGGAAAAAATATTAATAAATACAAGATTACGTTTGAAACTGAGGATGAAATTATTGAAGGTAATAGCTTTTTAGATATTTTAAAAATAGGAGAATCTATTGAATTACTCGTCAATATAACCGTGTCAAAAAAGCATGGGGAAACAATCTTATTAAAATTACCCAGCAAGACGAGTTGGCGCAAAAAAATGGAAAATCTTGAAAAGGAGTTGACTGAATTATCTAAAGAAAGGGGTAGAGAAATATATTTATCTGAGTATTTTCTTTCTATACTTAAAGAAAATAAATGGTCTAAAATAAGAAACAATGTAATTCTCCGTTCACGCTATCAGGCTGAATTTGATGCAATTTGGAGAGAACAGAGCAAGCACCATTCTATTTTAAACAACTTGCCAAATGAAACCTTATTAGGAATACTCAACTTTATTTTCCCAGGATCAAAAGAAACTCAAACGAAATATCGAAATGTGGGGCTGGAAAAAGGTTTAATGTATGTTATTAGGGATCAAATCATCTACTATCAAAGAGAATTAAAAGATCAAACCAATCTAATTTCGAACTGCAAGTATGAGATAAGTGAAAAAGCTGTAGCAAAAAGTCATCCAATATTTCAGGAGTTCAAAATATGGGAACAAATCAATAAGCTAACAATAAATACAAAGACAGAAAATGGCAAAAATCGAAAGGGACAAATACAATATAAATACGTAGACCGACCTATACCTTCTACTTTGAAAGAATGGCTTTTTGATGAATTGCAGGAAAAGAAAGAGATTGGATTTAATAGCATAGTAACTAAACTGAAAAAAGAATACGGGCTTCGTGATGGTATTGATTTTTTAAATGGAATAAATTTCAAAGCTAAATTAAGGGGTAATGAAACTAAACAAGTATTAAAAAAAGTTCTAGGGGAATATTTATGGGACAGTCTTAATTTAACTGATAAATTAAATGAAATAGAGTTATGGGATATTATATATAATGCAAAAGGAAATGAGTATGATGTAGAAAGTGAAAGGACATCTAAAATTATTTCTTTCCTAAATAAATGGTCAACACCTATTGAAAATATTAATCAAACAGCTATTCATATTAGTAAATTAAAATTTACAAGAAGTTATTCTGCTATGAGCCTTCGGGCAATTGAAAATATTTTACCACTTATAAGAAGTGGCAAATATTTTAATCAAACTTTATCTTCACAACTTAAAGAGAAAATAATAAAGCTGCTAAATGAAAATGTAAGTGACCCCTTTGAAAAAGCCGCACAAGAATACTTGGAAAACAATATGGAAGTTTTAGCAGAAGGTGGTATAATGAATTCTTATGCAACAATATTGGCATATGGAAGGCATACAGCAAAAGAATATGGCACGAATGAACGAATTAATAACTATCAAAATATACAAAGATTAAGACCTGGCGAGTTAAGAAACCCCTTAGTTGAGCAGGTAGTTAGTGAGGCATTAATGGTAGTGAAAGATATTTGGAAACAATATGGTAAGCCCGAGGAAATAAGATTAGAATTAGCACGTGAACTCAAAAACAATGCAGACAGGAGAGCAAAAATTTATAAATCGAACAACGCTAATCGAAAAGTGAATGATGAGGTAAAAAATCTGCTTATTGAACTTAAACAAGAAATCACACAAACTAATATTGAAAAATATAAACTATGGTTATCACAAGAGAATCTTGCTGAAGAATTTGTAAAGCAATACAAAGACCCATCTAAATCAGAGATTGAAAAGATGAAATTGTGGCGTGAGCAAGGACACGTTTCCCCATACACGGGGCAGCCTATTCCATTATCTGATTTATTTAATAGGGAGCGATTTGATATCGATCATATCATACCGCAATCTCGCTATTTCGATGATTCATATACGAATAAGGTAATTTGTGAAAAAGCTATTAATAAAGAAAAAAGTAATCGCACCGCTATGGAGTATTTTGAAATTGGATCTAATATTCAATCAGTTTTATCTAAAGAAGATTACATTGACCACGTAAATAAAAGATTTGAAGGGCAAAAAAGAAAAAACCTATTGGCAACTAAAGTACCAGATGATCCCGTGGCTCGGCAGATCAAAGAAACCCAATACATTAGCATAAGAGTTAAGGAAGAACTAAATAAAATAGTAGGAAACGAAAATGTAAAAACCACTACAGGGGGCGTTACTGATTATTTAAGAAATCAATGGGGTTTAACTGATAAGTTTAAAGAATTACTGAAAATTCGTTATGAAAACACGAAACATCTTTTAGCTGAAATAGAATATGATAGCTATGTGAAAGCTTTCACAAAAAAGAAAGAAGAATATGAAGCTAAAAACATTCCTCTAAATACTATAGAACTGTCTAAAGAACAATTCATCCAGTCTTTCAACAACACTTTTATTCAAACAAGGAATAATAAACTTATAATAAAAGGCTGGAGTAAACGAATCGACCACAGGCATCATGCTATTGATGCTTTGACAATTGCATGTACTCAATCCGAACATGTTAAAAGATTGAATGATTTGAACAAAGAATTACAGCAATGGTTGGATAAACATAAAAAGGAAATTTTACCTGATTTTGAAGGAAGTCCAAGTGAACTATTAGATGAAATTCTTAATCTTGATGAAGGAAAGCGGGAAATAATCTTTAAACAGATTCATAAGTTTAAAGCTATCGATTTGCCGTGGTTAGGTTTCCCGGAGAATGCAATACAAGATATTCAAAAAATTATTGTTTCGCAAAAACCGAAAGACATTCTTCTAATACAACCTGACAAAAACGAAAAACTGCAAATTAAGTTGAGAGGACAACTGCACGAAGCTACATTGTATGGCAAAAGCCAGGGTTTTGAAGCATATAGAGTACCTCTTTCTAAATTTGCAGGAAAGAATTTCGCTACTGAAAAAACTATAGAAAAGATTGCTAATAATTATTTAAAGGACATTATAAACAAACATCTTAAAGACTTTGCATACAAGAAAGAAGAAGCATTTTCGGCAGAAGGTATTATAACACTAAATAAAATCTTGGCAGAGAAAAAAAGAGAAGGGGAATGGAAAAGGAATGGGAAAAAGAAAAAACGCGGTGAATTAGCAGCCCATACACCAATATCTTCAGTAAAAGTATTTTATAGAGATCCTTTAAAAATTAGAAGGAAAAAAAATGAAGTGGCTATTGAGGATGCTTTGCAAAAGCTTTGCAGAAGTAAGGCTTTTAATGAAAAATTATATGTAAAGACTGGCGATAACTATCTCTTCGCTATAATGGAAAAGGGCGGCAAAAGAATCTTTGATTTAATTACCTTTTTTGATGCCGCAAATTTTTTAAAGGAAGAATTTAATAAAATTTCTGATAAAAAACAGTTCAACAAAGAATTTATTTTCAAAAAATACTTTGAAGAAAAAAATAAAGCAACACTTTTATTTACTTTAAAACAAGGGGACCCTATTTACTTGCCTTTTGAAGGTGAAATTATACCTGAACAAAATAGTCCTTTTTTTATGGCTTTTTGGAATGAAAAATCTGTAAGAAGTAAGAATATTCATTATGTAATTAAATTTAGTGGTAACGAAATTTATTTTCTCCAACACAATATTGCAGAGCCCATTGTTAAAGGGAAGGAATTTGAAAGTCAAAATGCCTATCAAATTATAAATGGTATTTCTATCAAACAAAAGTGTATAAAGATTATAATAGATCGACTTGGAAACATCAAACCTGGCTAAATGATCAAACGCACCCTGTGCATAGAAAGCCCCTGTCACCTGCATTGCCGGGATGAACAATTGGTGGTGTGCTATGCCCGGGTAAAAGGTATGGAAGAACAACCCGATAAAACTGTACCAATTGAAGATATCGGCATTTTGGTGCTGGAGCATCAGCAGATTACCATTACCCATTACCTGCTCGATAAACTGGCTGCCCATAACAGTGCCGTAATTACCTGTAATGAGCAGCACCATCCCAGCGGCTTACTCCTCCCTCTGGAAGGGCATACCCTGCAAAGTGAGCGTTTCCGTTTTCAGATAGAAGCTACAGAGCCTTTGAAGAAGCAGCTCTGGCAACAAACCATCAAAGCCAAAATACATAACCAGGCGGTAGTACTGGAAAAATGGCAGTTACCGAATTTGTTACTTAAAAACCTGCATCTAAGTGTGAAAAGCGGTGACAGTAATAACCACGAGGCGCAGGCATCTGCTTACTACTGGAAAAACCTGTTTCCAACGGCCTGGCAGTTTTTCCGGCACCGCGAGGGCCCGCCGCCCAATAACCTGCTGAATTACGGGTATGCCATCATCAGGGCCACCATGGCCCGGGCACTGACCGGCGCGGGGCTGCTGCCTGCATTAGGCATATTTCACCGCAACCGGTACAATGCTTATTGCCTGGCAGATGATATCATGGAACCCTACCGGCCATATGTGGATGGTATGGTAAGGGATATTATCGACAAAACCTCACTGGTGGGAGAACTAAATCGCGATTTAAAAAACCAGTTACTGAAGCTGCCCACCCTGGATGTGCAGATTGAGGAGGAAAGCAGTCCCCTGTTTGTAGCCACCCAGCGTACGGCGGCTTCATTGGCCAAATGTTTTGCAGGACAGCAGCGAAAAATAGCCTATCCCGTTCTGCCATGAAAGCAGACCGTTTAAATGCATACCGAATCATGTGGGTAATCGTATTTTTCGACCTGCCGGTGGTTACCAAAAAAGACCGGAAAATCTACACAGATTTCCGGAAAAAGCTGCTACAGGACGGGTTTGGCATGTTCCAGTATTCTATTTACCTGCGGCACTGCCCCAGCATGGAAAATGCGCAGGTGCATATTAAGCGGGTAAAGAAACAACTGCCCGAAAAAGGGCATGTGGTGATGATGACCATTACTGACAAACAGTTTGGCATGATTGAAATTTTTCATGGCAAAAAATCTGCCGAACCCATAGAAACACCCCAGCAACTGGAATTATTTTGAAAATAGCATGGCAAAAACCGCTCCCTGCCTGCCAAAAAAAGGGCAATAATCCTGTTTTTATTGGGAACCCGATCTTTGATAACCCTTACCGGTATTGCGTTTCAGCCATCCCTGTTGTTATCAAAGATCGTTGTTCCTAATAATGAAAGCAAATCACAACCATAGATCATCAATACAGCAGGCTGTCCATTTAGTTGTTATCAAAGATCGTTGTTCCTAATAATGAAAGCAAATCACAACATGTCCTGGCTGGTGGTTTTTTTCACTCCGGTTGTTATCAAAGATCGTTGTTCCTAATAATGAAAGCAAATCACAACTCAGGTAATCATTTTGTTCTCGTAGTGTCAGTTGTTATCAAAGATCGTTGTTCCTAATAATGAAAGCAAATCACAACCAGCTGGCCAGCCAAACTATTACAGGCATCGTTGTTATCAAAGATCGTTGTTCCTAATAATGAAAGCAAATCACAACGCAATTTAGGAAGGGATCAGATCCGATACGGTTGTTATCAAAGATCGTTGTTCCTAATAATGAAAGCAAATCACAACTGAGCTGGCAGCAGATTGGGCCTGTGGCAGGTTGTTATCAAAGATCGTTGTTCCTAATAATGAAAGCAAATCACAACCAGTGCCCCAATGCTGGCCGCTGCTGGTAAGTTGTTATCAAAGATCGTTGTTCCTAATAATGAAAGCAAATCACAACTAACGCTCCAATAATATGCCCCACAATGACGTTGTTATCAAAGATCGTTGTTCCTAATAATGAAAGCAAATCACAACTCCCCAATTACCATTGATCCGGTAAATAAAGTTGTTATCAAAGATCGTTGTTCCTAATAATGAAAGCAAATCATCCCCCGCTTGCTCACCCCTCCATAGCCCGCCCCTGCGTTTGCGGCCGGGTGGCCATCAGCCAGCGGAATACCAGGTGACCCAGGAATACCCCAACTACTGAAAAAACAATATCCATATAATCAAAAGTGCGGCCGAAAAAAGGGATGCGCTGCAGGTACTCATTCACAATTACCAGCAGCAGCCCGAAGGAACAGGTAAAGGTTAGGTCGCCAGGGGTTTCGAGCCTGAAAAAACGCTGGAAAAACCAACATGCCCCAAAGGGCAGTAAAAAGGAACCCAGCAAATTGGGCGCAATACCTGCCAGCAGCTTATACGCAGGAGGTATGTGTACATAAGGCCTGATGATGAATTTGATGGCCCATATCAACAGTGTACCTGCCATCATTATTTTTCGGGAAATCGGCTTCATTACTGATCACACTTTGTTTCAGTCCTGAAAATACAAAAATCAGCCGGCAAATACCGGGTTACCCGCACATAACTTATTGTTCAAAGTTGATAGGCTTACTCCACAAACGAATCACCCACCATAAAAAAGCCACCAGGCTGGTCAGGAACCAGCAGTAAAATATAATGTTGCCCGTAGTTACCTTTTCATGTATGAATGCATAATCGTACATGATGCCCACGGTGGAGTTGATGGCCATCCAAAACAGCCCCACAGCCAGTGTATTCAGTATTCGGGTAAGGTATTCTTTGATGCCGGGATCCACGGAATTGATCTTTGGGTGAACAGTACTTACAAATTAGGGAAACGATTGTTTGGAAACAAGCCAAATCAACTTTAATCAAAGCTCTGGTTGCTGGCGGCCGCCAGTTTCAGTATTCTGTCGAATTGAGCCGGTGTAAGGTCGTTGTAGAAATAATAAACAGGGTCTACCGGAATGCCATACCTGTGTACTTCATAATGGCAGTGAGGGCCGGTGCTTTTGCCGGAATTGCCCACATAACCGATTACTTCTCCCCGCTTCACCGTTTCACCCACCCTGGCTTTTACGCGTACCATATGCCCATACACGGTTTCATAGCCAAACCCGTGGTTAATCACCACATGGTTACCAAAGCCACCGGTACTGAAGCCGGCATCCTTCACCCTGCCATCCGCAGTGGCATAAATGGGGGTGCCCATGGGTGCAGTAAAGTCGAGCCCCAGGTGCGGCCTTCTGTCTTTGTATACAGGATCAATCCGGTAACCAAAGCCGGAAGCAACCCTGGTAAGGTTCTTATTACTGATGGGCTGTATGGAAGGAATGGCCGCCAGCAGCTTTTCCTTGTTTTTCACCATGTTTTCAATTTCGCCGAAGGATTTTACCTGGAAGGCCGACAAAAGGGTGAGTTTGTTTAACTGGTCCTGTATGCTTTTCACCAGTTCTGATTCACCCATGCGTTGTACCAGTATCACTTCCTTTTTGTTCTCCATATCTTTAATACGGGCACTGTCGGGTACAGGCTGCGACTGGAAAATAGATCGGTACACATTGTTGTCCCGGTTCACAATCTCATCCATCTGCAATTCCAGTTGCTTGATGCGTTCGGAAAAAACTTGGTAATTCTGCTTCAGGTCTTCATTCTGCTGGCGTAAAAACTTCTCTTTGGGGGAGTCGATGTACTGAAAAGCAATGACAAAAATGACCAGGCCGGTAACCATCGAAGCCGCTATAAAGCCTATTACCCTCAATAACCGCACCCGAAGGGGGGTGTCGAGCTTTTCGTAACGAAGCGAATGGGTATTATAGTAGTATTTTACTTTTTTCATTGATCAAATCGCTTTCCAGACACTTCCCTTGCCTGCCAACAAAGGTAGGTTAGTTGTAATAGGTCATTTCCGCAAACGGAGCGGCTATAAATCACGTTCCAAATCCTTACTTTTGTGCCCTTAAAAAGCGCTCAAATATAGTTTCTAACTACCTAACTATTTGTTTAAAATTTAGTTCCCTAACATGAAAAGTGCTGAGATACGACAAAAATTTCTTGATTTTTTTATTTCCAAAGGCCACCAAATCGTTCCTTCAGCACCCATCGTGGTAAAAAATGATCCTACCCTGCTGTTTACCAATGCGGGGATGAACCAGTTCAAAGACTATTTTCTGGGCAATAAAAAGCCCGAAAATCCCCGTGTGGCCGATACCCAGAAATGCCTGCGCGTGAGCGGTAAGCACAACGACCTGGAAGAAGTGGGTGTGGATACCTATCACCATACCATGTTTGAAATGTTGGGTAACTGGAGTTTTGGCGATCCCGCCCATCCCGCTGGCGGCTATTTCAAAAAAGAAGCCATTGCCTGGAGTTGGGAATTACTGACAGAAGTATACGGACTGCCCAAAGACAAATTATATGTAACCATATTTGAAGGAGATGCCAAAGAAGGGCTTCCCCGCGATGAGGAAGCTTTGGCAGAATGGAAAAAAGTAATTCCGGAAGACAGAATATTATTGGGCAATAAAAAAGACAATTTCTGGGAGATGGGCGATACCGGCCCCTGCGGACCCTGCACAGAAATTCATGTTGACTGCCGCAGTGAGGCAGAAAGAAAAGCTGTGGATGGAAAAACACTGGTCAACAACGACCACCCGCAGGTAATTGAAATATGGAACAACGTATTCATCCAGTTCAACAGGCTGAAAGATGGCAGCCTGGAAGCATTGCCTGCCAAACACGTGGATACAGGAATGGGCTTTGAAAGGTTGGTAAGGGTATTACAGGGTAAACAGAGTAATTACGATACAGATGTATTTACCGGCACGATTGCGGCCATTGAAAAAATTACCGGTAAAACATACGACTTCAGCGACAGCCGGGAAGCAGTGGCTTTCCGAGTGCTGGCCGATCATATTCGCGCCATTGCCTTCACCATTTCGGATGGACAACTGCCTGCCAATAATGGAGCAGGCTATGTAATCAGGCGAATATTACGCAGGGCCGTGCGGTATTACCATACTTACCTGGGTTACCAGCAACCCCTGTTGTTCCAGTTGCTTCCCTTACTGGCAAAGCAGTTTGAAAATGTTTTTCCCGAACTCGCAGGGCAACTGGACTTTGTAACCAAAGTGGTAAAAGAAGAAGAAGACGCTTTTTTACGCACACTGGATAAGGGACTGAAAAGGATTGAAGACATCATTGCTACAAGCGATGCACAAATTGCCGGAAAGGCCGCTTTCGAACTGTTTGATACTTTTGGTTTCCCGATTGACCTAACGCGATTGATTGCACAGGAAAATAAGCTGACAGTAGATGAACAAGGCTTTGAAACAGAAATGCAGCAGCAAAAAAACAGGAGCCGCGCAGCCAGTACGGTGGATACTGAAGACTGGATACAACTGGAACCAACGGGTCTGTCTGCATTTGTAGGCTATGACACCCTGGAAATAAAAAGCAAAGTTGTCAGGTACCGGAAAGTAAAAGCAAAGGGAAAAGAAGCCTACCAACTGGTACTGGCAACCACTCCCTTTTATGCGGAAAGTGGCGGACAGGTAGGCGATACAGGTATCCTGGATTTTGCCGGAGAAATAGTGAAGGTTACAGATACCAAAAAAGAGAACAACCTGATCATTCATTTTACGGAAAGCCTTCCGGCTGATATTACGGTAGCCCTAACCGCAAGCGTGAACAGCAGGGAACGATTGGCCATTGAGGCGCACCACACAGCCACCCATTTACTGCACGCCGCTTTGCGCAAAGTATTGGGCAACCATGTGGCCCAGAAAGGAAGCCTGGTGAATGCCGAACAATTGCGTTTTGACTTTTCCCATTTTGCCAAACTCACTGATGAGGAACTGGCAACCATAGAAGTGATGGTGAATGAAAAAATACGTGCCAATATTCCTGTGTATATCCGGGAAATGAGCAAGGAAGAAGCGATTGCCATGGGTGCTATGGCTTTGTTTGGAGAAAAATACGGAGACAGGGTGCGGGTGGTAATCATCGACCCCGCTTATTCCATTGAACTCTGCGGAGGCACCCATATGGGGGCTACCGGAGAACTGGGGTATTTTACCATTAAACACGAAGCAGCCGTGGCTGCGGGTGTTCGTCGTATTGAAGCGGTGGCTGGTAAGGCAGCTGAAGGCCTGATCAGGGATACTTTCGAACAGCTAAAGTCTATCCGGGAAACCCTGAAAAACCCTAAAGACCCGGGTACAGCAGTAGATACCCTGTTATCAGATAATGCTGAACTGAGAAAAAAAATAGAAAGCCTGGAAGCCAAACAACTCATTATCCTGAGAGATGCATTGGTGAACCAGACCGAAAACATCAACGGCATTCATTTCCTCGGAGCGGTAATTGAGGCAAGCAGTCCCGATGCCCTGAAGAAGCTTTGTTTTGAACTGAAAAATCTGATGACCGATTATGTGGTGGTACTGGCTGCTGCCATTGAAGGCAAGGCCCATGTGGCCATTTTACTGGAGGAAGGCGTGAGTAATTCCCGAAACCTGGAAGCCCCGAAAATCATTAAGGAACAGGTATCGAATCTCATCAAAGGTGGCGGGGGCGGACAAAAAACCCTGGCTACCGCAGGTGGAACGGATACGAGCAACCTGTCCGAAGTAATAGCCAGGGTAAAAGCGCTTGTAGCCAGATAATTCTTTTGTTGATTATCAACCGGGCATTTCTAATTTATATGTTCAGGTTTATTGGAAAGCGTCAATATGCATTAACGTGATTAGCTGTTGGTCGGGCGACCAACAACGGCTTAGGGTAAAAGCGCTTGCAGCCAGATAATTCTTTTGTTGATTATCAACTAGGCATTTCTAATTTATAAGCTCAGGTTTATTGGAAAGCGTCATTACGCATTAACGTGATTAGCTGTTGGTCGGGCGACCAACAATGGCTTAGAAAGATAATTCTTTTGTTGATTATCAACTGGGCATTTCTAATTTATATGTTCAGGTTTATTGGAAAGCGTCAATATGCATTAACGTGATTAGCTGTTGGTCGGGCGACCAACAACGGCTTAGGGTAAAAGCGCTTGTAGCCAGATAATTCTTTTGTTGATTATCAACTGGGCATTTCTAATTTATATGCTCAGGTTTATTGGATAGCGTCATTACGCATTAACGTGATTAGTTTTTGGTCGGGCGACCAACAACGGCTTAGGGTAAAAGCGCTTGTAGCCAGATAATTCTTTTGTTGATTATCAACTGGGCATTTCTAATTTATATGCTCAGGTTTATTGGATAGCGTCATTACGCATTAACGTGATTAGCTGTTGGTCGGGCGACCAACAATGGCTTAGAAAGATAATTCTTTTGTTGATTATCAACCGGGCATTTCTAATTTATATGTTCAGGTTTATTGGAAAGCGTCAATATGCATTAACGTGATTAGCTGTTGGTCGGGCGACCAACAATGGCTTAGAAAGATAATTCTTTTGTTGATTATCAACCGGGCATTTCTAATTTATATGCTCAGGTTTATTGGAAAGCGTCAATATGCATTAACGTGATTAGCTGTTGGTCGGGCGACCAACAACGGCTTAGAAAGATAATTCTTTTGTTGATTATCAACCGGGCATTTCTAATTTATATGCTCAGGTTTATTGGATAGTGTCATTACGCTTTAACGTGATTAGCTGTTGGTCGGGCGACCAACAATGGCTTAGTAAAAGCGCTCATTGCGGGATAATTCATTTATCTTATTGATTATCAATTATTTATTAACTGCAGAGGCCGAATCATTTATATTTTGCAACAATGTTGCATTGGCGTAATTTTGCACCCTATGCGTTGGAAGATTAATTGGGATGCTTTGGGAATCGGCACATCGGTGGCCTGCGCCATTCATTGTGCCGTATTGCCTTTATTTTTAACTACACTGCCCCTATTTGGCATCAACATCATTGAAAACCTTTGGTTTGAATACACCATGATTGGGATTGCCTTTGTGGTGGGTACTTATGCTTTGTACCACGGCAGAAAGAAGCACCACCACAGTTGGTTGCCGGTGGTGATTTTTTCAGCGGGCATTTTGTTTTTGTTTACCAAAGTGCTGTTCCATGAATGGAGAATCCTGTTACTGATACCTGCAGTTGCCTGTATCATAACGGCCCATTTTATGAATTTCAGGATGTGCCGGGTACACAACCATGCACATTCAGATGATTGTAATCATTAGTTTTATCCCGAGACGGTATAACTCATGCCGCCATCTTTTTCATCTTTCAGTTGCACACCCAGGCTAAGCAATTCATTCCTGATTTTATCGCTGGTAACAAAATCGCGGCGCGACTTGGCGTCTTTGCGGATATCCATCAGCAATTGCAGTACCCCATCCAGTTTACCGCTGTCTGCTGCTTTCTCGGGTTTGAGTCCGAAAATATCTTCCACAAATAATTTCATTTGTGTTTGCAGGAGAATGAGCGTTTTACTGCTAATGGCATCGGCGGGAATGTGTTTGTCCTTAAGTGAATTGATAACTGATACCAGTTCAAACATATTGGCCAGTACTTTGGCTGTGTTGAGGTCATCATCCATGAATTCAGTGAACTCACTAACCAGTTGAGAAACCTTTGCATCCAGATCTGCATCACCGGCTTCCTTATCTGCGGGTATTGTTTGCAGTGACAACCATTCATGGGCTTCCCACAAACGTTTCATTGCTTTTTCCGATGCCTGCAGGGCATCATTACCAAAATCAAGGGTGCCCCGGTAATGGCTTTGCAAAATGAAAAAACGTACGGTGAGTGGTGAATAAGCCTGTTCTAACATAGGGTGATTGCCACTAAACAATTCGGTCAGTTTGATCACATTGTTATAACTCTTCCCCATCTTCTTACCGTTGATGGTAATCATATTGTTGTGCAGCCAGTACCGGGCCATCATTTTATGGTTGCATACGCTGCTCTGCGCAATCTCACATTCGTGGTGGGGAAACTGTAAGTCCATACCGCCTCCATGTATATCAAACTGGTCGCCCAGGTATTTACGGCTCATCGCAGAGCACTCAATATGCCATCCCGGGAAACCCTCTCCCCATGGGCTTTGCCAGCGCATGATGTGTTCAGGAGGTGCATTTTTCCAGAGCGCAAAATCGCTCCTGTCTCTTTTTTCATCCTGGTTATCCAGTTCGCGGGTGCTGTCGAGCTGGTCTTCCAGGTTGCGGCCACTTAAGATGCCGTAGGGTTGTCCTTTTTTCGAAAAATCGGTATTGTATTTGGCCACATCAAAATAAACAGATCCATTGGCTACATAAGCATACCCGTCTGCAATGATTTTTTTTATCATCTCAATTTGTTCCACAATATGACCGGTAGCCGTGGGCTCAATACTGGGTGGCAGGTTATGTAACTGTTGCATGGCCCAATGAAACAGGTTGGTGTATTTCTGCACCAGTTCCATGGGTTCCAGCTTTTCCAGTATGGCTTTCTTGCTGATTTTATCTTCTGCTTCGCGGCCTTCTTCTTCAAAATGGCCGGCGTCTGTCAGGTTTCGTACATACCGCACTTTGTAGCCGAGGTACATCAGGTAGCGGTACAATACATCAAAAGTTACATAGGGCCTTGCATGCCCCAGGTGGCTCTCTCCGCTTACGGTTGGGCCGCAAACATACATTCCTACATAGGGTGCATTCAGCGGGGTAAAGGTTTCTTTCTTACGGGTTAATGAGTTGTATACTTTGAGTGGCATAAGGTATAGATGATTACAATAGGAAATATTGTTGAAAGCGACCGGGGTCGGGAAAAAACTGCATCAGCAACAACAACAACAATATAGGGAGAGGTGGCTCATTAAAGCGAAGGTATTTATTTTTTCAATAGAAGGTCAGAAATGAGCATAATATGGTCACTCAGGGCCTCATCCACCATGTCAAACTGCTTTACTTCGAAATGCCTGTCGGGCAGGATATAATCAATGCGCAAAGTGGGTGCCAGCGCATTAAATGTACGGCCAATGCCGAAACCTTTGTCTAAAAAGGCATCCTGGCGCTCTCCCCGTATCCTGAAATAGGTATAGGAATTGGGTACATCGTTGAAATCTCCGCAGATAATGGAGGGATAGGGGCTCTTACCCGTTTCCTCCCTAACCATATCCGCCTGCACCCCTCTGCGTCCAAAAGCCAGTTTCATTTTGCGGAACAGGTTTTTAGAAGCAGCCACTTTTTCTGTATCATTCTCCTTTATTTTTTCGATATCAGTATAGTCTTCCGTTTTGAATTTGAATGACTGGAGATGTGTGGTATAAATTCGAAGGGTATCTTCTCCTTTCAGTATATCCACATAAATCAGGCTTTCGGCAACGGGATATTTTATTTTTCCGGAATCAATAATGGGGTGACGTGAAAAAATAATGCAACCCGAAACATACCCACTATTGGCCCGCTGGTAATCCCTTGAAAAAAAATGATAGGGATACTGCTTTTTAAAAAGGGAGATATTATTGGCAGTAAGGGCTGAGTTAAACTCCTGCATACAAATCACGTCAGGATTTAGTTTCATGGCACTGGCAGCCAGTTCATTGGGAATCAGTTTTTTAATTTCCCTGCTATTGGAGAGTCCATTAAAACTTTTGACATTCCAGCTTACCACCCTGGTTACATTATCATGTTTCCGGTTAGTGAATCCCGCACCCGGGTGCCAGGCAAATACTACTGAAAGTTGTTGCCAACCGATGGCCAGCGTTAGCAATGGAATAAGGGCTAACACCGGTTTTACATATAACCAGAAAATCAGAAAAAACAAAAGTAGCAGGATAAGGTAGGGTACGATTAATCCGTTAAACCCATTCAACCACCAAATGGTTGGATTCAGGTAGGGAGAAAGACAGGCAAATAAAAAGAACAGGACTATAATTCCGTTTATTGACAGCAGTATAGATTTTGCGAATTTCCGAACAGGGCTTTTTGCCATTGCCTAAAATTACAAAATATACTTAATGGGGCATAGGAATAACCAATCGTAATTCGGGTATCAGATATCTTCCTTACTGGCTCTTTTTAAGAAGGCTTTCTCTTCATCAGAAAGGAACTGGTAACCTTCCTGATTAATTTTATCCAGAATGGCATCCAGCTTTTGCTGGGTTACATTGGGTGTTTTCTCAAAAGGCTGCTTATCCGCCCGGTAAAAATGTTTTTCTTTTGTTGACTTACCCCGATATTTTTTCTCAGGACTAAAAAGGTCATCCACCCAGTTCACCAGCCTGACCATCCAGGCACTCCAGTCATGGCCGCTGCGCAATTGCCGGATGAAAATATAACCGATGGCACCGGCAGCCAGGTGGCCTGCGCCAATACCGGCATTGCCACTGGCCAATGTAGCAAAATCAATGGCAACGAAGATGAGGGTGACCACCCATAGGGGAATGCCCCCATACACCATGGGGAACAAACGGTAATCGGGCGCCAGGGTGGTGGTAGCTACAGCTACGGCCATAACTGCTGAACCCGCACCCAGCATAGGTTCTGTAATGGCAATATTCCTTTCCAGTACAGGAAAAAGGTTATTAATGAGGAGAAATACAACCCCACCCACCAAACCGCCATAGAGGTAAACAGGAATCAGTTTGTTATTCCCGGCCAGGTCCTGCAATATGAACCCGAAACACCATAACCACAAAACGCTGCTAAGCAGGTGCCAGATACTGTGGTGGGTGAACATGTATACCAGCAAGGTCCAGGGCCTACCCGCAAATGCTTCCGGGGCAGCAGGAAGGGTAAACCAGTTGAGAATCTGTTTATAGAAAAACTCCATCGGAATATCCGAAAGAAAGTAAATAATCTTTAAAAAATTAATCAGCACAAATACCAGGGCATTGATGGCAAAAAGTAATACCAGTGCGTTGTTATCCTGACCTAATAATACCCTGCTGTTCTTTCTGAATGATGGGTTTGCCATAGGCTACCTCCTTTTTAAATGCTTTCCCGTTAATAGAATGTTTTCTTATTGGTTTTATTCCATGTTATCACAATCATCAGTCCTACAATTGCTCCCCCAATATGTGCCCACCTGGCCACATTGTCTCCTGCAGAATTCCGCAAAGCATAGAACAATTCATACGCGAAATAGATCAGTCCAATCCATTTTGCTTTTACCGGAACCAGGAAATAGATATAGAGATAAGTATTGGGGAACAGGTAAACAAATGCTGCCAGAATACCGAAAACAGCTCCACTGGCGCCGATGGTGGCTGTGTCCACGTTGTTGCGGTAATAAACAGTGATATTGTCAAATACCCTGGTCATTAAATCCCCATTACCCGGATTATTCCGCATGTACTCAATCAGTCCATCCGTATTTTCGAACCGAAGATTATGATGGGAGATAAAATTGATCATGGCATCCGACTGTCCGGGACTTCCGGCCTCATGCAGTCTGATGATATTCATGTACTCGTGTATGATAGGACTCAGTTCCCAACTCAAAAACAGCAGGTGAATAAGCGCTGCGCCCAGTCCGCAAATCATGTAGAATGTCAGGAAGCGTTTGGAGCCCCATAGGTTTTCCAGCACAGAACCAAACATCCATAGTGCGAACATATTACCCAGTATGTGCATGAAATCACCATGCAGGAACATATGGGTTATCAGTTGCCATGGTTGAAACAGGGTACTTTGCCAGGCATGCAGGGCAAATATATTATCAAATGAAAAACTACTGTTCGACCCCGAAAAAGTATTCTGGGCCAGAAAGAACAACCCGTTTATGATCAGCAGGTTTTTTACAACGGAGGGTAAAATCTGAAAACTGCTGGGCCTGAATTCTGTCATACGTTTTTCTCCTTCCCTGTACAATATCCGGAACGGATTACGTTATCCGGATAAAAATGAATAATTATATTTTGATCACTTTTTACCATGTAAGCCTGTCAGGATTCTTTTAACTTAAGCTGCACCACATTTTCTATGTGCAGGGTATGGGGAAACATGTCTACCGGTTGAATACCGGTTACCCTGTATTTTTCATCCAGTAAAGCAAGGTCCCTTGCCTGTGTTGCCGGATTGCAACTTACATAAACAATAGTAGGAGCAGCGATATCCAGTAATTTTTTAACCAATTTTTCGTGCATCCCCGCCCTGGGTGGATCTGTAATCACCACATCCGGCCTTCCCTGTGCTTCGAAAAAAGCATCATCACAAATGTCTGCCACATCTCCGGTAAAAAATGCTGCGGAGGTCAGGTTATTGAGTGCTGCATTCTTTTTAGCGTCAATAATTGCATCCGGTACTACTTCCACCCCTACCAGCTTTGCCGCTCCGGCACTCACAAAAATACCAATACTGCCCGTACCGCAATACAGGTCATAAACAGTCTGGCTGCCATTTAGTTCGGCAAAATCCCTGGTTACCCTGTACAGTTTCTCCGCCTGGTAGGTATTTGTCTGGAAAAAAGATTTCGGACTGATGATAAATTGAAAGTCTTCCAGTTTTTCGGTGATATAGCCATTTCCGCTATAAACCTGGGGTTCCAGGTCAATTAAACTGTCGTTCCGCTTGGTATTAATGGTATATAAAAGGGTAGTGATGGAAGGAAATTTTTCCAGTAATTGCGCCAGCAATAGTTCCCGGTTGGGTGTATCCTCATAACCAAATACGATATTGATCATCAGCTCTCCGGTAGTGGTATTGCGAACAAACATATTCCTCAGCCAGCCTTCATGCTGGCGTATATTGTAAAAGCTGATTCCTTTTTCCACTGCAAATGCGGCTACAAATTTTCGGATGGCATTGGTGGGCTCTTCCTGCAGGTGGCAGGTATCAATTTCCACTACCTTGTCAAAGAAACCCCGAACATGAAATCCGGCTGCACCGGGCTGTTCTGAAAAAGAGACACCTTCGGCCTTCATTCTTCTGAATTCTTCAGTAGGTATGAATTTCCGGGTAGCAAAAGTGTATTCCAGTTTATTCCGGTAATGGGTAGTCTGGCTGGCACCCATGATGGGTCTGATTTCGGGTAAGGTTATCCTGCCAATCCGAGAAAGGTTATCCTGCACCTGTTTCTGTTTGTAAAAAAGCTGTTTCTCATAAGGAAGCATTTGCCACTGGCAACCCCCACAAACTCCAAAATGACTGCAGAAAGGGGTTACACGGTCGGAGGAATAGCTATGGATATGCACTGTATGGCCTTCGGCCCAGTCAGCCTTGTTTTTTGACAGTTGCACATCCACCAGATCGCCCGGAACGGCACCCTCAATAAAAATTACCTTGCCATCCAGCTTTGCCAGCGACTTCCCCTCTGCTGCATAGTCGAGCACCAGCAATTTTTCCAGAACCACGGTTTTTCTTTGTTTTCTCACGGGTGCAAATGTAAACAGGAATGCTTATGCATCAGGTATTCGCAGTACAATCATTTTTTTGACAGATGATTAACGGGGTAAAGGCCGTATTTGACTAAATTTACCCCCGAATCAATCTTTACTATGAGGCGAATCTTATTTACTGTAATGGCATTATCGTTTATTCAGGTAGCTCCTGCTCAGCAACCTGTCCGTAAACCAGCTACTGCAGCTTCAGCAGGGAGGGAAATCAAAATAACCCTTACCCCTCTCAAAAACTGTAAAGTGTACCTGGGCAGCCATTATGGTAACAGCATGGCTTTAATTGACTCAACATTCCTGAATGATCAAAGCCAGGGTGTATTCAAAGGATCTGCCAAACTTACCAGCGGCATTTACTTTGTGGTTTCTCCCAAATATACCATACAGTTTGAGTTACTGATGGACAACAAACAACAATTCAGCATTGCGGGTGATACCACGCTGAAAGACAAGGCAGTGATTACAGGATCGCTGGAGAATGATCTTTTTAAAAGCTATTCTGCTTTTACAACCAACAAGGGCAGAGAGATACAGCAACTGGAAGCCGATTTCCGTTCTGCCAAAACATCACAGGATTCTGCAAAATTTCGGGAAGCCATCATTAAAACCGATAAAGAATTACAGGATTACC
>CAVVSL010000047.1:0-9884 GCA_963750825.1 uncultured Bacteroidota bacterium | reverse complement strand
CGGAAATTTCCCGGTTGTGCGGGAAATATCGATGGGTGTATTTGGGTTGAGAGGGAGGTAATGATTTTTGTCGGACATCATCTCTTCATTCAATAATCTTTCCAATACCCTCATTAAGTGCAGGGTCGGAAAGGATTGATCATTTCTTTGTATTGTCATTAACGAAACAGATGGTTCAGCAATCTGGTTTTGCAATGATTCTTGTTGACGCTAAGCGCCCTCCGTTGAGGTTAAAAAAGCTGAAACCCTTTTAATATTTACTGGTTCTTTTGCCGTCCATAACATATTCCAGAATCTCACCCGGCTGGCAGTCCAGGGCCTTACAGATGGCTTCTAAGGTGCTGAAACGAATAGCTTTGGCTTTTCCGGTTTTCAGGATAGACAGGTTCGATAAGGTTAAATCAACTCTCTCTGAAAGTTCGTTCAGCGAAATTTTTCTTTTGGCCATCACCACATCCAGGTTTACAATAATTGGCATAGCTTATACGGTTAAGTCGTTTTCGTTTTGAAGGTCCACTCCACGTGAGAAGATGGTGGCTATAACATAAATTACGGCAGCCATTAAAACAAAGCCCTGGCTGTCGGCCCAGAATGGATTAAGGTTGTCAACCACAAAACCCTGGTGCATAAGGTTTTTGGCCATTTGCCGGCCAATGTAACTGATAAGCCCTATAGATAAAGTGTAGTAGCTGATGAGTGATATTTGTCTGGAAACATAGCTGTTGAAGGGTTTTTGCAGGTCCAGCTTGATAATGAGTCTTATGACTATGTAAAATAAGCAGGCTTTCATAACAGAAATGAACATGATAAAACTGTACATACCAAAATAAACCCATTTGCTGCGGGCATACATTTCGCTCAGGTCGAGTTTTTGGTAAAGGTTGTGAACAAAAGAGGGATTGTACAGACTGAAAACGAAATTAACTATCAGGCCTCCGGCTTCTATGCTAAGCCCTACGAAAATAAGCCAGGCTATAATTTGCAGCCCAATGAATACAAAGTTGTTTTTAAGTGACATACGGGTATATTTTGGTTTACTCCACAATAATAATAAATATTTATTGATAAACAACAAATAAAAGTTAAAAAACAATAAATATTTATTCTTTTGTGGCAATACTGGTTACTTATCTGCTATTTTACCTGTCAAAAAATCGTTTTAATACATTTTCCGCATTCTTTTGAGGGATAATACCGTCGGCTAAGTGTATACGCAAAAAAAACCCCGTTCGTTTAGAACAGGGCGATTAAATAATGCGAGGGCATCCTTAATTGCCAAACTCACTCAGAAACTTGATCCGCATAATCTTCAGTTGTTCCCAGGAATAGTTGTTTTCACTCAGTTCCTCCTGCGCTATCTGCAGGGAAGAGGTTTCACAGCTTTTAAAATAATCAATGATTTCATCCTGGTCATAATCGTCCAGCCACTCATCTATGGCATAATCGAGATTGAGTTTGGTGCCACTGGCGGCGATGGTTTCCATTTCCTCCAGCAATTCATCCAGTTTCAGACTCTTGTTTTTGGCAATGGTTTCCAGGGGTATCTTCTTGTCTACATTCTGTATGATGTAGATTTTGTTATTGGCTTTATTAGCCACACTCTTCATTACGAAATCATCGGGCTTCTCAATATCATTCTCCTCCACATATTTGGCTACCAGCTCCACAAAGGGTTTTCCATATTTCAATGCCTTGCCCTTACTCACGCCCTGGCACTTGCCCAACTCGTCTAAAGTAGTGGGGTAAATGGTGGCCATGTCCTGCAGCGAATTCTCCAGAAAAATCACAAAGGGTGGCAGGCTCTTTCGTTTGGCTTCTGTCTGCCGCAACTCCTTCAGCATGGTAAACAGCTTCTCATCAGCTGCCGCTCCTGCCTGGTTACCGCCTTCCGATTCGTCCTCATCAAAATTGGCGTCTTCAAAAAGGTTGTTCAGCACAATTTTAAAAGAGCCTGGTTTCTTCAGAAACTTCTCTCCCTTTTCGGTGAGTTTGATCAGTCCATATTCTTCAATGTCTTTCTTAATCAGGTTTTCCAACTGCATCTGCCTTACCAGGCTGTTGAGCAGATGGTTTTCCTTGTCTTTGGCAATGCCAAACACAGACAGGGCTTCATGCCGGTACAGGGTAATCTTGGGGGTAAGCTTACCCTGGGCCACATTCACCACATAGTCGGTGGTAAAGCGCTCATCAAGGGCCTTCACTACTTTCAATATTTTTACCGCTTCTTCTTTCGCTTCAATCCTTTCTTTGGGGTGCAGGCAGTTATCGCAATTGCCGCAGTTGGGCTGGTCCCAGTCTTCCCCAAAATAATGCAGCAATACTTTTCGGCGGCATACGGAGCTTTCTGCATAAGCCACTGTTTCATCAATCAGTTGCGCACCCACTTCCCTTTCGCTGAGGGGCTTATCGCGCATTAGGTGTTCCAGCTTCGACACGTCTTTGTGCGAATAATAAAGTACGCACAAACCTTCCATCCCATCCCTGCCGGCGCGACCGGTTTCCTGGTAATAGTTTTCGATGGACTTGGGTATGTTGAAATGAATCACATAACGGATATCCGGTTTGTCGATACCCATACCAAAGGCGATAGTGGCCACAATTACCTGCACTTCTTCGTTCAGGAACTGGTCCTGCCTTCTGGCACGCAGTTTCTGGTCGAGGCCTGCATGGTAAGCCACGGCTTTGATCTGGTTGGCCATCAGTATTTCTGCCAGTTCTTCGGTGGTTTTGCGGTTGAGGGTATAGATGATACCACTCTTGCCCTTATGGCCGCTGATGAACTTAACAATGCTTTTAATAGTCTGGTCTTTCTCGATCTTGGGTTGCACCTCATAATAGAGGTTGGCACGGTTGAAAGAGGAAAGGTAAATATTGGGATTGCGCAGGCCCAGGTTCTTAACGATATCACTCTTCACTTTGGGAGTGGCCGTGGCAGTTAAGGCAATGACGGGTATTTCGGGATTGATGATGTCCATCATCTCGCGAAGTCGACGGTATTCCGGGCGGAAATCGTGTCCCCACTCAGAAATACAATGTGCCTCATCTACCGCAAAAAAGGAGATGGGCAAATCCCTGAAAAAATCAAGGTTCTCCTGCTTGGTCAGGGTTTCGGGTGCTACATAGAGTAATTTGGTTTTACCCGTGGTCAGGTCATCCTTCACCAGTTTTATCTGTCCCTTGTTGAGGGAGGAGTTGAGGAAGTGGGCCACATCATCTTTTTCACTGTAGCCCCTCACCAGGTCCACCTGGTTTTTCATCAGGGCAATTAATGGCGATACAATAATGGCACATCCCGGCAATATTAATGCGGGTAACTGGTAACAGAGGCTTTTGCCGCCCCCTGTAGGCATAATTACAAATGTGTCTTTGCCATCCAGCAAGCTGTTGATAGCTGGTTCCTGTGTGCCCTTAAATTCACGGAAACCGAAATATTGTTCCAGTGCGTTGTGAATATTGTGGGTATGAGGCGCGGCAGAAGCTGTTACAGCCTTTTTGGGTGATTTGGTCACTTTTTTGGCTTCAGCCGGCACTTTTTTCTTCTTAGTCTCGCTTGTCATGTCTCGATTATCATTTTCATCCCTCCGGGGTAAATTCATCAATCAGATAAATTAATCATTTTACCTGATATTTTCACTTAAATTTTACGGCAGGGTCAGCTCCGAGGGTGCATTCAGGCAAGGCAGTTCCGGTTTGGCAGGGATTTTTCCAAAAGGAGGGCGAAGTTACACAACTATATGCTCAATTCCTTCAGTTTGCTACTAAACTTTACCTTTGCCCCGCATGAATACATCTATCTTACAAACTGCCCTGGAAACCATACGTACAGAGTCGCTTTCAATAGCCGGACTGGAGGCTTATATTGATGACCGTTTTGAGGCGGCCGTCAGGGCCCTGCACCTTACCAAAGGCAGGGTGGTTATCAGCGGCATCGGCAAGAGTGCCATCATCGCACAGAAGATTGTGTCTACCCTTAACTCCACCGGAACACCTTCTTTGTTTATGCACGCGGCCGATGCCATACATGGTGACCTGGGCATGGTGCAAAAGGAAGACGTGGTGATGGTCATCAGTAAGAGTGGTGAGAGTCCGGAGATCAAAGTATTGGTACCCCTTGTCAGAAATTTTGGAAATGTACTGGTGGGCATGGTGGGCAATATGGATAGTTACCTGGCCGGTGCTGCGGATATTGTATTGAATACTACTGTAAGTAAGGAAGCCTGTCCCAATAACCTGGCCCCAACCAGCAGTACCACAGCCCAGTTGGTAATGGGAGACGTGCTGGCGGTATGCCTGATGAAGCTGAATGGCTTTAATGTTCAGGACTTTGCCCGCTACCATCCCGGGGGCAACCTGGGCAAACGCCTGTACCTGCGGGTGGCAGACCTCATTGCCGGCAATGAAAAACCACAGGTATTGCCAGAAACAACTTTGAAGGAAGTGATTGTAGAGATAACCGCCAAAAGGCTGGGTGTTACGGCAGTAGTGAATACAGAAGGCGGGGTATTGGGCATTATTACCGATGGTGACTTAAGGAGGATGCTTGAGAAAACAGATGATATCCGCTCACTAACAGCGGCCGATATACTTTCTGCCCATCCCAAAATGATTGCGCCGGCCGTACTGGCTGTAGAGGCGCTGGAAATGCTTCGCCAAAATGATATCAGCCAGTTGGTAGTGGCTGAGGAGGGTAAATACCTTGGAATACTACACCTGCACGACCTTGTTAGAGAGGGTATAGTATAGGAGGAGGCGTTAAAAAAGCGGTATTCGAAATAAGCCTGTATTATTGCACGCAATTTAAAGGACCAATAGCATGAATAAACACCACTATGTTGCGATTATGGCAGGAGGAATTGGGAGTCGTTTCTGGCCCAAAAGCCGGACAGCTTATCCCAAGCAGTTTCTCGATATTTTGCATACGGGCAAGACCATGATCCAATGGACCTATGAACGCTTTGCGGGTTTTATTCCTGCTGAGAACATATTTGTAGTAACCACCGACGATTATATTGACATTGTTGCGGAGCAGTTACCGGGTTTGGAAAAAGCCAATATTATTGCGGAACCCAGCCGGAAGAATACTGCCCCCTGCGTGGCCTATATTTCTTTTAAAATCTTACAGAAAGACCCGGAAGCCTGTCTGGTAGTGGCACCCAGCGACCATATGATTCTGGATGCAGCTAACTTTGTGAAAACCACCCTCCATGCGCTGGAGTTTGTGGCACATATCAAATCCCTCGTTACTTTGGGTATCCAGCCTACGCACCCCAATACAGGCTATGGATATATACAATATGAATCCCTGTCTGTTGCGGATAATATTTTCAAGGTGAAAACTTTTACCGAAAAACCCAACCTGGAACTGGCCAAAACCTTTCTGGCAAGCGGGGATTTTCTCTGGAATGCGGGCATTTTTGTGTGGCAGGTGAAGAGTGTGGTAAAAGCCTTTGAGCAACTGCAACCTGAAATGTTTGATTTGTTTGAAGCCGAGAAGGCATTTTACAATACAGATAAGGAGAGGGAAGCGATTGAAAGAATTTATCCGCTATGTACCAATGTGTCTATTGATATTGCCGTTCTCGAAAAATCAGATAATGTATATGTGATACCTTCTTCCTTTGGCTGGAGCGACCTGGGTACCTGGAACAGTGCTTATGATAACCTGGAAAAGGATTACCTGGGCAATGCTGTTGCCGGGGATAATGTGATTGTGATAGATGCTACCAAGTGTATGGTATCAGTACCCAATGATAAACTGGTGGTATTGCAGGGATTGGATGACTTTATTTTGGTAGATACAGCCGACGTATTGCTGGTTTGCAAAAAAGAGAATGAGCAGTCCATTAAGGAATATGTGGCCGAAATCAAGCGAAACAAAGGAGATAAATTTCTTTGATGGATTACCGGCAAACTAACAGCTGGTCGCATTCGATTTTTTAAGGGAAGGATAATTTTTGCCCCTTTTATGTTTACATTTGAAGTTACCCCCATGGGGCATTCAACGTATAACCTCTTTGCATATGGCTGAGAAAAAAACCGTTATAACCGGAACCGGAAGTTATATTCCTGAAAACATCAAATACAACAGGGATTTTGTTGACCAGGCGTTTTATACCGAGGACAAAGAAAAAATTGTTGCTCCCCCCAATGAGATAATCGAAAAATTCCGGGACATTACGGGCATCGAAGAACGCCGTTATGCCAACCCGGATATGAATACATCGGATATGGCCACCATAGCCGCAGGCAGGGCCATCGCAGATGCGGGTATAGACCCGGAAACCCTCGACCAGATTATTGTTGCCCACAATTTTGGAAATGTTTTACTGAACACCATACAATCTGATGCTTTGCCTGCACTGTCTTCCAGGGTAAAGCAATCACTGGGTATCCGCAATCCCGCCTGTGTGGCTTATGATATCCTCTTTGGTTGTCCTGGCTGGATACAGGGGGTGATTCAGTCAGACGCCTATATCAAATCGGGCATGGCCCAAAAATGTTTGGTGATTGGTGCAGAGACCCTCAGCAGGGTGATTGATATTTACGACCGCGACAGTATGATCTTCAGCGATGGTGCCGGTGCTACAGTACTGGAAGCAGTTACGGATACAGAAAGTGGTATCCTCGCAGCCAGTGTACAAAGCCATTGTGTGGACGAGGCCCTGTACCTCCATTTCTCCAAATCCTACCACCCGGATGCCGACCCCGATATCCGGTATATGAAAATGAAAGGGCGCAAAGTGTACGAGTACGCCATTAAAAATGTACCCCTGGCCATGAAGGATTGCCTGGATAAATGCGGGATTCATGTAACGGAAGTAAAGAAATTTTTCCTGCACCAGGCCAACGAAAAAATGGATGAAGGATTTGTCAAAGTATTGTACAAACTATATGGCCTGAAAGAAGTGCCTGCGGATGTGATGCCCATGAGTATCCACAAATTCGGTAACAGTTCGGTGGCCACTATTCCCACACTCTATGATATGGTGAAGCACGATCTGCTGGATTCGCATTCATTAGAAAAAGGAGATATTGTAATGTTCGCTTCTGTTGGGGCAGGCATGAATATCAATGCCATTTGTTACCGGGTGTAACAAATAATCCATTAGTATCCTTAAAAATTATTTCCGTTACTGTACTGTAATTCAGGCTGTCTTTTTTATTTACAATATCCTATTTAATGCAAATTACTCCTAATAAGATGGCTTCTGGGAAACGCAGGACAAACTTGAAACTGGTTAAAGTGTGTCAGCTTGGTAGGAGGACTGAAAGAAAGTTCCTTTACAATTGTTAAACCCCAACCCCAAACTCCAAACTCCAAACCCCAACCCCAAACCCCAAACCCCAAACCCCAAACCCTTTTTATCAATACCCCCTCACATTCTTCCCCTCCATATAATTGAGGAATGCCTTGTTCACTACTTTGTTACCGCCCGGGGTGGGGTAGTTACCGGTGAAATACCAGTCGCCCGTATTGGTGGGGCAGCTTTCATGCAGGTCTTCAATGGTTTGGTAAATTACCTGAACGGGGATGGTTACTCCTTCGGGTGTAATGAGCTGCGCTATTTTATCGGATATTTCCTGCGTGGTAAATGTTTTGTAGACCTGCCGTACCACGTTTTCAGTGTGTAACTGGTTGGTGCGTTTCATCTCCAGTATTTTATCGCGCACTTCTGTTAACACGTCTTCCTGGTTCCTTTCTTTCAACAGGGCAATGGCCGCCCGGAAAGCAATAAAATCAACCATCTTGCTCATGTCAATGCCATAACAATCCGGGTAACGGATCTGTGGTGCAGAAGATACCACGATGATTTTTTTGGGTTGCAGCCGGGCCAGCATGCGAACAATACTTTCTTTTAAAGTAGTACCTCGCACAATGCTGTCGTCAATCACTACAAGGGTGTCTTCGTTTTTACGTACGGTTCCGTAAGTAATATCGTAAACGTGCTGTACCATCTCATTCCGGTTACTGTCTTCCGTAATGAAAGTGCGGAGTTTTACATCTTTGATGGCAATTTTTTCCTGGCGTATTTTCCGGGTCACCATTTCCTCCAGTTTCTCGGGGGTAAAATCATTGCCCCAGCTCAGGATCCGCTCAACCTTAATCTTATTCAGGTATTCTTCCATTCCCTTCACCAATCCATAAAAAGCTACTTCAGCGGTATTGGGTATATAAGAGAAGATGGTATTTTTCAGGTCGTAGTTAATGCTTTCCAGTACTGTTTTGCTCAGGTGATGTCCCAATGCAATTCTTTCACGGTAAATCTTTTCATCGCTGCCCCTTGAAAAATAAATGCGTTCAAAACTACAGGCCCTTCTTTCTTTGGGTTCGATGATTTGTTCAATGGTATAATTTCCGGCATCATCCACTATCAGGGCATTGCCAGGCATGAGTTCCAGCACTTCGTTTTCGCCCACATTAAAAGTGGTGCGTATGGCCGCTCTTTCACTGGCTGCCACAATTACTTCATTGTTGATATAATAGTAAGCGGGCCGAATGCCATATTCATCACGCATCACAAAACTGTACCCGTTTCCGAGAATAGCGCCAATGGTATAACCTCCATCAAAAAGCGGGGTGGCTTTTCTCAGCACTTTGGCGATGTCGGCACAATTGGGATGTGCTTCATCTTCCACACACAGAAAATGGTGTATCACTTCCATCATGGCTGCGAGGTCGCTTTGTTTCTGGAAGTCGCCGGGACTCATATTGATGAGGTCAAACAACTCATCGGTATTCACCAGGTTAAAGTTGCCGGCCAGGGCCATATTACGGCCCGGCATCAGGTCTCTTTTGATGAAGGGATGACAGAACTCCACATTGTTTTTGCCCTGTGTGCCATACCTGAGGTGGCCAAGCAAGAGTTCCCCCAAAAATGGCAGGTGGCCCTTCATGAGTCCGGGATGCTGTTTGATATCAGGCTGGTATTTTTCCAGTTCGGTAATGGACTGTCCGATTTTGAAGAAGAGGTCAGCAATGGGTTGCTGGGCACTGCTCCGCATCCTGTCCAGAAAGGGGTTACCGGGTTCTGTATTCAGTTTTACGGCAGCTATTCCGGCACCATCCTGGCCCCGGTTATGCTGTTTCTCCATCAGGAGGTATAATTTATTCAGGCCGTAGGTTACCGAACCGTGCTTTTGCAGGAAATAAGAGAAGGGCTTTCTTAAACGAATGAAGGCTAAACCACATTCGTGTTTGATGTCATCGCTCATGATAGGGATTAAAAAGAAGTGGCGAAGTTACGACTCCGCCACATTTTCTAACGTTAATTGTATACAGGTTCTGTTTGCGGTTTGAGTGACTCTGCCAGCCAGAGAAATTCAGCTACAAAATTGTCAATCATCCTGGCAAAACCAGGGTCAGTGAGGTTCCCTTCTGCATCAAATTTCTTATCCACCTGGGGTGTAACCAGCATATGCGGGGAAGCAATGCCAAATAAGGCCGGTACCAGCAATAACAACTGCTGGCTGGCCCGCATACCACCCATGGCACCCGGTGAGGCGGTTACCAGTCCAAATGGTTTGTGGCTTTGCTTGGGAAAATGGTCTACCAGGTTCTGCAGGGCAGGTGAATAACTGCCATTGTATTCCGGGGTAACCAGTATAAAGGCATCAGCCCCAAATATCCTTTCTGCCAAAGGCTTATAGGTATCCGGCGTATTTTCTACACTGGTAAAAACCTGTTGTAACAAGGGCAGGTTCCAGTCGCGTACATCAATGATGCCGATGCTGTGGGCTGACTTGTCTGTTAAATATTTTTGCAAGTAAAGGGCAACACGATTGGAAACGCTGTCTTTTCTCGGGCTGCCTGAAATAATCTCAATATTCATAATCTGTGTATTTTTGGGTATTCCGCTTATTTTAATGGTTTACCGGTACTTCTA
>CAVVSL010000046.1:0-34737 GCA_963750825.1 uncultured Bacteroidota bacterium | reverse complement strand
ACGCTGCAGCTGCGCGGCATGCGGCTGAAGGTGGCGTACCTCCGGCGCTTCTAGCAGCGCCGCAAGCGGCTCGGTCAGCTGGCGCCGCATTCCGCGACCGGTCGTCGTAAGTCAGCGTCGCCCATCACCAGAGCGGACCATGCGCCTCACGAAGAGTCTCGTCCTTGCCGCGCTCGTTGCGGCCTGCGCCGCCCCAGCGCCCCGTTGCCCGCATCACGCCGGCGCCCGCGGGATCCGTCTTTCCGGGCGCCGACTGGGAGCGCGTTGCCGATCCGGTCGCCGCCGGCTGGTCACGCACCGGGCTCGACAGCGTGCGCGCCACGGTGCGCCGCATGAACACCACCGCCATGATGGTCGTCGAGCACGGCCGCGTCCTCCTCGAATACGGCGACGTCGTCGAGCTGAGCTACCTCGCCTCCGTGCGCAAGAGCGTCCTGGCGATGCTCTACGGGAGCTACGTCGCCGCGGCCAGGTCCGCCTCGACAAGACGCTGGGCGAGATCGGCATCGCCGACCTCGGCGGCCTCCTCCCCAGGAGCTCGAGGCGACGGTGGCGGACCTCCTCAGCGCCAGCTCCGGCGTCTACCACGCGGCGTCGAACGCCGGCGACAACCTGGCCGACGCCCCGCCGCGCGGCTCGCAGACAGCACGGCACATACTCTCTACAGCAACTGGGACTTCAACGCCCTGGGCACGATCTTCGAGAAGGAGACGGGCCGGAACATCTACGACGCCCTCGAAACCGACCTGGCCAAGCCCATCGGCATGCAGGAGTGGCGACGCGACCTGCAGCAGAAGTCGGGCGACACCACCGCGTCGAGGCACCTGGCCTATCACATGAACTTCTCCACGCGCGACATGGCGCGCATCGGCTATCTGATGCTGCGCGGCGGCGCGTGGAACGGCCGGCAGATCGTTCCCGCCGACTGGGTGCGCAAGAGCACCAGCGCCATCACGCCGGTGTCGCAGGAAAGGCTGGCCAGGCAGTTTATAGAGGAGGATTATGCAACTACTATCTATACATTTTCCCTGCAATATCCGGGCTTTCTTTTTCCGGGTACCACCCAGTACTCAGCTGAACCGGCACCCGAAAATTTAGCGATTAAGGTTTGCATCAATTCTATCAACCCCTTTAACTGGATACGGATAGGCAATGAAATAAGCCAACTAAAACCGGACCTGGTTATTGTAAGGTATTGGCTACCGTTCATGGGTCCCTGCCTTGGCACCCTACTCCGAAGGATAAAAAAAAATAAGTCAACCAGGGTTATTTGCATTGCTGATAACATTATTCCCCATGAAAAAAGACCGGGTGATCATTTATTTACCCGCTATTTCCTGCAACCTGTAGATGGTTTCATTACCATGAGCGAAAAAGTGCGCAATGACCTTTCTTCTTTTACCAACAAACCGTCCCTGCAGGTAGTACATCCGTTATATGATAATTTCGGAGAAGCCATCAGTAAAGACATTGCCCGCAAACATTTGTCCCTGCCTCAAAAAGATAAAATCATTCTTTTCTTCGGATTTATCCGCAAATACAAAGGCCTGGACCTTTTACTGGAAGCCATGGGTGATGCGAGAATGAAGGCATCCGGAATCCGGTTACTGGTAGCCGGTGAATTTTATGAAGACAAAAAAGTATATGAGGAACTGATTAACAGGCTTAATTTGTCAGAACACCTGCTATTGCGCACTGAATTTATTGCAGACAGTGAAGTAAAATATTACCTGAGTGCGGCAGATTTTGTGATACAACCCTATCGGAATGCCACCCAAAGCGGTGTTACACCCCTGGCATATCATTTTGAAAAGCCCATGCTGGTAACCAATGTAGGCGGGCTTCCCGATCTGGTGCCCGACGGGAAAGTGGGTATTGTGGTGGCGCCTGATCCTGAAAGCATTGCTACCGGCATTCTGCAATTGTACACATTAGGAGAAAACCATTTTTTACCCCACCTTCGCGAGGAAAAGAAAAAATACAGCTGGTCCCAATTAACCCAACAAATCACCCAACTGGCAAAAGGAACAACGGAAAAAGGAAGCTAAATGATGTACAGAAGCAAAGCGCCATTAAGAATAGGTTTGGCAGGCGGTGGAACCGATGTTAGTCCCTATTGCGACCAGTTTGGAGGCGCCATACTTAATGCCACTTTATCACTTCATGCACATGCCAGTATAGAATTGATAACCGAGAAAAAAATCATCTTACATGCTATCGATAAAAGGGAAGAGCTGTTTTTTGATTTATCAGAAAAACTACCGGTCAATGGCCAGTTAGACCTGCTAAAAGGAGTGTATAACCGTGTACAAAAAGACTACCCCTTTTCTCTTCGGGGATTTAAGCTTACTACTTTCGTAGATGCGCCCGCAGGCAGTGGTTTGGGTACCTCTTCAACCCTGGTAGTGGCTATTTTAGGGGCTTTTGCCGAAATGCTGAAATTGCCGATGGGCGATTATGATTTAGCGCATTATGCTTTTGATATAGAAAGAAATGACCTGCAACTGGCCGGTGGCCGCCAGGACCAGTATGCGGCCACTTTCGGCGGATTCAATTTCATGGAATTTTATGAAAATGACAAAGTAATCGTTAACCCACTGCGCATCAAACAGGAATTCCTTAGTGAACTGGAAAACAACCTGGTATTGTATTTTACGGCCACCACTCGCGATTCAGCCAATATTATTCTGGAACAACAGAAAAATGTAGTTGACAAAAAGGTAGCCAGCATTGAAGCCATGCACCAGTTAAAAGAGCAGGCCCGGATGATGAAAGAGGCTTTGTTAACCGGCAGACTCGATGATATAGGGAGTATTCTGGACTTTGGATTCTTGCAGAAAAAACAAATGGCATCCCATATATCCAATCCGCAAATAGACAATATGTATACTTCCGCTAAAAAAGCAGGTGCAACAGGGGGCAAGATCAGTGGCGCAGGGGGTGGAGGATTTATGGTATTTTATTGCCCGGGCAATACGCGTTTCCCGGTTATGGAAACCTTGAATACCTTTGGTGGCAAAGTGAACCCATTTCAATTCACGCAGCATGGCCTGACCAGTTGGTCCATTACTTAAAATAAATGTATATGCAAACAAAAATTGCTTCCCTAATTGCGGCATCCATTGATGTTAAAAAAGAGATACTGGCCGATGCCGGTTTTCAACAAAAAATAGAACAGGTAATCGAAGTGATTACCACTGCCTTCCAGCAGGGGAAAAAAGTACTCTTTTGTGGCAATGGTGGTAGTGCGGCAGATGCGCAACACCTGGCAGCAGAGTTTTCCGGCAGGTTTTACAAGGACAGAAAAGCACTTCCTTCTGAAGCACTGCATTGCAACAGTTCCTACCTCACTGCTGTGGCCAATGACTATAGTTATGATGTAATCTATGCCAGACTGGTAGAAGGTACCTGTAATGAAGGAGACGTATTGGTTGGCCTGAGTACTTCAGGGAATTCCAAAAATATACTGAATGCATTTGCGGCTGCCAAAGCTTTAGGTACCCTAACCGTAGGCTTAACAGGGGCCAGCGGAGGTAAAATGAAAGAAGTAAGTGATTACTTATTGAATGTACCCTCATCTGATACACCCAGGATCCAGGAAAGCCATATACTGATTGGTCACATTATTTGCGAACTGGTGGAAGTCAAAATTTTCGGTTAATGCCCATCAGTGAAGCCATTGTGTTGGCTGGAGGATTGGGTACCAGACTCAGGTCTGCCGTTCCTGACCTTCCCAAATGCATGGCGCCGGTTAACGGCAGGCCCTTTCTTTCCTTTGTAATGAAACATTTACAACAACAGGGAATCAGCCGCTTTATTTTCTCCCTGGGTTACCGTTCTGAAGCCTTTACCAGCTTTATTTCCGGAATGCTTGCGAAGGAGAGCTATGAATTAGTGATTGAAAAAGACCCTCTGGGAACCGGAGGTGCCATACAACTGGCCATCCAACATGCACAAACGGAAAATACTGTGGTGGTAAATGGGGACAGTATTTTTGCTGTTGACATTACCCAACTTGCAGCATTTCATCAGCAAAAGGCCGCCGAATGTACCCTTTCCCTAAAAGCCATGACAGATTTTAACAGGTATGGCGTGGTAGAACTTAATCAGAACAACTCCATTTCTTTGTTCAGGGAAAAGCAAGCTTACCAGGCAGGATTGATCAATGGCGGCTTGTACCTCCTGAACAAAACTGGTTTTCTGGAAAAAGCCCTGCCGGAAAAATTTTCTTTTGAAACAGATTACCTGCAACGATACTACAAAGAAGGAAAGATTTTTGGTATGGAACAGGATGGGTATTTCATAGACATAGGCATACCGGAAGATTACCGGAGGGCCCAGACAGAATTAAAATAAGCGCATGCTTGACCTTACAAATATTGACCAGCAATGGACCTTATTCTTGGACAGAGATGGGGTTATCAACCACGACAAGGATAATGACTATATCAGAAATTGGGAGGAATTCCGGTTTTATGATGATACCCTGGAGGCGTTGGCCATATTGGCCAGGTATTTTCCAAGAATAGTGGTTACCACCAACCAGAAAGGTGTTGGCAGGGCTTTGATGACCGTTCAGGACCTGGATACCATCCACACAAATATGATGGAAAGGATTGAACAATCCGGAGGCAGGATCAACAAGGTGTACTATTGCCCCGACCTCGACAACGATTCGCCTGACCGAAAACCCAATCCGGGTATGGCCTACCAGGCAAAAAAAGAATTTCCCGAAATAGACCTGTCCAAAAGCCTGATAGTTGGCAACCGGATCAGCGATATGGGGTTTGGGCGAAATGCAGGAATGCATACCGTTTTTGTGGCCACCACTCACCCGGATACACCTTTTCCAGACCCATTGATTGATCTCAGGTTCCCTAACCTGATGGCATTTGCCCGGGCTGTGGAAAAAAAATGAAACCTTAAATCTTTCCAATCCCTGTGTCAAACCTGAATAGAAGCTGATATTTGCAGGGTGAACAAACGCAAATTCTTTATTAGCAGGCTGCTTACCTGCGTATTGGTTAGTTTTTTGTACCTGCCCCTAACAGCACAAAAAAACAAACCAGCCAGTTTTACAATTCTGGAACAACTGGAAACCAATATGAAGCAGTATGCCTCAGACATTGTGAATGCTCCCGAAATGGTTGACAGGTTCAGGGCCGATAGCTTTTTTACTCGGGCACTGGTGCAGGCCTTAAAGCTGCCCAATTCCTTTGCTTACCCTTTTGATTCCCTGAAAACCATTTCCCTGTTATATGCACCAGATAGCAGTTTTCGCATCATTACCTGGCAAATCATGAAGGACTTCAGCTATTACCGGCAGAAAGGAGCCATCCAGATGCATACTGCTGACGGGGGACTGAAATTAATACCTTTGTACGATTATTCAGCATTTACAGACAATCCCACAGATTCTGTCAGGGACAATGAACACTGGATTGGGGCCGTTTACTATAACATCCAGCTAAAAACCTTCAACAACAAAAAATATTATACCCTGATAGGCTATGATGAAAATGATGCCCGGAGCACCAAAAAATGGATAGAGGTTTTGACATTTGATGAACAAAACCGTCCCCGCTTCGGAGGCCGTTTCTTTAATTACCCCACTGACGAAAGAAAACCTGCGCAACCGGCCTTTCGTTTCTGTATGGAGTTTAAGAAAAATGCCAGTGCCAAATTAAGCTATGATCCTGAACTGAATTTGATCGCTTTTGCCAATCTTGTAAGCGAAACAGGAGAAACCGCAGCCAAATATACCCTGATTCCTTCCGGTAGTTATGAAGGTTTTAGCTGGAACAATGGCAGGTGGAATTATGTACCTGTTATCCGGGAAGTGGATCCCCGTTCGGGAATGAACCCGACAAAAGAAGCACTGGAACTTAAGAAAAACAATTTTGTCGTTCCCAAAAAAGGGAAAGGCTAATGCTGATTCCTAATCCGGAAAAGGATTCTCTAAAAAGTATTGATGGGTGACTTTACCCCGCTTATTGAAAATTAATCCAGTTTCAGTACGGCAAGAAATGCTTCCTGCGGAATTTCCACATTGCCTATCTGGCGCATGCGCTTCTTACCTTCTTTCTGTTTTTCCAGTAATTTCCGCTTACGGCTGATATCACCACCGTAACATTTAGCGGTTACATCTTTGCGCATGGCACTGATGTTTTCACGGGCAATCACTTTGGCACCAATAGCAGCCTGTATGGCAATCTGGAACTGCTGCCTGGGCAACAACTCTTTCAGTTTCTCACACAATTTCCTGCCAAATTCCTCAGCCCTTGCCCTGTGAATAAGGGCGCTCAGTGCATCCACTTTTTCATTATTCAACAGGATGTCCATTTTTACAATATCCGCCTGGCGGTAATCAATGGGTGTATAGTCAAATGAGGCATAGCCCCTGGTGGTACTCTTTAATTTATCATAGAAGTCGAATACGATTTCTGTGAGTGGCATTTCAAAGATCAGCTCAACACGGGTAGGTGTCAGGTAACTCTGGTTGATCAGGATGCCCCTTTTGCCCAAACAAAGTGTCATGATGTTGCCAATGTAATCAGGCTGTGTAATGATCTGTGCTTTGATAAAAGGCTCTTCAATCTTGGCCACTTTTACCGGGTCAGGCATTTCAGCTGGATTGTTCACAATTATTTTGTCACCCTTGGTGGTATAGGCAATAAAACTAACGTTGGGAACGGTGGTGATTACTGTTTGCTTAAACTCTCTTTCCAGTCGTTCCTGGATAATTTCCATATGTAATAATCCGAGAAATCCGCATCGGAAACCAAAACCCAGTGCCTGCGAAGTTTCCAGTTCAAATACGAGTGAGGCGTCGTTCAATTGCAGTTTGCCCATGCAATCCCTCAATACTTCAAAATCATCTGTGTTCACGGGAAATATGCCGGCAAATACCATGGGTTTCACTTCCTCAAACCCATGTATCATTTCACCGGGATTATTGGAAAGGGTGATGGTATCCCCTACTTTCACTTCCTTGGCATTTTTGATACCCGTAATGATATAACCCACATCTCCGGCTTTCACTTCATCCTTGGGTGTCATGCTGAGTTTCAGTACGCCCACTTCATCTGCAAAATAATCGCTGCCTGAAGCCACAAAACGAATCTTATCCCCTTTCCGCAAAACACCATTGAGGATTCGGTAATAAACGATGATGCCACGGAAACTATTGAATACACTGTCAAATATCAGGGCCTGTAATGGGGCGTCGTAACTGCCCTTTGGGGCAGGAATCCGTTCAATAATGGCTTCCAGTATTTCCTGGATGCCAATACCGGATTTTCCACTGGCCAGAAGAATTTCTTCGGGCTTGCATCCAATCAGGTCAACAATCTGGTCCGTCACTTCGGGAATCTTGGCACCATCCATGTCAATCTTATTGATCACCGGAATAATTTCAAGGTCATTCTCAATGGCCAGGTATAAATTGCTGATGGTTTGTGCCTGTATACCCTGGGAGGCGTCAACCAATAACAGGGCTCCTTCACAGGCGGCCAATGCGCGGCTCACCTCATAACTAAAATCAACATGGCCGGGCGTATCAATCAGGTTCAATACATACTCCTGTCCATGCACTATATAGTTGATCTGTATGGCGTGACTTTTTATGGTGATGCCCTTCTCACGTTCCAGGTCCATATCATCCAATACCTGGTTCATCATATCCCTGGACCCAATAGTCTTTGTATGTTCCAATAACCTGTCTGCCAGGGTACTTTTTCCATGGTCAATATGGGCAATAATGCAAAAATTCCGGATATTCTTCATAAGTGTGCAAAGATACATCCGAACCTCGATGTTAAAACAGGAAATTAAGTCGTACAATTAGGAAACTCATTAAACAGGAATCGGGAAATTTGTGGAAGCTTCTCCTTAATTTTAACCATGTTGTTAAAAAAGCCAAACAAAAAAGCCCAGGTTAACAATGAAACCGGACTGGGAACCAATACTGCCCTTACGGGTGGCCGGTTTTTTAACCAAAACGGTGCCCCGAATATCGAATTAAGGGGACAGGCTTTCTGGGAGCAGTTTAATATTTACCACCTGTTGCTTTCCATGGCCCGCTGGAAATTCTTCCTGTCCATTTTGTTTTTTTTCATTTTCATCAACCTCGTATTTGCGGGTATTTACCTCATTATTGGCACTGACCATCTGGGCGGTATGGTAGCCAACAGCAATGTAGAAAAATTTGGAGAAGCCTTTTTTTTCAGTGCCCAAACATTCACCACGGTGGGTTACGGAAGAATCAATCCTATTGGATTCAGTACCAGTTTAACGGCATCTTTGGAAGCCCTGGTTGGGCTGATGAGCTTTGCCTTAGTAACCGGCCTCCTTTATGGCCGCTTCGCCAGACCCCGGGCGTATATTCGGTATAGTAAAAATGCACTCATAGTGCCACACAAAGCAGGTATTGCATTGATGTTTCGCATGGTTCCCTATACCAAAAATTACCTGGTAAATGTAGAAGCCAGGGTAACCCTTGCCTTGAAGATTGAGGAAGAAGGGCAGTTAAAAAACAAGTTCTTCAATATTCCACTGGAGATTTCCAAAGCCACTACTATGACCGCTAACTGGACGCTGGTTCATATGATTAATGAAGAAAGTCCCTTATATGGTTACAGTAAAAATGACATAGAAAATGCTTCCGCAGAATTACTGGTTTTTGTGCAGGGGTTTGATGAAAGCTTTTCCAATATCGTTATTTCCAGGACCTCTTACGGATTTGAGGATTTCGTTTATGGTGCAAAGTTCCAGCCCATGTTCCACCCTAATGAAGACAATACAGGTACTATTTTGAACCTCGATAAACTGGATGATTACCTGCCTGCGGAACTTCCGGATAAAACCCTTTACGCGTAAACCGTTTCCCCCTTAGGTAAGTGCATTAATAATGGCCACAAATTCATCGGCTACCAGAGATGCCCCACCAACCAATCCGCCGTCCACATCAGGTTGACTAAACAATTCAACTGCATTGGCAGCTTTTACACTTCCCCCATAAAGTATTGAAATCTGGCTGGCCACTTGCTCACCATATTTGTCAGCAAGTTGCCCGCGAATGAATGCATGCATTTCCTGCGCCTGTTCACTGCTGGCAGTTTTCCCGGTTCCGATGGCCCAAATAGGTTCATAGGCTATGACAACCCTTGCTATTTCTGACTCGTTTAGGTGGTACAATGATTCTTCCAGTTGCCGGGCTACATATTCATTCTGGGTACCCGCTTCCCTGATGGCAAGTGCCTCTCCGCAGCAGAATATAGGTTGTATTTGATAGGCCAGACAAATGGATACTTTTTCGGCCAACAAAGCATTGCTTTCCCCGAAATATTCCCTGCGTTCTGAATGCCCTATTACCACATGGCCAATGCCGATGGATTGCAACATTTCTACAGAAACCTCACCCGTATAAGCACCACTTTTTTTACTGTAGCAATTCTGTGCTGCCACAAAAACGTTGGTCTTCCCTGCCAGTTTAAGGCTGGCCATGGTCAGATAAGGGAAAGGAATGGCAAATATGGCTTGTTGGTTAGACCCTAATGTATGCGGTAGACCCATAATAGCATCCAGCAAAGCTTCACCCTGCTGGATGGTCAGGTTCATTTTCCAGTTGGCAGCTGCAATTTGTTTTCTCATGCTCGTAGTTGGAATGGTTTATAGATTATCAAAGATAAACGCTAAGAGCGAAGTTTCTGCTTCGCCAAGCGCATGTTGTTTCATTTTCTTCCAGTTATCGATGTCGGTTACTGCTTTGTTGAAATCATACCTCACTCCCTCCACGCCCCAGCTGAAATTAGGCAAAATGGTTGGCAGCAATCCTTTTCCAAATACATTGCAACCCATACCAATCACTGATCCGGTATTAATGGCGGAGTTGATAGCAACCCGTGAATAATCCCCCATAATTACCCCGCATTTCTGACCAACCGGCTGATAGGTCTCGGAGTCCATATCCCAAACCCTAACGGTTCCGGCATTGTTTTTCACATTACTCACCGTACTGCCCGCACCAAAGTTGCACCATTCCCCTATTACTGAATCGCCCAGGTAACCATCATGCCCTTTGTTACTATACCCCATCATCACGGTATTTTTGATCTCTCCACCTCCCACGCACCTGGGCCCCAGACTGGTAGCTCCGTAAATCCTGCTGTTTAATTTCAGCACAGATTGCTCCCCTAAAACAAAGGGCCCTCTTATGGCGCTGCCTTCCATAATTTCTGCATCTTTTCCTATGTAGATGTGGCCATCTCTGGCATTAAGGGTACAGTGATTAAGTCGGGCCCCTTCTTCAATAAAAATATTGGCCATACCGGTCACATTCACTGATCGGGGTATCGGTTGGGAATCCCTGCCCGCAGTTACCAGGGGGAAATCAGCCTGTATCCTCTCTGCATTCCACAACATCAACTGCCAGGGATATTCTAGCCTTTTTACATCCGTAATTTTTTGAACCTTACTGAAAAGAGAAACTGAATCAGCCACACGAAAAGCATCAGGGGAGACATTTCCTTTCCCACCTATTAAACCAAAACCATCCACAAGACAGGTTCCACCAGCCAGCGAAAGCAACGCTTGCACCAAACCGGGCTCGGGTATAATAGCCGCATCTATCCACAAATGTTCACCGGAGGATGGCAGGGGATATAAGCTTTGTAAATAATTGTCAGTAAACAGGGCAACCGGCTGGCTGCTAAGTAATTCCCATCTTTTTTGCATGGTCAGCATTCCATAAAACAATGCCCCAACAGCCTTATTCACTGTTAAGGGAAATAATTTTTTACGGTGTGCATTATCAAACAGTATGATGGGCATGCCTGCAAACCTAACCAGAATTGCATAATTGGTAAATTATATATTGTTGCCTGTTACAAAGGAAGCAGAATTAAAGGCTAATCCGCAAGTGATTGCCCACAGTTTTCTTACCTTGCAGCCTCAAACAGTAAAAAATACATTATGAGTTTTGGAACCTTTTCTTACCCGCAACCGGCTAATGAACCCGTGCTGCAATATGCACCGGGCAGTCCTGAAAGAGCCGCCCTGAAAAAGACGCTTGCCGAACTGAAAAAGAAACCTATTGATATTCCTATGTACATAGGGGGAAAAGCCATCAAAACCGGTAAAAAAGTAGCGATACATCCCCCACATGAACTAAGCCATACCCTGGGAACCTTCCATGCTGGTGAGGAAAAACACGTTCACCAGGCCATTGATGCGGCTTTAAAAGCCAGAGACGCATGGGTATCTATGAGTTGGGAAAACAGGGCACATATTTTCCTGAAAGCAGCCGACCTTTTGGCCACCAAATACCGTTTTCACATCAATGCCACTACCATGCTCGGTCAAAGCAAAAATGCTTACCAGGCAGAAATTGATGCAGCCTGTGAACTGATTGATTTTTTGCGTTTCAATGTTCACTTTCTGAGTGAAATCTATAAACAACAACCTGCCTCTTCTCCCGGTGTCCATAATCGAATGGAATGGCGTCCGCTGGAAGGATTTGTGCTGGCCATTACCCCCTTTAACTTCACTGCCATTGGGGGGAATCTTCCCACCTCAGCTGCTATGTGCGGCAATGTGGTAGTATGGAAACCTGCCAATACCCAAATTTATTCTGCACAGATGTTTATGCGTGTGCTCAGGGAAGCCGGTTTACCGGATGGTGTCATCAACCTGATTTATGTAGATGGCCCAACCATTGGTAAAGTTTGTTTTGCCCACAGGGAGTTTGCCGGTGTGCACTTTACCGGTTCCACAGGGGTATTTAACAATATGTGGAAAGTGATTGGAGAAAATGTCGCCAACTACCGTTCCTATCCCCGCATTGTGGGTGAAACAGGTGGAAAGGATTTTGTGCTGGCGCATAAATCTGCTGATGTGGATGCCGTGGTGACTGCCCTTGCGCGGGGGGCTTTTGAATTCCAGGGCCAGAAATGCTCAGCAGCCTCGAGGGCTTATATTCCCAGTAATATGGCAGAGCAGGTGAAGAAAAAACTGGTGGCTGCCTTACAGACTATGCAAATGGGGACTGTGGAAGATTTCGGAAATTTCATCAATGCCGTTATCGATGAAAAGGCCTATACCAGTATCACCCGATACATCGCCAATGCCAAAAGAAATAAGAAAGCCAAAATACTGGTTGGCGGTAATTACAGCAAAACCAAAGGGTATTTTATTGAACCGACAGTGATAGAAACCCGTGACCCCAAATTCACTACCATGTGTGAAGAAATATTTGGACCGGTTTTGACCCTGTATGTGTACAATGCTGATAAATTCGAAGAAGTGCTGACCCTTGTAGACAATACTTCACCTTATGCATTAACAGGCGCTGTTTTGTCGCAGGACAGGGATGCTGTGGAACTGGCAACGAACAAACTGCGGAATGCGGCCGGTAACTTTTACATCAATGACAAACCAACCGGTGCCGTTGTAGGCCAGCAACCCTTTGGCGGGGCCCGTAGCTCAGGCACCAACGATAAAGCAGGCAGTATGCTGAACCTTTACCGCTGGTTAAGTGCCAGAACCATTAAAGAAACCTATAATCCACCTGTAAACTATAGCTACCCTTTCTTACAGGCTGACTAAGTAACAGACTCCGGTAAACTTCCACTAACAATTTTGAGGAAGTTTACCGGATTACTGCTGAAACAGTCAGGTATAGCAACTTATTACCAATGTATTTGCAATGGCCGTTTTTTGCCTGATTACTCTTATATTTGCCCCTCTAAATTTCTAATGAGTGGCTACTAAATTTTCAAAAGAAACTTATCTCTACTGGTATGAACTGATGCAGTTAATTCGCCAGTTTGAACTGAAGTCTGAAGAAATGTATAAGATGGCGGGTAAGATCCGCGGATTTTTTCATGCTTATATCGGACAGGAAGCCATTGCAGCAGGTTGTATGACAGCTACCAGTGCCGACGACCCCTTCATCACCGCTTACCGCGACCATGGTTTGGGTTTGGCCAAGGGTATGTCGCCCAATTCCTGTATGGCAGAATTATATGGTAAAGCAACCGGTTGTTCCAAAGGGAAAGGCGGCAGTATGCACTTCTTTAGCGTAGAACACAGGTTCTACGGTGGTCATGGCATTGTAGGCGCTCAAATAGGTACCGGAACAGGATTGGCCTTTGCCGAAAAATACAAGGGTACCCAGAATGTGGTATTGTGTTTCTTCGGAGACGGAGCCGCCCGCCAGGGTATTTTGCATGAATCCTTTAACCTGGCCATGCTCTGGAAACTACCCGTAGTATTTATCTGTGAAAACAACAATTACGCCATGGGTACCTCTGTAGAACGTACCAGCAATGTAATTGACATTTACAAACTGGCAGACGCTTATGATATGCCGGGGGACAAAATAGATGGTATGACCCCTGAAGTTGTGCACGAAAGTGTGGCTCGTGCCGTAAAAAGAGCACGTGAAGGAGATGGCCCAACTTTGCTGGAAATGAAAACCTACCGCTACAAAGGGCATTCCATTTCAGATCCCCAGAAATACCGGTCCAAAGAAGAAGTGGATGAATACAAAGAACAGGACCCCATTGAAAAAGTCCGTAAAACCATCCTATCCAACAAATATGCCAGTGAAACTGAACTGAAGTCAATCGATGACCGGCTTGGCCTGGTAGTGGAGGAAAGTGTCAAATTTGCCGAAGAAAGCCCCTGGCCGGATGACAGCGAATTACTGAAAGACGTTTATGTAGACAAAGACTATGTTTTTGACATCGGATAGTCTATACATTCTCATTAACAACAACCCATTTTTTATAAATCAACAATATGACTGACAAGAACACAGATATCAATGAGACGCTTGTAAAAGTGAAGAGTACCTGGGATAAATACCAAAAGCCATTCCTGGCAGTGTTAGGAGCCATTGTAATCATTGGTGGCGGATGGTATAGCTATAAAGAGTTCATCCTGAAACCCAAGGAAGATAAGGCTGCAGAAACCCTGTTTAAGGCACAGCAATATTTTGCCATGGATTCCTCCAACCTTGTTTTAAATGGAGATGGCCAGAACAAAGGGGTGCTTTCCATTATCAGTAATTACAGCGGTACCAAATCAGCCAACCTGGCCCATTATTATGCAGGTATTTCTTACCTGAAATTGGGCGATTTTAAAAACGCTGTAAAACACCTGAAAGACTTTTCAACCGGTTCCAAACAGATACAGATGATTGCTTATGGATCTCTCGGCGATGCGTATGCTGAGCTTAATCAAAATGAAGAGGCCATTGCCAATTATAAAAAAGCGGCCGGCACTTTTGAATCCGACGAAAGCAATTCTTCAGAATACCTGTACCGCGCGGCATTGCTGGAAGAAACGACCGGTAAAACCAAAGAAGCACTGGAACTGTTTACCCAACTGAAGGAAAAGTTCCCAAAAACGGAAAAAGGTTTCCAGGCAGATAAATACATTAACCGGTTGAGTATCGAAAAAAACCAGTAACCCATTTTAATGGCAACCAAAGGAAATACATCACTCAGCAAAGGCATCCCTGTAACCAAGGATGCCTTTGTTGTAATTATCAAAACAGAATGGAACGCAGCTATCGTTAATAAACTGGCCAAGGGGGCCCAAACTTCACTGGCGCAAAATGGCGTAACCTGTAAAGTGTTTACGGTGCCGGGCGCTTTTGAAATTCCCTTTGCAGTGAAAAATCACTATACCTATTGCGAGCGTGTTCCGGATGCGTATATTACCCTCGGTACCATTATCCGTGGCGATACTCCCCATTTTGATTATGTATGCAAGGCCGTTACGGAGGGTGTATTACAACTGAACCTTTCGATCGACGTCCCTGTTATATTCGGCGTATTAACCCTGGAGAACGAGCAACAGGCAATAGACAGAACGGGTGGAATACATGGCAACAAAGGCGAAGAAGCGGCCATCACTGCCATTAAAATGATTGCCCTTAACAGAAAATTAAAAAGATAAGGTAAGCCCATGCAAGTCCAGCTATTCATTCCCTGCTTTGTAGACCAACTCTATCCCCAGGTAGCCTTCAGCATGGTGAAGGTGTTGGAAAAAGCCGGCTGTTCTGTTACGTATAATACCAACCAGACCTGTTGCGGCCAACCCGCTTTCAATGCAGGTTTCTGGGGCGAAGCCAAGGAAGTGTGCAGTAAATTCATGGATGATTTTGCCGGCACTGATTACATTGTGGCCCCCAGTGCCAGTTGTGTGGGATTTGTAAGAAACTATTACGAGAAAGTATTTGATAATTCCTCCTCCCCTGTGGCTGCTAAAAAAATAGCTTCCCGCATTTTTGAATTTTCAGAATTCCTGGTCGATGTACTGAAAGTGGAAGACCTGGGTGCCAGTTTTACCGGCAAAGCCACCTATCATGATAGTTGTGCTGCATTGAGAGAGTGCAAAATAAAAGAAGCACCCAGAAAACTATTAGGGCAGGTGAAAGGATTGGAGATGGTAGAAATGGAAGACGTGGAAACCTGCTGCGGTTTCGGCGGCACTTTTGCCGTAAAGTTTGAACCCATCAGCATTGCCATGGGCGACCAGAAAGTGAACAATGCTAAAGATACAGGTGCGGCATTCATCATCAGCACTGATATGAGCTGCCTGATGCACATAGATGGCTGTAGCAAACACAAACATAGCGGCCTTACCACCGTTCACCTGGCAGAAGTACTGGCCAGTGGATGGGATTAGCCAAATCCTTATTTGGAAAGTATCTCCGGAATTTTGCTCCGGCATAAAACGATAATGCTGTTATGAATTATTGGCTCATTAAATCGGAACCCTTTAAATACAGTTGGGAACAATTTGTAAAAGAAGGATCTACCATGTGGGAAGGTGTCCGTAACTATGGTGCACGCAATAACCTCCGTGCCATGAAAAAAGGCGACCTGGCTTTCTGGTACCACAGCAACGAAGGAATGGAAATTGTTGGCATCGCCAAAGTATCTAAGGAAGCCTACCAGGACCCCACCACAGATAACCCTGCCTGGCTGGTAGTGGATTTCAAGCCATTTAAAAAACTAAAGAAGCCTGTAACACTCGCACAAATCAAAGCAGATGAGCGGCTTGGCGACATGGACCTGGTAAGACTCGGCCGGCTCTCAGTGGGTGCGGTAAAACCTGTGGAATGGCAGATTGTTTTGGATATGGCCGGTATGCAATAATCCTGCACAGCAAATGTGTTCCTATAACCCGCTTGAAGGCCATAATAAAAGGCAGTAAATAAAATTTGCCTGTCCATCTATCAATAGGGTTGATTAGGATATTTACCAGGGTAGGCACCGCAGCAAATAATACCTTTAACAGGACAACAAAAAAACATGACCAAAAAGAAACTGGTTGTTTTAACGGGTGCCGGCATCAGTGCCGAGAGCGGCTTACAAACCTTCCGTGACGGAGATGGTTTATGGGAGGGACATGACATTTATGAAGTGGCATCCCCCATTGGCTGGCAAAAAAATCCGCAAACCGTGCTTGACTTTTACAACATGCGCCGAAGGGATGTGGCGGCAGCCCAACCCAATCCGGCACATACCGGCTTGGCATGGCTGGAACAATATTTTGATGTACATATTATTACCCAGAACATTGACGATTTGCATGAAAGAGGGGGCAGTACCCGGGTACTGCATTTACACGGAGAGATTTTTAAAATGCGGAGTGAATACAGTACCAATAACATTTACGAGATACGCGGTGATATACACCTGGGAGATTTGGCACCCGATGGTAAGCAGTTGCGCCTGCACATAGTATGGTTTGATGAACCGGTACCTATGATTGAAACAGCCGCTGCCATTGCTGCTACGGCGGATATATTTGTGGTGATAGGTACTTCTTTGGGTGTTTACCCTGCTGCAGGTTTGTTGCATTATGCACCTGAAGGAATACCCAAATTCATAGTAGATAAAAAAATCCCCCTTACCCGCTCGGTCCCAAACCTTACTGCCATTGAGGCTCCGGCCTCAATGGGTATTCAAATACTCACAGAAAGATTAGTGTTAGTAAAAGACTGATTATTTAAAAAAAATATACGCAATAAAGATGGCAGCGATTACCCCTATCAAATCGGCCAGCATGCCGGCCCAGATGGCATACCGCACTTTTTTAATGCCCACACTCCCAAAATACAATGCCACAATGTAAAAAGTGGTATCTGAACTTCCCTGAAATGTAGAAGCCAGTTGCCCTATAAAGCTATCTGCCCCATGGGTTTTAAAGATGTCGAGCATCAATCCTCTGGCGCCGCCACCACTGAAGGGGCGCATGATAGCTACCGGCAATGCGGGCACAAAATCACCATTAATACCCAGATAGACGAAGCACCAGGTAATGCCATTGATGATGGCGTCCAGTGCCCCACTGTCGCGGAATACACGGATGGCCACCAGTAACCCTACGAGGTAAGGAATTACTTTAATAACCACCTCCCATCCCTGTTTGGCTCCTTCAATAAAACTATCAAATACATCCACCTTTTTGAGCAACCCTCCGATAATAAAGGAGCATATAATCAAAAAGAGAATCACATTACCCAACACAGCACTGAAGGTTTCTTTGGTAAATAAAGTGGGTTGGGCAAATTCTTTCTGTGAAGGCAATCCATTGATAAAAGCCGCAAACATGACAATGCCGCCAATGATAGCCAACAGCCATAAAAAAAGTACCCGGTCAAATTTCAATCGCTGATAAATAGCGGTGATTATGATACTGGCAACGGTGGCAATGGTAGTAGCAATCATCAGGGGCACAAACACACTGGTGGGATTGGTACTGCCCGATCCGGCGCGGTATGCAATGATGGAAAGGGGTATCAGGGTAAGCCCACTGGTATGCAGCACCAGGAACATAATCTGTGCATTGCTGGCAGTTTCTTTATTAGGATTCAATTCCTGTAAACTGCCCATAGCTTTTAAGCCGAAAGGAGTAGCGGCATTGTCCAGTCCCAGCATATTGGCACTGAAATTCATCACCATCTGCCCCATGGCCGGATGTTTTTCCGGTACTTCGGGGAACAGCCTTTTCATAAAGGGACTCAGCAACCGGGATAAGAAATTGATGGCTCCCGCTTTCTCCCCGATATTCATCAGTCCCATGAAAAAAATCATGACCCCTGCCAGTGGCAAACCGATATCCATCACTGCAGATTTGGAGGAATCAAAAATTCCCTCCACCAGTTTTTTAAATATTTCATAGTCCTGGAAAACGATCAGTTTTACCAACGCAATGAAAAGACCTATGATGAAGAAAAAAATCCAGACGTAGTTGAGCGCCATATTTCGGTTTATGCAGTGAAAATAAGGAAATATGCTATCTGTCCATAACCCTTTGTAAGGATAATACCTTTGGCTGTATTCGATAGAATCGGTTGGTATTCTCCGGTAACCGGGCCCGGCTGCAGGTTTTGACAATTTGTAACCTGTATACCCGCAAATCAAACTATATTTGCCGCTCAAATTTTTGATGAGCAGGGAACGGAACGTACAAGTGAGTGACACAACAGGTGATCACCAGAGCGGTGAAGCCGGTACCATCCCCTTCCCTACAAACTACTAAACAATGGCATTACAAGCAGGCATCGTGGGATTACCGAATGTGGGCAAATCAACCTTATTCAATGCAGTAAGCAATAGTGCCAAGGCGCAGGCCAGCAATTACCGTTTCTGCACCATAGAACCCAATGTGGGCCTGGTGGATGTGCCGGATGCCCGGCTAAACAAACTGGCTGAACTGGTAATACCTGATCGCATTGTGCCTACCCAGTTAGAGATTGTTGACATTGCCGGACTGGTAAGGGGTGCGAGTAAGGGCGAGGGACTGGGCAATAAATTCCTGGGCAATATTCGCGAGGTTGATGCCATCATTCATGTGATTCGCTGTTTTGAGGATGAGAACGTGCTGCGCGAAGAAGGGGCCATTAACCCTATCAGTGACAAAGAGATCATTGAAACCGAATTGCAACTGAAAGACCTGGAAAGCGTGGAAAAGAAATGGCAGCGGGTGGAAAAAATGGCGCGTGTGGGTTCTGATACCAAGGCGAAAGCGGAATTTGACATACTCAACCGCTGTAAAACACACCTGGAAAAGGGGAAGAACATACACACACTGGGACTTGATAAAGAAGAAAAAACCGTAATAGCTGATTTATTCCTGCTTACGGATAAGCCCGTTTTGTATGTAGCCAATGTGGATGAAGCCAGCATGCATACGGGCAACAAATATTCCCAATTACTGGAAGCTGCGGCAAAGGCAGAAGGGGCAGAAGTGATTGTCATGTGTAACAACATTGAAGCCCAGATTGCCGAGATGGAAGCAGAAGAAGACAAGCTGATGTTCATGGAAGAATATAAAATGACAGAGCCCGCCCTGAACCGCCTGATTACCTCTGCCTACCAGTTACTGAACCTGGACACTTATTTTACCGCAGGTGTGCAGGAAGTGCGCGCCTGGACCATCCACAAGGGCTGGAAAGCGCCCCAGGCTGCCAGTGTGATCCATACTGACTTTGAAAAGGGATTTATCAAAGCGGAAGTGATCGCTTATGAAGACTTCGTCAAATATGGCAGTGAAGCCGCCTGCAGGGAAAATGGAAAATTAAGGATTGAGGGCAAGGAATACCTGGTGAAAGACGGAGATGTAATGCATTTCAGGTTTAATGTATGATTCCTGGAACCCCTTACAAAAATACGGTTTCAATGGTTAGGGTAAGGTATAGGCGCAAAGGACATATTTAATGCAGTAAACCTCCTGCTTCAATTAAATTACCCGGAAGTAGATTTCAATACAGCAATATTTTATCAAACCCTTAATACGCCCCGAAAACCCCTGCCCGCATAATAAGATTGGGCACCATTGTGGTAAACGAAAACATGTCCGTAACGGTAATCACCAAAAAGGGCGCCTCCCAATTGTCTGATGGCCTCCGGTGTGCTAAGCCAACTGGAAGTTTTGGCATCAAAAGACCCCAATTTTTGCAAATACAGGTATTGTTCTTCTGTTAATAGGTCAATACCCATGGCTGCAGCTGCCTCCACTGCATTACCACCAGGCGGAAAATCTTTTCGCGACAACAACCCTTCCCTGTCATAACACAGGCTTCTTCTTTCTTTGGGACTTTCTGCAGCACAATCAAAAAACAGGTATTCCCCTGTTTGGGTATCCAGCCCAACCACATCCGGTTCACCACCGGTTTGCTCCATTTGGTGCAGCGACCAAAGCTTCTGGAAATGGGCTCTCAGGCGACTTTCTATGCCGGCCCAATCGATGCCCTCGTGGCGGTTTTTGTTTTTTACAAAACGGGCTTTTACTATGGCAAGCAATTCCTCTTTTTGCTTTGGACTAAGCGATTGTAAATTTTCTTTGGCCACAATAAATACATGAAAGGTTAACCCATTGGGTATTTGCCAGACCCAGCAAAGTGCCTGGCAACAATATCATTTGGCGAAAAAAGGTCTACAACGATGTCTGTTATGACCTATTTTGATACAATTTTAAAGTTACCAAATTTTCATTACTAAAAATAGGCTGAAAATTGAGTACGTTTCCATATTATACTTTACTTTGCACTTCAAAGTACTTTTAAAGTAATCCTAAACAGGTTAAAAATGTCTACTCCTCAAAAACGACTCTTCACTATTTTGTTCCTGGCAACCATGTTATGGCTGGTGCCATTGATTGCCATGCAATTCACCCTTGAGGTCAACTGGCAACTGTCTGACTTTTTAGTAGCCGGGGTTATGCTCTTTGGTACGGGGGTTTTGTGTGAGTTTATTTTCAGAAAGGTACCGGCTAAACAAACCAGGATATTCCTTTTGGTTTCCCTGCTGGTATTATTGCTGCTGGTTTGGGCAGCGTTGGCAGTGGGTATTTTCGGTTCTCCGCTGGCAGGTAGTTAATACCTGCCCACATAAAATACCTGTCCGTTCAAAATTATTCCTGTATTCCATCCGGAATGACTAACCAACCGCAGCAGGAAAATTTTCCGGCAATGTTAATTTTGTCTTTTAAAATAATTATCGCAGCCATCCACATAACTATCACTGAAAACCACCCTGTCTTCGCAGAAAATAACCCTCCCCGGGAGTTGGAGAACAATGGGACTGACAGCCAGGGTATAATTGCCATCATTCAGTTTAACAACCGACCAGGTAGCTGTCTTTTTTGACTGCTCATTAGCAGTTACCTCAAGGGTATTGTCTTGTTTAAATACCACAGTGAGGCCCTTAAAATCCCGGCTATTGGCATCTTCCCGGTTCCAGTAACAACTGATAAATTCCCATTGCCATTTCCCAATCAGTTTATTGCGGATGGCAGCGGAATCCCATGATATGCGATTATGGCAAAGCACCATGCCGGACAGCGCTACCGGGGGAGATTCAGTTTGAATGATTTCCTGTTCTTCCTGTTTATTACAACACAGACAGCCTGTGAGTAGTAAAAAAAATAATGGCCTATGGATTCCTGAAAATTTCATCCTTTAATGTAGGTAAAATATTTCATTTTCCGGCCATAAGGGTTATTGTGAAATGGTTACCATTTTGTTCTCATATCTATTGTGCATAATCAATATCAGTAACCCAAATAAGACCGCCCCGATGATCAATGCATTGTTGACAATTCCCTCTACGGAAAAAGACATTTTGATGAGAATGGTCGAAATCACAAATCCGGAATTCCGGATGATTTTGTGAAACTGGTCGGAGTAAAAAAAAGAGGTTAGTAATAGCAAAACATCTACAATGATCAGGATGGTAAAAAATTCATCGAAGAATACATTATTGATGTTTTTAAAAGCCATGATCCCATGGCTGTAATCCTGCATTATCCCCCTTGCCCAGTTAACCAAAGTGTAAACGGCAAGCATCAGGAGAATAGGAACCAGTATAATTGCCATTACTTTTTTCAAATCCACAAATCTTTGAATGGTTTTCCCTTCCCTATCCGGTTGCATTATTTTATGGTATGCTTTCCGGGGATTGTTCTGGTAAAACAGGTAAATGAGCGAAAACAATACCAGGGAACTGACCACATCATAGGTAAACTGAAGGTCCGTTTTCAGGGTAACCCAATCAGGCGTGAGGGTAATATTGGCAATGTCTTTGAAAATTCTTCTGATCACTATCAGGGTAATGATCTCATATTGTTTGCCGATGTAAACAGTGATGGATTGTGGAAGGAAAAATATTAAGAGATACACTTCATACAACAGGATAAAAGAAAATGGGGTATAGATGGCCGCAATGGGATTTTGTAAAAATTTGGCTTCAACGGGAATGAGCCCCCGGTTAACCAACACAATCAATCCCAAATGAATTACATAACTGATGATGGCAATCACCAGGATTATCCTTTCACTTTTTTCTTTGCAGGTTGCAGAGAGTAATTTGCGGAACACCCTATCAACCATTTTCTCCCTTACCATAATAACTGCATTTTGGTCTGGTTATCCGTAACACAGTTTCTTCAGAAAAGTTCATCCCGGAAAGTCTTTACAGGGACTTATGGCTGGCTTCTTTCAGCCATACATCCTTCAATCCATTAAAATCCTGCAGGGTAAAGTCTTTTACGGTATTCAGTATACAGCAGGCAGCGGGCAGGATCCGTTGTTTTTGGGCGATTATCCTTCGGAAACGGGGCCTGGTTACTGCAACGAGGATGAATGCCGGGCGATAGTTGATCAGTAAAAAGGGTAGTCATACAATGCTGTGAGGAAACCTGATGCTGCAAACGGTCAGTCCTCAATGCTGATATCGTACTGGTGCAATAACCCGGGAATACCCGCGAGGGAGAATTTGGCTTTTTTAATCCGATTCTGTCCGGGATCAATGGAATAGTTGTAGGCAGTGCGTAAATCGGCTTTCTCCAGTATAGTATGCTCAAAAAGAGCATTGGCGAGGTTACAGTTATTGAATACGGCACCGGTTAAATCGGTTTCTGTAAAATCCGCATCCTGCAGTGAGCATTGGGTAAAAACAATTTTCTTAAGGGTAGTTTTATAAAAGGAGGCACTGTCCAGCTGGCATCCCGTAAAAGTGAAGGCCAATCCAAAGGCATGACAATTTTCAAATGGAAGGCCCAACATTTTACAATCAGTAAATTCACAGTCCCGGAAAACTGTTTGCACCAGTTTTACCAGGCTTACATTGCAGTCAGTAAACCTGCAGTCGATAAACCGGCAATGGGAAAAATCCTTACCCGTAAAATCAACCTTTGTAAACCGGCAGTTTTCATATTCCCCAATGGGGAAAGGCCCCTCGCTAAAATGATTTCTGTCAAAGGTTTTGTCCTGTATAACTATCTCATGCATAATAATGGGTTTGGGTACACGCCAGTGAATAAACTTCAGGAAGCTAATGCAGACACAATTCACTGTTATACGGATCAAGGGAAAGGCCTGTTCGTTTACAAAGGCATACGGCTATTCCTGATTACCTACACTCAGTTTCACGCCCATTTCATTGGTAACCGGGGTAAAATTGAAACGCGATTTGAATTTAGTACTGTCAAAGAAATAGTCCCGGTCATATTGGTACATCATTTCCGGCATTTCTCTTAGCAAGGGTATAAACAGGCCCAGCAACCGGAGCATAAACATCGGCAACACCATTACTTTTTGAGTTGTGTTCATTTCTTTGTTAAACAGTGCCACCCACTCATGTCCCGTTAAAGGGTTACTGTCGGTGGGCAGGTGCCAGACCTGGTTAAAAGCATCGGGTGTATTACCCAGAATGGCCGTGGCTTTGGCGGCATCGGGGGTATAAATAAAAGAATGTTTTTTGGTTGCATCCATAAACCAGTTGGGCCTTTTCCCTTTTTGCAGGTTTTTATACACCGTTTCCATGAGAAAGCTTTTTTCATTATCCGGTCCGTAAAAATCGGGTGCGCGCGCAATAAGGGCAGTCAGGCTACCGGCTTTTACGGCATCCATTACCATGTCTGCAATCTCTCTTCTCACCATTCCTTTTTGGCTGGATGGATTCACGGGCGAATCCTCCCTGATATGTCCCATGGCACTGCTGTCGTACATATAAATATTGTCAAAAAAAACCAGTTTGGCCTTGTGTTTACTGCAGGCTTCAATGGTGGCTTTCATTAATTTGGGCCACTTGTCCTTCCAGACTTGTAAACTGTAGTCAAACCCGATGACCAGGTAAACCACGGCAGAGCCTTCAATGGCTTTGTCTACCATTGCCGCATCTGTCAGGTCAGCCGGAAACAATTCATCTGTGTCATTTACCCGCTTAGGATTGCGGCTTACCAGCCTGATTTGGTCGGTATACGGCAGCAATTCCCTGGCCAATACTTTGCCAATAGTACCATTGGCGCCTAAAATGGTTTGTCTCATAAATGGTTTAATGCTATTTTAAAAAATCGTGACTCATTGTTCCGCCTTACCTTTTCCTAAATTACTTTATTACTCTATTGAGGTGATAAATCAGCAAATTTCATCAAATACACTAACTGGTCTTTGCTGGTTGCTAAGGAACAATAAGGGTACCTGAAAATAAAATAAATATGTTTACAGCCCAAATGTTGATTTGTCTGGGGTTAAGCGGTTAATAACCTTATAAAATCCAATTCCCTATCCCAATGGTCATTTAACGGGTTGGCCAAAGATCCTTTATTGTGTTACATTGTGTTTAAGTAGTAACTTGTCAAAACTGAATTACCTAAAACACTTTATGCGGAAAAAAAGCCATAGGTGGTTGCCGCATTGGGTATTGCAGACCTTTAACAGGGTAATTAAACCCAAACCCACCCGTAGATGAAAATATTTGCCAACACCCTGTGGTCAGTCTTCCAAAAATCATTTTCTGATTTTTTAGAAAAAAGAATTCTGAAATTGAGTGCCGCGCTGGCGTTTTACACCATTTTTTCCTTACCGGCCATGCTGATGATTATTATTGCCATCAGCGATACTTTTTATGGCCGGGAAGCGGTTGAAGGAACCCTGTACCACCAGATTGCCGGATTTATTGGCACAGAGGCAGCCTTGCAGATCCAGCAAATGATACGCAGCTCTGCCCTGTCGAATAACAGTAATTTTGCCATGCTGGTGGGGATTATCACCTTGTTGATTGGTGCTACCAGTGTGTTTTCGGAAATCCAGGATTCCATAAATTATATTTGGAATTTAAAATCCAAACCCCGCAAAGGCAATGGTATATTCAGGATGATGGTTAACCGGTTACTCTCCTTTTCTATTGTGGTAAGTCTTGGATTTTTGTTGCTGGTCTCTCTGGCCATCAATGGAATGATGGATGCACTTATTTATAAGTTTACCCAAATATTTCCAACCGTAACGGTTATTATTGCCTACCTGTTTAATATCCTGCTCACTTTTGGCATAACCACTGTTTTATTTGGTATGATTTTCAAAATTTTACCCGATGCACAAATTAAATGGAAGCACATTAAAATGGGAACTTTTATTACGGCGTTGCTGTTTATGGCTGGAAAATTCCTGATCGGCTATTATTTGGGACACAGTAAACTTTCTTCTGTTTACGGAACTGCGGGCTCCGCCATGGTGATGTTGTTATGGGTGTATTACTCAGCCATGATTTTGTACTACGGTGCTGTTTTTACACATGTATATGCGGTAAAAACCGGATCTAATATTTATCCCAATAGCTACGCCGTTAATATCAAGGAAATTGAAGTGGAGTCGGTAGAAGCGATAGAGAAAATGCCCCAAAGTAAAATTGTAATAGAAGAACCTGGTAAACCGCCAACTGAAAAATCAACATAGTTACCCGTTTGGCTAAATAACCATCTGTGTTCTTATACCCCTGTTTCACTTCAACAGCGAACAGCAACTATGGCTACGAGATAAGCAGTATTCCGGTTTGAGTGCCTCAGTAGAAATGTAAGCCGGTATTTATTTATTAGCAACGCTTTTATGCATTGTTATTCTATGTAACAAGAACCTTCCCAGGTAAATGCCCGCAATTGCCGGTAAGGAAAACAAAAAATGAAAAAACAATTCAAAAGGGATAAGGTTATGGCTTACCCTATAAACGATTGCTTCATAAATAGCAGCTATTGGGAAAATGGCTACCAGCGAAATTCCGGCAAGCCATGGGTTCACTTTTAGGTAAAAACCCACTACCCCACCCACCCCAAAGAAAATACAGGCTGTTAGAACCGTGTAATTGTTTTTCAGAAAATCCGAATAATAATACTCTCCGGCCTGCGGGGGAGTTACCTGTTGCAGGATACTGGAAAGAAGCATTACAAATAAACCGGCAAACATTAAGAAGAGGCATTTCAATAAGAGTATCCTTTTTTTTGACATTGGCATAATTAGGTTTTTTTGGGGCGGATTATTACGGTTTGATGCAGTAAACAGCCAGGCATTAGTCTGCTTGACATTCAAGCATGTAAGGCAAGGTTTGCTAACCGGCTTCCATATTTTTCGGAAAAGTCATTTTTGCCTACTGAATACCTACAACCTGAAGATAGTAAAAGATGGGAAATTCTTCCACAGTCAACTAAAAAATCAATTACCAGCCGGTTTTTACACAACTGTACCCTGAAATTGATTGAAGTTATTTATGGCAGTTTACAAAACTCCCGTTGGCGTACGTTTTGGTACGCTGCTATTTCCTGATCCTATATTGGTTAATAATGCTACCCCTAACCAATACAATAGAAAAAAAGGAATTCCGGGTATGAAGAATATATATAATATTTCAAATCCTTTGGGTATGTTCATTTTGGTAATGAGGATAAAAGTTGCTGAAAAAATCCCCACTGAACTGAAAATTATATTTAGGATGGGGCACCAAATTTTAATTTTTTGCAACTTGAATAAAAATAAAGAAAGCCATATTACAGATATAAATTGCAAATACCGACCAATTACACCAACGGTAACTAATTTAAAATTATCATAGTTTTTACCAAATTCTACAGGGTTATTACCCTGGCTTACCCATTCCTTCATTGCTTCCGGGTATGAGTAGTGATGGGTGAACTCCCAAAAATATTCTGCCAAAACGAGCATAAAAATCACTGTCATTATCCATCTTGTAGATTTTTTTATGGCTAGGGCACTACTTCTCAATAGTAACAGAATATACCCTCCAAAAAGTACTAAGGCGATAAAGAGTAAAATATACCGTAAATGTTCCCGTTCCGGGTGATCAAGCATCGTAAGGCTGAGGTCAGGCGCGGAAGCTAAACCATATATTGAAAAAAGTGGACATAAGAGCAGGAAAAGCAATATGTCACCCAACCTGGAAATTTCCATCGATGGATAAAACCGTTTCATTAGAAAGAATACAATGAAAAGAATGGCAGTTGAAATAACTGCGCAAAGGATAACGTAGGTTTGAAACCTGTTTGTTTCAACATAAGGAGAATATTTACTTATGGCAACCGCCAATAAAAATGGAAGTATACACAAAAGAATAACAGCGAGGAATCCAACTATTTTTTTTATCATTTTTCGGTTCCTTTATTTTGTTAGCGTATCTATTATTATACTGGTTTTACAAAATGCATACCTAAAAAGATCAACCAGAGTCGGAACAAAGAAATCTACTCCTTGCGATACTGCCTGTAAACAGGAAAACAAATCTGTGTTCAGGCAAAGATTGAAAAAGTGTACAGATTACAATAGTAAAAAAGCGACATTTTTAATAGATGATCGCATTTTCGAAATCAAAACTGGTGGGCACTAAGTTGGTAAACTGTTTAAAATCACGCAAGAGGTGCATTTGGTCATAATAGCCAGTCATATAAGTAATATCAATCCAGGTTAGCTTTGGTGTTTTCTTTTTTATTTTCATTGCTTCGTTGAATTTTGCAATTCTCTGGTACAATTTGGGATTTACACCGGTTCGCTCAAAAAACTTTCTTTCAAACTGCCTGTTGCTAAGGCAGGCATCAGCGGCTAATTTATCTAAAGAATATTGGTATAAGCCTTTCTGATTTATCACCCTATCAATAGGGTAAACATAATTTTTAATAGTGGCTGCTCGCTCCATCAAATATGTATCGGCATAACCAGCCATTTCCTCAAAACTTTTGGCATTGGAAATTTGTTCTTTTAATACCGCAACAGCATTGCCTAACACTGAAATGGTTTCTGTATGTCCGTTTGTAAATAATGACATGGGAATTCCAAACAATGAAAAAAAACCACCTGTTGTAAAAACAATTTTAAACATGCTATAGTCGTTGGGTGTTAGCATATCTAATCTGGTGGTAGACTGACGGATTATAAAAGTATCGGTGGTTTTTACCATTGTATCATCCACCCCAGCCGAGGGCAAATTGCGGGGAAAAAAGCATATCCCCTCTTCCGGTGTGGGGGTGTTAGATATGGGCACTGCGCATGCTTTTTGCCAATACACATACCAGTATTCCTTTATAAATCCTCCTAAACTAGGGTGCGGTTTTATTTTGTGTAAATCAGGCATATATTATACAGTGGCTATACTCTCTTACGACAACTCCATACAGTCACTCCGCTCATGCCCGGTTCCGTTCAACAGGGGTTTCATTGTTCGCCCGTTAGGCGCAACGAAACCTTAGTTATTGGGCGCATGGCTTTATTCGCCTGCTCTTTTTATGATTAGCAATTCAAGCTGTTCGGTAATTCTAAAGTTTGTGGCTTTGATTTTGGCTAAAATTGGTTTAACAGAAGGGATTAGTCCAGCCAACTTTGCGTCGACAACAACTCCAATAGTCCCAATTATGGTCAGGCCAAGTTGATGTGCAAATTTTCTGCCTTTCAGATCATCGATAATAAGCAAACAATCGTCCAACTCAATAGCAAGTGCAATTGCGCTTGCTTCGCCTTTGTCAACCGATGCTTCAATAATCGACTGATAATTTTTATCTGTTGGTTGTCTTAATTCAAACCAAGTTGGCAGAGGCTGTCCAAATTCTTCAGCAACCTCAGAAGTAGTAATTATTGTCCCGAATAATTTATTTAGAATATCAAGTTCGCAAATTTTATCTAACAAGATTAGGCAACTTGTGTCAGAGATGATAGTTTTGTGCATCAACGATTTCTTTATCTAATTCTGTTTCTGAATAACTAAAAACCGATACATCGTAACTTCCTAAAATTTCCATAAAAGTTCGTTTGGTGTAACCAGCTAATTCAGCAGCTTGACCAAGAGATAAAGAACCTTTTTCATATAGCTTAGCCGCAAGCATTGTTTTTGCTTCCCTTTCGTCCAAATTGTCCGGTATCTGCATTGTCATAGTCTTCATACTTCAAATTTAGCAAATAATATCAGTGTTACAAAGGATTATTGCGGCCGAGTAAGCTTGCGCCCAACACTTTTATATACGCTGCTTTTTAACTTTTACAAATTCCAATTTAATTGATTCCCAATATTTGAACCCGCACTATTGTAAATATTCCTATTGCGCCAAGCCAATCAGCTTTCATTTCGCACACATTTATATAAAATACAATATAAAACAAGCCCCTCATTATTCCTAGGGGAAATTTCCCGTTTCAGGGTTGGGTGAAGCAACTACCCGGTCTGAAGTCCGGCAAAACTTTGAAATTCCTTCCACGGCACTGCTACTGTTGGTCGGGCGACCCACAACGGCGTTAGTATACACTGCCGGCAACCCTGTTAAAACACTATTACGCCGTTGCCCTTGCTGCAAAACCGGAACGCTGGTAACCATCGAAGTCTTTGGTCAGCGGGGACCTCCCGGTAAATATTTACGGGTAAAGCAACTTGTTCCTGTTGGTTAAAACAGCGGGCAGGGAAGGCATGTACCTGTCCAATAAAACTAAAGTAGCTAATAGGGTATCTCGCATCATTGACCACTCTCCAGTACAAAAAACAGGCGCAACGCCTGTTTACCATCTCTATACTCTCTTCCGATAACTCCATACAGTCACTCCGCTCATACCCGGTTCCGTTCAACAGGGGTTTCATTGTTCGCCCGTTGGGCGCAACGAAACCTTAGTTATTGTGCGTTCGTTGTTTTCTTCCGCACTATTCAATTTTCAATACTCTTATACCTCCCAAATAATTTAATTCGCCTTTACAGGACAGCCAATTGCCTTGGTGAAATCAGGATTTGGTTTTTTTCCGTTTTCCAATGCTTGTAATGGCATTTTCAACGTATTTTACTTTTACATCTTGAGCAGATTTGGCATTGTCATCAATAGTACCAATGTATTGAACTTTTAATTCTTTATCCAATAAAAATACATGAGGTGTTCTTAATGCACCATATTGCGGAAATATTTTTTGTCCTTTATCTTCTAAATATACATATGGAAACTTCTTTTCTTTAGCTCTTTTCTGCATAGCTTCAAAGCTTTCTTTTTCATTAGTTTCACTAACATTAGGATTGATGGCAATTACAGAATATCCTTTAGGTGCATATTCATTGTGTAATGCAATTAAACGGTCTTCGTACATTTTGGCGAACGGACATTCATTACAGGTAAAAACAACAATATATCCTTTTGCTCCTTTAATATCAGACAATGAAAAGAAGTTGCCATCAACATTTTTAAGTTTAAAATCGGTAGCTACTTCACCAATTTTGTAACCTTTCATTTCTTTTAAAGTTTCGGTTTGTTCAGGATTATGTCCACCACCGGGAGGTGGTCCTTTTTGTCCACCATTTGGAGGAGGCCCTTTTCTATCCTGAGCACTTACCGATAACAGTTGTAAATAAACTGCTTACCAGAAGAATTGTTGCTAAATAATAATTTGTTTTTTTTCATTCTATTTGTTTTTTATTGTTTTATTTATTTCATTTTCTAAATCTTTAACATCTTTAAATTCACGTTCGTGAAACGAGCGGTTTTTATTATTAAATATGATCGTAAATGGTATGGCTCCTGACCAATTTGGGTCAATTTTGTCAATCCAGGAATTAGCATCAGGGTCATCCAATAGTACTACTTTTGATGTAATCCCTTTTTTCTTTAAAAATGGTTTTAGTTTGGTTTCTATGTCTTCCGGAAAATCGAGACTAACCAACAGAATACTTCTACATTTGGATTGTTTTTTTGATATTCCTGAATTATCGGTAATTCTTTAACACAGGGAGCACACCACATAGCCCAAAAATTAACAATATAGGTTTTATCGGAACTTGTGTATAACAGCGGTTCTAAAGAATTAAAATTGTAAACAGGGATATCGTCATTGTTTGAAAATTGAGACTCCTGCTCTATAATATTATTTTTCTGAGCCAACCCATAACTTATAGGAAGAAAGAAAATTATAATTAGCAGGATACCTATTCGCATTTTAATGATTGCTTTTTATTTATTTGTATGGGCTTTCTAAAATTAGAAAGGTTTTATAGTTAGACGATTTATTTATTAAAAACCTTCGGTTGAAATGAAATATTTCGTGAATGTTTATTTGTAGTATCGCTTTACAATGAAACATAACGAATGGTTAAATTTTGCTAAAAGCAACAGGATATAACCACGAAGTGAAGACGCTTTGAGGAATGGGCAACAATATTTACTTTACAGTATATCGTAACAATTACCTCATTATCCAATATTACATTGGTTGACCATATAAACTTGGCATCGTTGGCACTATTATCAAAAATATCTGTAAAGTTTGTATAGGCTGGTTTATTATCAACACCTATAACAGCATTTGTAAACTCCGTTGCGTTAGGCCATGTCACTGTCATCGAAACCTTTGGTTTGCCAATCTGATGGTATTTTCCAATGCAAAGCATAATATGAAGTTCCATCATCAGAATCATCGGTATTACAATTTTCACTTAATCTTAAAGTTCCTTTTTCTGAAGCACATGATAAATCTTTTAAAGGTGCAGTATAAAATGTTTGTGCTTTCCAATTTGAATTGGTTGTGGCAATTATTTCATTTTTAGCATCTTTAAAAACAGCAACCATTCCACCATCTCCTGGATGAAATGCTTTTCCTCTGTTACTCTCAGAACCTAATCCACTATTTTCTTCCCAGTCAACTAATTTCATGGCAATGGTAAAAGGTTTTTTCACTTTAAAACGAACGATATTAGAATTGAATTCTGTAAATGGCACATTGTCTTTTCCAACCGGAATACCATTGATGTACATTTCAAAATAGTTGTCGGCAAATACAAAAGCTGTAATGATTTCTCCATCGGCATCAATTGTTACTATGTCAGTTCCGTCCAAAGCTTTTAATGCTTCATCAGCAGACTTAAATTCCACTTTAGTGCAAGGATTGTATAAATCGGATGCAAATGGAAAATTAGTATTCGTAAAATTAACTACTGCAGGAACAGTCCAAACACTACCATCTAAGTGCTGTAGATTCGCCAATAGGTGCTTTACGACCCCGATCGCACTCAAATATATTTTTGGTTATTACTTTAGCAGGCCCCTGAGATACAGTTGCTGTTCCTTTATATTTTCAGCATTCGTTTGAACTGCCTTTGTTCCATTATTGCATGCAGCAAGAGAAAAAAAGGTAAAAGTAAGTACCGGAATTATTTTTTGTATATATTTCATATTGTAAATTATTTAGTGTCTGTAAAGGTTAAAGTTGTTCTGTCAATAATTTTTGTTGTAGCAATAGCATTCATAAACACATTGTAATAAACATCTAAAGAATTGTGTTTAGGCAAAGAAGCAGGTGTTTCGGATAAGGCATACAGCGCAATAATATATTCGTGTTTACCTTTACCATGTGAACAGGGAGAAGTATAAGATATAGCATTACCATCTTTATTAGCTCCCATATACCAGGTTCCGGTATTAGCCATTTTGTATGGAATCTCCCTGATTTCCGGATTAATATTCCATAGCAATAAGTATGAATTAATTTCGGTTTTGTCTTCTTTTTTTGGATAATGATACATGACTATTGCCAGGGATTTAGTACCCTCCGGTACGTTTTGCCAGGATAATGGTATTGAATTTTCTACACCATCTATCTTCTCTTCACATTTATAAGCATCCAGTAAAACACCATTCTCTATTGCACTACTGGATAGTGTAAAATCTGGATGTATCGTCTTGAAATCATCATGATTTACTTTGTTGCTTCTGTTCTGTTATTTGAACAGGAAAAAATACAGGAACCAAAAGTGGAAATAGAAGTTTTATTATGCTCATTGTTTTCTTGGTTTGTATTTTTCAACAGTTGAAGTGCCATCAGGATTTATAAATTCGTAGGTATAATTATCAGCACTGTCCCAGTTATAATTGATGATATAGTTTTTTAAGTTTAACTGGTAGGTTAATGAATACGACTGATTATTCAACTTTTTAAAACCAGTAATTTCAGCACCTCTTAAAGGTCTTAAAGCAGGTCTTAGCTCATGAGTTCTTGGTTGCGGTGTAACCTGGTTTTCCGGAGCTTTTGAGTTGGGGTCTAATTTTACTTCGCCTCTCATGCCGGCAATAAAATAAGGATATGTTTTAATGGTGTGGTATTCATAAGAACCATCTGCGTTCATTTTGCCTAGATATTCATCCAGTTTATCTGTTGTTGCTCCATAAACAGGAAAGCCATCAACCGCATAAGCAACAGGATTTCCGGCGCCAACCTGTTCCTGTAAATGCAATGGCGGCAAATGATAATGGTAATCATCTGCACGGCCGCAATGTCCGCCCCATTTATCTAATTCACCAATGGCGTTAGCATCTTCACCCCGGTTATTCAGCGGATTAAAAATAGGAATTCCATTTACAGCAACTGCAATGGCACCTTTCAATAAATTAGTTTTTGTAGATAGTGGATGCGCTGCCATTTTTGGATGAAGCGGTATTGCCCAACTATTAGTACCCGTATAATTTTGATTAATAGGAACCTGTTGTTGCCAATTTGTTATTCCTGTCATCATCTCATGATTCGGCAATCCATTGGATGAAACATACAGGTAATTTTCATCTGAATCTGTTTTTACTCCATCAAATTTTTCGAAAAAAGATTGCATCAAGCGAAACATTATTTGGCGGAACGTCAGCAGTGGTTGTTTTGGCGGTTCTGGTATTATTGCACGAAACGAATAAAATTAATCCAGCACCAAGAAGGCCATAAGTTAAATGAACTATTTTTTTTTGTTTTATCAATTGAAAAGCAGAGAAAAATAGAAGAAAACCACCTAAAAGGATCAAGTCCCATTTTTAAATATGAAAATGAATGGGAATTCGATCTCTGTAGATTGTTTGCTATTTAAAGATTGAATTAATTCGCTTTCTGGTCGATATATACTTTTGGTCCTCGTTAGAAAAGTCTGAAATTAGATATGACTTTAATAGTATGGTTACTGTCCATAAGCCAAACATTGCCATTTTCACTATTTAATAAAATCTGCCTTAATAGATTGAGTTTTAGAAGCAAACTTCCACTCTTTGAGTGGCGTCCCATGACCTCCTTCGTGTGCTGATATATTTAATGATGCTGAAACCAGAATAATGGCTAATATGATATTTTTCACGATGCTTAATATTTATTGGTATAGTTGGCTAACAGTGTTATATGTTATACGATTTTTGTATAAAAACCCTTCGGTTGAAATGAAATATTTACTTGAATGTAAATTTATGGAGTCGCTTTACAATGACGCACAACGTTGACGGCTTGCTGCTGTGCTGGAATTCATTGACTCGTCCAGCCCGGAACCGCAGCCGATTTGAAAAACTGAAGTTGAAGTTATGAACTAAAGCTGAAAATTGAACGTCGAGCCCGAACTGAAGCTGATAGCGATTTGCAGCCGATTGTTACTACGTCCGCCAGCATAGCAGCAAACCGA
>CAVVSL010000045.1:0-52224 GCA_963750825.1 uncultured Bacteroidota bacterium | reverse complement strand
ATCCTTTTCCACCCCCATTGGTAAACGAGTTCATATCCGTTCTTATCCCTGCACTCACGCCTAACCGGTTGCCTGCAAACCTTTTGCCGACCTGTACAAAAGCACCATACCGCACAAATGGGGCAAGTGGACTGGTAAAACTGGCGTTGATGGCCGGTTGTAAAAGGTTGTTGTTGGCATCCCGGATTTCTTTCCGGATAACTGAAAAAGTGCGGTTACTGTATTCCGCCAGTTGAAGAGAGGCCCCATACGCAAATTTCCAACCATTGCTGAAATGGTTCAGGTCCCACCTGAGTTTGGTTTCTGTTTCGCGGCTGGCTACATCCAGTGTTTGGTTAGCCGCTGAGGGTTGTTGGTTATCTTCATATTTGACTATTCCATTGTTAAAATCGGTACGGCTGAGTGCCAGGTTCCAATACCCTTTAGGGATGAGGTGTTTGAGTGAAACACCCAGTGTATAGTTCCACTGGTTTACCAGCACATTTGAATTAATCAGGTATAATTTTTCCGGGGTCACTTTTCTGGGTGCCGCAAAACGGAATTCATCAATTGCGCCAATCCCGAGAAATGTGAGGGTGGTTTTAGGATTTATCCGATGCGTGACTTTTGTCTGAAAGTCCCAGTAATTGGGCCTGATGGGCAGATCCAGTGCCTGGAATAACAATTGCAGATAGGAACGCCTGGCAGAGGCCAAAAAGGTTGTTTTTTTGTCTTTGCTCAATGGGCCTTCAAAGGTAAGGGCCGCTTCTGTGGCACTTAACCGAAAGTTACCCTGGAAAGCATTGGGGTTTCCGGTTCTTTGATTGAACTGGAACACACTGCTGAGGGCATTGTCGTATTTGGCATCAAAAGCAGAGGAACTGAGTTTTACATCTTCTAAAAAACTGACATTTAAAATACCCTGGGGTCCACCGCTGCTTCCCTGGGTCTGGAAGTGATTAATAACGGGCACTTCAATGCCGTCAACATAAAATACATTTTCATTCGGAGCCCCGCCCCTGATGATGATGTCATTCCGAAAGGAACCACCTTGTTGACCGCCACCCACACCGGGAAGTGTTTGGATTACCTTGCTGATATCAAAATTACCACCCGGATTGCTTTTGATTTCCTCGGCGGTTAATTTCTGGACACTCAGCGGTGTTTCTAAAGTTGCTGCCCGAACGGATCTCCGGTTATTGGTTACGGTTACATTATTCAATACCGAAATATCGGTTTCCATTTCCAGGGTGACTACGTTTTCATTACCACTGTTGATGATAAGGTTATACAGGGTAATGGTTTTAAAGCCCAATGCGGTTGCCGAAAGGGTATAGGTTTTCGCTGGAATGTTCGTCAACCGGAACCTTCCACCGGAGTCGGCAATACAGGCCAGTTGGGTACCCAATAGCCGGATAGTGGCACCGGACAGGGGTTGTTGGGTATTTTTTTGTATCACAAAGCCATTTATGACACCGGAAGCCTGCGCCAAACCCCATTGGGCCAGGAAAAGCCAGGCTAAGGTCAGAAAGCAAGCAGGGAGAAGTTTCTTTCGATATCCTTTCCGTCTTGTATAAGGGTAATAGCTGTTTATTTTTTGCATTCCAATTGGGGATTGACTTCTGTAATATTTTCCGGGCCTGTTTGCGGTGAATTGATAAACAAAACAAGGCTGAAAAAGTTTGCCTAAAATAAAAAAAAAGGCCTTAGCCGGTGAAAACCAGGTAAGGCCTTTTTAGAGGGGTACTGTATGAATACGAAAAATTTGTATGAGGGGGTTGATTTTCAATCAAACTTCCAGGATGTGAGTTATTGTATCTCAACGGAATCTATAAATTTTTGTTCCAGCAACTGGTCAGCTTTTCCGTTTCGGTTATTGAAAATAATATTGATACTATTGGTGCCATGAATCAGTATGAGCACGGTTAATTTATTAGTGCCTCCCGTTTCATTTTTTCTGTCTATGACCATTTTCAATGCTTTCGAATTTTTTATTTGAATGATTTCATCCTTTACCAGGTTGGCTTCTGCCCCCATACTATTGGTAAAAGCTGCTTTGGCCTGTTCCCAGAATTCCTCATTTTCCATTTCAGCAGCCATGGTTGCAGAATCTACTCCCATCATTTGACCCAGATCAGTTACTGCAACAATATAGTTGGCTGTACTGTCAGCACTTTTTAGCATAAATGTTTTTTGGCCTGCACCTGCAGTTGCTTCTAAGGGTCTGGATGGAAAAGAAATACTTACCTTTTCTGTGAGGGATACTTTTTCCCAGTTGGCTTGTGCATTAGCTGATATAGCAGTTAGAAAAGCAAGTATTGTTAATAAATTTTTCATGCAAAATGGTTCTGATTTTGAAAGGTTTTCGGGTGAAATTAATGGTAAAATGAATGCAAACTGCCATGTCAGTCAATTCATAACATGCTGAAAGAGTATTAATTTGTAAATAGGGGTTGCTTATTTGTATTCGGACTATTGAAAATTTGGAAAATTTTATCTTTCTCGCCCAATAACTATACTTTTTTCTAATTGCAAAAGGGTAGAAGAAAGTCCTTTTAGTGGTATTGTTGGTAAGAGAAGGGTATACCAATAATTCAATGATGAGCAGGTTCGGATAACTGAAAATAATTTCCTTTTGTTCTATCCAAAGCCAAGGTAATTGTTTTGAAATTATTTTCTGAGGCAGTAAGATTCACATATTTATCTACAATATTTCTGTGTTTGTATAAAATAAGGGTATTGCCAGCTTCAGGATTAATTTTATTCAGATTCACTTCCGATTCGGCATCGTTGAGTGAGGGAACAAAGGTCAGTGCAATTTTTTGCAAACCAAGTTCTCTGCCAATTTTTTCCAGCATTTCCTGTCTTGCTTCTTTGGAATAATTTGTTGAATTTCCATATATTAAATACGTTTTCAGGTATTGTTCCCTTCGGATACTTTCCCTGTCAAGAAAAACCAACCATTTTTTGATGTCTGTCCAGTCGGGGTGATTGCCTATAAAGTACAATATACCCTGAAAGCGGCCGTATTTACAAACAGGGCAGGCCCTGCTTCCTTTATCGGGTCCGAATGCATGAAAGGGGATAAAGGATGGATTATCGGTTCCGGGGGGAAGTCCGGAAGCCAACCCTGCAATTGGTTCTGAAGTTTTTGGATAATTGGGAATGTTAAGTCCCAATATAATATTGTGTTCCGCTATTTGCAGCTCACCCTTCACCAAAACCCTTAAAATGCCGCTTCCGCCTCTGTTTGGTAATTTTTTTCTTTTTGCACCGGTTAATAATGGGTCATCATCAAATACAAATTCGTCAATATAATATTCGGTTTCCATACCTGGTTCTTTAATGGAAGGGTGAATATGTGCTTCGATTGCAGAATTTGGGTAAGGAGCGGGGCGTATGGTATAAATAGCATACTGGCCATTGGCATCGGATTTGACCCAACCCCGGATATAGCCATGCCTCACAACCCTTTTATCAAGATCAGGTCTGGAAGCATACAATCCATGGATATCTGTATGGTAATAATACAGAATTACTCCGGGTGCAGGTGTCTTTCCATCCGGTTGAAAGATGGTGCCGGTTATTAATAGTTTCTGTCCATGCTGATACCAACCTTTGCTGGTATCCACTGACGGAATTCTTTTGGGCATCCCGATGTACATAAATTCCCTGTTTTCAAAGGGACCTCCGATTAATTTGTCTTCATCTTTAAAGGGGGAAGTCTGGGTAACCGGGGGGGTGTTCTGTCCTATACAACCTGACATCAGGCCGTTAAACAGCAGTAGCCATATTCCAATAGAATACATCCATTTCATAAAGCCAGTTTTACTGTTATCAATCAGTTATTGGAATGATAGTTTACTATTCCTCATTTAGAAAGAATTTCATACAATCAGGTTATATTCAATTTCTCCTCATTGTATTATTGATCTTTTGGCATCAGGCTTCGTCAAAACTATTGGGCCAATCCTTTTTGAGCAGGGCTACTTTCCCTATAACTTCATGACTCATTTCCCGTTTATAATGGGCCATAGCTGAGGCAACGGCTGGATTAGCCAATCCGATAATCTGGGCAGCGAGAATGCCAGCGTTCTTGGCAGCATTTAAGGCAACAGTGGCTACAGGTACTCCATTGGGCATTTGTAATATGGATAAAACAGAATCCCAACCGTCAATGGAATTGGAAGATTTGATGGGTACACCAATAACAGGAAGTGGTGTAATGGCAGCCACCATGCCCGGAAGATGGGCTGCACCACCCGCACCTGCAATAATCACCTGTAAGCCCCGTTCTTTGGCAGTTGTGGCATAATCCATCATACGCAAGGGAGTTCGGTGGGCAGATACTACCGTTAGCTCAAAGGGTATTTGAAAATACTGCAGAATTTCTGCTGCGGCTTTCATGATTACCAAATCGCTGTCGCTACCCATAATAACGCCTACCAATGGTTGATTTGCTGTCATGTATGCAAGATACTTTATTTTTTACATGGGTGAAAAAGGTTACCCCTTCTATTTATAATAATCTGACTCAAGGGGATGTTGTTTCCCGTTTCCCATTCATAAACTGACAAACAAAAAAAGTGCACAAAAAATAATTTTATGCGCCTTTTTTTGTAAAGGGTTATTCCCTGGAAGTATTCGGGTTAATTAATGTCTTTACCTAGTTTCAGCAATCCTATTAGTCTTTCAATATTCGTTTTATTGGCTTCATCGGGTGCCAGACTAAGGGCTTTTTGTGCGTAGGAAACAGCCTGTGCAAAATCGCCGGTACCCGAATAGCCTCTAGCCATTCCCATAATGGCCGTAAACTGGTCTGGATGCTTTTTAAAATTTAAAGTGAATACATCTAAAGCCTCACTGTTTCTTTTTTGTGCCAGTAATTGTCTTGCATATTGGTGTACCTGAATTAAGGAGCCTATGCTGAGTGCCTCCTTCCTGTCAGCATTGGCTTCGGCATTCCGACCCAGCTTTTCCAGTACCTGCGCACGGGTATTAAGCGTTGAAAAATTTCTGTCGCCTACCACATTGGGATTTATGGAACTGTCCGCCCACAAAAGCGCTTCCTTCAGGTTCGTATTATGGTCAACGCACCATTGTGCCGCTGTTTGCCATCCCAGCCAGAAGAAACCCATATCGGTCCGCAATTCTTTTCTGAATGAGTTGAGTTGTGTTTCAACCAGGTCAACACTTACGGTAAAAGGGATAGTTAGTTTTTCCCAGCTAAGGCTTAGCGTGGCACTATTTTCTTTTTGTCCGGAGAACTCATATTTGAGCCATTCAACAAAGTTGTTATTGGTTACAGGTTTCACTTTTACCCTTAACATATCCTCTTTCTGATCGTAATAATAACTTCCCCAATTGGTGTGGTTTTTGGAAAAAATCAAAGTGCACATATCTTTTCCAAAATCAATAAAAAAACCATATTTACCCTTTGGAAGTAACTGACCTTCAATGAAAACATCCGTACTGCAATCAAAAGTAGTACACTCGTTAGCCCCCGCTCTCCAGGGTGCAGCTTGTGTATTTCCAAACCCCAGGTCCGTAAATCCCTCGGGAACCAGTTGCCCCCATATTTTGCCCTCCCTGCCCTTAACGCCGGGACGGTCATAAGTGATGGTAATATCTGTAATGCCGATTCGTTCTCCAACCATGGCTTTTTTATTGCCTCCACTGGGGGGAGTCGTCAAAGGTCGCTGCGCCAGTATGGCTGCACTTGTTAGTAGGCAAACTGCCAGTAAAATGGGTTTCATTGGGTATTTCTTTACAAACTACAAATATGTAAGACTGTAAAGGAGTAATAAATAGGTTAAAGGCCAATTATTTGGACAAAAGCCTTCTGTAAGGGATGAACGGAAGTAGTTTTTCAATATGCAGCTATATTCCGCAAAACGGGGACATCCTTTGCCTCTGTAATTGTAATCCGTAAACGGTCGGTTACCTGTTTGGGAAATACGGCAATTTTTTTGCGGCCGATGGTAGTACCTGTGTAAACTTTACTGTATTCAGTTCCATCCCAGGTTTCTATTTGGAAACCCATTACCCTTTGTCCCAATGAAATCATTTCCTCCAATACCAGGCTGGTAATGGGTTTCTTTTCAGGTAGCCGGATTTCCAGGGTAGTATTTTCTTTGCGACCAGAAGCCCAATAAGTGTGGATGTCTTCATCCGTAAGGTTCCTGAGCGTTTTGTCAGATCCTGTATTGGCCTTAAGGGTTGCATTGTACAATTGGTTTTTGGCAAAAGTCTTTTCCCTGATTTCCCTGAAACCCATTAGCGCTGCGGAGTCTGTGGGATGAATCCTGCCTGTTCTGTCTGGAGGTACATTCAATAAAAGGTTACCTCCATTGCCTACGGAGTGCAGGTACAGGTTGAATAAGGTTTCCGGCGTTTTTACTTTACTGTCTTCTTTCGAATGGTAGAACCACCCCGGACGTATGGAAACATCAGCTTCTGCCGGTATCCAATGTTTGCCGTAAACATTTCCCTGATTCAATGTGTCCTGCGGTGGAGCACCGAGTCCTCTGGCAAAGCCTGCCGTATCCAACAGGTTCCAGTTGGTATTCCCAATCAGCCCCTTTTCATTGCCGCACCAGCGGATGCTGGGGCCGATATCACTGAAGATGACCAGTTGTGGTTGCCAGGCAAATGCGGAATCTTCAAAGCGATGAAAATCATACACCTGTTTCTTTCCATTCGGCCCTTCTCCATTGGCGCCATCCCACCATAGTTCAAAGAATTTTCCATAGTTAGTCAGTAATTCTTTCATACTGGCCAGGTAAATATCATTGTAAGCAGGTGTTCCATATTGGGGATGGTTCCTGTCCCAGGGAGAAATGTATACCCCCATTTCAATCCCGGTTTTTCGGCAGGCATCTGCCAGGTCTTTTACCACATCACCTTTCCCATCCCGCCAGGAACTTTCCCTTACTGTATGGGTGCTATATTTACTGGGCCATAAACAAAAGCCATCGTGGTGCTTGGCGGTTAGAATGATGCCTTTGGCACCGGCCTGTTTGGCTATTCTTGCCCACTGCTCACAGTCGAGTGCTGAAGGATTGAACAGGGAAGGGTCTTCATTTCCTTCTCCCCATTCCTTATCCGTAAAAGTATTGGGACCAAAATGTATAAATAAATAGAATTCCTTTTCATGCCAGGCAAGTTGTTCTTTGGAAGGGAGGGGTGGCAGGGGCTTCACCTCCTGCGCCAATATGGAAACATGTAAAAGCAGGATTATTCCGGTAAGACGGGCTCTCATGGCAATGATTGTCTGACAATATACGAATTGCCCTGAAATTTGTCAGGACAACTGCCGCCTATACAGCTGAACAGCATTTTCATATCCCAGGTAAAGGGCATCGCAAATGAGTGCGTGTCCGATGCTGACTTCATCCAATCCCGCGATATTACTGGCAAAGTGTTTCAGGTTTTGGAGAGTAAGGTCATGTCCCGCATTAATGCCCATGCCTAATTCCCTTGCTTTTTGGGCGGCAAGTATATAAGGTGCAATGGCATTCGAGGGATCTGAGGCATAGTTTTTTGCATATCCCTCCGTATACAATTCAATCCGGTCAGTACCCGTATGAAAAGCACCTTCCACCATTTCTAAAACCGGGTCTACAAAAATGGATACCCGTATTCCTGCTTTTTTGAAATCCGAAATCACCTTTGATAAGTAGTCTTTGTGGGTAAGGGTGTCCCAGCCATGGTCACTGGTGAGTTGACCAAGGGCATCTGGCACCAGGGTTACCTGGTGTGGCCTTGTCTCCATTACCAAATCAATGAAAGAGGACTCTCTGGGGTTTCCTTCAATATTGAATTCAGTTGTAATGATTTTTCGGATATCCCTTACATCCTGGTAGCGGATATGCCTTTCATCGGGCCTGGGGTGGACGGTTACTCCGTCTGCTCCAAACCTTTCTGCGTCTTTCGCAGCTTTTACCACATCAGGATTATTGCCACCCCGGCTGTTTCTTATGGTGGCAAACTTGTTGATGTTTACGCTGAGTTTTGTCATACTGCAAAAATACGAACTTGTCAGATGCTTTATCTTTTTGGTGTTTTGTTTAAGGGTAATATGGGTATGATGGAGTAGCTTCGGTAACTAAACCGAAGATATGACCTACTTTATACTTAGCCTTTTGTGGATTGCAGCCCTTGTTTACACCATCAAAGGTATATTTGAGCGTAATGACCTAAGCCAGAATGCACGCCTGTTATGGATATTGATCATACTGGTGGCACCAGTGCTGGGTATGATCATTTATTATATTTTTGGCAACGGCAGGGTAAGGTAATTGTCAGTAAACGCCAACCATTGCTTACTGAATTTGTTACAATCCTATGGAATATGCATCATTAGAAGAGGGGTTACTTGACCTGGAGAAAAATGGCCTTTTGGTAAGGGTTCGCGAAGAAGTAGACCCTTACCTTGAAATGGCCGCTATTCATTTACGTGTTTATGAACAAAGCGGCCCGGCTTTGTTGTTTGAAAGGGTAAAAGGTTCCCGTTTCAGGGCCGCATCCAATATTTACGGAACCATGGAAAGGAGTCGGTTCCTTTTCCGGAAAACCTTTCACCTTGTCCAGGACCTGATCAGGTTGAAAAATGATCCGGTGGCAGCACTCCGTAGTCCTTTACGGCATTTTGCAGCTGGTATAGCGGGACTCAATGCTTTCCCCAACAGTTTTTTGATGAACAAGCCGGTGATGTATGAAGAGATCAGTATTTCTGATCTGCCGCAGATACAGCATTGGCCCATGGATGGTGGTGCCTTTGTAACGCTTCCACAAGTGTATACAGAAGATATTGAATCACCCGGTATCGGAAAATCCAATCTGGGTATGTACCGTATCCAATTAGCAGGAAATAATTATATAAAAGATAAAGAAATAGGGTTGCATTACCAGTTACACAGGGGTATCGGGGTACACCAGACCAAAGCAAATGCCAGGGGATTGCCTTTAAAAGTCAGTTGTTTTGTGGGTGGTCCACCTGCTCATTCAGTAGCCGCTGTAATGCCGTTGCCCGAAGGAATCAGTGAAATGCGATTTGCCGGTGTATTGGGTGGGAGAAGGTTTCGGTACACTTATCAGGATGGCTATTGCTTAAGTACAGATGCAGATTTTGTGATTACAGGAGAAGTGTATCCCGGCGACAATAAACCGGAAGGACCATTCGGAGACCATTTGGGCTATTATAGCCTGCAACATGATTTTCCCGTAATGCGGGTACACAAAGTGTATGCAAAGAAAAATGCTATCTGGCCTTTTACAGTAGTGGGACGCCCTCCCCAGGAAGATACCAGTTTTGGAGAACTGATACATGAACTTACCGGAGAAGCTGTAAAACAGGAAATACCCGGCTTGCTGGAGGTAAATGCTGTTGATGCAGCAGGGGTGCACCCTTTGTTGCTCGCCATTGGAAGTGAAAGGTATACTCCCTATGCACCGGGTAAACAACCGGCAGAACTGCTTACCATTGCCAACCATATACTGGGAACCGGACAATTGAGCCTCGCTAAATTTTTATTCATTACAGCCGATGATTCAAAACAACTCAACACCAGGGATATTCAAAACTATCTGGAATTTGTTTGGGAAAGAATTGACCTCACAAGGGATATCCACTTTTATACCAATACCACGATGGATACACTTGACTATTCAGGAACAGGTTTAAACGCGGGTAGTAAAGTGGTTTTTGCGGCTTATGGTGATCAGAAAAGGCAATTGCGAAAGGAAGTGCCTTCTGTTATTCCCACCCAATTAAAAGCGAAATTGGTCATGCCAGGTGTGATAGCGTTGCAGTTGCCAAAGTTCAATAACTACCAGCAGGCACGCACTGAACTTGACCAGTTGCAGGAACAATTAATCCATTCTGTTTCCGAATGGGAGGGGATTGTTTTAGTGGTTATTTGTGATGATGCGGATTTTGTCGCTGCGTCTCTTGCTAATTTTTTATGGGTAGGCTTTACCCGTAGCAATCCATCGCATGACATTTATGGCATTGATGCATTTACCCAAAACAAACACTGGGGTTGCCGGGGACCATTGTTGCTGGATGCCCGAATCAAACCCCACCATGCACCCGCAGTTGTAAAAGATCCGGAAGTGGAAAAACGAGTTGACAGACTTTTTGAAAAGGGGGGTAGTCTGTACAAGGTAGCTGAATAACTAAATTTCCGTAAGGAAGTTTCGAAAATAGCGTCTTTCCAACAAATTTTCCCGATGATGAGACTATTGTGTATTGTGTTACTGGCATTGAATCTGATGTGTATTTCTGCCCATTCCCAATCCAAATCTGAAAGCAGCCAGGGAGTAGTATTGATGGAGTTATTTACCAGCCAGGGCTGTAGTAGTTGCCCGCCCGCCGATGAACTTTTAGGGGAGTATGCCACAGGAAAAAATAACCAAATCATACCCCTTGCTTTTCATGTGGATTACTGGAACAGGTTAGGCTGGACAGATCCATTCAGCAATGCCGCTTTTAGTGCCCGGCAACAATGGTATGGCCAATTCCTGCCTGGACAAAGCATCTATACACCTCAACTTGTGGTCAATGGTCAGCGAGAAACCGTAGGTAATAATCGTATGGCTGTAAAAAAGCTGGTGGAACAATCGCTGGATATGAAAAGTGAGGAAAGCCTCATTTTAGACAGGTATGAAACTTCCGGGCAATTGTTTACGTTTCATTACAAGACCCATTCAAAAGCCGGTAACAGTTTGTTGCAAATAGTGCTGGTACAAAAAAAAATAGTAACCCAGATAAAGGCAGGTGAAAACAAAGGGGTAACACTCACGAATCACAATATTGTCCGATCTTTTGAAACGGTAGAATGCAGGAACGACGGAGAGGGGAAAATAAACCTCCCGGATAAATTTTCTGCTTCAGACTATGCGGTTGTACTCTTTTTGCAAAGAAAAAAAGACCATTTGGTTACAGCAGCTATATGGCAAAACCTTTAGACAAAAGATGGCTAATGGGTGTTAAGTTTCCCCCCGGGTATTTATCAATTTACGATAACGAAATCAGGGCGTTTGATTAACTGACTGACATACCGGAACCGGAGTTCTGTGTTTAGGGTAACGTTCCATTGATTCATGAAGCCCGTAGTTCGGGGATAATAATATCCTTTCAATTCAATTGTTCCAAAGACAAGGTTTTCATTTCTGGTCCTGACTCCCCCTCCAATAGCAGAATAAATATCTCCTTTGGACACATTGTTTCCGATTTGTCTCAGGTAAGTAAAATTGGAAAATAGAAAAGGTGCAAAACTGAAGCCTACCAGTTTCCAGGTATTGTAAAAAACCGATTCTCCATTTAGCGTGATTCTGGTACCAGACCGAGATCTGGTATCGTCTAATTGTGGGATACCGTAATCGCTGGATAAACGCAGGGTTTCATTTAACCTGGTTCTTGCCAGTTGGGTAATACTGCCACTGAGAAACTGCCTGTTGTACCAATGCTTTCCTTTCATCTTTTTGAGCCGGGTGAAAAATTCCAGACTGGTTAGTAAGCTAATATCTTCAACTTTGTCTGTATTGTAATATCCTCCGAGCTTAAAATTGAAATTGAGGTAGCCTTTGTTTCGGGTAAAGTAGTTTCGCTGGTATTCAAAACCCAAATAAGGACGGTTAATGTTGCTGCGATTCGTCAAACCTCCGGTAAGGGTGATGTTAAAACCCTCCGGTAAATCTTCATTCCGGCCAAATCCGTAAAGGAAATTGGTATGATAATAATCCTGTTCAAAAAGTGTAAATGCCCCTAAAACGCTTACAAGGTCAGCATAAGCTGGGTTATAAATGGATTTATACAGGTCAGGGATCTCCAGGAAACGTTTGTAAATCCCCCTGACAGATACAATTTTGCGAAAACGGGATTGCAGGTTTTGCTGTAATTGTTTACGGGCACCAATATTGTGTCCGATCCATCCGTCCACATTCCGATAGGAATAATTGAAATCAGTTGCATATAATGAGTCAGGTAAAAATGCATTTGCTGAAGCGTGTGATGCTATCTCAAATGCACCGGTCCAGGAGTTATAGGGACTTACCAGTGGCAGTTCACCCCTTACATAAACCGCTTTCTCTTCCCGCCGTCCACTATTAAAAGCAGGAGCCTGGGTTTGGATGCCCCCTGCCAGATTGATGAAACTCCCCCCTATATTTCGTTTCAGAAATTCAAGACCAAATCCATAATTGGGTCGCCTGTCAACATCAAAATAATTCTGCCATTGTAGTCTGTTTCCGCTTCCTGCCAGGTTATCATCATTCAATTCAAAACTCAGGTTCCTGATTGATCCCGCTTCTATACTTCCCCCAATGGGGAATACATCTTTACACAATATCAGGATATCGACCGAATCTGCCATTTGGGAAATGGGTAACACTGAAATTCTTGCATCCTGCAGATAACTGAGTTCCCTTAAAAAGCGTTCATTGTCTGCCAGCAAAGCAGGATAAATAGGGTCTCCTTCCCTGAAAAAAAGGTTATTAATAATCACTTTTCGGGTGGTACTGGTATGAAGGGCATCCCCCAGTTCATTAAAAAGGTTATTCACTTTTTGAGCAGTATCATTGATTGATTTGGTGAATCCTATTTTTTCAATCAGGATCTGGCGAATGATTTTTCCTTTGAAAGGGGTGAAAGCTGATTCGTTTTTTATGGCACCTTCTGTTGCATAAATGGGATCCGGGTTATTGACGGAAAGGCCTTTGCCAATTTTTCCCAGCAACCCTTTTTTATTAGCCAGGAAGAAAACGGTATCGGTATTGTCTCTAACCTGGGCATTTAATTGCCTGGTGAACAGGAAAAAACAACCAATACCCAAAGTGATTTTCAGGATATGTGTAAACGAAAGGACCATTAGATAATTGCCTGGCAAACGATAAGTATTGCTTTGAAGGTAGTTAATCAAAAGTTAGGCCGGATTAAATTAAAGAAGCTTTCGGGTAAAGTAGGGCACCAGTAAGGGTTTAATCCAGGTGTTTCTCGAGTACCCGGAAGTACAGTGGTTTTTTGGGTATCCCAAAATCCGGATCATCGGGGAAGGGATGTGTTTCCCCGGTTGGGAAATATCCATGCCGCTCATACCAGCCAATCAGGGAATGTCTGACCGAGATAACCGTCATGGAAATGGTTCGTAAACCAACAGATTTCGCATAGTCTTCGGCGGCTCTCATTAATTCCTTACCTATTCCCTTACCCTGCAATTCCGGCGAAACAGTAAGCATGCCCAGGTATAGGGCGTCTTTTTTTTTGTCAAGGTAAACGCAACCCAGTATTTTTCCCTCAGGGCCTGTATATTTTAGAATTACCGATTGTGGATTTTGGATAATTTTTGTCAGGGAACTTTGGTTAATGCGAATGCCGTCCAGCAGGTCTGCTTCTGTTGTCCAGCCTTTTTGAGAGGTTTCACCCCTGTAAGCACTGTTCACCAATAATTCAAGGGAAGCTATATCCTCTAACCCGGAAACAGAAATATGAGAAGCGAATTTCATAAGTGTGGAAAATGTATTAACAGGTATTGCAATATTTCTTATTACTGGCTCTGAATGTGGGTTATAAAATGGTTACTCCTTTATTACGGAATGGATCCAAAATACTGTTTTCAGGGGCAAGTTCGGTAATCAAAATATCAATATCATCCAGTTCACAAACCCTGATTCTTTGGGAAGTATTTAATTTTTCAGAGATCGTCATCACTACAGTTTGTGCGGAAGATTCTATCATCGCTTTTTTCATCTGCGCAATTTCCCAATCATTGTCTGTAATGCCGTGTTCGGGGTCAATAGCATTGATTCCTAAAAAACATAGGTCGGCTTTGATATTCCTTATTTTGGAAATGGCTTCTCCACCAACGGCTATCTGTGACCGCTTTGAAATCTTGTCTCCAATAAAAATAACCTCGATATGCGGGTGCTGGGAGTATTCAAAAGCTGCGGGAATACTACCCGTAAAAAAAGTAGCTTTCAACCCCTCCGGAAGGGATCGGGCCAATTCCACAATGGTTGTACCACCTCCGGTTAAAATAAACATCCCGTCCTTTATCAGGGATACCGCTTTTTCAGCTACCAATTTCTTACTGTCAACATTATATACATCTGAACGCAGGAAAAAATTATTGAAGGATTTGGATAAAGCACCCCCATGCACTTTAATGATTTTTCCTTCTTCGGCCAGCTCATTAAGGTCTCTTCGTATGGTATCTTCTGAAACATTAATGGAATTGCTTAAATCTGCCGATAATACACTGTTATGCAGGCTTACCTGCCGCAGAATATAAGCCTGTCTTTCTTTTTTCAACATGGGAGCAGTCAATTTGCTAACAAATTCATTATTTTTTTTTCATTTAACAAATAAAAAACAGCAAATTGGTGCATTATTTATAATAAAACAAGTAGAAAAACGCAAATATGAATAAAAACATCACAAAATTACACCGGTTAGCAGCTAAACCATCCAGGCTTATCATCGGCTTAATGAGTGGCACTTCTTTGGATGGTTTGGACATAGCGCTATGCCGAATTTCCGGCAGTGGCCTGAAAACCCGCGTAGACCTCCTGCACTTTGAAACCATTAATTACCCTGCATCATTCAAAGTTGAAATCAGGGCTGTTTTTTCTAAATACACGGTTAGTCTGGAAAAACTTTGCCTGCTCAACGGGTGGGTAGCCAGGGTACATGCCGGCATGATCCTGACTTGTTTGAAAAAATGGAAAATAGCTCCATCCAGGATAGACCTGGTAGCCAGCCATGGACAGACTATTTTTCATTCGCCCAAAGCCTTGCACAAGCAGGCCAAATTCGGTAACAGCACCTTGCAAATTGGGGATGGCGACCAGCTGGCTGTTTCCACCGGTATCATTACCCTTAGTGATTTCCGGCAAAAGCATATTGCTGCCGGAGGAGAAGGGGCACCACTGGCAGTATATGGGGACTATTTGCTATTAAGTAAAAAAGGAGAAAACAGGATTATGCTGAATATTGGGGGCATTGCCAATTTCACTTTTCTTCCCGGGAGCAGAGATGCTCAAAAAGTGTTTAGTACAGATACAGGTCCGGGCAATACCCTGATGGACGCCTATGTTCAAAAGTACTTCAGTATTCCCTACGATAAAAAGGCGGCTATTGCCAAAAAGGGGACAGTGCATGAAGGACTTTTGCATGGGTTACTGGCCAATCCTTTTTTTGGGGAAAAATTTCCGAAAACAACGGGGCCGGAACTGTTTAACCTGGGTTATCTGGAAAACGCGCAACAACTAACAAACACGAAAAAGCTAAGCCATGAAGACGTTATGGCTACCTTAAATCGCTTCAGTGCCGCATCCATTGCCCTGGCTTTAGAGAAATGTATTGGCAAAAAGGAAACCTTCACTATCTATACCAGTGGGGGAGGTATGCATAACCCACTCCTGCTAAGGCAAATCCAGTCCTTTTTTCCCAATCACCCATTTTTCAGCTCTGATAGCCTGGGAGTCAATCCGGATGCCAAGGAAGCCATTTTGTTTGCCATACTTGCCAATGAAACGGTTGCAGGGGGTAAAAACCAGATTGGAAATGATCATTTGCCTGCGCTGAGTATGGGTAAGGTTAGTTTTCCGTTGTAATACAAAAAAAGTCCCGCACACAATGCACGGGACTTGACCATAAGCGGGTAAAACTTTTTAAGACAGTTTTGAAAAAAGCCTTACATATCCGTATTTCGTAATTTCAAGGGCAATGGTTCCTGATTGAGAGGCAAATGAAACATAATAATTCATTTCCTTATCCGCATTCACAAACTCAATACACTCTTTTATCTGGAATTCGGGGAAAGTATATTCTGTGGTTAATTTTTCAATGGCAGCTTTAGGAAGTTTGTCAAATGAAATTTTCTTGCTGGTTCCAATCATTTCTCCGTCTGTATCATAAAATACCTCCACTTTTTCATTTTCTATCAGAAAACTGGCTTTGGAAAATTGGTTGTCCACTTTCCAGGATACGTTTTTCGCAGTGGCATAATGGGCAGTAAAATGGGTGGCTACTTTGTTATTGACGCTGTTGGGGCCGGCAAATGCGGTGATTCCGATGGTGAGGGCAACGAGGGCCGTCAGGATAATTTTTTTCATTTTGAATGTTTGAATAGTTTATAAAAAGGTTTTTGTTTTTGATTGACTGTTCAAAAGTAGTAACGGTCAATAAGTAGACGGGACAGATTGTGATTAGTTACATCCCGTTTCGGGGGGATTGGATAAGCGGTGTTAATGCCAATGTTAAAGCAGGTTAATGAAATGCGCAAACCCTTTGCTGTAGTAAGTTTCAGGGTAATTCCTAATGAAATCTTAATGCCATTCCGTTAGGGATGGAATACATGACACAAGTGTGCTGTTTAGGACAAACGGTTACCCTATCGGTGAATAGCATTGTCCTTTCGTCTTTCATTTATCTCTGACCATACCGGAGAAACAAAAAACCCGTTCCAAAAGGTGGAACGGGTTTTTTGTAAGTCAGGTTTATTGGACTATTTCTGTTGCACAGTGGGATAATGATCGATGGTTTCAAATACATTTCGCTTATCCTGTTTCAGCAGGTTCAGGAAACGGCTGAGTGAGTCGGCATATTGTTTTTTTTCGAATAGCCTGTCGTGGGAAAGGATGACTATGGCATTTTGGGCATTGGTATTGCCATCATCAAATTTTTGATTGATGCGTTTAATCATTTCGTCAACACTTTCCTGCGGCGCTTTTGCTTTTTTTTGCTGGCCCCATTCCAGGTCCCATCCTATGATTTTATAACCCAGCGAATCCAGTTTGATAACCAGGGGCGTGGTTGATTTTTGTCCATGTATATCTCCATTGGATGCCCAGGTATTGTTACCAGGTAAACGAATAATTTTTACAGGAATCTTCAATTCAGACTCATTTTTCAGGAAATCGTTCAGGGCCGAATCAGTCATAGCCGGGGAATAGAACCGGGCATATTTGTCATTAAAACCATGACTGAAGCTATGGTTGGCAAGCAGGAATTGTGGATATGCATTACGGATAGAATCAATCAAACGTTTTTTAAAAGGTCCTACCTGGTTAAAACCAACAGAGAAAAAAGTGGCTTTTACATCTTCTGCAAGGAAGATGGCTTTACAATTGACTGTTCCCGGAGGCTGGGGAGAATCATCCCAGGTAAGGAAAATATACCTTTTAGAACTGTCGTACTTAATGGTGGATCCCGGAACCGTTTGGGCGGCCACCGTTGCAGTGGAATCTGCACCTTTTTTGGCATCGGATCCTGATTGACAACTAATGGAAAGGCTAATGGCCAGTAAGCCCAGACCAGAAAGGTAGATATTACGGAGTATCGTCATTGTTTTATGATTTCGCGGTAAAGATAAGATTTGGCTAAACCGGAATGGGGCTTTTTTATCCTCATCACGCTTGTAACGGAATTTTTTAACGGTTTCTTTTCCACATTGAATAACAGGGGCATTTCCAACAATGATTATCCGGCTCAGCGAAAACGGCTTGAAATGGTATAACAGACTTTATTATTGATTCTCCGGAATATTTCCCCATTGATTTTCCGTATTCTCCGCAATCTTCGATTATCCAGCAGATTTCCTTCCGGGTCAAAATATTGGGGTTGCTCATAGAAAGTAAGGATAAAATATTTATCAGCCGCAAAGGGTAAACGGAATCGTACCTGCCTGAAGGACATGAAAACGAGGTAATTTTTTTGGTTATTGGTATAATAATCGAGGTTGTGAATCCAGATACAATGGTTAGACCGCATTCGGTTCACCAGTTCCAACATTTTGGTAACCGGTAAACCATACCTGGAAAGTGTATCGGGTAACCTTGGCTCATTGATGCCAAATTCGTAAATCCTTTTCAGTGGCCCGGTTTGGATTTCTAAATTGATATAATCAAATGAATTATCTGTAAACTCAATGGAAAAGGGATGCGGGTCATTCAGGTTACGGTAAGTTTGTTCAATCTCTACCAGTTCCTTTTCATGCTGGAAATAAAAATCGGTAGTTATTTTTTTCCGGGTAGCACAGGATGCCATCAGCCAGGTGGCTATACATAAAAGGGTAATATGGCATGCGTTATTCTTCATCAGTTAATTTGGGAGTGATATGCGCTACGCCAAAAATTATTTTTCTCAAAAATGTTGGACTTAGCATCTGAAGACTCAGTCCCCCATAATCCCAATAGGTTATGGCTAATTTGTCGCCTACTTCTTCTATATTCAGTAAAATGATAAAATGGGTAGGTATGTTAAACCGAATGGCCGCATGGTTTTTTTTGTAGAGAAAAGGGTTGTTCACGTATAGTGCCACATAACCAGAAGCCAACCGTTCTGACAGGTAAAGGTAAATATCCCGGATTCCCGGACGTATGAGGTCAGACCCCACCGCATCCACCCGATAATTGAATAAACGCCTGACCATCCGGTTGAATTTGGAAAAATTTACAGCTGCCCAGAAAGTATTTTCATTGCCTTTGTCATAATGATGGTCAAAAAAGTTCAGGTATCCTTTAAAATGGTCGGCTAATACCAGAAACCATAATTGGTCTGCCGGACGGATATCCAATGCTCCTTTAAAAGTCAGGGTTCCTGCAGCCAGCCTAACGGAGGTAGAGGGCTTGATCAGCACTTTTCCATACCGGGCTTTCCCTTTTTTATACATGGTCAGCATGAATCGGACAAAAGTTAGCGGATCGTCATGAAGGGGCAGGTAGGAAAAGGCCGCATAAGCACAAAAATTGGTACTCGTTCCCTCATACAGGCTAAGGGGCTTCTGAATATTGTTTTTGATATTTTCCAAATAAGCTCCGGGCTTAACATTGGGCCAATAACTGCTTTGGGTAAGTTTGGGTTGTTGTGCAAGGTATTCAAGTGCCTCCTTCGCAGTAGAAAAGGGGGTAGTATCCCTGTTATTTCCTGGTGACCCCTTTACGATCAGACAGATGCCCACTCCAAAAAATACCTGAAATGATTTTTGAATCAGGCTTCGAATAGCGCAAAATGGAAAAGTATATAGGTAGAATCCTTTCATGAAAGCAACAAACTTATGAAAGTAACCCCACTTATCGATTTTAATACTCCTTGGAAGCTTTATTAAAAAAAGACCCGCTTCCATGAAGCGGGTCAGTATAAGGAATCTTAGTTACAATATTAATAACGGTACATATCTCCTTTGAATGGTCCGTTTTTAGGGATACCAAGGTATTCAGACTGAGCAGGAGTAAGTTCTTCCAGTACTGCACCCACTTTCGCAAGGTGTAAACGGGCTACTTTCTCATCAAGGTGCTTAGGTAATACATAAACCTTGTTTTCATATTTTTCAGAATACTTCCACAATTCAATCTGGGCCAAAGTTTGGTTGGTAAAGCTGTTGCTCATAACAAAACTTGGGTGACCAGTTGCACAACCCAGGTTAACCAGACGGCCTTCAGCCAGCAGAATGATGTCTTTGCCTTCGATATTGTAAAGGTCTACCTGTGGTTTGATGGTATCCTTGGTATTGCCGTAGTTGTCGTTCAACCAGGCTACATCAATTTCAATGTCAAAGTGTCCAATATTACAAACAATGGCTTTGTCTTTCATCAAACGGAAATGTTTTTCCGTAATCAGGTCGCGACAGCCTGATGCGGTTACTACGATGTCTGCTTCTTTCACTGCTTCAACCATTGGCTTTACTTCAAAACCATCCATAGCAGCCTGCAGGGCACAAATGGGGTCGATTTCTGTAACGATAACCCGACAACCAGCTCCCCTGAGAGAAAGTGCGGAACCTTTACCTACATCGCCATAGCCACCCACAACAGCTACTTTACCTGCCATCATAACGTCAGTTGCACGACGGATAGCATCTACCAGTGATTCCTGGCAACCATATTTGTTATCAAATTTGGATTTGGTAACAGAGTCGTTTACGTTGATAGCAGGAATGGGCAAAGTGCCTTTAGACATGCGCTCATACAAACGGTGAACACCGGTAGTGGTTTCTTCAGACAAACCTTTGATGTGCTGAACCAGTTCAGGATATTTATCGAAAACCATGTTGGTAAGGTCACCACCATCATCCAGAATCATATTCAGGGGACGGTCTGCACCTCCAAAGAATAAGGTTTGTTCAATACACCAGTCAGCTTCTTCCTGGGTTTGGCCTTTCCAGGCAAATACACCAATTCCGGCAGCAGCTATGGCAGCAGCAGCCTGGTCCTGGGTAGAAAATATGTTACAGCTACTCCATTTAACTTCAGCACCCAGGGCTACCAGGGTTTCGATCAAAACAGCGGTTTGAATGGTCATGTGCAGGCAACCGGCAATACGCGCTCCTTTCAGGGGCTGCGATGCACCGTACTCTTCCCGAACAGCCATCAGACCCGGCATTTCAGCTTCGGCCAAACGGATTTCTTTGCGGCCCCAATTGGCCAGACTTAAATCAGCTACCTTATGGGCTAAGCTGAAATCAATAGAGGTGGATAATGTAGACATGTGTAAATATGATTTTTGAAGTACAAATGTAGTTTCATAGGATAAAATACCAATAATCTAATTTTATTTGGAATAAAAATATAGTTTAGGTACTTTTAAGTAGAATAAATGTAAAATTAAACATGGCAAAACCGGCTAAAAAAGTGGAATCGCCTGCGGGCATACCCGAACTGGACGAAAAGGACCTGGCCATTTTGCGGGTATTGCAGGAAAATGCAAGGGCCACCATTAAAGAAATCTCAGATACGGTGCACCTTAGTACCACCCCTGTGCATGAAAGGATTAAGAAAATGGAGGAGTCCGGTGTCATCAGGCAATATGCTGCACTGCTTGATCATACCAAAGTAAACAAAGGGTTGATGGTGATATGTTATGTATCCCTCAAACAGCACAACAAACATGCTGGTGCTAAATTTATCAAAAGTATTTTGGAAATGAACGAAGTGATAGAATGCCTCAATATTTCGGGTGAGTTTGATTTCATGCTTAAAGTACTGGCCGAAAGTATGGATGACTATTACGATTTTCACGTAAACAAACTAAGCCAGGCTGATAATATAGGCCACGTGCAAAGTGTGTTTGTAATGGGTGTGATCAAACAGACCCATGTGCTGGTCCATTAAGGAAATCAAAAACCTATAAGCCCATTTACCCGGATAATTTTTCTCCGCTATCCACTCAGGGCAACCCCTACGTTGCCAGATGGGAGAGACTCTCTTCTATGGTTTTGATTCTGGCTTCAGCATCCGCTTGTTTTTTTCTTTCCATACCCACTACTTCGGCACTGGCATTCTGTACAAATTTCTCATTGCTGAGTTTTTTGGTGACAGACGCCAGAAAGTTTTGCTGGTGGGCCAGGTCTTTCAGTAGTTCTGTCCGGAGGTTGGCAGTATCCAGGACTTTCCCGGCTTCCAGAAAGAAGCGGTCCTGTTCAACTGTTACCACAATGGTATTGATAACCTGCGTTTGCGTAAAAAAGATGTCGGATGCGTTTACCTGTTTGCAAAGTATATTTTCAATAGGCCGGTATCTTTCTTCTGAAGAAGTAAGTATATGCAGTTTTATCGGGTCTTTGGGTTTTACCTGGTTTTTATTCCTGGCATCCCGTAATGCAGTGATTACTTTTTTCAGTAATTCGCCTGCATCCAGCACAGCATGGTCAAAAGCCCTGGCCGGTTTTTCCTGTTTCAGGCATAGGTCGTCAGACTGTTCTCCCAGCAAATGATAGATCTCTTCTGTAATAAATGGCATAAAGGGATGCAGCAATTGCATCAGTTCCTCAAAGTAGGCAATAGACCGTTGGTATACCTCTTTGTTAACGGGTTGTTCAAATCCCGGTTTCACCCACTCCAGGTACCAGCTGCAATAATCATCCCAAATAAGAGAATAGATGGTTTTCAATGCCTCACTCAACCTGAACTGTTCCATCATAGCCTGTACCTCAGCTTTTGCCTGCTGTAGCCGGTTATCAAACCACCTGATGGCAAATGCTGCATGAGAAGCCTCACTGTCAGATTCACTAATGCTGCTGTCCATTCGCTGTTTCCATCCGCTAACCAGTTTCAGGGCATTCCATAATTTGTTATTGAAATTTCGTCCCTGCTCCAGGGCAGATTCATCAAACAGGATATCGTTACCGGCAGGGGAGGCGATCATAATACCGAACCGAACAGCATCTGCCCCATATTGGTCAATCAGTCCCAGCAGGTCTGGTGAATTACCCAGACTCTTACTCATTTTCCGGCCCTGTTTGTCCCTTACAATTCCCGTAAAATAAACGTCTTTGAAGGGCTTCTCCTCCATATATTCATAGCCTGCCATTATCATCCTGGCAACCCAGAAAAAAATGATTTCAGGAGCCGTAACCAGGGTATTGGTAGGGTAGTAATATTTTGCTTCTGCATTACCCGGATCTGAAAGCCCCTTAAATACTTCAAAGGGCCAAAGCCAGCTGGAAAACCAGGTATCCAAAACATCATCATCCTGTCGCAGGTCATCAATGGTTAGTGGATGCTCAGGTGTAGATAATTGCTTCAAAGCTTCTTCTCCCGAGAGCGCTACAACCATCCTTCCATCCGGTGCATAATAAGCGGGTATTCTATGGCCCCACCAGAGTTGACGGCTGATACACCAGTCGCGGATATTTTCCATCCAGTGGCGGTACAGGTTTTTAAACTTGGCAGGATGAAAATTGATATCACCTCCCACTACCGCCTGCAGGGCGGGCGCAGAAAGGTCTTTCATGCTTACCCACCACTGGAGACTCAAACGGGGCTCTACCATGGCGTCTGTTCTTTCACTAAAACCAACCTGGTTGGTATATTCCTCGGTTTTCACCAGTTGCCCGGCCTCTTCCAGGAGTGGAATGATTTTTTTTCTGACAGCCAGCCTGTCTTCGCCAATAAACAATTGTGCTTCTTTGCTAAGGGTACCATCATCTTCCATGGTATCAATTACTTCCAGTTGGTGTTTCTGTCCTAACTGGTAATCATTTATGTCGTGAGCGGGTGTCACTTTTAAGGCGCCGGTTCCAAATTCAAGGGTTACATAATCATCTGTAATGATGGGTATTTTCCGGTTAATCAACGGAACGAAAGCAAACCGGCCATGGAGGTGCTTGTATCGTTCATCCGCAGGATTTACGCATATGGCTGTATCCCCTAAAATGGTTTCAGGACGTACTGTAGCAATCGTAATCCCTCCATCTATGGCATCTGTGAGGGGTATGGGAAGCCCCTGCTCGTCTGCGAGCTGGTAGCGAACGTAATAGAGCTTGCTTTGCACCTCTTTGTAAATAACTTCTTCATCACTGAGGGCAGTTTTGGCTTTCACATCCCAGTTAATCATTCGTTTACCCCTGTAAATATGCCCTTTCTGGTAGAGGTCTATAAAAACCTTGATAACGGTTTGGTAATAGCCATCATCCATAGTGAAAGAAGTACGGTCCCAGTCAAGGCTACAGCCAATTTTTTTCAACTGCTGTAAAATGATGCCTCCGTATTTCTCTTTCCATTCCCAGGCAAACTGCAGGAACTCGTCACGGCTGAGCGAGGATTTGGTAATACCTCTTTCGCGGAGCATGTCAACAACTTTGGCTTCAGTGGCAATAGAAGCATGGTCGGTACCCGGAACCCAACAGGCATTTTTTCCCTGCATTCTGGCGCGCCTTACCAGGATGTCCTGGATGGTATTGTTCAGGCAATGGCCCATGTGCAGCACTCCCGTAACATTGGGTGGCGGTATTACCACGGTATAGGCTTCGCGGTCGTCGGGCTGGCTGCTGAAATAACCTTTTTCCTGCCAGTGGGCATACCACCTGGTCTCAACATCCGTGGGAATATAATTTTTACTCAGTTCCATTTTTTTGGGTTTCCTTAAAGCTCAAAATATTCCCCGGAAAATTTAGTCTTCCGGAATATTCACGCCAATTAATAAAGGATGGCAAAAGTAAGGAAAAGCTGAAGCTAAACATAACCCTCCTTCGGGTTAGATGGAATAGGGTTACCAGGTAAGAATTTCTTCGTTTTTATCAATCAGGGAAAACGTATAGTCTGGTTCAGGGCCAGGGTTTTCATTCAATAGGGTGGATGCTCCCTTTTTTGCTGCTAGTACCTCCTGGGAAATAGTCATTTCCGGCTTTTGGTCAAACGATAGCCTTTCCCGTCTGTCCTCTTTGGAACAACCTATCAGGGATAAACTGAAGAATAAGGTAATCAGGTATTTCATGTTCTTAATGCTAAGTCAAAACTAACAGATACTTCTTTTGCTATAGGTTAACACAGGTTAATTAATCTATACGTTTTGCTAAATGAATAGTTACAGGGAGCTACTTAATAGTCGAAAAAAAGAGGGGATTATTACAAACAAAGGGAACTATTTTGCCGGGGTACAAAAAAGCCAACCACTTCCCTTTGTATAAGGTATAAAGGGAACCAGCACTTAGGTTTGTTCTCTGCTAATGGGACAGGGTTAATTACCGCTCCGTCCTTTCCACTCGAAATAAGAGATAATAATCGCTACAGCCAGAATTACAATTACAATGGCCGTATTACGGGCATTCTCACTTACCTGAAAATGGTGTTTGGTGTTTTCCATGGCAGTGTATTTTGGTTTTTCAAAAAATAATACAACGCAAAGCCAGTGAGGCAGATAAATCCAGGCGAATCGTCCTAATAATTGGGATAGAACTACATTGGTAAATTAGTCATAATTTTCCGCTCTTACAAGCCTTATTTTTGCACATGCAATTTGCAATTGTTGATATCGAAACAACCGGAGGATTTCCCCAACAGCATGGTATTACGGAAATTGCCATTGTGTTGCATAATGGAAAGGAAATGGAGGGTAAATACAGTACTTTGGTAAACCCGCACCAACCCATTCCCCCCTTTATCGCTAATATGACGGGTATCTCAGATGCCATGGTGGCAGTAGCACCCTCTTTCGAAGAGGTTGCGCCTAATATTTATAATTTATTGAAAGACAGGGTATTTGTAGCCCATAATGTAAATTTTGATTTTTCTTTTGTGAAACATCATTTACAAATGGCCGGCTTTCAATTACAAACGCCCAAACTCTGCACCATTCGGTTAAGCAGGAAGGTTTTTCCGGGTTTCAGGAAATATGGCCTGGGACATTTATGCCGGGAACTGGGTATTGTTATTGAGGGCAGACACCGGGCATACGGCGATGCATTGGCCACTTCTCAGGTACTGGACCTTATTTTGCAGAATAATGGGGCATTGCTGATTAAGGAAATGCTGAAAAAAGAAAACAAAAACCAACTGCTTCCTCCCAATCTGGCCGAACAGCAAATTAAATTATTACCTGACCAGCCCGGGGTTTACTATTTCCTTGACAATAAAGGCAAAGTAATTTATGTGGGCAAGGCAAAAAACCTGAAAAAAAGGGTAGTGAGTCATTTTACGGGACTGGATACCTCCCAAAAGCGGCAGGATTTTTTAAGAAACATTCATGCTGTAAATCATACGGTTTGTCCCACTGAATTCATAGCCTGTTTGCTGGAAAGTGTCGAGATCAAACGGTTATGGCCCATCTACAATAAAAGCCAGAAACGCTATGAACAATTGTGGGGTATTTACCAGTTTGAAGACAACAGGGGTTATTTACGGTTAGCCATCGACAAAAAGAGAAAGTATTCAACTCCCATTGCCAGTTTCGCCTTACTGGCAGATGCACACAGGACCCTTTGGAAACTGGTAAGGGAGTTTGCACTGGATCCGGTTCTTTGTTTTCTTGATAATACTGGGTTAAAAGTTTTTCCTGAACCCGAAAAGTACAATGAAGGGGTTAACCAGGCAATCCTATGGCTGGGCGCTCAAAAAGAAACCTACCTGATCAAGGACAAAACAGGTTGCGTGCTGGTTGAAAATGGACGGTTTTTTGGAATGGGACAAATAGGTGGCGAAGTTGATCTGTCTGAACTGGCCACCATCAAATCTCAATTAATTGAATACCCGGAGAATGAAGTCATCCGTTCACTCATTCGCAATTTTGCCGACAAATTCCCCGCAAAAGTAGTTCGCATACAGGGGACATAAAATATTGATGAAAAAGAAAAGGGGATCTGAGCTGAAAGGGTAGTTCCTATTTTTTCTTTACACCTGCGACGATTACTTTCGCAGCCTTTCTTATTTTACTTTACTTAATTGGTTTTATGGTAGCATTTGCTTCAGTGATTTCAGCAAAGACAGGCATTGGATTAAACAAGGTAACGGCAGTTTTAGACATGTTAACAGAAGGGGCCACTATCCCCTTTATAGCCAGGTACCGGAAAGATAGTACAGGTGGTTTGGACGAAGTACAGGTATTACAGATTCAGGAGGAAGCAAAATTTCAGAAAGAATTTGCTGACCGGAAATCATTTATTGAACAATCCGTTATTGCACAGGGTAAGATGACGGAGGCCCTCCAGGAAAAAATCAACAAAGCAACCAGTTTACTGGAGTTGGAAGACATATACCTTCCCTATAAAACCAAACGGAAAACCAAAGCGCAGACTGCCAGAGAAAATGGGTTAGAACCACTTGCTATCGCCATCCTGAAACAGGAAGCAGCTATTACCGATGAGGTAGGTAAATACCTGAATGATACCGTAACCAGCGAGGAAGAGGCAATCCAGGGTGCCAGGGATATCATTGCTGAAACCATCAATGAGGACGCAGCCATACGCGCCAAAATGAGGAAATTATTTGAAGATACCGCAACCCTGCAGAGTAAGGTGCTTAAGGATAAAGAAACGGAGGGCATTAAATACAAGGATTATTTTGATTTTTCCGAACCGATTCATAAAGTACCCTCACACAGGATACTGGCAGTATTAAGAGGCTTTCTGGAAGGGTTTCTACGGATGGCTATCGCACCGGAAGAAGAGAAGGCACTTGTTGTAATCGAAAACGCATACGTAAGGCCCATGCAACCTTCAGCAGACCATATCAGGAAAGCTGCAAAAGATGCTTATCGCCGTTTACTGCAACCCAGTCTGGAATCAGAATTCAGAACGGCTTTGAAACAAAAAGCCGATGAGGAATCCATCAATGTATTTGCGGAAAATCTGCGTCAACTACTCTTGAGTCCGCCATTGGGTACCAAAAGGATTCTGGCCATAGATCCGGGTTACAGAAGTGGCTGTAAAGTAGTTTGCCTCGCTGAAAACGGGGAACTGAAAAAAACTGACCTGATTTATATACACGAAAATGGCAGACTCCCTGAAAGTGAACATACCATCAGGGGCCTGGTTAAAAACTACCAGATTGAAGCGATAGCGATCGGTGATGGCACAGCCGGAAGGGAAACAGAACAATTCATTAAGAAAATGAATTTAGGTATTCCGGTATTTCTGGTAAATGAAGACGGGGCTTCTGTCTATTCTGCATCAGAAACTGCCAGGGAGGAATTCCCTGAATATGACCTTACCATTAGGGGGTCGGTTAGTATTGGGCGAAGACTGATGGACCCTTTGGCTGAACTGGTGAAGATAGACCCGAAAAGCATTGGAGTGGGACAATACCAGCACGATGTTAACCCTTTCCGTTTAAAGGAGAAACTGGACCAGACTGTTGTTAGCTGTGTAAATGGGGTGGGGGTTAATCTAAATACTGCCAGCAAGCATTTGTTGGGTTATGTAAGTGGTATAGGCACTTCACTTGCTGAAAATATTATTGCCTACAGGAATGAGAATGGGGGATTCACCAGCAGGGCCCAGTTATTGCATGTACCCCGATTGGGCGGGAAAGCTTTTGAACAATGTGCCGGGTTTCTACGCATTAAAAATGGCGAAAATCCACTTGATATGAGTGCCGTGCACCCTGAGACCTATGCACTTGTTCAGCAAATGGCCGATGAATTGGGTGTAGCCGTTGCTGCGTTGGTGGGAAATGATGCATTGGTTAAAACAATAGACGCCCAAAAATATGTGACTGAAAAATTTGGGCTCATCACCATTAAAGACATTCTTTCGGAACTGGTAAAACCCGGGCTTGATCCCCGGAATGAATTGGAGGAGTTTTCTTTTGCAGACATATTTTCTATGGAGGATTTGAAAACCGGCATGGAGGTTCCGGGTATGGTTACCAACCTTACGCGCTTCGGCGCTTTTATAGATATTGGGGTGAAGCAGGATGGATTGGTGCACGTAAGTGAGATTGCACACAAATACATTGCAGATCCCGGTGAAGTACTGAAATTGGGGCAGAAGGTAAAAGTAAAAGTACTGGAAGTGGATGTGCCACGCAAAAGGATAGCCCTATCCATTAAACAGACAGAAGAAAAGCCGGCAGGTAACCGTAGTCCCGGATCCGCCCATAAATTTTCTCCAAAGGCAAAACAACTTCCGGTTGAAAGCTCCGTAGAAGATGCTTTACAATTGTTGAAAAAGCGATTTGGAAAATAAACGGCTACCGGTCATAAAATCGCCAGGAACTTTTAAAATCTCTGGCTAGCGGCTGTTTAAGCAGGATGGCCCTAACCATTTCAACCGGCATATTATTTTCCCGTAAGATGGCATCGTGAAACTGGCGGTAGGTCATTTTTCCGGAATCCACCACTTCTTTTTTCAAAGCATAGAACTGGAAAGCACCGGTCATATAGGCTAACTGGTAAAGCGGTCCGTAGCCGCCTGTAAAGGATCTTCTTACCTCACCCTCTGCATTGGCCCGTTCATGACCCACCCTGTTAACCAGGAAATCAATACACTGCTGGGGTTGCCAGTTTCCCAGGTGGTAATTCAAAGAGAAAATTATCCTGGCACACCGGTGCATACGCCAAAAAAGCATACCCACCCTGTCTTCAGGTGAACGGGGGAATCCCATATCCCATAAAATGAATTCCCAGTAGAGTGACCAGCCTTCAGTCCAGAAAGGGGTAAAGAAATTACGATAGGGCTTGAACCGGTCATTCATAAACCCCTGCAAGTGATGGCCGGCAATCAGCTCATGGTGAACAGTGGCCCTTGAAAAATGGGGATTGTTGCCCCGCATGCTCATCATTCTGGCGGCTGAATCCATGGTATTAGTGGGATAGGATACCTGTAACAATTCACCCCCCAGAAAGAAAGGACTTACCAGTTGCTGTCGGGGAGACATCATACTCATTCTCCAGGTTTCCTCTGCCAGTGGGGGGATGCTGACCAGGTTGTTTTTTTTAATGAAATCGACCGATTCATTGTACAGTCCCAAAATCATTTCCGGTTGTTTTCCTTCCGGAACGTAACTGTTCTTAACTTTTTCCAGCGCTGCTTTCCAGTCATTTCCAAAACCCATTTCGCGCGAGGCTTTTAGCATCTCTGCATCACACCAGGCAAATTCCTTATTGGCAATAGCAATTAACTCTTCGGGAGAATAAGGGATCATTTCATAACGCAACTGGCGGATCAGTTCTTCTCTCCCAATGGGTACCCCTTTGATACCGCTGGCATCTTCTTTTTGAATGGATGGTATGATGCCCTTACTCCTTAAACTGGCAGCATAAGTGGATAAGAGGGTGTCAACTGATGCATATACTACAGGCACAGACCTGGTAAACAAAGGATCATATCCGTAATAAAAAGTATAAACGCTTTTCAAGGCAGCCCTAAGTCCCTTTACAGTAGCTTCTGCACGAAGGGCAAGGTTCAGGGAGAGGGGAGTATCTATGGCAACTTTGTCAGCAGCTACCCTCATCTGTTTTTCGATTCGCAACAGGTTAGCGGTCAACAATGCTGCATCAGGTTCTTTTCCCCTGCGCCTTTCTTTTTCCATCCGGTAAATAGGGTCAGCAAAAGATACCAATGGATATATGGCTGTATATTCACTCGCTTCGATATTCAGTAACCTGATTTCATTGTTCAGCAGCCTTTTAAAAAGAATATAGTCGACCCGGCTGCTGCTGGCCATTTTTTCAAAGGGCAATTTTTCCAGTTGTTGCAGATAATCTCTATTGAATTGCAGCAATCTTTCTCTTCTTTCCGGAGAATTGGTTACGGTATAAAATCGGCCCAGGCTTCCTTTATCAGCATCATATTGGGACATCAGGGGTTGCACTTCACTGGTCTGGTAATAGGGGTCTCTGTCATTCCGGGGTTGCGAAAAGAGCCATTGGGTCGATAACAGGGAAATACTGAGGCATAACATGCGGGGGAGGAACTGCATAAGCGACTTAGTTTGGTATGAAAGTAATCAAAAGAAAAAGTGCAAACAATATGTTATTGTATCAATTATTTCGCTTTACTATTTCTGGCTTTGGTTGAAAATATAAATTAAGCTTATCTTGGCTCACCATAAAATTAAGTATGAATAAGATTGTATTAGCCTTTTGTCTCTTTGCCTTCCCTTTTTCATTGTTGGCGCAAACACCGGCAAATCCTGTTATCAAACATTTCGGGACTGTGAATGAAGTGCCTTTTGCGGTTGAAAAACCGGATCCCAAAATGGACTACAAAATCGTGGTGGAAGTGACTTCTGACAATCCTAAACCAGCTTCGATTCATGAATTTTTCGAAAAAGTAGCTGCGGTGGTTAACCTCCATGCATTAGGAGGGATTCCTGCCAATAAACTGCATGTGGTAATGGTTATTCATGGACCTGCCGCCCAGTATATCGTAGACAACGAAAACTACCAGAAAGCATTCCATACTGATAATCCTAATCTCCCTTTGTTTACGGCACTTAAGGAAGCAGGCGTGAAAATATTTGTTTGCGGACAATCCCTCATCAAAAGGAAAATAGATCCGGCTACCATTGCACCTGAAATCAAGGTTGCCTTATCTGCCATAACTACTTTAACAACCTACCAGTTGAAGGGCTATGCAGTATTGAAATATTAAAGTATTGGTAACAAAACTATTACAGGGGGAGGAAGGATACCGTTAACTAACTATTGATTTCCCGGATATCCCTGTTTTCATAAAAAACCTTTTCACCCCCGTTAAATCCGATGGTGGTCATGGCTCTTGCCAGTTCACCGGAACTGAGTCCAATGTTAGGATAAACCCTGCTCAATACAGGTTTGTACAAAACGCGAAAAACCTTATAGGATAAATTGGGTTCTTTTCTGGGAGATTCAGGATAAATGTATCCGGGCCGGAAGATGTTGAGGTAGGTAAACCTCAGGTTTAATAAAACGTTTTCAGCCGCTCCCTTATCTCTGGCAAACATGATTCGGCTCTTTTCTGTGAGGTCCGCGCCGTTTCCACTCAGGAAACAAAAACGAATATCCGGATTCAATTTTCGGACCAGGGTAGCGAATGCCCTGGTATAATCAACCGTGATTAGCCTGAATGTTTCCTTGGGTACCTGACCTGTGTAAACACCCAGGCAATAAAAACAGGTATCCTGATGCTGGAAAGCATATTCAATTGCATGGAAGTCCAGAAAGTCCTGGTGAATAACCTCGGAAAGTTTTGGGTGAGAAATGCCCAATGGATTGCGGGTAATGGAAGTAACCCTGTTTACCTCCTCACTGGCTAAACAAATTTCCAGGATACTTTTACCAATCATGCCACTGGTGCCGCAAATAAGTATGTTCTTCATGCTACTGAATATACGAAATTATGACAGAACCACTCTTCTGCCTGTTTTTGCAGCCTCATAAATGCCCATAAGAATTTTCATATCACGCAGGCCTTCCTTTCCATTAATATGTGCTGGAAATGTACCCGTTGACAGGAAACTGTTGCAAATGCCCTGCAACATGGCTGTTTGGTGATGCACAACTGGCAGGTTGAGTTCCCCCTGGCTGGTACGGCCTTTTAAAGGTCCGTAACTATAAGCAGGGCTCAGTTGTGCCCATCCTTTATCAGCTGAAACATACAATTGTTCTATATTCGATTTATAGGAAGTAAAACCGTTAACCATGGCATTTCCCGGAAATTGCATTTGCCAGGAAACAGATTCCTCCACAGTAGTGAATCTTTCCTTATCTGTTACAGGGCCAAATTGGGCAGTTACCCAAAGGGGCTCTTCTCCGGTAGTGTATCGGGATGCCTGCACACAGTAAATGCCTACGTCCATCAATGGGCCTCCTCCGGACAAGTCTTTTTTTAGTCGCCATTGTTTGGGGTCACCAATACTGAATCCAAAATTTGTCTGTACAAATCGCAGATCCCCAAATTGTTTTTGCTGGCCAATGCGCATAATTTCTTTGGAAAAGGGCTCAAAATGTAACCTGTATCCGATACCCAATTGCACCCCGGCCTTTTCACAGGCACTGATCATTTCTTCTGCCTCTTTCACTGAAACAGACATGGGCTTTTCGCACATTACATGCTTGCCGGCCCTTGCAGCTCTTATTACAAACTCATGGTGCATGGAATTGGGTAAAACCACATATACAATATCGATGTCTTTATTGTCGGCAATGCGGTCAAAGTTTTCATAATTGTAAATGTTTTTATCGGGTAGGGCGTACTTCTGTTGCCACTCTGTTGCTTTAGCGGGGGTGCCGGTTACGATTCCTGCGAGGTAACAGTTATTTGTTTGGGTTAAAGCAACAGCCAGTTGGTTTTTGGCATAACTGCCAAGGCCTACCAGTGCTACTCCCAGTTTTTTGGAAGCGCCCCGTTTTGGGTTGGCTGCATTTATAAAAGTAGTTGGCAGGAGGGAAGCAGCTATCCCGGTTCCTATCCCGGCTCCCATAGTATGTAAGAATGAGCGGCGAGTATGGCTTTTAGGCATGATGGAAGGATTTTATGAATACTTCCATCAATGTACAAAAGCTTGTCAGCATTGCCAAGTGATAACAATAGAAAAGCTGGTTTGCAGCATTTTACTGTAGTTGTATCAGTACTGCTATCTCACATTCCCATCAAAAATCGGGGTTAACGCCCACATAATTATGGGGTGTGATGGCTTTCAACTCTTTTTTAACGGCTGCACTTACTTTCAGGGATTTGATAAAATCATGGAGGGAGGCTTTATTGATGGCCTGGTTACCCCTGGTTAGGTCCTTTAGTGCTTCATAGGGATTGGGGTAGTTTTCCCTCCGTAATATGGTTTGTATGGCTTCGGCTACAACTGCCCAGTTATTGTCAAGGTCTGATTTGAGCCGGGCTTCATTGAGTACCAGTTTATCCAGCCCTTTTTCTATGGATTTAACAGCAATTACAATATGTGCAATGGGAACACCCAGGTTACGTAAAACGGTTGAGTCGGTCAGGTCTCTTTGCAGGCGACTGATGGGCAGTTTGGAAGAAAGGTGTTCAAGCAGGGCATTGGCCATACCCAGGTTCCCTTCTGCATTTTCAAAATCTATGGGATTTACTTTATGAGGCATGGCTGAAGAGCCCACTTCCCCTTTTTTTGTCTTTTGTTTGAAATAATCCATGCTGATATAGGTCCATATATCGCGGCTAAGATCAATGAGTATGTTATTGATTCGTTTAATAGCGTCGAAATGGGCAGCCAGGCTATCGTAGTGCTCTATCTGGGTAGTGAATTGCATCCGCTGTAAACCCAATACTTCCTCTACAAATGCATTGCCCAGTGCCACCCAGTTCTTTTTGGGAAATGCCACCTGGTGTGCATTGAAGTTTCCGGTGGCACCCCCAAATTTTGCTGCATAGGGGATACTCGAAAACAATTCCACCTGGTTATGCAATCTTTCTACAAATACCATTAATTCTTTACCCAACCTGGTGGGCGATGCGGGTTGTCCATGGGTGCGTGCCAGCATGGGAATGTCTTTCCATCCAAAAGCTAATTGGTAAATACGGTTTTGCAGGTTGATGATAGCGGGAAGGTACTCATGCTCCATGGAATGCTTCCAGCTTAACGGGATAGCTGTATTGTTGATATCCTGTGAGGTAAGGCCGAAATGTATCCACTCTTTTAGGGAAGCGATTCCTGCTTTTTCCAGTTGTTCTTTCAGAAAATATTCTACTGCTTTTACGTCGTGATTGGTAACGGATTCTATTTGTTTAATCTGTTGGGCGTCGTTCAGGCTGAATTCCTCCAAAACTTTTTTCAGGAATAGCCTGCTTTTGGGAGAAAGTTTGAAAAATTTCCTGTCGGCCAGAAAGAAGAAGTATTCAATCTCTACCAATACCCTGTACTTAATGAGGGCATGTTCAGAAAAATAATCATCCAGGTGGGCTACCTGTTTACGGTACCTGCCATCAATGGGTGATATTGCGGTGAGTGCTGAAAGTTCCATGGCTTTGGGGATTGTTAAGCAATAATTAGCAATTCTTATTTACTAATTGATTTTCTTTGCTGCAAAATTAGCCGAATTGAACAGAAGAATACGCATTGGAGCCGTAAGTTATTTAAACACAAAACCTTTACTTTTTGGGTTAAAACGGTCCGGATTGATGGACAGAATTGAATTACTGGAAGAATATCCCTCGCTGATTGCCTCTAAACTGATCAAGGATGAGATTGACCTGGGACTGGTACCGGTTGCGATTATTCCTCTTTTACGGGAAGCACACATTCTTACCGATTTTTGTATTGGATCAGTTGGTGCTGTCCGTTCAGTAGCCCTTTTCAGTGAAGTGCCCATAGCAGAAGTGGAAAAAGTAATTTTAGACTACCAAAGCCGGACCTCTGTTAACCTGGCTAAAATATTACTTTCTGAATATTGGAAAATTAACCCGGTTTTGGTAAGCGCCACAGAAGGATTCAGAAATAATATATCGGGTACCACGGCTGCCATTGTTATAGGTGACAGGGCCCTGGACCAGCGGGATAAATCTGCTTATGTATATGACCTGGGGGAAGCCTGGATGCAATTGACCGGATTGCCTTTTGTTTTTGCAGCCTGGGTGGCGAATAAGCCATTGCCTGCTGATTTTGAAGAGGCATTTAACCTGGCAAATGCTTATGGAATCAAGCACCTGGACGAAGTAATTGCAGCAGATCCCGAATCCCCCTTTGACCTGAAAAAATATTATACCGAATCCATCAGCTATCATTTGGACGAGGCAAAAAGAAAAGGAATGGAATTGTTTTTGCAAAAGCTTACATTAACCGGAAATATTGTATAAAATTATTACCGACCAATGACCATCTCCGTAATTTCGATTTGTTTCAATAACCTGGCCGATTTGCAAAAAACCTGTGCATCGGTGGATGGTCAGTCATTGGCACCTTATGAACATTGGGTGATCAACGGATCTACCTCTTCCGAAATTGAAGAGTGGCTTTTGAAAACCCCACAACCGGCTTACCGTAAGTGGATAAATGAAAAGGATGAGGGTATTGCAGATGCCTTTAATAAGGGGATTGTTAATGCGGGAGGCCAGCTAACCCATTTATTGAATGCCGGTGACCAATATACTTCACGGGAAATACTGGAAATCATCAGCGGTATTTTTGATACCAACCCTTTGGCACAATGGTGCAGTGGTAAAATAGAGATGGTAAGGGGAGGGAAGATGGTAATCGTCGGCAAACCATTCGATAAATCCAAACTCTACCGGGGGATGAGAAGCGTTTCTCATCCTACCTGGTTTGTTAAAAAGGAAGTTTACCTGCGAAAGGGTTATTACAGTCCTGCTTACAGTATTGCCATGGATTACGATATGCTATGCCGGATGGCAGATGAGCCCTATATATTTATTGATAAAGTATTGGCAATTTTCGACGACACGGGTGTTAGCTCCGTACATTACCTTCACTCACTTGAACAGAATCGTAAAATATACATTTCCTATTTTGGTCATTCCTTATTGCTGCAGCTTTGGCAAATCAGGTTAAAACTCCTTTTTTTCCTGTTGCAAACCCGATTGGGAAAGTGGCTTTTTACTTTAAAAAAGAAAGCCGGACTCGAAAACTGGTAAGGGGATGGGTTGGTCTTCTAAACGGGGAAGCGGTTAAAATATATATAGGTTTCATGAATTACCTTTTCAGGCCTTACCAGTGAATAAGGGACCTTCACTACTTTTTCATATTTCTTCTTCACCAAATCCCTGTCTGACAACTCTTTTTCAATTTCATCCGGATAGATGGCATGGAATCCGGGTGCCATATCCTCGGGGTAGGGGGCAAACCTCAGGTATTGCGATCCGTTGAAAATGCCGAAAACCGGGCATCCAGCGGCAACAGCCAGGTGCACACTGCCCGTGTCTACTGATAGCAGGCATTGCGCAACTGCTAACAACCTCAGCATTTGTAATAAACTGGTTTTTCCTGTCAGGTCAATATATGGATGCACATACTCTGAACAAAATTCGTTGGTATATACCTGGTCCGCTTTTGTTCCGCAAACAACGGCAGTCCAGCCATGGCTGTCGAACAGATGCTGGCTTACCTGCAGGAAACTTTCCGCCGGCCATATCCTGTGTTTACTTCGGGAGCCCGGAAATACCACAAAGAATTTTTCAGGCAATGGTTGGGCGGGGAGTGGCAGGCTGATTACTTCCAGGGTTGTATTGCTTATGCTGGATGAACTACCCGTAAGCCACTCAGTGAATAAACGGTTTCTGGTAAATTCAAATAGGGGTTTTTCGTTGTGAATAAATAAAGCAGTATAAAGTTTTCTGTCATACCCGATTTCATAAGGCCTTACACATTCATCGTTGGCAGCCATCCCCAGCCTTATTTTTGCTTTTGTGGCACCTACAATACTGTCATCATTTCGTTTGTCGCGTGAATAGGTTGGATTGATTACAATATCATATGACTGTTTGTAGATGGATTGTAAGAATGAATAGCGGTAACCCATTTTCTGCTTAAACCGAGACTTATCCAGCCAGAAAGATGCTCCCACCCATTCGGCATCGTACTGCTGAAAAAGTTGTTTCCAGCTTTGGTTTCCGCAGAAATGGCACTCATAGTCACGGAACTTTTCACTTTGGGTAATTTCTTTCAGGAACTTATGCCAAAGCATGAAATCGCCAATTTCGTCTACCCTTATAACCAACATTTTCCTCCGTTCCGCTTTTTTTCTGAAACCAGTAGTGGCCAGTATGAGAACCCAATCGTATATGATGCCTTTTAGCCTGTTCATGATAAGGTGAACTTTGGGGTATAGGGAACTGGTGGTTAATAATCTTTTTCACCCTTGATGAAATCTGCCGCTATGGCCTGGTCATCGTCATGAAAAAGGCAAACATCGTAATAAGCAATTTCGCTGTCGCGCTCATCTGCATAATGATGCAACTGGGTAACCAGACTGGTATCGCTGATCGAAGCCGATAAGAGATACCTGCCTTTGTTATCAAAAAAGATGATGGTATGGTAACCAAATTTTTCCAGTGATAACAAAGTGGAAAGCCCGTCTTCATGGATGGCATCCATATTGCTTTTATTGAATTCAAAGTACAATACCGGATGTTGTCTGATGATGAGTTCAGTAGCGCCCCGGAGGATAATGGTATCGAAACCTTCGGTATCAATTTTCAGTAATTTCAGGGTACGGTTTCCCAGGTGAGCTTCCTCTAAAACCTGATCAAGGGTTTTCAAAGAAACTTCCTGGCCACTGGCATCCGATGTTACGGGCACCAGTGTGGTATTCCACCCCGTTTTTTCCAATGCTACTTTTACGGTTTCCTTTTTTTCACCCAGGAATTCTTTGATCAGGGCAATGCCTGAAAATTGAGCAGTATTTTTTTCCATGAACCGGAAAGAAATGGGGTCTCCCTCAATGCCAATTACAGGGATGTCAATTACTGTTTTAATCACAGCAATGGTATCCCCCACATTTGCGCCAATATCAATTACAGTAAGGGCCGGATATTTTTGTGCAATGCAGGCAGAAAGCCTTGCCAACTGGCTGTTTACCTGGGGCTCGTATTTGTAATTACTGATATGTGGATTATTACCCGGCATTTCCAGCATAAAATTTCCAACTTTTACCTGGCTTACCACGTGAGCTTTCTTGTCGCTATGGACATTTATTTTGATGATGTCATAACCCATTTTGTTCATCAGGGTTCGTATAAACTTTCTCATATCCTTTCTGTTTTCAGGTATTCATATGGTTATTTATCCAATAGACCTGTTACTATTCTTTCAAATTGTGGCTGGTAACAGAAGTCATATCCGTCCGGTCCCTCAACAACTGTTGTAGGTGTAAGATAAGATAACTCAACCACCCTTTTTACCTTCAGGGCTTCTGCCAATCCTGAGGGGAATGATTGGTTACCAATGAACAATTTGCCTCCTGCAATTACCTGGGCCAATTCTCCAAAATCTGACACCGGTTTGTATTCCATATTGGGTATTTGTTTGCGCATATCTGCAAACTCGTCCGGTAAGCCTACAAAAACGATTCTTGGGTATTTTTGCAGGAAACGATAATCAATGCCCGGTGTTCGGTACCTGCTGCTTCGTGCAACAATAATGGCATCCTGGTAGGAGTTGTCGGGGGTTACCCATATCCAGGGCTTTCCCAAATCTCCGTTTACAGCAAAAGTCAGGAAATACCATCGGGTGATACTACCCATCCGGTAGTCAAAGGGGAAAGACCGGAAAGCAGACAGGTCATAATGAATTTCCTGGCCATCGTAGGCTTCACAACGGTTAAAACCCGGTTGTTGCAGCAATAAGGGAGCAAATAAATCAACCGTCTTTTGGGTAAACATAACATTCCCGTTGGGGTGCGACATCCCTTTGGTAAAGTTGAGTGCCGGCTGGTTCAAATGCAGGTATAAATTGATTTTTTTACCCTTTGCCAGTGCAAACATGGCAGGCAGGGAATGCAGCATATCTCCCGCATGGCCACTGTGCCTGAAGTTGACCTCTGTTGCATCGGGGGAGGGTTCATTGCTGAAAACATCCGGCACCCTTGCTAAGGCACTTACAAACCGGTTTTCTTTTTGACGAACATCAAATTCGGTTTTCCATTCACTAAACTTTTTTGTAAACCAGTTCATACTGTCACCATTTAATGCTTGGTTATCTGTAAGGCTATCACAACATTATAATCGATTTCACAATTATTGCTGTACAATATTTTATACGTAATGCCGGGTAGTGACTGGAGGCAATCCATCATAAAATCATATCCCATATCCGCATGAATATGGTATGGGTTCATTGGTACACCCATTTGGCTGCAATAGATTTCGTATTTGGGCTGGTCGGGAAATACCAGTACCAGATTGCCACCATTTTTCAGAATCCGGATAAATTTCCGAAGCGCATCCTTTGTATCAGTAAAATCCTCAATCAAATGGCTGCTGTAAACATAGTCATAGGTATTATCCGGAACGGGAATATCATCCTTGATCACATCACAGCCTATATCTACTTTATCCTTGCCTGTATGGGTATAGGGTTGCGGAAAATCAATCCCATCACAGTCTGTTTTCAGAACTTTGTCACCCCCAAACCCAATATCACAACCCTTTCCGGTACAATAGGGGAGTACCCAGTGTCTCACTTTTGAAGTTTCAGAGCGGTATTGGAAGCGAATTCCCAACCACCTGCTTAAGGTCCCTTTAATTTTCCTGTCCCACAAATATTGTAAACGCATAGTGTGTGTAGCTTTATCAATGATTCAATAATCCTTTTAGTGCATCAATTCTGAACCGGATAACGGGTCCGGCTTTCGCAGGCGTACCCTGCAGGAGATAAGTAATGCCCAGTACAAATGATGCACCCAGTTTAAAAAGGTATTCGGCTAACTTCCGGTAAAAAGCCAGACCCCCTTTTTCCTGCATCCTTACCCTTTCGCCCCTGCCAATTCCGCTGGCTACCCGGTACAGGTATTCTTTGGTTAGTTTAGCCGTTTCCACCACGTGCTGTACCCTGATTGCCGGGTCGTAATAGATCACCCTTCCTAACGCTTTCAGGCGCATAAAAAAATCCTTGCCCTCACCGCCAATTCGCAAGGTACCCATAACACCCGGTAAGGCGGCGTTGAAGCCACCAATGGCATCAAAATCTTCCTTTCGTACAATCATATTAGATTCCAGGGGGTATTTATTGGCTGAAAAAACAGTAGTGTGCTCGCTGTAATGAAAATGACCTACCAGAGAGGAAACAAAATGGCTCATCCATCGGGGTTCTTCGGGCAGGTATTTGGGGATGATCCGTCCACCCAGGCCTCCTGCATCAGGATGTACTGCAAAAAAATCAATGATTCGTTCAAGGTAATCCCGGTCGGCTATAGCGTCATCATCCATAAAGCAAAGCAGGGGAGAGGCTGCCACCCTGGCTCCGGTGTTCCTGGCAAAAGAGGCACCCTGCCTGTCTTCTGAGAGGTAAGTAAAATGGGTTTCTGAATGCTCTCCCATATAGTGTTGGCAAATGGCTTCCGTATTATCCGTAGACCGGTTATTCACAACAATCACTTCATAAGCGTCCTTGTGCAATGTTTGCTCATGCAGACTTTGCATCGCATCGCGGATATATGCCGCCCGGTTATAGGTGCATATAATCACTGATATCTTTCTTACATAACTCATAACGGCTGCAAAGATAACAGTGCTTTTTGTATGATGCCATCCCAATTGAAATGGGCGTAAAAGTCAGAAGGAATGTCATTATCGGGTAGGATTTGGGGCCTGCTCATTTCCCGGGCAAATGCGGCCCAGTCATTATCTGCTATCACGGTAAGTTTATTACCAGTAATGGTAAGATTGATCCCCGTTGCTGCTGCTGAAGTGGCCACCACCCGGAGGTTATGGGCCAATGCTTCAATTACTTTTACTTTGATGCCACCACCCGATAATATGGGTGCTATCAGGCAATCTGCTCCCAGAAAGTAGGGTGTAATATCAGGAACAAACCCACCATAAATTACAGAAGGGGATGAGGAATGCGTTTTTGGTAAACCACTGCCACAAATTAAAATAGTAAAATTAACATGCAGGTTTTGCAGAAGGGGTACCAGTTGATCAGTGATCACCGAAAGGGCTTCTTTATTAGGAGGATAATCCAATGAACCGGTAAAAAGAAACAAAGGTGTTTCACTATTTAGATGGTATTGTGTACAAAGAGTCTCTTTTGCCTTTTTTTTCTTTTCAAAATCTGCTGCATATTTCCTGTCAGTTCCATAGGGAATAACTGTACATTTTTGGGGGGATAACTGCCAGTTTTTGACGGCCCAGTTGACATCTTCTGCTGTTTTAAAAAAACTATGGTCAGCCTGGCGATGCCCCCATTTTTCATATACGCCATACAGCTTCCAACCCCATCTGTGTATAGCTTTGAATCGATTGGTTTCGATATTGTGGGAATGAATAACAAATGGAATCCGGGTGAATAACCGCAAGAGCCATCCCATCCATCCAAAATAGGAATGCTCAATAATTACCACACTGATATTTTCCTTTCTGATTATACTTATCAGTTCCGGGATGTGAAAAATATTTAAAATGCCTCTCCAGTGGTTGAAGAGTATGGGCATTACCCTTCCCGGGGAATTGTCCGGAAGCTCATTGTCTTTGGCTACCGCCAGCACCACTTTTGTTTTGCGGGCCATTGCGGTATAAAAATCTGCAATACCTTTCTGACCGCCCATCTGCGCAGGAAATACCTTATAAGAGACTATTCCCAGTACGGTGGTACTTTTCATGTCAGGCAATGACTTTGGGTTTCCGAAAACTACCCACAACAGCGGCTATCAGCAAGAGCCAGATAAGCGCTGCAGCCCCAATGGATACTTTGTTACTGTTATAATAAGAGGCTGGTTTGAATTCAAAACGAATCTGGTGTTTGCCCTGCGGAATCGCCAATCCCCGTAATACATAATTCACCTGCACAATTGGCGTCTCTTTTTCGTCGATATACGCTTTCCAACCTCTGTCGTAGAATATTTCACTGAATACCGCAAACTGGTTAGTGGCACTCTCACTTTGGTAAGTTATCAGGTCATTGTCATTTTTGATGAGGCTGATAACAGCTGAAGAATCCGGTACCGGTGTAAAAGGAATATCTTTCTGAAAACTTTCCGCAACTATTGCTGTGTCTTTCGGGTCAAAGGAATCCAGTGCTTTCAATGCTGCCCCGGCATCTTTTACATATTGGATATGTTTCACAAACCAGGCCTGCCCCAATGCACCCTGATTCAACTGTAACATGGGCTGTCCGTTCTGCTGGTTAGGTACCAGTACATATTTCGTATTCAGCATATTCAGTACCTGGATATTTAAGGGTTGTTTCCTGAGTTCCCTGTTATACATATCATCATAAATACTGAGTTTGGCGGGATGGTATCCACCCACTGAACGATGAAAATAAGAGGTCATGGCATCAGCAAATGGATCCTGTTGGGTAAGATTGAATACCCGGGGATGGGTACTGTCTTTCATGATTTCCAAATCTGCGGCCGTGGGTTTGAAATAGTTATCGTTGATGGTTTCTTCATCCTGAAAATTGGTATCATTTAAATACCTTTTACCCACTCCCAACAAGTCAAAAGAACTTAGGAGCAGGAGAATGGCCATAGCATATACGGGTTTGAGTTTTTTATTACCCACCAGCCATAAGGCAATACCCGCTGTTAATACCAACAGAATACTCCTGATTAAATCGGTACCAAACAGAGAACGCCTGTCTTCTTTCAGGGCATTGAAAAAGGCATTGGCCTCTTCCTGTTTGCCTCCCAGCATTTGGGTGAGACTGGCTTTCAGATTGGAATCTCCTGCATACGTATAGGTAAAGGACATATAACAACCGGCTACTATTAAAAAGAGTCCGGCAGTTATATAAATGGCTGTTCTTAATTTGCCAAAAGCCAGTGCCTGGTTGGTTTCCTCAAAAAGATATTGCTGCAATGCCATAATGGCTACCAGCGGGAATAACAATTGGGGCAAGACCAGGATAATGCTCGGAGCCCTGAATTTGTTGTACAGCGGTAAATAATGGAAAAGAAAGTTGTTGAAGGAACTGAAATTACTTCCCCAACTCATCAACAGGGCAAGCAGGCAAACACCGAGTATCCACCATTTATGCCATGTTTTCAGGTATACCATACCAAAAATGAAGAGGAAACATATCACCGCTCCGAAGTAAACCGGCCCGGCATTGGCAGGCTGGTTGCCCCAGTAAGTAGGCATGCTGGAAGCAAACTGTAATGCCTGATCTTCCGGAATGCCTTTTTCTATGGCCAATTTAGCGAGATGGGAATTGGCATCGAGTTGTACCGGCCCCCCATAAATAGAAGGCACCAGGTAAGTGAAACTTTCCGCAATGCCATAGCTTCCATAGGTGAAAGCATAGTCGATGGATAAGCCACTTGACTTGGTAGATTTACCTGTAGAATCAATGGTAATCTGGCCGCCCCGCATGGTAGCTTTTGCATAGTCACTGGTGGTGGCCAGTGTAACCATATTGAAGCAAACGCCTATTGCACCTGCTGCAAAGGCAATGCCCAGTGATTGGTATAGGGTTTTGAATTGTTTTTCTTTGATCCATTGCCAGGCAAAGCCAATGGTCATAAAACCGGCTACGATTAAAAAATAATAGGTCACCTGCAAATGGTTCATGCCAATTAGCAGGGCAGTGAATAAGGCTGTAAGGGCAGCACCCCATAAGTATTTGCCTTTATAAATAAGCCAGAGTGCACCCAGTAAAGCAGGCAAATAACCCATTGCCTGCATTTTGGTATCATGCCCTACAGAGATAATAATGGGGCCATAAGTTGCATAAGCATAGGCGATCCCACCCAGAATCCCCAGCCAGGGTTTGGTTCCGACGACCTGTGATAAAAAGTAAAAGGCAATGCACAGCAAAAAGAAATAACCCATGGGTTTCGGAAGAAAGAGCATAAATACCCTGTGCATGAATATCAGGGGAATCGGACTATAGGATTCCATGGCAACCTGAAACCCGGGCATACCACCAAACAGGTTATTGTTCCACAGCGGGAAGTGGCCATGGGTTTCTTTGTAGTTATACATATCCTGTGCCATTCCTTTCCAGTGAACCACGTCTGATTGTGCCAGCACCTTTCCTTCCAAAGCGGGTTTGCAGTATACCATGGCCACTATTAAAAAGATACCCACCGCTATGGCATGTGGCAGAATCGATTTCCATTGAATATTCTTCATGCGTCTATTTTAGGCTATCCGCAAACCTACAGGAAAATTGCTTACATTTTTACAGGTAAGGGAGGGATTTCGATGGGGATTAGCTGTAATTTGTGGATTGAGTAAAATACACAGGCTGGTAAACTTACCGGCAAAAAATTTGTAATGTAATAGGACCTTTTAGCTTATGCGCAGAATTCGTTTTATTTCCAGACTGGCATTCATTTGTAATTTACTTTTTTTGGTATGCCTGGTACTCCAGCGAATATCCGGATTCCAGGGTTATTCAGGTCTAAACGGGGTAATTATTATCCTCGGCTGGATCCTTTCTCCCATCATAAACCTCCTGGTATGCATTGGATACGGCATGATTTTGCTGAGAAAGCAACTTATGCCCGTTCCACCCTGGCTGGTGATGACTAATTTTCTTTTTTTATTGTTGCAGATCTTTGTCCATTTTATACTACCCTCATGATTCATGCTATCTTAAAAGACAAACCCACTAAACTATTTATTTTCATCACTGCTTTCTTTGCAGCCAATGCATTGATTGCCGAATGTATTGGAGGTAAAATATTTTCGCTCGAAAAGTTTATGGGCATTAAGCCTTCCGATTTTACCCTATTCGGACAATCAGGGTTAGCGTTTAACCTTACCTGCGGGGTGTTGCTCTGGCCTCTTGAATTTATTATTACGGATATCGTTAATGAATATTTTGGTCCCAGGGCAGTACGCAGAATCAGTTATACTGCCATAGTACTGATATCTTATGCCTTTCTAATGTTTTACGGGGCCATGAAAATACCCCCGGCCGATTTCTGGATCAGTTCCAAACAGGAGAGTGGCATACCCAATATGCAGGATGCTTTTGGGGGCATATTCGGACAGGGTATGTGGATTATCCTGGGCAGCCTTACTGCTTTTCTGGTGAGCCAGATTGTGGATGTTACCGTATTCCATAAAATTAAAAAAGTGACGGGTGAAAAATGGATATGGTTAAGGGCAACGGGTTCTACCCTGGTTTCTCAACTGGTAGATAGTTTTGTGGTATTGTTTATAGCCTTCAAAATTGGGAATAACTGGAGCTGGCAACTGGTTTTAGCCATTTGTCTGGTAAACTACATTTACAAGTTTACCATGGCCATTGTACTGACACCCTTGATTTACCTGCTTGAAAAACAGATTGAAAATTATGTAGGTGTTGAAACGGCCAAAAAAATGAAGCTGGCGGCCATGGGTAAAGAAGAAGAATAAGGATCCTCCAAAACTATCATACCAGGGCCGGTAACAGTTTTATTTTAGTATGGCCAGGCCTCTCTCTTTGATCAACCTGATCACTACTTTATCAATGGGTAGCGACATGCTGTTTTCCGTAAGTTCCTCCCAATGTATCCAACGGAATACTTCCGCTTCTTTTTCAGGATCGGCAATTTGTTCCGGGGCAAAATCAAACGGCTTGCTTTTAACAGGCAAGAGAATGGGTTCAACTGTTTTTACCCTATAGTAGATCGAAATGATTTGGTCCTTATTGTTAAAAGCGGAGATCTGAAAAAAATCAGTGGTATAAAGATGTTCTTCTACGGATACCTCTAATCCGGTTTCTTCCCTGAATTCCCTTTTCAGGCAGTCACGGGTACCTTCTCCCAATTCCAATCCGCCTCCGGGTAATTTGGTAAAAAAATTGCCCCTGATAAATTCATCGCTAACCAGTAAACGATTCGCCTGGTCCAGTAAAATACCATACACCCTTACATTAAACAATGCCATTTCAAAACCATTTTTTCTTGAGGAAGTACCAACTGATAATAATTGATATCAATAGTGAGATAATTACCGGTATATAAAAAGCATGGTTTGAGTTCTGGTAGGGTATGGCCACATTCATGCCATAAATACTTGTTACCAATATGGGTAAGGAAAGAATGATGGTGATGGAAGTCAGCCTTTTCATTACGCTATTCAGATTGTTGCTGATGATACTGGCAAAGGCATCCATGGTACTACTGAGAATATTGGTATAAATATTGGCCATTTCCAGTGCCTGGCTGGTATCTACAATCAGGTCCTGCAAAAATTCCCTTTCTTCCTCATTCAATCCCAAAAAGTTGGTTCTTTCCAGTTTCATCATCAGCATTTCATTGCTTCGCAATGCGGTTACAAAATAGACCAGGCTTTTTTGTATGCGCATCAGGTTAAGCAAATCCTCATTACTGTTACTACTGTATAAACTCGTTTCATACTGGTTGCGACGGTGGTTGATTTCTTTGAGAAATTCCATAAAGTTTTGAACCACTTTTTCGAATACTTTCAGTATCATCATATTCTTCTTATCCGGATGACGTTTCTGAAAAGAGTTCAGGAATTTTTTGATGGCGCCGTTGTCAAATGAATTTACGGTTACAATCTGGGTATGGGTAAGGATGATACAAATGGGAATGGTAATGTAAAATGCATCACTGTCATTAAAGGAATTGTTTTCAGTAGGAGTTTTAATAACAACGAATTTCACATTGTCTTCGATTTCATACCTGGGGCGTTCATCAATGTCTAAGGAATCCCTTAGAAACTCGATCGGGATATCCAGGTATTCACTCAATTCTATAAACTCTTCCTCTTTAAAGGGGGGGACCAGGTTTACCCAAACACCCATATCCGGCTTGTCTATTTCCTGGGTTTGTCCGGCAATATTTTTGAAATACTGGATCATAGGTGTTGGTTATACTTATTTATGCCTTTATAGATGGTAAGCTTTCAGCATGCAGGTCCACTAGTCTAGGCTAATTTCACCCTTGTAAACAAATGTTGCGGGCCCGCATAACCAGATATTTTCAAAAGATTGTTCCCCGGTTTTGTCGAACTCCACTGCCAGTTTACCGCCCCTCGTTTGAACTTCAACCCTGTTGAAGCCATTTTCGTTGTGTGCAAAGACCAAAGCGGCCGCAGTAACGCCGGTACCGCAACTCCAGGTTTCCTCTTCCACGCCTCTTTCATAAGTACGGACAATAATACTATCCCCTTTGTCTTCCACAAAATTCACATTGATACCTTCTGCCTCAAAATGTTTGGAGTACCTTATTTCTTTTCCCTCCGTGTAAACATCCAATTGCATAACATCCTGACTGCTTTTCACATAGTGGGGGGACCCTGTATTTAAAATGGCATTTCCATGTGAGCTTTCTATAGCAGTAACGTCTATCATTTTGAGTTTTACCCATCCGTCTTCTGCTAATGCAGCTTCGTGGTCACCGTCAACTGCAAGAAAAAAATATTTTTCTCTTTGAATGCCCAAATCTGCGGCAAATCGGGTGAGACACCTTCCTCCATTTCCACACATACTGCTTTCGCGGCCATCTGCATTGAAATAAATCATTTCAAAATCATATCCCTCCCTTTCGGTTAACAGCATTAATCCATCCGCGCCAATGCCGAATCTCCTGTCGCATAAAAATTTTACCTGTTCACGGGTAAGGTGAATGGCACCCATTCTGTTATCAATGATGACAAAGTCGTTGCCGGTTCCCTGGTATTTATAAAAAGTTAGGATCATAAAATAATAAGACTTTGTAGGATCAGGAAAGTGCTGCTAAGGTACCAAGGGTTTTGGTAATGAGCGCCTGAACGGTGGCATTTCCATCTTTGCTGAAAGTTTTTTCTATTCTGTTGGCAACAATAGCACTGAGGCTGAGGCAGTAATGACCCAGCAGTTTCCCCAATCCATAGATGCCACTGGTTTCCATTTCAAAATTGGCCACTCGGTGGTTACCAAAACGAAAGCTGGTAAGGTTATCGATAAGGGCCGGGTTATTCAGGCCTAATCTAAGTACCCGTCCCTGCGGACCATAGAATCCCGGGCAGGTAACGGTGATGCCCTGGTGAAAGCCGGCTACAAAATGTTTCTGCAGTGAGGGTGCTGCTGAGGCTATATAGGGCGAAGCAAATTGGTTGCCTGTTTGGGCATGAGCTTTAAAAGCATTTACAATTTGTGATTCTTCCTCATTATTCTCCAATTTGTAAAAATTAAGCAGGTTATCCACGCCCAGGCCATGGGTACTGGCTACATAACTGTCGACCGGAATGGCAGCCTGTAACGAACCAGCGGTGCCAATGCGGACAATCTGTAAAGCGGTTAATTTGTCTTTAAGGGTTCTACTGGAAAAATCAATATTTACAAGGGCGTCCAGTTCATTAAGGACGATATCAATATTATCAGTTCCAATACCCGTCGATACCACTGACACCCGCTTATGTCCCAGGTAACCTGTATGGGTAACAAACTCCCGGTGGTTTCTGGTTACCTCAATACTGTCAAAATGTTTACTTACCTCTTTAACCCTGTCGGGGTCACCTACCGTAACAATGGTATTGGCTAATTCTTCCGGCCTGAGGTCTAAATGATAAATGGCTCCCCGGCTGTTAATAATCATTTCGCTTTCTGCAATTCTGTTCATAGCTCATTCGATTAGCCGACAAATTTCGGTGTTTACTATTTAGAATTTTAAAATTCCTTTGTTTGCTTTATTTTCGCCGACCGGTCGGTATAACGCAATAGTTGTAAAACTTAATTATACTGGTTAAAAATAGAATGGTCCTGTGGCCGAGTGGCTAGGCAGAGCTCTGCAAAAGCTTCCACAGCGGTTCGAATCCGCTCGGGACCTCCCTACAGTATGTAGTAAAAAACCCGCAAATTTTGCGGGTTTTTTACTGGTATTTTCCTCCCTTTCATTCGGGAATAGTATGGTAACTTTAAAATATCCTCCTCTGGTATTTAGAAAATCAGCGTACACATTATACATTATAATATTGTGTAACTAATTTATTAACAAATAATTAATAATTGTTAATAAGTACTCTGATAATTGTTAAAAAAAGTTTTGCATAACTAGTATTTTCTTTTAGATTTGTAGTGAAATCATTACAAAACAATCTGTGAATTTGTAGTTTTGAGTTTGTATAAATTCACAAATTGATGTAGCATACTAAAAAAATTTTTTGTTTGATTAGTATTTGCTGACAAATATTCATACCATGATTAAAAATTTTACCAAACTAACTTTTAAAACAATTTTCTTATTACTGCTTAGCGGGATGGTTTCAGGGAAGTTATATTCTCAGGCTCCGGCAACAGCATTGGACTTTGGTTTTGGTAATTATGTAGAAGTTCCTTCTGCCAATGTGGCTTCCTTAAATATTAGTTCCGCTATCACTATTGAAGCATGGGTATATGCTACACGAACCAACCCCGGGGTGCAGAGCCTTATCGCTAAATCATCTTATACATCTTCTACTGGTTATATATTTCCCCGGACTCCAGATGGTTGGAGCACGCTAGAATTTTGGGTTCATGTTAATGGTAACTGGCAAATTTTAAATGTTCCCTACAGTAAAACATATGCCAACCAGTGGCACCATTTGGCGGCTACTTATGATGGCTCCTACATGCGAATTTTTGTGGATGGCGTATTGACCGGAACGCAACTGGTGACTGGCGGTGGTAGTATAACTGTAAACAATAATCCCCTCAGGTTAAGCGGACAAACGGGTTATTCTGCAGAATATTTCCGGGGAAAGATGGACGAGATAAAGATTTGGAACCGAGCGTTAAATGTTTGTGAGATTAACAACAATATGAACTGTGAGTTGCTCAACCCATTGTCTCAAAATGGATTGGCGGCTTATTATAAGTTAAACCAGGGGTTAGTGAATACCAGTAACCCATTAGTTAATACCATGCTTGACGCCAGTGGTAATCTGGCCAATGGCAATCTAGTCGGATTTGCTTTAAGTGGCAGCACTTCTAACTGGTCAACGGGTAATGTTTCGGGCACTTGTTCCGTTTTTACACCGATTACTGCAACTGCCAGTGCCGTTTCCACCAATATTTTGGTGGGGGGAACGATTAACCTGATGGCTTCGGGAGGCACCACTTATTCCTGGTCAGGTCCCAATGGATTTACTTCCAGTTTGCAGAATCCTGTTTTAACCAATGTACAGTTAGTTGCCGGCGGAACCTACACAGTAACCGTTGGGCAAAATGGTTGTTTTGGCACGGCTTCAGTAACCATAATAGTTGCCAATCCCGGAGGTGCGCTTAATTTTGATGGTGTTAAGGATTATGTAATCATTCCCAATAGTTCCTCTTTCAACACCCCTCAAATATCCATTGAATCCTGGATTCAGCCACAAAGTGCAACACCACTTGTACAAAGTGTGATGTCAAAATCTACCAGAATTGTGAACAACGGATATATCTTCCCCAGAACAGATGATGGATGGAATTCTTTCTCATTCTGGTTGGCTGTTGATGGAAATTGGAAGGTATTATCTGCCCAATATGCCAGCCTTAACCAATGGCACCATGTAGCCGCCACTTATGATGGATTTTTCATGAAAATCTACCTGGATGGCGTTTTATCCGGGACCCTGGCTGTATCGGGAACGGTTACCTCCAATACCAATAATGTTTATTTGGGATTACAGGAAGGTACTTTTGAATTTTACAAGGGAAATGTAGATGAATTGCGCTTCTGGAACAGGGCACTTCCCCAGTGTGAAATTCAAAATAATTTGAATTGTCAGTTAAACGGAGCCAATGGAGCATTGGCACAACAGACAGGTTTATCTGCCTATTACCGGTTTAACCAGGGATTGGTAAATGCCAATAATACCGGTGTCATTACGCTTATCGATTCATCGCTGAATAGTAATAATGGACTTTTACAGTCTTTTGATTTGTTGGGATTGAATTCAAACTGGATAGTAGGACAGGCAACTTCCACTTGTAGTTTGTATGCCGGTGGATCTGCGGCTTCGATTACCAGTAATGGTCCTGTCATTGAAGTAGGTACTACCTTAACCTTATCAGCCTCCGCCGGAAATGCATGGGCATGGACAGGTCCTAATGGATTTACCTCCAACCTGCAAAGTATTACGGTGCCTAATGCCCAAACAAATAACAGTGGTGTTTATACAGTATCTGTTACAGGAAATAGTTGCACTTCCCTGGCCAGTACAGAGATAACTGTCGCTTACAGATCAGGCACACTTGATTTTGATGGAGTGGATGATAACGTAACCGTTCCGGTTAGCCCCAGCCTGAATATACCCAATACCATTACCCTGGAAGCATGGATTTATGCAACTGATGACACGAGACAAATTCAGGATGTTTTATGTAAATCTTCCCAAAGTCTGAATTCGGGTTATATATTTCCCAGGACTGATGATGGTTGGAATTCCTACAGTTTTTACCTGCATATTAATGGAACCTGGAAAATTTTATCTACCCCCTACGGGGCTTTGAATCAATGGCACCATGTGGCAGCTACCTATGATGGCTTTTACATGCGCATTTATATGGATGGGGTATTGAAATCCTCCTTACAGGTTACCGGTAATATAGACCAGAATACTAATCCTTTAACCATTGGACAACAGCCAGGTTTCTCTGAATATTTTAAAGGGCAATTGGAAGAAGCCAGGATATGGAACCGTGCATTGAACCAGTGCGAGATCATTAATAATATGAATTGCGAACTTAATCCTGCTTCCAGGTCTGGTCTCGTAGCTTATTATCAATTTAACCAGGGCTTTCTAAATGTGAATAATGCAGGAATAAATTCCCTGACTGATGCTAGTAGTAATGGCAATAATGGAACTTTACAAAATTTCGCCTTAAATGGTGCGAACTCCAATTGGTCTGCTTACAAAATAAATGGAACCTGTTTAAATGCTGCACCTCCCATTGTTACTGCTTCTGCCAATGGTACCGTGTTTGGTGTGGGAAGTACGGTGCTTTTATTTGCTACAGGCGGAAGCACTTATAGCTGGGACGGACCCAATGCATTCTCTTCCAACCTGCAAAATCCAACCATTACCGGAGCCCAGCCGGCAGCAACCGGAGTGTATACGGTTACTGCGCCATTTGTCAATTGTACCGTTTATGCCAGTACTTCACTAACCGTATCTGCATTAGCGCCGATTGCGGCCAATGGTCCAACCACTATTTGCCCACAGGGTTCAGTAACACTCTCTACCAGTAATTCAGGAACTGCTTACCAGTGGTATAAAAATAACCTGCTGTTACCTGCTGCCACCGCTAATGCTTATGTAGCCACCCAAACCGGTAGTTATACGGTCAGTGTTACCAATGGCACCAACATCCTGGTTTCTGCACCTATCCAGGTGACTGTTCAGGATAATATTGCCCCCATCCCCGTTGTAACGAATTTACCAACGATAAACCTCTCTGTACCGGGAACCATCACGATTTTCCCAACAGCATTGGACAATTGTTCAGGTACTGTGGTAGGTACTACTTCACCTTCCAGTTTGGGAACCTATGTAA
>CAVVSL010000044.1:0-21044 GCA_963750825.1 uncultured Bacteroidota bacterium | reverse complement strand
TTATGTCCTCTACTGGTTCGGTTGCGTATTGCTGTTACTGGCAGTATTGGCCTCCTGCCAATCCGGTAAAGTGGATACTATCCTCCACCATGCAGTTATTTATACGGTTGATTCGGCCTTCACAATAGCAGAAGCCATGGCTGTAAAAGATGGTAAGATTGTTGCCACGGGCAGCAACGATGCAATACTGAAGGCATATACCGCCAATGAAAACATCGATGCAAAAGGAGCTGCGGTTTATCCCGGTTTCATAGATGCGCATGCGCATTTTTTAGGTTACGGAAGATCATTGTTCCAGGTAGACCTGTTTGGTACCAATACCTGGGAGGAAACGGTGCAACGAATAAATGATTTTGCAGACAAACATCCGGAACTTACCTGGATACAGGGGAGAGGCTGGGACCAGAACCGCTGGCCCGGTAAAGTTTTCCCTGATAATGCGGCACTGAACCAACTGTTTCCTGATAAGCCCGTGATCATTACCCGTGTGGATGGTCACGCTTCCATTGCCAACCAAAAAGCACTTGAACTTGCAGGTATTCAGGCAGGCCAAACCATAGTTGGAGGCTCGATAGAAGTGAAGAACGGAAAACTAACCGGCGTTTTAATCGACAATGCCGATAACAAAGTGTATGACCAGATACCACCCCCCAATAAAGAAACCTATACCAGGTGGTTACAGGCGGCGCAGAAAAACTGTTTTGCACAGGGACTCACAACGGTTACCGATTGTGGCTTGAATTTCCGGGATGTGGATGAGATCAACGCTTTGCAAAAATCCGGTGTTCTGGATATGCGGCTCAATGTTATGCTGAGTGATAACGATGAGAACCTTCAAAAATACCTGGCTTCCGGTCCGCTGAAAACAGATAAATTATCCGTTAGGTCATTTAAAGTGTATGCCGATGGGGCCCTGGGCAGCAGGGGTGCCTGTCTGTTACAACCCTATTCTGACAGATCGGGCTGGCAGGGATTTTTACTGCGAAACAAATCTCATTACGATTCCCTTGCCAAAGTACTTTCCAACACCGATTTTCAGATGTGTACCCATGCCATTGGCGACAGCGCCAATCGGGAAATGCTCACCATCTATAACCGTTACCTGAAAGGAAAAAATGACAAACGCTGGCGTATTGAACACGCGCAAATCATTAACCCTGCCGACTTTGCCTTATTCGCATCTGCCAGTATCATCCCTTCTGTGCAACCCACACATGCTACCAGTGATATGTACTGGGCAGCCGAAAGACTGGGGAAGGAAAGGTTAAAAGGTGGTTACGCATTTCAGCAGCTATTGAAAGAGAATGGCTGGTTGCCCCTGGGTACCGATTTTCCGGTGGAAGACATTTCTCCTTTCAAAACTTTTCTGGCGGCTGTATTCCGCAAAGATGCCAAAGGCTTTCCCGAAGGAGGGTTTCAATTTGAAAATGCACTTACGAGGGAAGAGACCTTACGGGGTATGACCATCTGGGCGGCCAAAGCCGGATTTCTGGAAAAGGAAGTAGGCAGCCTGGAAGCAGGTAAAAAGGCCGACTTCATTATGCTTGATAAGGACCTTATGAAAATAGATGAGACAGACATTCTTAAGACGAATGTATCCGCTACTTATCTAGGCGGTAAAAAAGTACATTAATTAAATTGCCACAGCAGATTTACATAGGTTCTGGTAACCCTGAGCTTATCTTTTTTTGCTGTGGCAATTTTATATTCGGGAATGTCTAAAAAAGCTAACTTTAAAAAGACAAAACCCTGCAAATGCGATTGCCCCGGCTCCCTAAAATATTCTGGGTACTACTGATTCTTGTATTAGGTGCACTTAGTTTCTCCTTTATCATTGGCGGGCACAGGGTAGATTATAGTACAGAAGTAAAACCCATCTTTAATAAAAAATGTATTACCTGTCATGGTGGTGTGAAAAGGCAAAGCGGCTTTAGTTTGTTGTTCCGGACTGATGCCCTTGCCATCAATAAATCTGGATTGCCTGCCATCATTCCGGGAGATCCTGATCACAGTGAGATGATCCGTCGCCTGACCCTCAAAGACCCCGAAGAACGGATGCCTTATAAACATCCACCTCTTTCAAAAGAAGAAATTCAAATCTTAACCAAATGGATTCGCCAGGGAGCAGAATGGGGCGATCATTGGGCTTATGTACCTGTTAAGGAACCCAGGATTCCCAAAGTGGATAATTGGTTTTTGGGAACTACGGGTGGTGGTAATTGGGTGAAGAATCCCATTGATCATTTTACCTATGAAAAAATGCAGCAGGCAGATCTGCGACCTGCTGTTGCAGCCAATAAAGCCACACTGCTCAGAAGGGTGAGTCTCGATCTGACTGGCATGCCGGCAGCCGATAAGCTGGCTAAAAAATATTTAGAAGACAATCATCCCACTGCTTATGAAAATCTGGTAGATCAATTATTGGCTTCTCCGCATTTTGGGGAAAGATGGGCAGCGATGTGGATGGATCTGGCGCGATACTCAGATACGAAGGGATACGAGAGAGATGACGCACGTTCCATCTGGCGATATCGCGACTGGCTGATAAAGGCATTCAATGATAACATGCCCTATGACCGTTTTCTTACTGAGCAACTGGCAGGGGATCTCTTACCCAATCCTTCAGACGCAAATTATATTGCCACGGCTTTTAGCAGGAATACCATGACCAATGATGAAGGCGGAACTGATAATGAGGAATTCAGAACATCGGCTGTACTCGATCGGGTGAATACTACCTGGGAAACTGTTTTGGGTACCACTTTTTCCTGTGTTCAATGCCATAGCCATCCTTATGATCCTTTCCGGCATGAAGAATATTATTCTTTTATGGCTTTCTTTAATAACACACGTGACGAAGATACCTATGATGACTATCCGCTCCTGCGTGAGTTTCATGATAAGGATAGTATGAAATATGATAAACTCTCTCAATGGCTTTCCGCACAGGCACCCGAAAGGAAAAAAGAATTGCTGACGTTTGTTAAAACAGGGGAACCTACCATCAATTCCATTGCAGCCGATCAGTTGGTGAACAGTGCATTAACCGATACCAAGTGGTTGGTGATGCGGAACCAGTCTGTGGCACGTTTTCCCAAAGTGGGCTTTGATCAGCAAATACAATGCTTGGTCAGGTACAAAAGCTGGAAACCAGGCGGTGTTTGGGCCCTGCATCTGGATGCACCCGATGGGAAAATTATTCAAACAGTGAAGGTTAGCAATACAAAAGGCGCCTGGCAAATTATTCAGATTCCGATTACTGTGGTCAGCGGTGTGCATGATCTTTTTTTTACTTTTCAGAACCCAACCATTAAAACGAAAGAGGAAACCGGTATTCAGTTCGACTGGTTTACACTCCAGCATCCTTTTCCGGGAAAGGGTAAACCCGGATATGACAGTGCGTATAAATATTTTACCGACCTGATGAAACCGGTTAAGGTTACCAGGACTCCCATCATGTTTGAAAATCCTGCTGCATTATTCAGGCCTACACATGTATTTGAAAGGGGTAACTGGATGGTAAAAGGCAAAGAAGTTACACCCGATGTTCCCCGATCCCTGGGAGCATTGCCCGCAAAAGCACCCAGAAACCGGTTAGGTCTCGCCGCGTGGATTACGGATACCAAAAATCCGCTTACCGCCAGGTCTATCGTAAATAGAATATGGGAACAATTTTTTGGTACCGGTATTGCAGAAACACTGGAAGATATGGGTACACAGGGTATTCCACCCACACACCAGGCATTGCTGGATTACCTGTCCTGGCAATTGATGCACGATGCTCATTGGGACCTGAAAAAGACCATGAAAGAAATTGTTATGTCGGCTACCTATCAACAGGATTCAAAACTGAATAAAAAGGCGCTCGAAAAAGATCCTGCTAATAAATGGCTGGCGAGAGGTCCGCGGGTTCGTTTATCAGCCGAACAGATCCGCGATCAGGCATTGACCGTGAGTGGATTACTTTCAGAAAAAATGTATGGCCCGGGTGTTTTTCCCTACCAGCCGGAAGGTATCTGGATGTCGCCCTGGAATGGCGCTTCCTGGAAAAAAAGTGATAGTGTTGATCAATACCGAAGAGCATTGTATACATACTGGAAAAGATCAGCACCTTATCCTTCCATGATTAGTTTTGACGCTGCCTCCAGAGAAGTCTGTATAGCGAGGCGCATCAGAACCAATACGCCTTTACAATCACTAACGCTTTTGAATGATTCAGTGTATATCGAGGCTTCGCAACACCTGGCAGACCGGATGTTACTGGAAGGAGGTAAACAGGTATCACAACAGATAAGCATTGGCTATAAGCTGGCCATGTATCAGTCAATCACGCCGGCTAAACGACAGATTTTTGAAAAATTATATGATCAGGCATTACAGAAATTTCGAAAGGATAGTAATAGTGCTGTTTTGATGGCGGGATGCAATGATGGGGTACATACACCAGAGAGAGCAGCCATGACGGTAGTAGCAGGGGCTTTGTTAAATCTGGATGAATTCATTACAAAAAATTAGTAGCCCACATGAGCAAAGACAACAGAAAAATACAATCCGAAGCGGCGAAAAAACATTTGCAACTGGATACCCGCAGACTTTTTCTGAAAGAATGTTTTATGGGTATGGGCGGACTGGCCATGAGTTCCTTACTTGGAAGTTGTAACTGGTCAGGGGGAGACAACGCCGCAGCAACGGAACTTTTTAACAGTGACAATCCTTTGCGTCCCCGGTCACCACAATTTCCCGGCAAAGCAAGATCGGTTATCTATTTACACATGGCCGGTGCACCTTCTCAATTAGAATTGTTTGACTTTAAGCCTGATCTGATGAAACTGGATGGACAGGATTGTCCACAGTCTTTATTAGAAGGGAAAAAATTCGCTTTTATCCGGGGCGTTCCTAAAATGATGGGACCGCAGGCTAATTTCAAACAGCGCGGAGAATCCGGTGCATGGGTATCTGACCATTTACCCCATTTTGCTATTGTGGCGGATGAAGTCAGTTTTTTAAAAGCCGTTCAAACCGATCAGTTTAACCATGGTCCTGCACAATTACTCATGCATACCGGTTCTCCCAGATTGGGAAGACCCAGCATTGGATCCTGGGCTACCTATGGATTGGGTTCTGAGAATAGTAACCTGCCCGGATTTGTGGTATTAACCTCCGGTGGTAAATTTCCGGATGCGGGCAAAAGTGTATGGGGCAGTGGCTTTCTCCCTTCCGTTTACCAGGGTGTGCAATGCAGAAGTGAAGGTGATCCGGTTTTATTTATCAAAGATCCGGCAGGTATGGATCGTGATCTCAGAAAAGCATCCATCGATGCCATCAACAATGCCAATCGGCTGAGTTTTGATGAGTTTAAAGATCCTGAAATTTTATCCCGGATTTCCCAATATGAAATGGCTTACCGCATGCAGATCTCGGTTCCCGATGTCATGAACATCAATGATGAACCACCATACATCCATGATATGTATGGTACCCAACCCGGGAAAGCCTGTTTTGCGAATAATGTGTTACTGGCCAGGAAATTAGTAGAAAAAGGTGTTCGCTTTGTGCAGTTGTTTGACTGGGGCTGGGATAGCCATGGTACCGATGCAAGTTTGGCAATCGATTATGGTTTTGTAAACAAATGCCGTAGTGTAGATAAACCCATGACGGCTTTATTATTGGATCTGAAACAAAGAGGTTTACTGGATGATACTCTGGTTGTTTGGGGTGGCGAATTTGGAAGAACACCCATGCAGGAAAACAGGGATGGCAAAATAATGCCCTTTAAAGGAAGGGATCACCATACAGAAGCATTCACCATCTGGATGGCAGGAGGAGGTATCAAAAAAGGATTCAGTTTTGGTGAAACGGATGAGATAGGCTATAGTGCTATTAGTGGTAAGACAACGGCCTTTGACATCCAGGCAACCCTGTTGAACCAACTCGGCTTTGACCATGAGAAGTTTACATATCCATTTCAGGGAAGACCCTTTCGGTTAACAGATGTACACGGACGGGTGATCAATGAGATTATTGCATAATCCTAACAAGTCAGTAACAATAGGGTAAAAAATAATTTTTCATGGGCTTAAACAGAAGAAAATTTATCTCTATGACAGCAAGTTTAGGTACCCTGGCACTTAGTCCCTGGGAAACGCTGATGGGGGCTAAACCCGATTTTCCCATACCCGCTGGTTTTCAGTTATACATTATGGGTACCAATTGGGGTTTTAAAGGTTCGGTGGATGCTTTTTGTGCCAAAGCAAAAGAAGCAGGTTATGACGGTATTGAAATGTGGTGGCCCGGTACAAGGGCAACACAGGATGAATTATTTACGGCGCTGAAGAAACACCCATTGCAAATCGGATTTCTGACAGGCGGATCAGATAAAGTACCGGAAAAACATTTTCAACAGTTCAAAGCCATGTTGGATGGTGCCGCTTACCAGCAGGTCCAAAAACCATTATATATTAACTGTCATTCAGGAAGAGATTTTTTTTCAAAAGAAGAAAATGGAAAATTTATTGACTATACGACCCAGGTAGCTGCTGAAACGAATAACTTAATTTGTCACGAATCGCATAGAAGCAGGATGTTATTTGCCGCACATATTGCCAAACAGTTTATCCGGGATTATCCCTCCTTGCGCATGACAATGGATATTTCTCATTGGTGTAATGTGCACGAATCATTGTTACATGATCAGGATGAAACGGTACAACTGGCATTGGAGAGAACCGATCATATTCATGCCCGCATCGGTCATCCCGAAGGTCCACAGGTAAATGATCCCCGTGCTCCGGAGTGGGAAGCAGCTGTTAAAAGACATTTGGATTGGTGGGATGCGATTGTTGCTATGAAAATCAAAAAGGGTGTCAACCAATTAACCATTCTTACGGAATTTGGCCCACCCGATTATTTACCTACTATTCCTTATACCCGTCAGCCCCTGGCAGATCAATGGGATATTAATGTGTATATGATGCAATTACTACGTAAAAGATATCTTCCTGCCTGATGAGTGCTATGCTTACTTTTTTCGGAAGACTACACCCCTTATGGGTGCACCTGCCAATTGGATTTTTACTATTGGCACTGGGATTGCATTGGCTTGGCCGAAAACCCAAATATGCCGGGATACAACCTGCTGTTGAAATTTCTTTTTTATTGGGAGCCATTGCTGCAGTATTGGCCAGTTTAACAGGTTGGACACTTTCTTCCGATGGTGAGTACGAGGCAAATAGTGTAGCGTATCACCAATGGTTTGGCATCAGTGTAACCATTCTCTCTTTCCTGTTGTTTCTGCTGATTCGCAAACAGAAACTGCGATATGTGAATCAGTTTTCTTTACTGCTTTTATTGCTGATTTTTATAACGGGGCATTTAGGAGGGACCTTAACCCATGGGGAAGGATATCTGACAAAAGGTATCTTTTCTTCATCGGCCGATAGCCTAAAAGCAAAACGTATACCCATCCCAAATGTGCAGGAGGCCGTTGTATTTAGTGAAATCATTCAACCCATAATAATGGATAAATGCAGTGGGTGTCATAGTGCCATCAAACAAAAAGGCGGGTTGCGTCTGGACGCGAAAGAATGGATCCTAAAAGGAGGCAAAGAAGGTAAGGTCTTTATTTCCGGCGACGCTGTTCACAGTGAAATGTATGCAAGGGTAGTTATGGATCCCCTGGATGAAAAACATATGCCGCCCAAAGGTAAAACGCCTTTAACCGAAGCAGAAACCCAGTTGCTGTACTGGTGGATTAATAGTGAGGCAGGCTTTACAAAAAAAACAAAAGAAGTAGAACAACCAGAAAAGATTCGGGCAACTTTGTTGGCGCTTCAATCAGCCACTAAGCAAATGAAGAAACCGGATATACCGGAAGGTAAAGTAGATCCGGCAGCGCAATCTGTTTTGGATACCTTACGAAATGAAGGAATTGTGGTACTTCCTGTGGCAAAGGAAAGCCATTACCTTTTGGCTAATTTTGTCAGTATTCCGAATCCGGATAACAGAAAGATTGCTTTACTCAGACGGATTCGTTCACAATTGGTTTGGTTAAAACTGGGATATGCCAATCTCTCTGAAGCATCCTGGAGAATAATTGGCGAATGTAAAAATCTTACGCGTTTGAGTATTGAACATTCGAATCTTTCTGATTCCAGTATAGCCTATTTGAGAGATTTAACCCAACTGCATTACCTGAATCTGGCCGGAACGGGTGTCTCGGCAAAGGGAATTGAAAAGTTGCAAAATTTAACAGCACTCGAAAATGTATACCTGGGACAAACCCGGGTACAGCCAAATGAGTTGGTTAGCCTGCAAAAATTGTTTCCCGCTACCTTGTTGGATTCCGGTAATTATAAGGTTGAAAACCTTGCTACCGATACACAGCTATTGAAAGCGCCTGTTGTAAAAAAATGAGTCAGTTAGTTTACGGCTACTTCCGAAAGCGTTGCAAGTATAACCAGTTTATTTTTTTAATAAACAGTATGTAAACAAAAAGGTGAGTCCCGAAAAATAATACATTTTATTCGGGACTCACCTAAAGGGTTATTCCGCTGACTTTTGAAAGCGATTATTTCAATTCGCCCACCATATTTCCCGGTATCACCCACTGGTCAAATTCCTCAGCGGTAAGATAACCTAGTTTTACGGCCATTTCTTTCAGTGTGGTGCCTTCTTTGTGTGCTGTCTGTGCAATTTCCGCAGCTTTGTAATAACCAATCCTGGTGTTGAGAGCAGTCACCAGCATCAGGCTATTGTCAACATGCTTTTTGATGTTGGCTTCAATAGGCGCCAGTCCCTCGGCACATTTATCATTGAAACTTACACAGCCATCCCCAATTAATCTTGCACTGTGCAGGAAATTATAAATCATTACCGGTTTAAAAACATTCAGTTCAAAATGTCCGGTAGCGCCGCCAATATTAATGGCTACGTCATTACCCATAACCTGTGCGGCAATCATGGTCAGTGCTTCGCACTGCGTAGGGTTTACTTTTCCGGGCATAATGGATGATCCGGGCTCATTGTCTGGAATGTGCAATTCACCAATACCACTTCTGGGTCCTGAAGAAAGCATACGGATATCATTGGCAATCTTCATCAGACTTACGGCAACCGTTTTGAGGGCACCATGGGCTTCTACAATCGCATCATGGGCTGCCAGTGCTTCAAACTTATTTTCTGCAGTTATAAAGGGCAGACCTGTGAGGGTGGCAATGTGATTGGCTACATTTACATCATACCCCTCTGGCGTATTAATGCCGGTACCAACGGCAGTGCCACCCAAAGCGAGTTCACTAAGGTGCGCTAAGGTATTGCGAATGGCTTTCATGCCATGGTCAAGCTGCGATACATAACCACTGATTTCCTGTCCCAGAGTAAGGGGGGTGGCATCCATGAAATGAGTTCGGCCAATTTTTACCACCTGCATGAATTCCCTGCTTTTCTCTGCAAGGGTATCCCTCAGTTTTTGGATTCCGGGAAGCGTGGTTTCCATCAATATTTTATAGGCGGCAATGTGCATGGCAGTAGGAAAAGTATCATTGGAAGACTGTGATTTGTTCACATCATCATTCGGGTGCAGGAATTTTTCTTTATCAGATAAATTACCTCCATTCATTACATGACCCCGGTAAGCAATCACTTCATTAACATTCATATTGCTCTGGGTACCACTGCCTGTTTGCCAAACCACCAGCGGAAATTCATTATCCAGTTTTCCGTCCAGGATTTCCTCACAGGCTTTGGCAATCAAATCTGCCTTCTCTTTGGGTAATACACCAGCCTCCAGATTGGTAAGCGCAGCCGCTTTTTTCAGGTAGGCAAAAGCACTGATGATTTCTTTGGGCATCTTATTGATATCCTGGGCAATTTTGAAGTTTTCGATACTGCGTTGGGTCTGCGCACCCCAATAGGCATTTACGGGCACTTTTACCTCGCCCATAGTGTCTTTTTCAATTCGATAGTCCATTATCTTTTTTTTAAGTTTTAGCACATAGCCGGCTACAGGCAAAGGTACGTTAGGAAAATATCCTTTCCTTCATTTTGCAACTACGGATTTTTTGGTACATTTCAGGATTACTGTATTGCCATGAAAAAACGATTATTTTTTTGCCTGATGGTATTTGCCACAAACTTACCTGCGCAAACTTTTCAACCCAACTGGGAGTCGCTCGATAAGCGACAGGTACCCCAATGGTTTACGGATAGTAAGTTTGGCATTTTCATTCACTGGGGGGTGTATGCTGTACCCGGTTTTACCCAAAAAGGAAATTACGCCGAATGGTACCAGAATGGTTTGGAAAAAGGAGACAGTACTATTGTAGCCTACCACAAAGCCAAATTTGGTAACCAAACCTATTACCAATTGGCCGACCAGTTCAAAGCAGAATTGTTTAATCCGGATGAATGGGCAACCCTTTTTGAAAAATCAGGAGCCAAATACATAGTACTTACCTCAAAACACCACGATGGATTCGCCCTCTGGCCCAGTAAAGAAGCCAGTCGCACATGGGGCTTCCCCTGGAATGCAGGAGTAGTGGGACCCCATAGGGATTTACTGGGAGACCTCTTTAAAGCGGTTCGGAAAACTTCCGTTCATGCCGGTATGTACTATTCCCTGTACGAATGGTTCAATCCCCTTTGGAAATCTGACAAGGCTGCCTATAGCCATAACCATATGTGGCCCCAGATGAAGGAACTCATCAACAACTATCAGCCCGATGTTTTCTGGACAGACGGCGACTGGGATGCCAGTGACGAAACCTGGCAATCGAAAGAATTTCTGACCTGGTTATACAATGATAGTCCGGTGAAGGACAAAGTGGTTACCTACGATCGTTGGGGCAGGGGACTCCGCTTTAAGCATGGCTCTGTGTATACACCGGAATACCAGCCCGACCTCGATTTCGAAAACCATGCCTGGGAGGAAAGCCGGGGTATGGGCCATTCATATGGGTATAACCGTATGGAAGATGCCTGGGATTATAATTCTACCCAAAGTCTGGTTTACCATCTGGTGGACAAAGTGAGCCGTGGGGGTAATTTCTTACTGGATATCGGTCCCGACGAACACGGGAAAATTCCCCCCATTATGCAGGAGAGGTTATTACAAATAGGCGACTGGCTAAAAATTAATGGGGAGGCCATTTACCAAACAACCAGGTGGAAGCAGGTTTGTCAATGGTCGGAAGGCAGCCAAAAATATACAGCCAAAAAAGGGGAGGACATTATGCTGAAGTTAACCGTTGATCCGGAACCCGGCTATGCAGTAAAAGAATTGTTTTATACCCATAATCCGCAAACCAATAGCCTTTATGCTGTTTTTCCGAAATACCCGTCTAATCGGCAATTGGTTTTAAAAAATTTGCCACTTACTTCCCTGCCTTCTGGAATTGTTTTTTTGTCAACCGGTGAAAAATTGAGCTTCCGGAAAATAAATAATGATTTGGTCATAAACCTCCCGTTGTATGACCCGAATAAAATGAAAGCACCTTATGCTTATGCGATAAAGCTCGAAAATTTTGGTGCATTTTTGCCCAAACCTGACATACAGGTACAATATGCCAACGATTTAACCGGTGCAGAGGTTACACTCACCAGTAAAGAGGCTAAAGTAGCAATATATTATTATGATGAAAATGCAACAACCGGTGCGCTTCTCAGGTATACAGAGCCCTTTAAGGTTAAGGGAAATACCCGGATCCGGGCAATTGCCAAAACGGATAATGGCACAATTTCCAGCGATACCGCCCACACCAGCATCGACAGACTCAATCTGATGAAGCAGGTATTTTTAGAAAAGCCACTTCCTGCATTGCACTATGCCTATTTCGAATCCGGCACTATGAATAGGGAGGCATTGGGTAAACTGACACCCCTGAAACAGGGGATTACCTCAGTTGTATCACATACGCTTAAACAGCGAAATGATAAATTTGGATTTATATTTGAAGGATACCTCAAAATTGAAAAAACAGGAGGCTATTCCTTTTATACCAATAGTGACGATGGGAGTATTCTTTTCATAGATGGTGTGGAAATAGTAAATAATGACGGCAACCATGGTGAAGAAGAAAAGGAAGGGAAATGCCTGTTGGAAAAAGGTTTTCACAAAATAAAACTCTTGTATTATGATAGTGGCGGTGGCAATCACCTCGACTGGGGTTATTCGGCCATCGGTGAAAAGAAAAAGGCAATACCCGAAAATTTGTTATTTCATTAGTCAGGATAAAATTTCATTATGAAAAGATTACTGGTAAGTATTGGATGGTTACTAAGTATGCAGGGGATGGCACAATCAACAGAAAACATCATCCTCATTACTACAGATGGGTTTCGCTGGCAGGAAGTGTTCGGGGGTATGGATGAGGTACTTGCCAATAACAATGGGTATAACCAGAAGGATAGTGGCTACATTTTCGAAAAATACTGGGCAAACGATCCGGAAGAGCGGCGGAAAAAACTGCTACCCTTTTTCTGGAATACCATTGCCGCCAAAGGGCAGATTTATGGAAATCGCCGGTTAAATAACAAGGTGAATGTAGCCAATTCCTTCTGGTTCTCTTATCCCGGTTACAGCGAAATACTTTGCGGATTTGTGGATGATTCCATCAACAGTAATGAATATAAACCCAATCCAAATACCACCGTACTGGAATTTTTCAATAAACAAAAAGGAACCAAAGGAAGGGTGGCAGCATTCAGCGCCTGGGGTGCGTTTAACCGAATCATCAACGAAGAAAGAAGTGGCATTAATGTAGTAGCTGCCTATGATGATGCCGGAGGTAAAAATCCCAATTCCAATGAAAAGTTGATTAATACCCTTCGCAATGAAATGCACCGGGAATGGAAAGAAGAGTGTTTTGATGTATTTACCCATTATGCAGCCATAGAAGAAATCAAAAATCGTAAACCAAAAGTAATGTACCTCTCTTATGGAGAAACCGACGAATGGGCCCATGGAAAACAGTACCGTTCATACCTGGATGCTGCTCACCAGTTTGATGAATGGGTAAATCAAATATGGGATATTGTACAGTCTGATCCGCAGTATAAAGACAAAACCTCTTTGGTCATTACGACCGATCATGGCAGGGGAGATAAACAAAAAGAAAAATGGTCGAGTCACGGCAGTTCAGTGGAAGGCGCTGATGAAATATGGCTGGCTGTAATGGGTCCTAACACACCTGCTACAGGGGAAATAAAAGTGACCATGCAATTGTACCAGAAACAGGTAGCACAAACTGTGGCCAAACTGATGGGGTATACATTCAAGGCTGAACATCCGGTAGAAGACGAGATCAGAACGGCTGTAAATCGATAGAAAAAGGATAACGGAGACTTATTTGCCCGTAAATACAGCTTTACGTTTCTCCAAAAAAGCAGTAGTACCTTCTTTCATATCATGGGTATCAAAGCATTCACCAAATCCTTCCACTTCTGTTGCATACCCGTCTTTGGTCTCATCATATACGGCATTGGCCGCGGTTATGCATTTGGCAACCGCAATGGGTGCTTTTGAATTGATAAGGGTCAACAGGGTCAATCCCTTGTTTAACAATTCTTCGGGTGGTACTACGTAGTTAACCAGTCCATATTGTAAGGCACTGGCTGCGTCAATCATCGAACCGCTCATCAACAATTCCAGTGCTCTTCCCTTGCCGATCAATTGCACCAGTCGTTGTGTACCTCCATATCCCGGAATCAAACCCAGGTTCACTTCGGGTTGCCCAAAACGGGCATTGTCAGATGCAACCCTAAAATGGCAGCTCATAGCCAATTCACATCCGCCACCTAAGGCAAAACCATTTACACAGGCAATGATGGGCTTGGGTGATTTTTCTATGCGGAAAAAAGTATCCTGACCCGATTTGGCCAGGGCCATACTCTCCGATTTGGAAAAGGTATTGAATTCACTGATATCTGCCCCCGCTACAAAGGCTTTGGGTCCGGAACCTGTAATAATTACCGACTGAATCGAATTATTTACAGCCACTTCATCCAGGGCACTGTTAAGGTCTGCAAATACCTGACTGTTGAGGGCATTCATCTTATCGGGCCTGTTGATGGTAATGGTATAAATGCCTTTTTCGAGTGTAGTCAATAAGGTGGTAAACATAACGCACGGATTTACTGTAAAGATAAGTTTACCTGCGTACCGGTGAATCAAAACACCTATTCTTTACCCATAACTTTTACCCAGCACTTTTGTATTTTTAAGTATGGGATTGGTCAATATTATCATTTATACAGGTATTTTCTTTTTTGCAGGAACGGGTGCATTGAAAGCCCGAACACACCACCTGGACATCTTTGGAGGCGCCGTACTGGCATTTGCTACAGCTTATGGAGGTGGAACCATCCGCGATTTATTAATAGGTGCCCATCCTGTTAATTGGGTGAACGATTATATTGCCCTCGCTTTGGTTATTGGGGCAGTAATCATCGTTTCTTTTTTCAATACCAACCTGGTAAAATTTCGAAGGACCATCTTTTTTACGGATGCCATTGGTCTGGGCATGTTTACTGCAGCGGGTATTGAACGTAGTCTGTCTTTTGGCATCAATGACGGTTATGCGGTTATCATGGGCGTTGTTACGGCTACTTTCGGGGGCTTACTGGCCGATATGCTTTGCGGAGAAAAGCCGGATTTACTCAAGAGGGGCGAACTCTATGCAACAGCCTGTGCCATTGGAGGTGTTATTTACATGCTGCTCAGGAATGCTGGTCTTGCCCTGAATCCCGGATTGTTTATTTGTGTAGCAATCGTGGTCTTTGTGAGAATTTTTTCCAAACGCAAGAAATTGCGGCTGCCGGAAATGTAAGGGGTTTAAAAATTACGGTTTTCTTTTACCCATTCTGCGATATAGCCGGCAATATCTCCCGTGGTTGTGCCGGGTGCGAAAAGTTTCCCTACGCCCATATCATTCAGGGTTTGCATATCTTCTGCGGGTATAATACCACCGCCTGTAAGCAACACATCGTTCATGCCTTTTTCTTTGAGCAGGTTGATTACTTTGGGAAAAACGGTCATGTGTGCACCGCTGAGGATACTGATGCCTATGGCATCCACGTCTTCCTGCAAAGCAGCATTCACCACCATTTCAGGTGTTTGCCGCAGGCCCGTATAAATCACTTCCATGCCCGCATCCCGCAAAGCGGTAGCAATCACTTTGGCACCACGGTCGTGTCCGTCTAATCCTACCTTGGCAACTAATACGCGGATGGGCCTTTTCATATGCAACAAATATCAGTCAGAATCCTGTAAAATTAATAGAAATGTAATTAGGTTTACCCTTCCAACTAAATTACTGTTGCTTTATGCGTTATAGAAAATTCGGAAACACAGATCTGCTGGTTAGTGAAATTGGATTTGGTGGCTGGGCCATAGGTGGTGCGGCAAATGTGGGCGGAGTAGCCATTGGTTGGGGCAAAACGGATGATACCGTTTCTGTAAAGGCCATAAATACCGCTTTGGATGCAGGCATCAATTTTTTTGATACCGCTGATTTTTATGGACTGGGCCATTCCGAAATACTATTGGGTAAAACCATTGGGAATAACCCCGATGTAAGGGTTGCTTCAAAAGTGGGACAAAAAGTAGGCTCCGATGGTAAGATTGCCATCGATTACAGTAAAGACTACATCATACGCGCCTGTGAAGACAGCCTCAGAAGATTACAAAGAGATTGTATTGATTTTCACCAATTACACGTAGCAAAAATGATTCACCTTGAACAGGGTGAATGTATCGAAGCAATGCATACGCTGCAGGCACAAGGAAAGATTCGGTACTGGGGTATTTCACTGCTAACCTTTAACCCTTTCCCGGAAGCCGGTTATTTTTTGGAAAACAATGTGGGTAACGGATTTCAACTGGTGTATAACCTGATCAACCAGAAAGCTGCGCCTCTTTTTACACCCGCTGCTGCCAACGGATATGGATTGATCGCCAGAATGCCATTTCAGTTTGGATTGTTAACAGGTAAGGTTTCCACTGATTCAGTTTTTGCATCCGACGATCACCGGAGCTACCGTTTGGTACCCCATATCCTGCAACCTGCACTAAAAATTTTGCAGGAAGAAGTTTGGCCACTCCTGAAAAAATACGAAACAACAGAAGCAGGACTGGCGTTAAGTTTCATCCTTAGCCACGAAGAGATCTCAGTAGTGATTCCCGGAATCCGAACACCGGAACATGTAGCTTTCAATACCCAATTCCTAGTCACCCTGGATGAACATGACAAAGCGATACTGAAAGCTTTGTATACTACCCATTGGCTACCGGTGATGGAAATGATTGAAAAACAAGGCTGATACAGATTTGTACAAATACCCTGTAAAGCTTAGTGGTTTTGGGTTTGATGGCAAAAGGATGGATGTTACTAATAATTATAGTTTTTACTGCCTTCTCTTATATGTTGTTCAGCAATAATGTGTACGGAATCATCCGGCTGGCTGTACAACACTATTTTCGCATTGAATTCTCTGGCATATTTATTTGTGATAGAATCCTTTATTTCTCTTTTACCCCAATGGTTAAAAAAACTATCATCAGCATCCGGTAAATCATAACAAACAAACAGAAAATATTCATGGGTGAAGTGTTCCGGCAACCAAAAAATATAACTGGCATCATCGCTGTAAATTACGGGGAGTCCCAACTCTTTGGCGTAAAACTGTAAGGCACCCGCTTCGCCATAATTATCACCGTAAACCATGGTTTGTTTTTTTACAGCGTCCGGGAGGTTTTGGTAAACTTTGGCTGTTTTTTCGGCCATCTCCCGCCAGCCGAGCATATCTGCAAAATCCTGTGGTAATGGATGTTTTTTATGGTCTTCCCATTGCAGGGCAAAACTTTTATCGATGTAGCCGGATTGGTAAAAGGCTGCCAGTTTTTCCGGCGAACGGGTAGGAAGCAAAATAGGAAGTGCCAGATAACCTAACAACAACATAAAAGCAGGCCCCGCCCATTTTACCCAATGAAACCATTTTTTTTGGATTAGTTGGGAAAACCAGATTCCGCCAAATGCCATCAGGGTAGGATAGATGGCCATGGCATAATAACCTTTGCCATTAAAATAAAGCAGGATGCTTATAATGCCCAGGTAAACGATGGCCAGCAGTACATACTTTCTGCCTGCTTTATTCATTAGCAGGTACCATAACCCACCCATCCAAATAAAAAAGGAGGGCAGGGCAGCAATGAACTGGTCTACCAAAAAATCAGCCCTGCTATTGTATTGCAATTGTTGTTTAGTCAACAGTTGCATATGGTGCATCACCGGAAAGTGATGCTGGTACTGCCAGATGAGATTGGGGGAAAGAATGGCCAGACCTATCAGCATGGCAAAATAAAAATGTGGGTTGACCAGCAGTTTTCGCTTATCAGTAATGACTACTGCTGCCAGAAAGGCTATAATGTAAAAAGCAGTGGAATATTTGCCCAACATGCCAAAGCCAAAACAGATGCCAAGCAGGTACAGGTATTTCCTTTTTTCGGTATCAATCCAGCAAATGATCAGGTAACTGGCTGCCGTCCAGAAAAAAACATCGAGAAAATTGGGCTGGAACAAAACATGCATCCGCAGAAATCCGGAACTCAAAAAGGCAAGGCAGGCAATGAAAAGGGCCCATACATTTCCTTTTAATTGCAGCACTATTTTTCCGACCATTATCACCGTCAAAGCACCAAAAATCCCGGCCCACATATGAACGGTTTGAGCGGAACCGCCAAATAAATGGCTGATGTATCCCAGTACAGCCAATAAGGGAGGCATTTCAATATATCCCCAGGCAAGGTGGGTGGCGTCTGCCATATACAGGTATTCATCCCGCTGCAGGTCAAATGCAGGATGAATGAGTAAAAAGGGGATTAATAATTTTAATAGTGCAAAGAAACCTATGATCAGGTAGTGGGAACGGTTGGTAGTTGGCATGTTGCTGAACTTTTGAACTATCTAATGTAAAACAAAATAGTTAAACCTTTTTAGATCAAAATAGCCAATTTTCTCTCTTCAGCTACTGTCTTAACCACTTAAAAATAGTCCAGTCATTTAGGGGTTAAGACAGTATTTAATGCGTTCGCTACTCAGGTATAGATTTGCAGTTAGATTTTTGCCACTGGTCTTCCTTTCATGCTTTCATATACCAGGTGTCCTATAAATGCAGCAAAGGGTGCAATATCCTGATTGGCACTTGCCATTTCCAAAGTATCCATATAAACACCTCTTTCTTGCACAGGTATAACTGTCCAGGGGAATCCACCCGAAGCGAGCATCAAATTCATCATAAAGCGAGCCATGCGGCCATTGCCATCCATATATGGGTGTATATAAACAAATATGAAATGTCCTAAGACGGCCCTTACCGAGGCAACCTGTTCTTCTGCCATCAGCTTGAATAAAGTTGGCATGGCGTCACGAACTGCTCCTTTCGGTAGTGGTATGTGTTTGGATTGACTAATGTATACTTGATCATTCCTGTATCCAGCGAGGTCAGATGCTTTTAATACGCCTGCTGCTACACTTGGTCCAAATAATTCTCTATACCAATCACCATGTTCATTATCTGCGACTTCTCCAGCATTAGCACCGGAAAATACTTTGCGTATGCTTTGTTCAACGAGTTTAAAAGTTTCCCAATAACCTTTTGCGGCCATAGCATCTCTTTGCTGACGGTCTGCTTCGTTGGCCGTTTTATTCCAATTACCGCTGCGAACTCTTTCAATTAGATCTGGTGTAACACGGTAACGCTCGATGGAAAGGGAGTGATACGCATCTGTAACATATATCTCTTTGACCTTTTGCATATACGCTTCAATGTCTGCGGGCTGGCCTGGATCTTCAGGGAAATGGGCAATTACTGCTCCTCGCATCTGCTGCCACATCAACATTATGCGATTGCTATATGGAGAGGTAACTTTATGCGCCAAGGCAATTGGTGTTGGCCCTTGGAATGGATCCACTTCTTGTGAATTAAATGATGCCTTTTGCATCGATTTTAGGATGTCATCAGCAATTTTATCCTGGCCGATATTGCGGAATGCTCCAGCTAGTCTGCCAGCTATAACAGTGTGTTCGCCATCCAATAACAATCGCAGTACCTCTGAGGAATCTTTGATCATTGATAACGCAGTTCTTACATCTGTTGGATTGGAAATAAAAATAGTTGGCGAAGAATAGATGAGTGATGCAGGAAGCGAGAGCAATTTTACACTATCCATCTCTATTGTCTCATTTTTCACAGGTAAGGGTGAAGCCATATGAAACAAGGAAGTATTATAAAGCAGCTCTGTTGAAAAATTGGTTGCTTTTGGTGACTTTATTACGAGTTGGGTCGGCACTGTCCAGTTACCAGAATGGATCAGAAGAGATTGATCTGGTGAAAGATACCAATCGTTTGGATACTTTTCTTCCAGTATCTGACTTGCGAATTTCCAGAAGGTATGATACCATGAGGTACTGTCTCCAGGCTGTTCATCTGGCGGCTTGATCATGTACACGCCCTTATAGACCTCTTTTATAAATCCATTAGTAAGAAGCCTTTCGCGAATGACACGAGTAAACGAATCGCTTTTAATTGCAACCACACCTTTTTCTTGAAGAGTTTGGAGGGCTTCAAGGGCTTCTGCTAGTTTATTTGCCGGAGTGGCCATATTATTTTTATAGAATTAGACTATTACGTTATACTAAAATTATATTATTATGTTTTATTAAAATTAGGTTATTATGTTTTAGTAAAATTATAATATTATGCTATTATTGTACAAATAATTGATAATCAATTAATTAATATTTATTATTTACCGATAAAATTGTCAACAAGTGATACTTTCTATTGAAGCCTTCCCCGATAATAGGACGGTTTAAAAGGGCAACGCGACTGTGTGCCTGTAGATTTTACAATCACCCTGAAGAAGAATGTATTTGTTTGACGAGAGCAGCACCGAAGCTACTCTAAATTATAGAGCGGAAACAATCGTATTAGTCAGCAAGCTATCTAAAACGAAACTTCAATTCAAATCTATGTGGCCATCTTCGATTTAGTCTCGCGATTTTCGTAATACACGCTTTCTCCCGTAAGTACGGGACTCCTTCAACCACTCTTAATTTGGTAGTTGCGCCATTAGAAAAATAAAAAAGCCGATCCTAAGACCGGCTTTTATGCAGAGAGGAAGGGATTCGAACCCTCGATACGTTGCCGTATACACGCTTTCTCCCGTAAGTACGGGACTCCTTCAACCACTCTTAATTTGGTAGTTGCGCCATTAGAAAAATAAAAAAGCCGATCCTAAGACCGGCTTTTATGCAGAGAGGAAGGGATTCGAACCCTCGATACGTTGCCGTATACACGCTTTCTCCCGACCGGGTCGGGACTCCTTCAACCACTCTTAATTTGGTAGTTGCGCCATTAGAAAAATAAAAAAGCCGATCCTAAGACCAGCTTTCCTGCAGAGAGGAAGGGATTCGAACCCTCGATACGTTGCCGTATACACGCTTTCTCCCGTAAGTACGGGACTCCTTCAACCACTCTTAATTTGGTAGTTGCACCATTAGAAAAATAAAAAAGCCAATCCTAAGACTGGCTTTCCTGCAGAGAGGAAGGGATTCGAACCCTCGATACGTTGCCGTATACACGCTTTCTCCCGACCGGGTCGGGACTCCTTCAACTATTCGTATAAATTAGTTAAACCTTGCCACGATCAGGTTTACAAGGTATTTTCTGGATTTCATTTTTTTTATCTGCCTTTCCCGAAAAATTGCCTCTTTTCTTGATTCAAATACTTCAAAATAAACCAGACGAAGTGGCCTTTTAGCGGAAGTATATTTGCTCATACCATCAAAATGCTTTGACATTCTTTTATCAAGATCATCACACTGACCTATATAAAAAGAGTAATCCTTTTGACTTTGGAGAATATAAATGTAGAAAGTAGGGCACTTTATCATGTTTTGAAACTATATCCAAATCTTAAACTTATTCCTTATCTCGAGAAGCGTATTAATACCTGATTGTTCAAAAGGCATTTTTACAATTTTACACTA
>CAVVSL010000043.1:0-6122 GCA_963750825.1 uncultured Bacteroidota bacterium | reverse complement strand
ACGTATTCCTATCTCCCCTCTCCGGAAACCCCTGCTTTTTCGGTGATGTCTTGAAATTTCAGGTCTCCTTTATTCAGGTACAGTTTATTGGAAACCAGGTTTCCGGTAAAATAAAGATCCGGCAAACCATCGCCATTAAAGTCGCCCACACCAACGCCTCCCCCATTATATACATTTTCAAAGTCGAGCACATTTACAGAGTCAGTTTCTACAATGGTATTGTTAAAGTGAATGCCTGACTGGCTGGAAGCGATTTGTTCAAACCTTTTATTTCCGGAATGACAGGCAATTAAGAAAGAAAAAAACAACAAACTTGTAAGTGTTTTGAACATGGAAATACTTTTATTCGAAAGAAAAAAAAGAAACTGGTTTTAGGTGCCGAATGTAATAAATATTGGGGCAATCAGGGCTGCATTTGCCGTTTGATTATGCACAGTCAGTGATACCATCCAATAAAAAAAAGGAGTAGGTATTAGCCTACTCCTTTTTATAAAGAACTAACCCAATAGGATTAATTAATATCCTGGATTCTGAGTCAATGTAGGTTTACCACCAACAGAGCTTTGGTCAATCTGCGCCTGTGGGAATTGGGAAATAGTTACTGGTTGCTTTTACAGTAACCCCTTTCAGGAATGCACGCAAGGTAGACTCGTAATTTACATAAGCCTGTAGGGTGCTTTGTGTATCACCCCAGCGGGCAAGGTCAAAGAAACGATGTCCTTCCATAGCCAGTTCCAATTTCCTTTCAAATTTAACAATCTTACGGGCAGAAGCCTGATCGGTAAAGGCAGGATACAAGCCAATCACATAATTGGCGGCTGGAGTACCATCTGCTTTCTTAACAAATCCGGCTGGATTCTGTGCACGTGCACGCACCTGGTTAACATAAATCAATGCCTGGGCCAAACTACCTGCTTCTACTTCCGCTTCTGCAGCCCAAAGTAAAACATCCGCATAGCGAATCAGGGTATAGTTATTGGCAGTTACACCGGCAGTCCAGAATGACTTATCGGTTAATACCCCTTCCTGAGATTTCTTGTAAGTGTTTTTAATAGGTGCATAAGGACCGGAATATGCCTGGTCACGAATCCACTGCTGTCCAGGATGGGGACCCCAATCACGGTAAGGTATGCCCCTTCTGCCTACAGTCCAGTCAAGTCTTGGATCCAATGGGCGGGTTTCTGTAGTAAATGGATCGGTACTTAACAAACCATCATCACTCTTTACTACCCTGGCTACATTATAACCACTTGTTGGGAAATTGTTGTCCACGCTAACAGGTAAGCCGGTAATGGCATCGGTCTGGTAAGAGTTTACCAGGTCCTGGGTAGGTTGGTAGAATCCGCAGCAACCACCGGGGCCACCGGTATACGGGAAATTCAAAACATCACCCCATCCGCCATTATCACCATTGGCACCATCGTTTACAGAATATTGTACTGAGAAAACTGCCTCAGGACTGTTTTTGGTATCCGCATCAAAGGATGCATCAAACTTGGCATTCAAAGCATACTTGGTACCCAGTGAAGTTTTACCATTAGCAATGATGGCGGCTAAAATGGGCTTGGCTCCCGCAAAATCTTTCCGGAACATTTTAGTTTTGGCTAAAAAAGCACCTGCTGCCCATTTATTGGCCCGACCAATTTTATCCTGAATTTCTGGAAGGTTATCATAAGCATACTGGAAATCGGCTTCAATTTTAGGCCAGATATCCGTTGTATTGGTAGGCTTTAATTCTGTATTGACTTCATCAACATAAGGGACATTGTTCCACATTTTTTTGGCTTCAAAATGGTAATGTCCTCTAAGGAATCTGGCTTCAGCAGCAATCCTTTTCTGGTCAGCGGCAGAAATACCAGAGGCTTTTGCCAGAATACGAAGGGTATTGTTGCAACGGGCAACGCCTTCATAAACGGTTCTCCATTTGTTATTGAAATATCCGTTGGTGGAAGTAGGCGAATATTTTTCCATAGGAACGATATCAGCCTGGTCACCGGCATCAGATCCCTTATGGGCATCCCCGCCTACCACACCACCGTATACCCAGTTTGAACCGGATGCATCCCAGTTACCGCCGGCACCATAGCCATCCAGCAGGGAATAGGCGCCTATCAGCAGGCCTTCCACACCGGTCTGATTGGCCAGTACGTTTTCATCCAAAGATCCCAGTGGATTGTGCTCCAGGAAGCTTTTACTACAGGATACGATAATCGTAACCCCTGCGATGATTGTGACTATTTTAATAAATCTGTTTTTCATACTAAAATTTTTAAAAATTAAAATCCAACATTTACACCAATCAGGAATTGTTTCTGGTTAGGATAGTTTCCGTAATCAATACCAAAAGCTGTGTCTCCTCCAATGAATTCAGGATCCAAACCGCGGTACTTGGTTACGGTAAACAGGTTAGCCGCCTGGATGTAAATACGTAGCTTATCAATACCAGACCTACCTAATGCCTTTTTGTCTAAAGTATAACCCAAAATAAGTGTCTTCAGTCTGAGGTAAGAACCTTTTTCAATCAGGGAAGAATTGAACACAGCCTGGTTACTAAAGTTAGAGCTATTTTCTACTATGGGTAACCTTGCGTTTTGTTTAGTTGGTGTCCAGGCATCATAAAGGGCTGCCTTGGATTTAGCACCCTGGAAAGAGGAATAGTAATCAGTCCACCATCCGGTGTAATTCACCACATCTTTTCCGGCCACTCCGTAGAAGAAGGCAGTCAGGTCAAAATGGCTATACTGCAGACCAATGTTTAACCCATAAGTAAATTTAGGATTGGGGTTTCCGATAAAACTTCTATCGTTATCATCAATCTTACCATCTCCGTTAATATCAGCATATTTATACCTTCCGGGTGCTGCATCATTTTGTTTGGGAGATTTGCTTACATCCGCTGCATCAGCAAAGAAACCAACAACTTTATATCCATAAAAAGCAGAAACGGCCTGGCCAATCTGGTTTCTGGCGAAAGCACCCTGGCGATAGTAACCATCCAGGAAATAATCAACTCCGTCGGTTAATGCAGTAATCTTGTTAGTATAGGTTGTGAAGGTACCCGCAAGGTTATACCTCAATTTGTTCCTTAAAGCCGTTCCGCGATAAGTGATTCCCAGATCCACCCCTTTGTTTTCCATTGAGGCGATATTCACAGAAGGTGCAGTAGCGGTTCCCTGGGTGGTTGATATCAATGGAGCCGTGAATAATAGATCTTTGGTTTTCTTACTATACAGGTCAAAAATCACTTCCAGGTTACCATTCATGAAAGTACCATCAAAACCGATATTGGCAGTGGTATTGGTTTCCCATTTACCATTTGGATTGCCAATTCGCTGCTGCTGGAAACCCTGCAGGGCAGAATTACTGGAACCTCCCAGATCATAATAGGAAGAACCCAGTCCGCCACCAAATGTGGAGAATGCATTGTTGGGATCGATATTCTGGTTACCCATTTGTCCCCAACTGGCTCTCAGTTTGAAATCTGAAATCCATTTAACAGATTTCATGAAATTTTCGCTTGACATCCTCCAACCGGCAGAAACAGCAGGGAAAATACCATAACGGTTATTGGCCCCGAATACTGAGGAACCATCCCTTCTGATCGTAGCATCGAACAGGTATTTATCATTATACACATAAGAGGCTTTCGCAAAAACTGAGAAAAGCGACCGCTGGGCATAAGGTCCTCCATCATTTGTCTGAACACCCGAACCGGTATTTAATGCACGGAAATTGGGATCATCTACAAAATAACCCAGTCTCTTTGCATGCATATAACGTCCCCAGGAATCTATGGCTTCCACACCGGCAAGTGCAGTTACACTATGCACCTGATTGAAAGTATTTTTGTAAGATATTTGATTGGTCCATGTCCAACTTCTTGCCTGGCTGGAACCTTCATTGTATTCATTGGTAGAATTGTTCTCTGAATTCTCATAGGTTTTAAAACCATACCACCAATAAGTATTCAGGTATTGCTCACCACCAAAACTGGTGCGGAAAGTGAAATGACGCAGGAAGTCTGCTTCAAGGTAAAGGTTTCCTACAATCTTATAGTCGTTTGCGCGGTTGTCCTGGGCCCGAACACGGTAAGCTACCGGGTTCAAAGCATTACCCAGACCAGCTCCTTTCTGGCCACCGAAGTTGCCTGCAATATCATATACTGGTACGATGGGCTGGATACGATAGGAAAGCGAAATCTCGTTTCCTTCACTTTGGTTACCAATACGAATATTGTTACTATAGGATAACTGTACATTTTCACCAATCCTTACTTTATCCTTGATATTGAATTCAGAGTTGGCACGGATGCTGTAACGCTTATAAAAAGTGGTCATCACCGTTCCTTTCTGGTCAAAATAGTTGATGCCCAGGTAAAACTTGCTCTTATCACTTCCACCAGACAAGCCGATGTTATGATTCATAAGGGGTTGGGCACTGAATACTTCATTATACCAGTTGGTTCCTGTTTTATTGGCAGGAACAATCAGGTAAGAGCTATTGGGATCTGCCAGGTTTAAAAAGTACTTGGAAGGGTCTGCAGCAGGGTTACCGGCTTTTACACCACTCTGAGAACCCGCAAGAATAAAGTCTGGAAGCACCGGAGTTGGACCATTGCCATACTGGGGATGACTGGGGTTACCACCGGTTAACTGACCGGAATTACGCAATGCCAGCCAGGTAATATCTGCATTTCCCTGTGGGTCAAGTAAATCAAAACTTTTGCCCCGAGATTGCATACCATAATAAGCATCATACGTTACTTTTAACTGACCTGCCTTTCCTTTTTTGGTCGTAATCACCAAAACGCCATTGGCAGCGCGGGAACCGTACTGTGAGGCAGCAGCAGCGTCTTTCAGTACCTGGATACTTTCTATGTCGTTTGAGTTAAGGTCACCCAGATTAGTCAGGGGTACACCATCCACAACATACAAAGGACTGTTTCCGGATAAGGAACCGAATCCACGGATACGAACACTGGCACCTTCACCTGGTTGCCCGGAAGCTGTTACCGTAACACCTGAAGCTCTTCCCTGTAATTGCTGTTCGGCATTACCTGCCGGAACGGCTACCAGATCAGAAGCTTTTACAACAGAAACGGCACCCGTAATATCTTTTTTCCGCTGGGCAGAATAACCGGTAACCAATACTTCACTTAACTGGTTAGTAGCTTCAGCCAGAGAAACAGAGATATCGGATTTACCAGTTGTGGCTACTTCAACGATTTCGTAACCAATAACAGAAATCACTAATGTGCTTTTGTCTTTAGGTACACGAATTCTAAAAGTACCATCACTGCCTGTTAGGGCAACCGTGGTAGACCCCTTTACCTGCACAGTAGCCCCTTCAATCGGTTGGTTGGACTTGTTAGTCACCTTTCCGGTCATGGATTTTTGTGCGAAAGTGGTTAGGGAGAGAAATGTCAGAAAAAATACCAGCAAGGTGCTCCTTGCTAGCAAGTTAATTTTCTTAAGCATGGCAATTTTGATTGATAGTTAGTAATAAACTGATAAGAACCTAAAATTATAACAGTTTGATAACCCAACTCAATCCTATTTTAACAATTTCTTGTATGATTTTGACTTATTTAATATGTACAAAATACACAAATATTTTATTTTAAACCTATATGATTACTGCCGGGCATGCCTCTGTAACGCAACACAGTATTGGGATTTATGGACTTCTAAAGTCTTATTATTGAGCAATTTGCAATAGCATTGCCTTTTTTAAAAGCTAACAATTGTAAGTTTTACTAAACATTTTTTTATCTCTATTTCCCGATAATTGAGCAATTGAAAAACTACTTTTTTGTGGTAATATTTTATCCCAATATTTTTGGCAAACATTTTAGTCCTTAGCTGATAATACGCTACAGATATATAATATTGAAATTTCAATCGTTTGCAGCGAATGTTTAACCTACTTTGTCTTTATATTACCAATAGTATGGAAGGAGTAAGGCGGTTATATTTTCGGTGAATAATGAACAATGGAAAATTTAAATACTTGCTCTGGCCAGTTTTTTAGATTATTCCCCAGACTTATTCCCTAAAAGATTTAATATCACTATCGTTTTGATGTTATAAATATAAGTTCTTTGAAAGTCTTGTCTGTATTGG
>CAVVSL010000042.1:0-18694 GCA_963750825.1 uncultured Bacteroidota bacterium | reverse complement strand
AGAAACGGTTCCCTTCGGTCCGGATGTATTGGTGTACAAAGTGAAGGGGAAAATATTTTTACTGGTGGGTTTAAACAATTCCCCTCTTCAGTTCAACGTAAAATGCGATCCTGACACAGCCCTTACCTTACGGGAGCAATACCCGCATTGCATACTTCCCGGTTACCACATGAGTAAAAAACACTGGAACACCATTGTGGTAGAAGGCACACTGAGCAACGGGCAGTTGAAAGCTTTTATTGACGACTCCTATGCATTGGTGAAGGGTAGCCTGCCCAAGAAAAAAGCTTAGGCCTTCTGTTTTGCAAAATATTTACACCATTCGTTTAATACACAGTTGCTGCATTTGGGGCTTCGTGCGAGACAAACATACCGTCCGTGCAATATCAGCCAGTGATGGGCCTTGTGTACCATTTCGCGGGGTATGTGTTTGATCAGTTCTTTTTCTACTGCGAGTGGCGTTGACGCTTTTGCTGTTACCAGTCCTAACCGCTTACTCACCCTGAATACATGGGTATCCACGGCCATATTGGGCTGTTCATCAATTACACTGGTAATTACGTTGGCGGTTTTTCGGCCCACACCGGGTAAGTGCACCAGCTCTTCTACGGTCATAGGCACTTCGCCGCCAAATTTTTCCAGCAGCATTTGGGCCATGCCAATTAAGTGTTTGGTTTTGTTATTGGGATAGGAAATACTGCGGATGAGTGGAAACAAATCATCAAATGTGGCCATCGCCATTTTTTGGGGTGTGGGATACTGGGCGAAAATTGCGGGGGTGGTGAGGTTTACTCGTTTATCTGTGCACTGTGCCGATAAAATAACCGCCACCAGTAACTGGAAGGGATTGTGGTACAGCAATTCCGTTTCTGCATCGGGGGCGTGTTCCTGAAAATAGTTGAGTATAGCTGTGTATCGCTCCTTCCTGGTCATGGGTTTACATTAGCACAATGAGTACACAAATATCCGCAGAATTGTTTTGCCGGAAGTTGCCAAATCAAAATTGGTGAAAACTATCCCCGATAAATTGCAGGGCATCGGTAATGCCTGTGCGCCAGTAGGTCCAGTTATGTGCCCCGTTGCGGACCCTGTATTCGTGGGGTACTCTTTTTTCAGAAAGCGCGATGTGGAGTAAACAATTGCCTTTGGTGAGAAAGTCGTCGTCGCCGCAATCTATCCAGTAACGTACTTTTTTTAAATCGTCAGCAGATTTACCGGCCACCAGTTTCAAAACAGAATTGTCGTACCAGGCTTTAGAAAGGCGGTCTTTCCCTTTCAGGTCACGGCCGTATAATTGCCCGAATGTACCGGCCCAACTGTTATCAGGCATGGCAGTGATAGCATCGTCATCCACCACTGCGGCGCTTAGTGGTGCTGCTGCAGCAAACAATTCCGGATATTTCAGCGAATAAATTAGTGAGCCATACCCTCCCATTGACAGCCCTGCCACACCCCGGTATTTTTTTTCTGCTTTGATGTGATAGGTTTTTTCAATAGCGGGCATGAATTCTTTGATAAAAAAATCTTCATAGCGTGCCTTCCCATCATAGGCATTGATGTACCAGGTAGAGTCTGCATTGGGCATCACAATCACCATGGGTGGGATGGTGCCGTCGGCAATGGCTTTGTCGGCATAGCGATTGATTTCGCCAAACTGGAGCCAGCCCGTATTGTCGTCTGTGTATCCATGCAGTAAATAGACAACAGGGTATTTTCTTTCTGAACTTTCGTAATCAGCGGGGAGGTAAACCGAGTACCTGACATCCTTCCCTAAAATGGCGCTCTTTACCATCCTTGCTTCATATACTTTCCCAAATGGCTGGGCAATTCCCGACAAGCTTCCACCACAAAAAAGTACCCCTGCCATAAAAACGCGTAATAATGATTGCATGACTAATTTTTTATCAGGATAAATTTATGACAAACTACAGACAATAAACCACAACCCCAAACACCAAACCCCCAACACCAAACCCCAACCCCAAACACCAAACCCCAAACCCCAAACCACAGACTACAGACTACAAACCACAGACTACAGACCCCAAACCCCAATCTACTTCCCCGAAGCATACTTCATAATAGCCCGGATGGTTTCTTTGGAAGGGGATTTTAATTTGAGTTTATCCAGCTGCCGGATGGTGCGGCGTAAAACGGTTAGTCTGTCTTTTAGTTCCAGGTTATCTTCCAGGGCTTCCTCAATAGCAGCCGCCATTTTGGGTGTACATTCTTTGTAGAGATAAAGGATCAGGTCCTCTTCGGTAAAATTTTTCATATCAGAACAGCAGCTAAGTCATAAGAGGATTGGGGGTTTTTATAAAACGGGGAATGTTGCAGGATATTGTAAGCCTGGAGAAACAAAGGCTAAAAAAAACGCTAACGATTTTAGGGACTATTTATTTTCTTACGGCGGCAGAGTCCTCAATAAGGTAAATGTCTTCACCAGTTTTTTTCATCAGGTAGTGTTCTCTGGCAAATTTTTCGAGTGCTTGTGGGTTATTTTGCAGATCGGAGAGCTCTTTTTGCGTCTTTTCAATCTCAGCAACATAGTATTGTTTCTTGGCGTCCAGTTTTTTCAGTTCTGCCGTGCGTTCCCTTAGTAAAAAATAATCACGCTGGTCAAAAAACAACATCCATACCACAAAAAATGCTGTGGCAACCAGGTATTTATTGGTGAGGATGTTTCTTGTTTTTTTCATAACTGATTATCCAACAGGTTTATCGATGTTAAAATTAAGAAGATATCCTTATACGGGATCGTTTAACTAATCAACAGGTGTGAAAAAGCCTTTAGCGCCGGCTTATAACAGTAATCCTACTGCTATAGCTGACAGCTAAAGGCCATTAGTAAAAAGCTTATTTACCGAATTTTATTTTTCCGTTTGGATAGATACCGGTGGTACCCAGCATTTCTTCAATACGGATTAACTGGTTGTATTTGGCAATCCTGTCGGTGCGTGAGGCAGAACCTGTTTTGATCTGTCCGCAATTCAGTGCTACGGCCAGGTCAGCGATAGTGGTATCTTCTGTTTCACCGCTTCTGTGGCTCATGATGGTATTGTAGCCATTATTTTGCGCCAGGGATACGGCATTGATGGTTTCGGTTAAAGTACCAATCTGGTTTACTTTCACCAACAGGGCATTGGCAATGGATTTATCGATTCCGGTTTGCAGCCTGTTTACATTGGTAACAAACAAGTCATCACCCACCAGCTGGCATTTACTGCCTACTGCCTGTGTAAGTGATTTCCAGCCATTCCAGTCGTCTTCTGCCATACCATCTTCAATAGAGGCAATGGGGTATTGTTTTACCCATTTCTCCCAGTACTTTACCAGTTCATCGCTGCTGAGTACTTTACCAGAACTCTTGTGGAACACATATTTTTTCTTTTTGGCGTCCCATAGTTCACTATTGGCTGCATCCATGGCAATCACAATCTGAGAGCCTGTTTTGTACCCCGCAGCGGAAATGGCTTCCAGTACGGTTTCGATGGCTTCCTCATTGCTTTGGATATTGGGGGCAAATCCACCTTCATCACCCACATTGGTGCTAAATCCTTTTTTCTTCAGTACGCTTTTCAGCACGTGAAATATCTCTACACCCCAGCGAAGTCCTTCACTGAAAGAGGTAGCGCCGATGGGCATGATCATGAATTCCTGGAAATCAATTTTATTATCGGCATGGGCTCCGCCATTCAGTATGTTCATCATGGGAATGGGCAATGTTCTGGCATTGGTTCCTCCGATATAACGGAATAAGGGCAGGGCCGCTTCTTCGGCTGCGGCTTTGGCTACAGCCATACTTACCGCCAGCATAGCATTGGCGCCGAGCTTGGTTTTATTGGGTGTGCCGTCAAGTTCGATAAGGGCTTCATCGATGGCCGCCTGCTGGGCAACATCATAACCTACGATGGCTTCGGATATGATATCGTTCACATTCTTTACCGCTTTCAATACCCCTTTCCCGGCATATTTCTTTTTGTCGTTGTCCCTCAATTCTGCTGCTTCATGGATGCCGGTACTGGCACCACTGGGCACAGCGGCACGGCCCATAGCGCCATCATCCGTTAGTACGTCAACTTCTACTGTTGGATTTCCGCGGCTGTCTAATATTTGTCTGGCGTGTACTTCAATAATGTAACTCATGTTCGATTGCTTGTTTGGTTATGTTTTTGAAATTTTTTCTCTCTTCGACCTGCAATTTAAGCATTTACAGGGTTTTGGCTTTTGAAATCGTGCATCGGGCCTGTTGTCTTACGCATCAGTACTTCGTCGTATCCGGCTATTATATAGTCTTTCAGCAACCCAACTACCTGGTAACCCATTCGTTCATAGAGCTTTTGGGCCTGCGGATTAAAAGAAGAAACACAGATAAAAGCATTGGGGCTCAGGCTGAAAATAATGTCTTCGGCAAACCGGATAGCGGCTGCCCCGATACCTTTTCCACGGGCTTCTTCAGCTACCACTATCGTTTGTATGTATCCGGTAAAACTGCCTTTCAGTTTGAGCATGATGATGCCCATCCTTTTTCCTGCTGAAGTTAGCAGGTAAACCTCACTAAGCGGATCCTGCAGAAACGCCAGTGATGCAGCATAATTTCTTTGCAGGGTTTTCCAGGGTTCATTGGCGCACATGACTAGTGGCCGCCCATTGCAGGTCATCGGGCGCATTTGTTTGGGCAATGTAAACGGGAATGGCTGTTCCGGATAATAAGGTCATATCAGGCAGGCATGGTTTTGGTGAGCGACCGGAAAATTTCTTCCAGACTGGAACCCTCTGTTTGCAACGAAACAATGTTCAGGTTTTGGCCAATGGCCAGTTGCAGCAGCTCTTTCCTTACCCAATCGGGTTGCGCACAACTAAGCCGGTAAACTGACCCGGGGAGTTCCGCCACTTTTTCAATACCCGGTAAAGATTGCAGCAGGGACAAGGCAATTTTTTCCCCGAATTGGACAAGGACAGACTGTACTTTCTGGTTGGTCATTCTAAGACTGGCCAGTCGGTCATCCGCCACAATATTTCCTTTGTTGATGATGATGACCCTGTCGCAAATGGCTTCCACTTCCTGCAGAATATGGGAGGAAAACAATACTGTTTTTTCCTTTCCCTGTTCTTTGATTACATTTCTGATTTCGATAATCTGGTTAGGGTCCAGGCCACTGGTGGGCTCATCCAGCATAAGCACTTCCGGACTGTGGATCAAAGCTGCAGCCAGGCCCACCCTTTGTTTGTAGCCCTTGGATAATTGCGCAATCTTTTTTTGGGCTTCAAGGGTAAGTCCAGTAAGGGAAATTACTTTATCAATGGCCTGTTTAGGCTGGCTGATTTGGTGAACGCCGGCTACAAAGCCCAGGAATTCCCGCACATACATATCAGGATACAGGGGATTGGCTTCAGGCAGGTAACCGATTTTTCTTTTAATGGCCAGTGGATGGCTGGCAACATCCAGCCCGCATATTTTGGCAGTACCTCCATCAGCCCTTAGGTAACCGGTAAGTATTTTTAGCGTCGTACTCTTTCCCGCACCATTGGGACCCAGGAAACCAACCACCTCACCCTTTGCAATGGTAAAAGATGCCTGGTTTACTGCTTTTTGTTCGCCGTATTGCCTGGTGAGACCCGAAACTTCAATTGACATGTTTCAAAATTAACCCAATGAAGGGAAACTATGCGCAGGAATATGGGTTAAGGGTTTGGTAAGATTCAGCCTGTGCGGCAATGCAGCAAACCTATGCTGTTTTTTTCCTCAGTAGTAATTGACAGGCGTTAATGAATAATGGCGTTGAACGGGATCTGTGTTTCAATCAATCAATTCCTCTGATCTTTCCGGCAGATGGTCGTACATACCTTTCCATGCATACCAGCCAAACAATACCATACCGATGGCTATTGGCAGGAATACGATCAGGAATACGCCCCATTGGATCCTCGTATCCCATTCCGGTTTACGGGCCATTTCGGCTGCAGCGGTTTTGACAAGGTAATAGATAGCCAGGGGTCCCATTATTATCCAGATAATACCCAGCCACTTTTTTAATCGGTTCATAAAAAATATTTTACAATGACTTTATTTTTTTAACTGCCTGTTTCAATCATTCACATCCGGGTCTATCCGGTTGCTGATATACACCATTCCAATTACCAAACACAATGTTGCAATGATGATGGGATACATCAGTCCCACCAATTTATCATTCACATAAATGGTAGTGAGCAGGGTGGCGATAAAAGGGGTTAACCCGCCGAATACCCCATTCCCTATATGGTAGGGGAGCGACATAGAGGTATACCTGATTTTGGTGGGAAACAGTTCCACCAAAAAAGCTGCAATGGGTCCGTATGACATGGTTACATATACAATCATCATGAACACAATGAAAACCAGTTTCCAGTAATCGCCCTGCCCCATGGTTCGGGCGATTTTAATTTCTGGCTTTACCGTAACCCTGCCGGCATCCCCATACACGGTGTCTTTCCGGGTTTCAGCCTCGATCATTCCTTCCGTATAAAAATGTTTGTACACCACGGTTCTCAGGGTATCACTGGTTCCGGCTATCGGCAATCGGGTGGTTTTGATTTGCTTCAGGTCAACCAGTTCTGTTTTGTTGCCCGGGTCGGTAATCTGCAGCATCTTCCCAAATAAAAAACGATAGGAAATCACTGCCAGTAACATGCCGATAATCATAATCCATTTTCGGCCAATCCGGTCGCTCAGGCTTCCAAAGACCACAAACAGGGGCGTACCCAATAAGATGGCCCAGATTAATATCATGCGGCTCTGGTCAAAATCTACCTTACAAACATTTTCCAAAAATGATTGCGCATAAAATTGTCCGGTATACCAAACTACTCCCTGGCCCATGGTGGCACCGAAGAGTGCGAGTAATACCAATTTCAGGTTGGAACGGTGACCGAAACTTTCTTTCAATGGATTTAGAGAAGTGGTGCCTGCTTTTTTCAATTCTTCGAAAAGGGGCGACTCTTTCATCTTCAAGCGTATATAGATGGAAACGACCACCAGTACTATGGATAACAGAAAGGGTATGCGCCAGCCCCACTCATTGAATTTAGCAATGGACCTGGCTTCATTGGCGTCGAGGCTGTGACGGGTAACCAGTATCACCCCCAGCGAAACAAAGAGACCCAATGTAGCGGTTGTTTGTATCCAGGAAGTAAAAAAACCTCTTCGGTTAGCCGGCGCGTGTTCGGCCACATAGGTTGCGGCTCCTCCGTACTCACCTCCCAGGGCCAGACCCTGCAATAAGCGCAAAACCAGAACGAGTATGGGTGCAGCAAATCCAATGGTTTCATAACCCGGTACCAGCCCGATGGCAAAAGTGGATCCACCCATGATGACGAGGGTCAGTAAAAAAGTGTATTTGCGGCCAATCATGTCTCCGAGCCTGCCAAAAACCAGTGCACCGAAAGGACGTACAATAAATCCTGCTGCAAAAGTGGCCAATGTAGAGAGTAAAGCAGCAGTGGGATTGGTCTTTGGAAAAAATTGGCTGGCCAATACCGTAGCCAGGCTTCCGAAAATGTAAAAATCATACCATTCAATCAGGGTCCCCAATGAAGAGGCACCAATTACTTTCCAGATTCCTTTGGTTTCTTTCATAAGTCAGCAAATGTTTGCCAACTTACACCAATCATCCCAAATAGACAAGCGCAATACTTAGCCATTTGCATAATAATGGCTGCCCATCATTTTAAGCGAAGTAAAAAAAAACGTTGGCGTATATTTATCACTCAAATAATGGCTGGCCATGACCTATCCTTACCAGATCAACAGTTTTGAAGATTACCAGAAAAAATACCGGCGCAGTATAGAAGATCCTGCTGCATTCTGGTCGGAAGTGGCGGGGCATTTCACCTGGCGAAAACCCTGGACTACCACACTGGAATGGAATTTCAGTGAGCCCAAAATCGAATGGTTCAAAGGCGGCAAACTGAACATTACAGAAAACTGTCTCGACAGGCATATACCTGCCATGGGAAACGAACCTGCACTTATTTGGGAGCCCAATGCACCTGATGAACACCACCGCATACTTACTTACCAAAAACTGCTGGATAAGGTTTGCCTCTTTGCCCATGTATTAAAAAATAACGGTGTAAAAAAAGGCGATAGGGTTTGTATTTATATGGGGATGATACCCGAACTGGCCATTGCCGTGCTGGCCTGCGCGCGCATAGGTGCCATTCACAGTGTGGTGTTTGGTGGTTTTTCTGCACAGAGTATTGCCGACAGGCTGGATGATGCCAAAGCCGAATGTATTGTAACCTGCGATGGCGCTTATCGCGGTGCCAAAGACATACCCCTGAAGCATGTAATTGATGATGCACTCATTGGCAATAAGGTAGTCAAAAAAGTGATTGTTTGTACCCGCACCCGCACACCGGTATCGATGATCAAAGGCCGTGATATTTGGTGGGAAGAAGAAATGAAGCGTGCAGAGGAACAGGGGCTTACTTATATAGCGCCTGAAGAAATGGATGCAGAAGATCCCTTATTCATATTGTATACTTCCGGATCCACCGGTAAACCCAAAGGGGTGGTGCATACCTGCGGGGGATATATGGTTTGGGCCAACTATACTTTTGTGAATGCGTTTCAATACAAAAGCGGTCAGGTACATTTTTGTACGGCTGATATTGGCTGGATAACCGGTCACACATATATTGTATACGGACCCCTGAGTGCCGGTGCTACCTCTCTCTTATTCGAAGGGGTGCCCACCTGGCCCGATGCCGGCAGGTTCTGGGACATAGTAGACAAATACAAGGTAAACATATTTTATACCGCCCCTACTGCCATCCGCAGCCTCATGGGTTTTGGTACCGGCCCCCTGCAGGGGAAAAACCTAAGCTCCCTGCAGGTACTGGGTACTGTTGGTGAACCCATTAATGAAGAAGCCTGGCACTGGTATGATGAACATGTGGGGAAAAAGAAATGCCCCATCATTGATACCTGGTGGCAGACAGAAACCGGCGGCTGCCTCATCAGTAACCTCGCAGGCATTACGCCGGGGGTACCCGGTTGGGCCACCTTGCCCATGCCCGGCATACAATTGTTACTGGTAGATGAAAGTGGGAAAGAAGTAATCGCAGCAGGGGAAGAAACTGTTTCCGGCAATCTCTGTATCAGGGCACCCTGGCCGGGTATTTTACGAACCACTTATGGTGACCATGAAAGATGCCGAACCAATTATTTTGCCACTTACCCCGATTTGTATTTTACCGGTGACGGGGCGATGCGCGACAAAAATGGTTTCTATCGAATAACTGGTCGGGTAGATGATGTATTGAATGTAAGCGGTCACCGCATAGGCACTGCCGAAGTGGAGAATGCTTTGAATATGCATGCCGGGGTGGTGGAAAGTGCTGTAGTGGGTTATCCGCATGATGTGAAGGGACAGGGTATCTATGCGTATGTTATTTACCAGGGCTCACATGGCCAGAACACCCATGGTACGGCTGAAATGATCCGCAAAGATATTTTACAAACGGTGACCAGGATCATAGGTGCCATTGCCAAGCCCGATAAAATTCAGTTTGTGAATGGCCTGCCCAAAACACGCAGCGGAAAAATCATGCGCCGCATATTGCGTAAGATAGCGGAGGGTGAAACGACTAACCTGGGCGACACTTCTACTTTACTTGATCCCGGAGTAGTAGAAGAAATAAAACGTGGTAAGTTATAAAAAGTAAAATCTTTTTTTTAAGCCTGGCAATCGGTTAATAAATTTTCTACTGCCTGATCCATACATTCGTCAAAACACATGTCATACTGCACTGCCATACAAACCATGACGGGCGAGAGAAAAGCCCTGCACAAAGCCTATCACGACAATCACTATGGCTTTCCTATCACAGATGACAATGAATTATTTGGCAGGCTGTTAATGGAAATTAACCAGGCGGGACTAAGTTGGGAAACCATCCTGAAAAAGGAAGCTACTTTTCGCAAAGCATACCGGCAATTCAATATCAAAAAAGTAGCCGCATTTACGGAGGCTGACCGGGAAAGGCTACTGGCAGATGCGGGCATTATTCGCAACAGACTCAAAATTGACGCTGCCATTGCCAATGCAAAAACCATTTTAGGATTACAGAAGGAGTTCGGGTCATTGGCAAAATGGCTTGCCTTTCACCATCCGAAACCCAAAGATGAATGGGTGAAGCTTTTTAAAAAAACATTCCGTTTTACGGGTGGCGAAATCGTCAATGAATTTCTGATGAGTATCGGCTATCTGCCCGGTGCACATGATGCGGATTGTCCTGTTTACCATAAAATCCTCCGGAAACCTACTTCAAAATAAGTATTGCCTCTGTAACTTATGCTACGAAACAGGCAGTATTTTAGGATTAATTTTGTATTTTTTACCCTTGCTATGCCAAAGCAGTAGTAATACTTACCCCCTAATACATTTGCTATGCCACAGAAAAGATTCAGCCTTAAAAATCATTGGGAAACCATTTACCAAACCAAAGATCTGGAACAGGTGAGCTGGTACCAGCCCTGTCCCTTAACCTCCCTGGAATTTTTTCATCAATTCGAAATTCCTTTAACAGCGAAAATCATTGATATCGGAGGAGGTGACAGTTTATTGGTTGACAACCTGCTTGACCTGGGTTACCAAAATATTACCGTACTGGATATTTCCGCTACTGCCATAGAAAAGGCCAAAATGAGGCTTGGAATCAGGGCCAGGAAAGTGAATTGGATTGTAGAAGACATTACGAAATTCAAACCCACTGAAAAATATGACTTCTGGCACGACAGGGCCGCTTTTCATTTCCTGACCAAAGAAAAGGATATTGAAAAATACATAGACGCAATAAGCAACGGCATTACCCATGCCGGGGTGCTGGTTATCGGTACTTTTTCAATATTGGGTCCGGATAAATGCAGTGGTATCACTATCCAAAAATATTCGGAGAATACCCTAACGCAAACCTTACAGCGATTTTTTAAGAAAATAAAGTGTATTACGGTAGATCACCAAACACCCTTTAATACGCTACAGAATTTTATATTCTGCAGTTTTCGAAAACTGCAGGCAGCTTAAGTGAGAAATTTTTATACACGTAAAAAGGAGTGTAAAAAGCGTAATGGGTGGAGTTATCTGTCTGATTAATGAAAACAGGCAGACTTCCTTCTTTTCGCTTACTACACTCCTATGGAAACTGTTTACAACCCATTAACAGGGTTTAGGATTCAGCCATTAATCTTCTCCATGTTTGCCTTTCTTATTTTTGTGGCCTTTGCCATTTTTTTCGTATTTGTCATTTTTTTCGTATTTATCACCTCTGTCGCGGATAACTACTTGTTTGGGACCTTTCCAATTTTTGTATTTTACATAGGCACCCCGGTATTGATCACCACGTAAATAGGGAGTGGGCTCATTGATGACTACTTTGTACCCATTGTAAAAATTATAGTTCCTGTATTGGGGAGGAACCTGGTTCACAAATACCCAACGATTTTTATCTTTATAAATATACCTGCGACCAGGAACATCATAGTACATGTCCAAATCCGGGATATAATAATAGTCGGCACGATCGTACCCTACAGGTCCCCAGGCTGGTTGGGCGCCAAGGTTGATATTTACACCTAATTTTACCTGTGCATTGGTTTCTCCGGTAGAAAAGAAAATCAAAAACACCAAAGCTAACATTGTCTTTTTCATATGCATTGTTTTTATACAACCATAGAGGCAAAGATGGTGCCACACTAATTTGGGGTTTCCTCTTTTTTTATAAATGATTGGTTATCAATTTAATACCTATATTTATCCGGCTAAGGAATGTTTCTCAAACGGCTCCGGGGAATCAATAAGCATTGGGAAAGGTGCTTCCGGACAAACTTATCCCAAAAAGTAGTGAAGAAGGGAATACGAAACGGTAAAGATGGCAGGTTGAATTTTACGAAACTTTCAGCAGCCCCATTCCCTTACCCTCCCAATCGGGAAATAATTTCCGGGAATCGGTTAACCCCAGGTGCCCGCCGGCAACAGAACTGAAAACAGACCGGAAGTCAGTACTAACAGGCAGGTCACGGCCATCTTCCAGATCCGCTTTTGCCAGGGATTTCATTTGGTGGTAAACCTTCCCACCCTGTACGTCATTACCCAATACGAAAAGACAACTGGCCCTTCCATGGTCTGTTCCGCCTGTGCCATTTTGGTGGGCAGTTCGGCCAAATTCTGTCATTGTCATAACGGTAACCGCATCCTGGTAAGCATCCATATCTTTCCAGAATGCAGCTATACTGTCGCCAAAATCTTTCAGGTTTCTGGCCAGTGCCCCGTTAAGGGTACCCTGGTTAAAATGTGTGTCCCATCCGCCGCTCTCTGCAAAAGCCACTTCCATGCCCACATCCATTTTGATGAGTATGGCGATTTGTTTCAAAGCATTGCCCAATGGTGAATTGGGATAAACCGCATTATTAGCGGGCTGGTAATTTTTAATATTTTTTATGTCCAGCATCTTCATCGCATCAAAACTTTCTTTACCTGTCCGGTTTAATATTTGGCTGGAAGTTTCGTCGTAAAGGTGCTCGAAGGATTTGGCGGCTAAATTAGTGGCCATGGGATTGCCCCGCATCTGTATCGCAAATTCCTGGAGGTTATTGATGGCCAGGGCTTCATTGTCGCCATACAAACTTCTGGGTAAGGCACTGGTGAGGCTCACTGCCCTGAAGGGAGTAGCATCATGGCCCAACAATCCAACAGCCCTGTTTAGCCAACCACTGGCAGTGCCTTTGTTAAAGGGGGTGCCACTTTCCATATAATCCTGGGCATCAAAATGGCTCCTGGTGGTATTGGGACTACCCACACCATGCACTATGGCCATGCGTTTATCGGTAAAAAAAGGAGACAGTGACTGCAGTGAGGGATGCAAACTGAAATATCCGTCAAGGTCAATCATTTTACCTTCATTGGCAGCGGGGCTCATATATAAGGTAGGCCTAAGAATTTTAAGATTAGGATCGGCAAAGGGACTCACCGCCATCAGTCCATCCATGGCACCTCTTTGAAAAATGCATACCAGGGTTTTGTTTTTTTTATAAGGCGCTAACAGTTTATGGCTGTTTGCTGCGCGGGCAATAAAAGTGGGTACCCCACCGAATCCCGCTGCGAACATGGCCAATGCCCCTGATTTCATAAATGCCCTGCGATTTACCATACTTATTTTTTTCAGATAGATAATGAATTTCGATTGCGATATGCTGTTGCTTGTACTATTTACGCTGGAACTCCGGTGAGCCAATAATAATACCTGCTACCTGCGCTACCGTTGAATTGTTTCCACTCGCATAAGCCATTCTAACCGGAATATTCTTTTTGCTTAGGGCGGCTTTGTCATTGCCTTTTCCTGCTGTTCTGTTCAACTGCATATCTTCTTCCAGACCTGTATCCTCCATACCCGCTACTTTGTTTTGCGAAGCAGCTTCATTGATTTTTTTCTCCAGTTCTGTATCGTGCAGCATACCGGTTAATCGTTTGATATTGGCCTCGTTGTTCCTTTCGGGCAATAATAACTGGCTATAAATAGTGAGGGCTGCTTCCGCACTCTCTGGTTCATGGTTTTGGTTCAGGGCCAGCAGGTTTACTTTGATGCCGGGTATTTTTTCTGCTGCAAAAGCCAAACCAAAATTCATTCGGTTCAAAAGTGATCCGGTATTTATCCAGTAGGAGGCTTTGTCGGGAAAGCCTGTGGGTGCCTGGTAAAAATAAAACCGTTGCCCCATTTTATTACACCAGTTAAACAACTGGAAAGGCTGGGTAATCTCCGCATTGGTGGCCCGAACGGCACTCATGACGAGTTCAAAGGGTGATTTTACTTTATCCCGCATAGCCTGTTTGTCCCAAAACTCAGGACTGTTAACCATCGTTATCAAAACTGATTTGATATTACCCTGTGTTTGTAAAAAAATTTCTGCCATCCTGTTTACCAGTGTTGTTGACGGTGTGTCGCTTACAAAACGTACCGCCAGCTTCTGGCAAATGAATTTGGCTGTGGAAGGATGGTTGCTCAACAGGGTCAGTACCCTTTCTCCTTCTTTCAATCCGCCATTGGCAGGAAAGGTTTTTCCCAGTATCTGTTTAGTCTGTTCATCATGTTTGTCGCCACGAAATAAAAAATCTCCTTCAATGGTATAGCCCCTTCTGGCTAACTGTGCAGCGGATGCTTTTTCCATCAGCCTGGTTGCGGCAGCATCTTTATTCATGGGAACGGGGCCCCAGCCGGTTAATGCCCTGGCTACTTCGGTTACATCATTTTGGGTATATCCCCCATCCACACCCAGGGTATGGAGTTCCATTACTTCGCGGGCATAATTTTCATTAAGGCCCTGCGATTTACGGGCTTTGAGGGCTTGTACAGCGAAGGTTGCGGCACGACCGGTATCTTCCGCCATTGCTTCCATTCTTTTTTCAAGTCTTCTTTCAATAAATTTATTGGCCGGTCTATTCGCCATAGCGTTATCATTACTTACACTGGATGCATTGTCCAGGTATTCAAGCATGGCAGGGTGCTTGGCTGTGGCTGTAAGCAATGTTTCAAAATTGCCCAATACATTTGGGCGAATAGCATCCCGTTCATAAGTAAGTACAAACTGCTGACTCTGGGGCTTGGTCAGGGACACATTAAAATGATTGAACCAGAAATCGGTGAGCACTTCCTCCAACTGGTTATGGCCATACGCAGCACGAATGATTTTCTGATTGATGAGTTGTCGCTGTAGTTCCTGTGGTGCTTTGTACCCGTTTTCAACCATCAGTTTCTTCACTTCTTCACGGTAATCTTTTTTATCCCCGCTTTTGAGTGAATCTTTATCGACCAGGTTATTTTTTACTGCCAGCCGCACAATTTGTCCGGCGTTTAAATAGGTATTCGAGATGGTCTCATTATTCATCGCGAGCGCATCATAACCAGAAAGTCTTTTTGTCACTTCTTCATCGGGTAAATTTCCATCCAATTGTTTGCGGAACCATTTGTCAAGACCCATATTCACTACCTCCTCAATCTCTCCGGGCCTGGCGCCGAAACTAAACCGGCTTACTAAATGGGCTGCTGCTTCCCGATCGCTAAGCCCTCCTTTTTTATAGGGCATATTAATAGCAGGTACCCCTGAAAAAAAATTACCCTGGGCAATGGCGCCCAGCAGGGTAAATACAGCCCCTACGGTGAATGTTTTCAACATCCTGGAAAAGTTTATTCGCAACATACCATTTTGATAGCAAAAGATGGCAATGGTTTAATGGAAGTGACGGGAGATAGGTAATAAATTAACAATTCGCTTACAGCATAAAAAAATGAACCTGCTGATGGGGCCATCGGCAGGTTCATTTAGCAAGATCAATAATACGACTAACTGGCTTTCTTCATGGCCACTTTATAAAGAATCATTCCCATTGCCGCAAAGAAGAGGGTACCTAAAATAAAGTAACCACCTTCGCCCAGTCCACCGGATATACCAGCTTCCAGGCTCACCATTTTCAGGAATTTTTCTCCGGTTTCAGATCCTGCCAGGAAGGCGATCACCACACCGGCAACCGCTCCACCGGCTACCAGACCTGTAGCGAACAAATTACCTTTTCCAAGTTCATCATCCTCCGTATCAGCAGCAGTACCATTTTTCTTTTGACGGGCTTCAACGATTCCCCTGATGGCACCTCCGATAAATATAGGTAGTGTAGTTGCCAGGGGAAGATAAACCCCGATGGCAAAGCTCAAAGACTTGATACCGCAGAGTTCCATGGTTACGGCCAGGAAAATCCCCACTACTACAAATTGCCAATCCAGGTTTTGAGAAAGTATTCCCTTGATAAGTGTCGCCATCAGGGTCGCCTGTGGCGCCGGGTATTTATCAGAGCCTATGGCATGATTAATTCCCTGCTGTAACATTTCGGTGGTAGGCTTATCTAAAAATTTCACTGTTACCCCAATCACGATAGAAGAAACGATGGCACCCACAAACAAAGCAATCTGCTGGTTGCGCGGTGTGGCGCCCACGATGTAGCCGCTTTTAAGGTCCTGTGAGGTAGCACCTGCATTGGCAGCCGCAATACATATCATACCACCCACCACCAGTACCAACGGCTCAAAGGATTGGCCGGTCCAGCCCACACTTAAAAATATAAGGCTGGTACCCATTACGGTGGCAATCGTCATACCACTGATAGGGTTATTGGATGAACCAATCAACCCCACAATACGTGATGAAACTGTTACAAAAAGGGCTCCGAATAAAATCACCAGTACGCCAATGAGCAATTTTTGCAGAATACTATCGCCGGGTACCTGTGGTAATACCGCAATCAGGCCAATCAATGCGAGACTGCCAAAACCCACCACTTTAAGACTAAGGTCCTTATCAGTCCGCAATACTTTTTCAGCACCTGGTAGGTTGTCCGCTTTTAAAGAGGCAATGCTTCCTTTTACAGATTTGATAATGGTAGGAATGGTTTTCAGCAAAGTGATAATCCCCCCCGCCGTAACCGCACCGGCACCTACCTGGCGCACATACGCATAATAAATGGCGGCGGAATAATCAGTGAAAGTATGTGTTACCGGATTCCATCCCCCTTTACCACCCTCTTTGGCAATATCTGTGAGGTACCCCAGTTTTACCAATTGCAGAGCTATTAAATCCCCGGGCACCAGTGTGGCCATCAGGGGAATGAATACAAACCAACTGAGTACACTACCCGCTACCAGTACACCGGCAATCTTGGGTCCGATGATGTATCCCACTCCCATGTACTCCGGTGTAATCTCACCGCTTAATTTGGCAGAGGGAAAAAATTTATTCAGTTGCTTGGTAGCATAAAAAGGTGTTTCGGCAATCACATGCAATACTTTCTGCAAGAGGGCATAAGAAAAGGCCACACCCAATCCCCAGAAAGCTGTTTTGGCAAAGTCGCCTCCCTTCTCACCTGCTTTCAAAACATCTCCGCAGGCCGTGCCTTCGGGATAAGGCAGGGTATCGTGCTCATTAACAATCAAAGCTTTTCGCAGGGGTATCATGAGTAATGTTCCCAATAAACCCCCTACTATGGCTAGAATTAAAATGGTGAGGTAATTAAAATATTCCGCACTGTCGGGTGAGGAAAGAAACAAGAATCCCGGAAGGGTAAAAGCCACCCCCGCCGCAATGCTTTCGCCTGCGGAACCGGTTGTTTGTATGATGTTGTTTTCCAGAATGGTGGTCTTCAGAAATTTTCTTCCCAGGGTAATGGCAATCACCGCAATGGGAATGGAAGCGGAGACGGTTAGGCCCGCTTTCAGGGCCAGATAAACGGTAGCGGCGCCAAAAATGACACCGAAAAGGCTACCCACCAGGATGGATTTTACCGTAAGCTCTTTCATATTCGACTCAGGCGAAACAAAAGGTTTGAACTTTTTTTGGGGCTCAGACATAGACATTTGTTTAAATGGTGCAATCGATAATAATCATCAGTAGAGAAATATTCCTTACTTTTCCCGATAACTTTAAGTTTCCAAAATACAACTTATGAGTGAAATAGAAAGCCCTATCAAAAAAACCGGCATGCCAAAAGCTGTGCCTTACATTATTGGGAATGAAGCCGCAGAGCGCTTCAGCTTTTATGGCATTCGTTCCATCATGAGCACTTTTCTGGTGGCACAGTTCTTCAACCCTTCCATGAATCCTATGTTGCAGGGGGTTGCTGAAGCCAGGTCGAATGAGATGGTGCACCTGTTTGTAACCCTTGCCTATTTCATGCCCCTGGTGGGCGGGATACTGGCAGACTGGTTTTTTGGAAAATACAAAGTGATCCTTTATGTCTCTATTTTATATGCCATAGGCAACCTGGTGCTGGCCTTATCCACCAATAACCTCACCTTTTTTACCATTGGACTGGTAGTGATTGCCGTGGCAGCAGGCGGCATCAAATCATGTGTATCAGCCAATGTGGGCGACCAGTTTGATAAATCCAATGAACACCTTCTCTCTAAAATGTATGGCTGGTTTTATTTCACCATCAATACGGGTTCTATTGTGGCGACCCTGTTCATCCCGATTATTTATAATTTATATGGACCCCAACTGGCCTTCGGAATACCGGGTGTATTGATGTGCCTGGCTACATTGATTTTCTGGATGGGCAGGAAAAAATATGTGCGTGTTCCAATATTGGCGGAGGGACAACAGTAACATTCAGGTTGGTTTGTTATGGTGCATCAGCTGCCACAGGAACAGTTTATTTAAAAGATTTAGGGAATACTTGACCTAATGATCTGATTATTAATGGAATAGTTCAGAAAGTTCTGCCGGTTTCATTATCATCGTTCAATTCTTTTGTAACTTTCAGGAATATAAAACTTAACTGGACTACTGCTTCGGAAACAAACAATCGTGGCTTTGAAGTAGAAAGAATGAACGTTGCAGACAATAACTGGTCGAAGATTTCATTCGTAAGCGGAAAAGGAACTATTAACACTCCAACAAACTATTCGTTTGAAGACAGGAATTTACAAACAGGAAAGTACAAGTACAGACTGAAGCAGATTGACGTGAATGGAAACTTTGAATATTTTGCTCTTAATGGTGAAGTTGAAATCGGTGTGCCGAAGAAATTTGACCTGTCACCAGAACTTATCCGAATCCGTTTAATCCTGTTACGAAGATTAATTTTGCGCCTGACGCTGATTTGTACCG
>CAVVSL010000041.1:0-8959 GCA_963750825.1 uncultured Bacteroidota bacterium | reverse complement strand
CACAGCAAAAAGTGCAATCTGAAAAGCTTTCAGAAAAAATGCAGAAAAAAGCTGATCGCAGGGAAAAAATCAACCAGCTTATCAAGCAGGAGGAAGAGGGTGCGTTGATTTATCAAAAACAGGGCGCATTTGGCTTTAAATTCAATACCGATGGCTGGAGCATGTTTTATGAACATGGTAAATACAAAACCATCACCAAAACTAATTTATGGTGGCTGGAACTGGGAGAAAGAAAACATCCTAAGGAAGAAAAAGTGCCTACTTTAAGTGCCTCTCAGGGGTTTTTGGTTATCTCCAGCTATATCTACGGAAAACAAAATAATTTTTATTACCTCAAAGCGGGTTTCGGTCAGCAAAAATTAATCGGGGGTAAAGGAAACAAGAACGGTGTGGCAGTATCAGCCATTTACGGAGGCGGATTGTCGGCGGGGCTGCTGAAACCCTATTATATTGAAATCAGGAATCCCTCGTCGGGTAAAAATGAAGAAATTAAGTACAATAATAATGACAGCCTTTTCCTTGACCCTAACATTATATTGGGAAAGGGTGGGTTGACAAAGGGTTTCAATGAAATTAAATTTGTTCCCGGCGTACATGCCCGGGCAGCGATCAGGTTCGATTATGGCCGGTACAATGAAGTACTTTCTGCACTGGAAGTAGGCGTAAATGCGGAATATTACAGCCAGAGCATGCCTATTTTGCTTTTAAACCCCGAAAAGAAGTTCTTTTTCAACGCCTATATCTCCCTTGTTTTTGGAAGGCGAAAGTGAGTTAAATTTGCATCCTGAACGAAAAGACAATTAGGTTGTTATTGAGGAAAGTCTGCCGGTAAGGGGTACGTCCCCAAGGTTCAACCAAAGACTTCCTATCCAGACCCAAAACCCCAAAGCAGGAATCATGCAGGAATTACCCGTTATAGCCCAGCCAGATACTTCAAGCAATACCCTGAAAAAGCCCAACTGGCTTCGCGTAAAACTCCCTATTGGTGAAAGTTATAAGCATGTTAGGGGACTGGTGGATACCCATAAACTACATACCATCTGTGAAAGCGGCAATTGTCCCAATATGGGCGAATGCTGGGGGGCTGGAACGGCCACATTCATGATATTGGGCAATATCTGTACCCGAAGTTGTGGATTTTGTGCAGTAGCAACCGGACGGCCTGAAGCAGTTGACTGGGATGAGCCCCAAAGAGTTGCTGAAGCCATTCACCTGATGAAAGTGAAACATGCGGTTATTACCAGTGTTGACAGAGACGAACTAAAAGATGGGGGATCCATCATCTGGTTCAATACCATACAAGCCGTTAAATCATTAAATCCCGATACCACCCTTGAAACGCTGATTCCAGATTTTCAGGGAAGGGCAGACCAGGTGCAAAGAGTTATTGATGCGGCACCGGATGTGGTGAGCCATAATATGGAGACCTGTGAAAGACTAACCCGCCAGGTAAGGGTGCAGGCCAAATACAAGCGCAGCCTTGACGTATTAAGGATGCTGAAACAGGGTGGCATGCGCACCAAAACTGGAATGATGCTGGGACTGGGCGAAACCAAAGAGGAAGTAATACAAACAATGGAAGACCTGGTTAATGCAGGTACGGATGTGATTACCCTTGGACAATACCTGCAGCCCACAAAAAAGCACTTAGCTGTACAAAGGTTTGTACACCCTGACGAGTTTGCCGAACTCCGTGAAATTGGCTACGACCTTGGCTTTGACTATGTGGAAAGCGGCCCGCTTGTGCGTTCCTCTTACCATAGTGAAAAACATGTAATCCCCGGTTATGGTAGAAATAAGTGGATGGAAGAAAAACAAGTGATGCTTTCCTGATAGCATAGCTGTTCTTCATATTTATGTATCTAAGCAGATGACAAATCGCAGGATTAGAATAGCATTTTTTAGTTGCCTACTGGTAAACTTTGCTTCCGCGCAGTTGCACTGGCAGAATGTGGATTCACTATACCAGCCATTGCCTTCTTCTGTGCATGTTTTCTATTCAAATGACTCACTCGAAGGTAAGCCCAGCCGCATTTTTTATGTGTCAGCAGACTTAAAAGACAAATCCCTCAATTTTTCCACCCTGGTGGGAAACGGGAAACGCTATACGCCTTCACAGTACTTTGAAAAACAGTCACAACCCTTACTCGTGGTCAACTGCACTTTTTTTGAATTTGTGCACAACAGCAACCAGAACCTGGTTATACAAAAGGGACAATTAAAAGCGTATCAGGTGCATACTTTGCCGGGAAGAGGGAAAGATACCTTAACCTATCGTCATCCGGTGGGAAGTGCCCTTGGCATATCCCGCAGAAGAAAGGCGGATATAGCCTGGGTTTATACAGATTCTGCTAATCGGTATGCTTATGCCAGTCAGCAGCCGATACCCGCCAACAGGGATTCTCTTCCCAATGTCTCCACCAATACCCTGTTTGCCCGTGGTAGTTTTCAAAAATGGAAAATGGAAACTGGGATAGGGGGAGGCCCCGTTTTATTGCAGCATGGAGACATCCGCATTACCAATAATGAGGAAATTAAATTTGCAGGCAAAGCCATACTGGACAAGCATCCCCGAACAGCAATGGGTTATACGGCCGATGGAAAACTAATCATCATGGTTGTCGAGGGCCGTTTTCCGGGGAAAGCCGAGGGAGCCACGCTCACACAGGAAGCTGCACTGTTAAAAGAATTGGGTTGCTGGGAAGCCCTTAACCTGGATGGAGGTGGCAGCAGTTGCCTGTTGATCAATGGCAAACAAACCATTACACCCAGCGATAAAGAAGGGCAGCGACCAGTGCCGGCAGTCTTCACCATCCTACCAAAAAAATGAGGAACCCTTACCAGGATTCCCCGTTTAACCCAATGCTTTTCTTTTATTTCAATTCCCATACCAGCGCGGAAGCTCCCAGGATGGCAGCGTCTGATTCTTTCAGGTGACTTACCAGTATCTTCACTTTATTCTGGAAAACCTGTATTAGGTTGGCTTCCATATGCTCTTTGGTGGGCTTGAGTATCAGGTCTCCGGCCTTGGTAAGTCCTCCAAACAAAATTATGGCTTCGGGACTGGAGAACATAACAAAATTGGCCAGTGCCATTCCCAGAATTTTACCTGTGTATTCAAATATTTCTTTGGCAAGTTCATCACCCTGAATAGCCGCTTCATACACTTTTTTAGAACTCATCGATTCTTTGGGAATCTTTCTCAGCAGGCTTGGCTTTTTACTTTTGGACAAAAGCTCGAATGCTGTAAGGCAAACTCCCGTTGCTGAAGCATAACTTTCCAGCGACCCTTTCTTACCCGTTCCTTCGTGCAAACGTCCATCAGGTATAATAATGGTGTGACCAAGTTCACCGGCAAATCCATCATGCCCATAAATCAGTTTGCCATTTGCTACAATACCACTACCCACACCGGTTCCGAGGGTTATCATGATAAAATCATTCATGCCCTGGGCGGCGCCGTACATCATTTCTCCCAGGGCTGCAGCATTGGCGTCATTGGTAAGTACAACGGGTAATTTGAATTTATCTCCCACCATTTTAGCCAGTGGCAAAATCCCCTTCCAGGGAAGGTTGGGCGCATATTCAACAGTTCCCGAATAATAATTTCCATTAGGAGCTCCCAGACCAATTCCTTTAATCCTGCCTACACCACCTGCTTTTTCGATTAGGGGTGCTACATTGTTATAAAGGTCGTCAATGAAGCCTTCCAGTTCCTCGTGATTTCTGGTAGACATTTCATCGGAAAAAAGCAGGTTACCCAAACGGTCAACGATACCGAATTTGGTACCCGTACCGCCAATGTCTATTCCGATGGCTAATTGTTCCATACTTTTTGCTGCTTTGGCCATTTTATATCAGAAATTAGTAAAGTCAAAAAAATATTAATGCCCGCCTTCTGCTGTCATCTCATCATAATCAATACCCTGCGATTTCAATATTGATTTACTCCTTACAGCATAGAAAACGAGGTAAACAAAACAAACTACGCCTACCAGATAACTGTGCTGTATTCCCAGGATTTTATCAGAAGCAACTACACCCTGCAACCAGCTTATTACACCACCACCCATAATCATCATTATCAAAAGACTGCTTCCCTGGTTAGTATGCCTTCCCAATCCTGCAATGGCAAGCGTGAAAATACAGGGCCATAAAGTACTGCAGAATAAGCCTACACTGATGAAGGCAAAAACACTAACCATACCCGTGGTAAACATGCCTATAAGCAAAGCGGTAATACCCATTCCGGAAAAGATTAGCAGCATTCGGGCAGGATTACCCTTACTCATAATATCGCCTATAATCATGGCAATGATTACAAAAGCGTATACGAAAAAGGAACTGATATCATGCTGTGCGATGGCATTCACTGTAAGGAAAACACCGAAAGCCAGGTAGGGCATCAGAAAATTCAATATTTTTTTAGTACCCATACTTACATCAAAGGCGCCAACGGCACCGGTCCATCTGCCCATCATAAGGCTGGCCCAATAAAGAGAGATGAAGGGAGCAACCTGACTGGTAGGCAGGCCCAGGTGCTGGCTCATATATTCGGGAAGGTTACTGGCGGTGGACACTTCCACACCCACATATACAAATATGCCAATCATTCCCATTACCAGTTGCGGATACTGAAATACGGAGGGCTTGTGCAATACTTTGCTGTCCTCCGTAGCTTCCTCATCAGCTACTTTATCCAGGTCTATCTTATTGGGAATACTTGAAAATTTGAAAAAAGCCGCAACCAGTAAAAAGGCAAGACCCAATACCAGGTAAGGTATTTTAACGCTCTCAATACTGGCTTCCGTGGTAGCATTGGTAACACTTCCAAAAATGGCAAAACTCACCAGCAAAGGTCCGATAGTGGTACCAAAATTATTTACCCCACCGGCCATATTCAGTCGCTGAGAACCGGTTTTTGGATTGCCGATGACGATGGCCAGTGGATTGGCCGCAATTTGTTGAAGTGAGAAGCCCAGCCCCACAATAAATAGTCCTGTAATCATTAATGTAAATGATCTGTCGTTTGCCGCAGGATAAAAGAGTAATGTGCCAATAGCGGAAATAATCAATCCCAGCGCAATACCATTTTTATAACCTATTTTATTCAATACATCTTCTCCCAAAAATTTGGATATGATAAAATAGATGATAGAGCCTACGGTATAGGCTACATAAAATGCCAACGATACCAATTGGCTTTGTGCCTGTGTAAGATCAAAGGCTTTTTTGAATACGGGTATGAGGATATCATTGGAGGCGGCAACAAATCCCCAGAAAAAAAAGACAGTGATCAGGGTGCCGAATTGAGACCAGTTGGTTTTTTGGTTCATATGCAATCGTTAGGAGGTTATAGTTATGGGTTCGTAAAGTAAGCAGATTTTACATTTTTAAAAATTTTAAATCTTTTGCACATATTTATTAAATTCATTCTGAAATTAAGGTTATTTATTAAAAGAAGTATATTTCCCCTATGGAGATTATTCATATCAGTGCTGAATGTTATCCGGTTGCCAAGGCTGGCGGATTGGGTGATGTGGTTGGGGCATTGCCCAAATACCAGTGCCAGGCAGGGCATATTGCCAAAGTGGTCATGCCCATGTACAGGACTAAATTCCTGTATGAAAATGAATGGACAGTTGATTTCAAGGGTAGTGCCAATCTGGGGAACTGGTTTTTTGACTACACCATCATCAAAGAGGCCACCAATAAACTGGGATTTGACCTCTTCCTGGTTGATATCAATGGTTTGCTAGACAGGCAGAAAGTATATGGATACGACGACGATTCAGAACGGTTTACTGCTTTTCAGATAGCAGTTCTCAGCTGGCTGAGCAGTTGGGAACACAAACCGGATGTCATTCATTGTCATGACCATCATACAGGTTTAATTCCCTTCATGATGCAGTATTGCTATGATTTCAGTCGCTTACAGGCTATTCCCACTGTTTTCACCATTCACAATGCCCAGTACCAGGGCTGGATGGGCTGGGATAAGAGCAGGTACATACCCCGATGGGACCTTTGGAAAAGAGGTATGCTGGAATGGAATAATACCATCAATCCCCTGGCATCTGCTGTTAAATGTGCCACAAAAGTGACCACAGTAAGCCATAGTTATATGGCCGAATTGCGTTACAACAGTAACGGACTGGAAGACCTGTTTGAATATGAGCAAGGAAAATGTCTGGGCATCCTGAATGGCATTGACAATGAAGTATGGAATCCGGCTACCGATAAATACCTGACACATCATTTCAGTGTGAAGGATGTAACCAAAGGAAAACAGCAAAACAAAGCGGACCTCTGTAAACAGTTTGGACTGGATCCTGAGAAGCCTTTATTCGTATTTATTGGCAGGCTGGTGGGTGAAAAGGCTGCTGAAATATTACCTGATGCCATACGATTGGCTATACATAATACCCAGGCCCAGGCCTGCTTCCTCATTTTGGGTAGTGGGGAAACCCAAATAGAATGGGAGTTTCAGCAGATGATAGCTCCCTTACAGGGGTTATTTAATGCAGTAATCGGGTATGACGAGACCCTGAGCCATAAAATGTATGCCGGGGCAGATTTCCTGCTGATGCCCAGCAGGGTAGAACCCTGTGGATTAAACCAGATGTATGCCATGCGGTATGGAACTGTACCAATAGTAAGGAGTACAGGAGGCTTACAGGATACAGTGGTGGATATGGGAGATCCGGATGGGTTTGGTATTCGGTTCAATGAAGCCTCTGTACATGATGTTGATTATTCCATTGGCCGGGCTGTTTCGGTGTACAAGGACTCAGTGCATATGGAAAAAATGCGCAAAATTATGATGCAGACAGACCATAGCTGGGAAAATACCGTAGGCCAGTATACACAAGTATACCAGAGTCTGTAACAGAATGAAAAGAATTTTCACTTTTTTTCAGTTTTAGCCAGCCATAATGCATAAATTGAAAATTAACCAGGTATAATTATACCCCCAATGAAAATCTAAAAATTGCTTTCATATGAATAGTATTTCCAATTCAGTTGTGTCCATTATACTCGGCGGGGGTGCCGGAAGCCGCTTGTATCCCCTTACCTCCAGCAGATCAAAACCTGCTGTTCCCATTGCCGGAAAATATCGATTGGTGGATATTCCTATCAGTAACTGTATCAATAGCAGTATTAACAGGATGTTTGTGTTAACGCAGTTTAACTCCGCCTCCCTTAACAAGCATATCAAGAATACCTATCATTTCAGTGCATTCAGTACGGGTTTTGTAGATATTCTTGCTGCTGAACAAACACCGGATAATGCAGGCTGGTTCCAGGGAACGGCAGATGCGGTGAGACAATCACTTAGACATATTTCCAATCTAGAATTTGAATACATATTGATTCTGAGTGGTGACCAGTTATACCAAATGGATTTTACTGAAATGTTTGCAGCTCACGTTGAGAAAGGTGCAGATATTTCTATTGCTACCATACCGGTGGATGATCGTGATGCCACAGAATTCGGCATTTTGAAAACGGATGCCAACAGTATGATTACCTCTTTCATTGAAAAGCCCAATAAAGAATTACTACCTGATTGGGTGAGCGATACCGGTGAAGAAATGCAGAAATTGGGTAAACATTACCAGGCTTCCATGGGTATTTATATTTTCAGCAAACAGATACTCTACCACCTGCTGAATACAGTCCACCCTGATGCAACAGATTTTGGTAAAGAAATTATTCCGGACTCCATTGAACAGTTTAAAGTGGCAGGGTTTCAATACGATGGTTACTGGACAGATATCGGAAACATACATTCCTTTTTTGAAGCCAACCTTGCCCTAACGCAGGAAATACCACCTTTTAACCTGTTTGATAATACCAAGACCGTTTATACCCGCGCCAGGATGCTGCCCCCTGCCAAAATCAGTGGCACTACCCTTGAAAAAACCATCATGGCCGAAGGCTCCATCATTAATGCAAGTCGTATAGAACAAAGTGTGGTCGGTATTCGTGCCAGAATAGGGCATGGCACCACTATCGTGAATACTTATATAATGGGTAACGATTATTATGAAACACTGGAGGACATGGAACTTAATAAGAAAAACGGATTACCTAAAATAGGTATCGGTGAAAGGTGCTATATCAAGGATGCCATTATTGATAAGAATTGCAGAATAGGGAATGATGTACGCATTAATGGCGGCTCACATTTGGCCAATACAGACCATGCCCTGTATACAGTGAAAGAGGGTATTGTGGTAGTAAAGAAAATGTGCGTATTACCGGATGGTTTTGTGATTTAGGTAGCTTGTTAGGCATATGTACCAGATGGTTTGCACTTTTCGAAAGCCCACATTTCTTTAATCCCAAACTAAAATTCAAATGCTTTATACAAAACATCTGTAACAGGATGTTTTTTTCATTATTGCACATTTTGTACATATTTTACATACCGTAAATATTAAACGATTGTCATGCCTACTGTAACATCCCAAAAACCCGGTGCAGGCCTGGTACCTAAGCCGAGGTTAAGTTTATCCCAGATTTTTTTCATGAGTTTTGGGTTCCTGGGTATCCAGTTTGGATTTGCCCTGCAAAACGGGAATACCAGCAGGATACTCCGGAGTTTTGGCGCCGATGTTGACCAGTTACCCATGTTCTGGATAGTGGCACCCCTGGTAGGCATGATTGTACAGCCTTTAATTGGCCATTACAGTGACAGAACCTGGAATCGAATGGGAAGGCGCAAACCTTACTTTTTTGCAGGAGCCATATTGTCTTCAGCCGCCCTGATTTTTCTGCCCAATTCCGGAGCAGTCTCCTCTGTTATACCTGCATTATGGATTGGTGCAGGTATGGTAATGATAATGGATGCATCCTTTAATGTGGCCATGGAACCCTTCCGAGCACTGGTGGCAGATAACCTGCCCGATTCACAAAGGACCAGCGGATTTGCTGTTCAGACATTCTTAATTGG
>CAVVSL010000040.1:0-9422 GCA_963750825.1 uncultured Bacteroidota bacterium | reverse complement strand
GGGCAATGGCAAAGGCGAATCCCCTGTTGAGCAATGTAAGCCGGCTACTGCTGAAACTGGCGTCCATACTGGCGCCATAGGATCCATACGCATATAGCAGGAGTGGGGCCTGGCCATCTTTGACAAATCCTTTTTTGTACACCAATGAAACAGGTACTTTGGTGCCATCTTTGGCTGTGGCTATTAATCGTTCTGTTACATAATTGCTGGCATCGTATCCCCCCAGCACTTCCTGCTGTTTCATTAATTTTTTACTCCTGACAGTCAGGTCATAATCATAAACAGATGCAGGTGTGGTTAGTGAGGTATAACTATACCTGAAATTTGTACTCTTGTATTCCGGGTTGGCATTGAAATTGGCAGAATAAGCTGCTTCACCAAAATCTATGTAATACTCTGTGTTATCGGTTAATTTCCTGACACGCATTTTTACCAGGCCATCTTTCCTTTCATTGATCACGATGAAGTCACTGAATTCTGTTACATCCTGCAGAAGCACGTCTTCCCTGTGGGGAATAACTTCTTTCCAGTTATCGCTGCCCGTCTTATCCAGCGGGCATTCCATCAGTTTAAAGTTTTTGGCATTCCAGTTGGTTCGGATTAAAAATTTATCGGCCAGGGGAATTACATCATACAACACTTCTTTCATCCTGGGTTGAAAAACCCTAAAAGCACCTGTGGGATTTCCTGCATCCAGTAGTCTGGTTTCAGCGGATAGGGTAGCCTGGGATACGATGGCAATATAATTACCGTCTTTTGATTTGCCGACTCCGATATAATTGCTTTTATCAGATTCTGTATAAACAGTAACATCCTGTGCTGCATCAGTACCCAACAAATGCCGTTTAATTTTTTCAGATAAGAGGGTAATGGGATTATTAGCCGTATAAAAAATCGTTTTATTGTCTTTTGCCCAGGCCGCACTGCCACTGGTATTGGGGATGGCATCCCTGAATATTTCACCGTTTGCCAGGTTTTTAATATGCAGTGTATATTGCCTGCGGGAGACCTCATCAACCCCATATGCCAGTAGGTTATTGTCATCACTCACACTGAATCCGGTTACTGAATAATAGGCTTTTCCTTCCGCCATTTTGTCTACATCCAGTAATATTTCTTCGGGTGCTTCCAGATTGCCTTTTTTGCGGCAATATTTATAGTATTGTTTGCCATCTTCGGTGCGGGTATAATAATAATAGCCGTTTTTAAATACGGGCACGCTTTCATCCTTTTCTTTAATGCGGGATTTCATTTCGGTAAACAATGCAGACTGTAATGATTTTGTACCGCTCATCATGGTATCCAGGTAATTGTTTTCTGCGGTCAGGTAATCCACCACTCTGGTACTATCAGGGCCCTTGGCAAAATAGTCAATCATCCAGTAATAGTTATCCGCAACGGTATCTCCGTGTAGGATACGGTTGTGTAATTTTTTTTCAGCAACGGGCGCTTTCCCGTCAGGCCACTGGTAGGGTTCTTTTTTCATTTCCTTTTGGGTATTACAGGCAAGTAAGCCAAACAGCATGCTTGCCAAAGTAAATTTATGCGTAAACATAGGCGGAGGTTTTTGATTAGGTAATTTAATCATCTCTCCCTGTATTTACAAACTGTTGGTATGGGTGGTTATTTTTATTTAGCTGTTAACAGGGCCAATAAGGATGGCAGATCAAGTGCGTCTGTCTTCATTTGCAGGTTTCCCTGGTTATCTACCGGCCATTCTTCTTTCGGTTTATCCCAATATAATTCAACACCATTACCATCAGGATCATCCAGGTAAACCGCTTCTGACACTCCGTGGTCGGAGGCTCCGGTTAAGGGATAACCGGCTGTGAGCAGTCTTTGTAAAATGCTCGCCAGGTCTATTCTCTCAGGGTATAGAATAGCTGCATGGTATAGCCCGGGTGCTTTATCTGGCGCTTTACCCGCACCCAGTGAATGCCAGGTATTCAGGCCAATATGGTGGTGATAACCACCTACAGATAGAAAGGCAGCCTGTGTTCCATATCGTTGGGTTATGGTAAATCCCAGTAAATCACGGTAAAAGGTCAATGATCGTTCAAGGTCTGACACTTTCAAATGTATATGGCCAATACGGGTTTGAGGAGGAAGTATATAGTTCATGGCATTGCGTAATTAGTAAAGGGCCTTAATTAAAAAAAACTGTTCCTGAAAGAAACAGTTTTTCATTAATTCATTGGTACAAAAATATTTATTTATCGGCGGTAAGGCTGGCGATCAGGTATTCCTGGTTTAACCGTGCGATATTGCTGAGGGAAATTTCTTTGGGACAGGTGGCCTCACAGGCTCCGGTATTGGTGCAGGCACCGAATCCTTCCTTATCCATCTGGGCTACCATATTGAGAACCCGGCTACTTCTTTCAGGGTCACCCTGGGGTAATAAAGCCAGGTGAGAAACCTTGGCGCTCGTGAATAACATGGCGCTGCTGTTCTTACAAGCTGCCACACAGGCTCCACAGCCAATACACATGGCTGCTGCAAAGGAAGCATCTGCCTGGTCTTTATTGATGGGAATGGTATTACCATCAACTGCATTACCGGTATTCACACTGATGAATCCACCTGCCTGAATAATTCTATCGAATGCGGAACGGTCTACCATCAAATCCTTGATTACCGGAAAAGCATTGGCACGCCAGGGTTCTACCACAATGGTATCACCGTCACTGAAAGCCCGCATGTGCAACTGGCAGGTGGTATTGGCCTGCCAGGGACCATGGGGTTTGCCATTAATGTACATAGAACAGGAACCACAGATACCCTCACGGCAATCGTGATCAAATGTTATGGGATCATCGCCTTCTGTAATCAGTTGTTCATTCAACACATCGAACATTTCGAGGAAGCTCATTTCCGACGAAATGTTTTCTACCCGGTACATTTTAGAATGCGCCCTTACTGGTGCTGTTTTTTTGTCTCCAGACTTTCAGGTTCAGATTTAATAGCTTATGTTCCATGTTGACAATTGATAGTGTTAATATGCTTAGGAAGTAATTGGTTAATTACTTCTTTTTAAAAATCATGCTTACTTATAATTCCGTTGTGTGGGTTTGATCATATCATACTGTAAGGGTTCTTTATTCAATACCCATTGATGATCCCCTTTATATTCCCAGGCAGCTACATACATATAATTTTCATCATCGCGAAGTGCTTCTCCATCGGGTGTCTGGTACTCTTCCCTGAAATGACCACCGCAGCTTTCATTCCTGTCAAGTGCATCGATACACATCAATTCACCCAGTTCAATAAAATCGGCTACCCTGTTGGCTTTATCCAGTTCGGGGTTCATTTCATCAATGCTACCCGGGAATTCTTACATCACTCCAGAATTCTTTTTTCAAAGCCTGTATTTCACTCGATGGCCTGTTTCAGTCCCTGCTGCATTTCGTGCCATACCACATTTGTTCCAGATAATCTTTCCCAGACGCTTGTGGAAACTTTCTACCGTTTGCTTGCCCTTAATACTCATCAATTGGTTGATGCGGTCTGATACTGCTTTTTCGGCTTCTTCGAAAGCCGGGTGGCTGGTTTCAATGGCTTTGTTGTAAATTTCATCAGCCAGATAGTTACCTAAAGTGTAGGGTATCACAAAATAACCGTCGGCCAGTCCCTGCATCAAAGCAGAAGCACCTAAACGGTTAGCACCATGATCTGAAAAGTTGGCTTCCCCTAAAGAATATAAACCCGGTACGGTTGTTTGCAGTTCATAATCCACCCATAATCCACCCATGGTATAGTGAACGGCGGGGTAGATGCGCATCGGTACTTCGTAGGGATTCTCACCTGTAATCTTTTCATACATGTCGAAGAGGTTACCATATTTTTCCTTCACCACTTCCTTTCCCATTTGAATGATTTCTTCCTGGCTAACATCATCCCTGCCTTCTTTACCGGCTTCAATTTTTCCATATCGGATAATGGCTGCGCTAAAATCAAGGTAAACTGCCTGTTTACTGGTTCCTACTCCATATCCCTCGTCACATCTTTCTTTAGCGGCACGCGATGCAACGTCGCGGGGTACCAGGTTACCAAATGCAGGGTACCTTCTTTCCAGGTAATAATCTCTTTCTTCTTCCGGAATGTCAATGGCTTTTCTGTTATCACCTTTTGCTTTGGGTACCCATATACGACCATCGTTACGGAGTGATTCTGACATGAGGGTCAGTTTCGACTGGTGGTCTCCGCTAACCGGTATACAAGTAGGATGTATTTGTGTAAAACAAGGATTGGCAAAATTGGCTCCTTTTTTATGGGCTTTCCAGGCTGCCGTAACATTGCTGCCCATTGCATTGGTTGACAGGTAGAAAACGTTGCCATATCCGCCACTGCAGAGCAATACTGCGTGACCAAAATGTCTTTCCAGTTTACCACTCACTAAATCACGAGCAATGATTCCCCTCGCTTTGCCATCTATTTTTACAATTTCCAGCATTTCATGGCGACTGTACATTTCAACATTCCCCAATGCTACCTGCCTTTCCAGGGCCTGGTAGGCGCCAATCAGTAACTGCTGTCCTGTTTGACCGGCTGCATAAAAAGTACGTTGTACCTGGGTGCCACCGAATGAACGGTTACTGAGTAATCCGCCGTATTCCCTGGCAAAGGGAACACCCTGGGCCACACACTGGTCAATGATATTGGTGCTTACTTCTGCCAGCCTGTGAACATTGGCTTCTCTGGAACGGTAGTCGCCACCTTTAATGGTATCATAGAATAATCTGAAAACGCTATCACCGTCGTTTTGGTAGTTTTTGGCAGCATTGATCCCGCCCTGTGCAGCAATGCTATGGGCCCGTCGGGGTGAGTCCTGGAAACAGAAGGCTTTTACCTTATAACCCAATTCACCAAGGGAGGCGGCTGCCGAAGCGCCGGCCAGACCGGTACCTATGATAATTACTTCCAGTTTGCGTTTATTGGTAGGATTTACCAATTTACAATGCCCTTTGTAATCTATCCATTTATCATCCAACGGCCCGGCAGGAATTTTTGCATCTAACATATGATCGGTTTGTCGTTTGAGTTTGATTGGTATCCCGTTTTGCTTATTTTAAAAATGCGCCTTTCCAGGTTCACAAGAAACGGGTCATATTAATTTACCCAACCCAGGTAAAAGCTAACCGGCATCATGGCAAAGGCCAGTGAAATGATTATGGCAAATCCATAACCCAGGTTAGTCAACATGATTTGGTATCTTTTATTGTGAACACCCACTGTTTTAAAAGCGCTCTGGAAGCCATGAGCAAGGTGATAACCCAGAGAAGCACAGGCCAGCACATAAAAAATAACCACCCACAATTCTCTGAAAGTATCCTGCATTAGTCCGTAAAGATTATGCAGTTCGGTACCTGGAACCTCTGCAACTCCTGTAAAACGGGAAGGAATCCAAAATTGTTTCCAGTGAATGATGAAGAAAAGTAATAGTATGGAACCCAGTACAGCCATGCTGCGACTGTACCATTTACTTCCCTGGTCATAGCTTACCGCATAACCCTGAGATCTTTTACTACGGTTTTCGAGGGTAAGCAGGTAGCCCTGTATGATGTGCAGAAAAATGCCTAAAAACAAACCCACTTCCAGAATCCGGGGAATTACATTGCTTCCCATAAAGTGGGCTGCCCGGTTAAACATGGCTCCTCCATCCATAGCCCATATACAGGCATTCAGGCCTGCATGAACAATTAAAAACAGGATGAGGAATATACCGGTGAAACCCATTACCAGTTTCTTTCCGATAGATGAGGTAAAGACTTGCTTCCAGGTCATAAGGCAGGTTTATTTTATAAAATCGATGCAAAAATAGCACAGTATGCATGCCAAACGTTGCAAAAAAGTAACATTTTTTAAAAGCAGGGACAAATTGCCTGTACTAAATACGATTTATGCTGGAATTTGTTCTCTGCCCATTCATTTGTTTAAACAGGCTGGTGAAAGGCAATTACTACCCTTCACAAACCGGTCATATAAATTTCTTTCCTCGCGCTAAATACTATCTTACATTTGGTACATGTTAAGATTGTTAGGAATATTATGGAATAGCTTCCTGATGGCATTGCAGGAATTACGCGTAAATAAACTTCGTACATTCCTTTCCCTGTTTGGAATTACCATTGGTATTTTCTGCATAATAGGTGTGTTGGCTACTGTTGACAGTCTGGAACAAAAAGTACAGAACGATATAAAGTCATTTGGAAACAATACGATTTACATTGATAAATGGAATTATGGAGGGGGCGAAGATTATCCCTGGTGGAAATATGTGAAGCGCCCCCCTATGCGGTTTGCAGAGATGCGGTTCATTAAATCCAAAAGCCAGCTGGCTGCCAATACAGCCATGTTTGTTTCCAGTAATGTAAACCTGGGTTTTATGGATAATATCCTGACCAATGTCAATATGTATGGGGTGTCGGAAGAATTCAACAATATACAAACTATCGAAATCCAGTATGGAAGGTACCTCAATGAATCGGAGTTTCTAAGGGGGACCAGTACGGGCATTATCGGATATTCCGTTGCTGAACAATTATTCAATAACCCTGAAAAAGCTGTTGGTACTGAAATTTCCTATAATGGCCGAAGGGTTAATGTGGTGGGGGTAATCAAAAAGCAGGGACAAAGTTTCGTCGGCGGATTTGATTATGACCAGGCATTAATCGTTCCTTACCGTTATTTTGCCGGGGTATATAATCCGGATAACAGCAGTCCATTTATTATGGTACAAGGCAGGGAAAATGTACCATCCAAAGGATTGCAGGATGAATTAACGGGTATTATGAGGCAAACCCGCAGGTTAAGTCCGGTAGAGGAGGATAATTTTTCCTGCAACGATGTGGCCATGTTCAGCGAACAGGTTAAGGGCTTTTTTGGACAGGTAAGTGCAGGTGGATGGGCCATAGCCGGGTTGAGCCTGATTGTAGGGGCTTTCGGTGTAGCCAATATCATGTTCGTAACCGTAAGGGAAAGAACCAGCCAGATTGGACTTAAAAAAGCCCTTGGTGCCAAGCGGCGGACCATATTGACGGAATTCCTGCTGGAAAGTGCTTTCCTGTGTATCATTGGAGGACTCATAGGTTTGGGTTTGGTATGGGTACTTTCCCTGATTTTAAGTGCGGTATTGCCTTTTCCCATTTTTATCGCCCCTAATATTATCATTCTCGCTTTGTCAATCTGTATTATACTGGGAATTATATCGGGAATCATACCTGCATCCATTGCTTCTAAAATGGATCCGGTAGTGGCTATCAGGACCAAATAGGAAGAGGGTAGGTTATTGTTTCGAAATGCGCACATCATCTTGCCCTAAACCTGGCTATTTTTGCGGCTGAAAACTGCTTTTACCACTTAATCTTAACCCGAACAATTGTCTTCCATTACCATACTTGCCATAGAGTCCTCCTGCGATGAAACCTCAGCATCAGTATGTGTTGATGGCAGCATATTATCCAATTTTATAGCCAACCAGCAAGTTCACGAAAAATACGGTGGCGTAGTTCCGGAGCTGGCCAGCAGGGCGCACATGCAAAATATAGTGCCGGTGGTGGACACTGCCCTGAAAGAAGCTTTTCCCCAGGTAAATAGTACCCTTGCCAGGCTCCAAAAATTAGATGCTATCGCGTTTACCCAATCTCCGGGATTGATTGGTAGTTTGCTGGTGGGGGTTCAGTTTGCAAAATCCTTATCGCTATCCCTTCAAAAGCCCCTCATAGCTGTTCACCATATGCAGGCCCATGTGCTGGCTAACCTGATTGCAGTTGACAAACCTGCATTTCCATTCTTATGCTTAACCGTAAGTGGGGGACATACCCAAATAGTGCTGGCCAAATCACCGCTTAACCTGGAAGTGATTGGGGAAACCATTGATGATGCTGCAGGGGAAGCCTTTGATAAAAGTGCCAAATTGCTCGGTCTTCCTTATCCGGGAGGGCCGCTTATTGACAAGTATGCCCGGGAAGGAAACCCCAAAGCCTTTCGATTTGCAGAACCCCAGGTACCCGGACTGAACTTCTCATTCAGCGGATTAAAAACCTCAGTACTCTATTTTTTGCAAAAACAGGAACCGGGATTCATTGAAAAAAATATCCCTGACCTCTGTGCCTCTATTCAATATACTATTGTAAATATTCTTCTGAAGAAAATAAAAAAAGCCGTAGCACAAACAGGGGTGACCCATATTTGTATCGCTGGTGGTGTTAGTGCCAATTCGGGTTTGCGCAAGGGGATACAGGAACTGGGCGTGCAGGAGGGTTGGAAAACCTATATTCCACAATTTGAATACTGCACCGATAATGCTGCCATGATTGCCATAACTGCCTATTACAAATACCTCGCAAAAGATTTCAGTACACTGGATGCAGGGCCAAGTGCGAGAGCGGAATGGTAAGTGCGCCTGTATTTTTTATTAACCATAGGTCAATTCATTCATTTTTATAACCGGGTTCATCATATAGGTAACCAGGCTTCCGTCTTCCATTAATTCAACCACCCGGAATCCCTTGTAAGGGGTGCCCCAGTTTCCTCCAATGTGGGAATCAAAGAAGAAAGGGAGGGATCCATGCATTTTAACGCCATCCTGGTCGTGTTCATGGCCATGGAATACGGCTTTCAGGTTAGGATAATGCTGAATCAAATCAAAAAAAGCAGGTGTATCAATGCCATTGGCAGTCCATTTGGCCTGGGGTATGTGCAGAAACAGAAATACCTGCGACTTATCCCTGTGTAAGTCCAGTTTTTCTTTTAACCACACCAGGTCCGGTGACAGGTAAATGCCCTTTTCATCAGAAGTATCGCCAATAATAATGGCCTGCTGCTTAATGACCGTATCAAAATTCAGGGGGATACCCCATGTTTCTTTCCAAAAAGAATCCGTTACCATATCATGGTTGCCCCTTGAAACATACCAGGGCATGGTTAACTGGTCAAGCTGCTTTTTGGCCAGGGGCAAAAATTGGCTTTCATTATGGATGATATCACCATTGACGACACAGAAGTCCAGCGGCGCATCCCGGTGAAAATGGTTCATTGCTGCAATTAGCTGGTTAAGCATTTCATCAAAAGCCGTTTTGGGCTGGCCGTAGTGTGCATCTGAAGCTACCACGAACCTTAGCTTTACTTTTTGCCGTAATGCCAATACTTCGGCAGCGGAAAGTTGGCTAAGCCTGCCCGTTAACATGACCAGGGAGGCAACGGAAATATTCCTGATAAATGACCTTCTGGACCGGACGGACAATGTAGGGTTAGCCATGAGCGAAATTTGTACCGAAAACTATATCATTTTACCCGAATTAAAGAGGGTTGAACCTGTAATAAAGTAAGGATAATATGGAGTTTTACGCAATTTCTATCCAAAGGCTTCCTGAAATCCGGCAATGAAACCGTACTTTTGCCGCCAAAAAAACCGGGTAGCT
>CAVVSL010000039.1:0-42655 GCA_963750825.1 uncultured Bacteroidota bacterium | reverse complement strand
CCCGGATGACGTGCGTCATTTTATTTCTTCACAGCTCCAGCTACGAAACACGACATCAAATGCTGCCACACTGGCATCTGCACTGCGTGCTTACCTGCGTTACCGGGCAACTTGCGGTGATCAGGTCAATGGCCTGCTGGCTGTAATAGCAACTCCCGCTCACTGGGGTCTTGCGCCACTGCCACGCGCTCTTAAACCGGCAGATGTTGAGCGCCTGCTCGCTTCATTCACCTCATCGTTGCCTTCACCCAAGCGAGGCTATGCCATCGTACGGTGTGCGTTGGATATGGGCTTGCGCAGCAGCGAAGTTGCCAATCTACAACTGGCTGATATTGACTGGCGTGCCGGAACCGTAACGCTCAACCGCACCAAGTCACGACGTCAGGATATTCTGCCACTGCCAGAATTGACCGGTCAGGCGCTTGCCGAGTATGTTCACAACGAACGACCGAAGACCACGAACTCAGCAGTCTTCGTCCGTCTTCTGGCTCCCCGTGATGCACCCATCGGTGTTGATGCGGTCAGGCGCATCATCCGCAATGCCTATCAACGCATCGGTTTAAAGCACGGACGAACCCATGCATTACGTCATACTTTGGCATGTCAACTGCTTGAGCACGGCAGTTCTCTCAAGGATACATTATTTTTTTCGGCGAAGGCTGCTATATCAATGGTGCGTTGCTGATTTTTTATTACATAGGGACAGGTATTGCAACTGAACATTACCAGCACACCATTTTCTTTTTTTACTTCTCTAATGGCTACCTCTTTGCCGGAAATATCTTTTAGTTTAACATCGGCCTTAGGCATTGCACTGCCAATAGGCAATACTTCACTAATAGTAAATGCCATTGTTGCAATTGCAGCAACAGACAGGAGGGAAAACAATATTTTTTTCATAAAATAAATTTTAGTGTGTTTTAAAATTCGATGCTAATCAGCCTTCTACAAATTGTAGCCAGACGTTAGTAAAAAAGCGTCCATGCCCGGCTTGATGGTGCCCGCGCCGATGCGGCCCACGCCGATGCGGCCGACGAAGGTGCTGTAGTCCAAGGCCGAGATCTGCAGCTGCAGCGGTGCCGCCGGGTCGCCCTGGTGCGAAGGCACGTGCTTGAGGATGGTGTTGAACAGGGCCGACATGTCGGGGCCCCATTGCGCGCCGGGCTCGCCTCTTCCAGCGAGGTCGGCCCATTTTGATGCCCGAGGCCCGAAAACCCCAAAACCCCGTTAATATTTATTAATTAATTAAATATATGCTCTGTTATAAGCCTGAGCTATAAGGCAAGCCTGCCGGGATACTGGTTGCAAACCTCTTTGCGCTACTTTTTTTCATAATTCTTTTAATCGCTTTCGGATTGGATTTGAGACAATATTAAAACCTCCTAGTGATTATTGGCTATTTCTTTGCTTAAGCTCCACTTTTATACGCTGTAAAGAAACTTAATACTTCGGAAAGTGTAACGAGTATCTACATTTGCCAATTCCAAGTTGACATTGTTTAAGTAATAGTAACTATTTTAGGCACTTCCAGGAATACCAAACATCACCCTGATCAAAGCATTGGATGTACTATTGGTTGGGTCTGTATAATTCACCGAGATAGCCGGAGCATTACGGTCAGTAAATACAGAACCCATCACACGTGTATTAACGGTGAAGTCAACTTTTGCATCATAATCCTGAGAAGCATAAAAACGCATATCCCTGATGGCCTGAATCATGTCTGATTTGGACAGGCTGGGGGATAATACAACGGTTCTCGACTGGGTAGTTCTTCCGAAGGTTGTATTGTGGTTATCATGGTCAATGGTGGGTCCCAGGTGGTATCCTTTTGACAAAAGTTTCTGGTAATACCACAAATAATACATAGAAGAAGCAGGATTGGAATAAGTTGTATTGGTAGAAGTAGCAGGGCCGCTTTCTACTGCCGTTCCCGTAATGGCATCATCTGCCACTGCATCATAAGGAATATTGGAAAGGTTATTATAGTCTGAACTATTCGGATGCGCCAATGTGGCAAAGGTATTTTTTGCCGCATAGTCATTTACCGTTTTGAATAGTCCTGTTGAACCAGTGTATGTGTTTTTAGGTACATATACATCATAATTGGGTCCCACATTCCCATTTACATTGGTTTCCCATCCAAACAAATCATCCATACCATTTCCATATACTACCACGTGTCCGCCACCTGATATTACGCCCCACTCCATGCCGTACAATGCAAGGAAATTGGGATGCGTCGTATTGAACTGGCTGGCCTGTGCTATTCCCAATTTATAATTGGCCAATTCATTACCCGGATTATCCAGCGATGAGAAATGGTTATGCTCGGAAATACCCAGGAAATCCATGTCATTGGAAGCTGAAGCATACAAATAATCATCCGCAGGGGTATAACCCGGCCTGTCTTTATTTCCATCAGAATAATCAGAATGGGAATGAAGGGTGCCATAATAATAGTTATAGGTTGGCGTATTACTTGTGGTATTACTACCGGTTAAAGGCGCAGTGGTTAAATATTGGGTTCCACCAGTACAATTTTTGTCGGCAGAGAATAGGAAGAAATAATAAGTTGTGGAGGAAGCCAGGCCATTAGCCGTGAAACTTGTTGCAGTACTATTACCTACTACTACGCCTCCTCCAATATTGTCACCAACTACATAATCCGTGTTGTTGGCCGGTGTTGCGGTCAGGGTGGAGGCAGTACTTCTGATTACCAGATAATGGTATCCTGCACCGGTTACACCGTTGAATGAACCGGAAATCAGGTTGTTGGAAGCACTGGAAGTAAAGTTAATAGGCTGTGCTGTGGGTACAGCACAGGGTGATAATGGTAAGGTGGTTGTATTTCCTGTTAATGGATTTACCGTGTTATATACCGGCCCGTTAATACAAGCCTGTGAGTTAAGGCTAATGATAAAATAATAATAAGTTGTATTGGGTGTGAGTCCTGATACTGTGAAAGCAAGAGAACTGCTTTTTTGAATAACTTTTGCATTACCAATAATATCGCCGGCACTGTAGCCAAATCCATCTACCGGATTGGCAGTCAGGGAACTGCTGGTGGATTGCAATACCAGGTATTCATTTCCACTTCCTGCCGAAAATGTACTCTGTAAAGAATTTATGGAAACATTGCTGAAAACGAGGTTGGTTGGCTGGTTAACCGGAGCAGAGCAGTTTGGTAAACCGGCAACTGTTGTTGCATCATCTGTTAGCACATTACTGGTCAAATACAATGGGCCACCTGTACAAACACTGTTTACAGGAAATACAAAGAAATAATAGGTAGTTGATCCCGTTAAACCGGTTGCGGTAAAGTTGACATCTGTTCCTTTATCTATGACTGTTCCGTCTCCCAGGTTATCACCAACAGAGTAAGCCTGTCCATCAATTGGCAGAGAGGTAAGACTGCTATTGGTGCTCATCACTACCAGGTATTCATTGGGTGCAGGACTGGCAGCCGTAAAGCTTCCTGCAATTGTTGTTTCTGTTACCGTTCCAAATACCAAAGCAGTAGGTGCGGAAGCCGGTGTTGCACAAGGAGTAGAGGCAATACCTGTTACGGTAAGGTTATCGATACTCAATTTAGGTCTGGAACCTGCAGAACCGGTTGGACCAGTGCCATTATAATAATAGAACCGAAGTCTGGCTGTTGCACTATTATTGAAAATAGCAGGCAATGCGATGTTGTTCACAAAACCGGAAGAGGGAACATTATTGGTAAAGTTTAAGACGCTTGCCTGTGTGATTTCCGTAAAGTTGGTACCATCATTGGAAGCATACACACGCAAGGATCCATTTCGGTTACCGGTTGAATTGTTTAGGGATGCCCAGTCAAAACTGAGTGTGCCTGCATTCACGCCGGTAAAATCCATATAAAAATCTATAGCAAGTGAAGTACTGTTATCAGTAGATCCTGTTGAGAGCAGCACGATATTTCCAGTACCTTTTTGGACCCCTCCGGAAGAACCGGAACTAAAGCTGGCTGAAGCAGTGGTTATTCTGGTACCACTGGGTATGGTTCCGGTAGTATTTACCGCCACTGAGCCAAAACGATTGGCACCCTGACCGGTTACAAATCCATTTGACCAGTTGGCTATATCTGAGAAATTTTCTGTGTAACGGAATAATGGCTGGGAGGCAATCACCACCGGAACGATGGGTGAAGTGGTAAAGCTTTGCTGCATTCCATAAGAAGTGCCCCCGCTATTGGTTACAAAAGCTTTATAATAATAGGTTACATTTATAGATAGTCCGGATATGCTGGCACTAAAATTATTGCCCGATAAATTAGTAGCATTAACAAGGGTTCCCGATCCATTGGCGAATCCATTTACTGTACTATATTCAAATCCATAGGCAGTAACGGAGGAACAACCCTGGGAAACTACCTGGCCATTCAGGGTAGCGTTTGATTGCAGGGATGACGCAGAAATAGTAGCTGCAGTAGGCGCTGTATTCACGCCAGTACCCGTAACGCTAACCTGGAAACCCGCCACTCCCCCACCGGAAATACTGATATTTCCATCATAGGACTGAACAAGCAAAGGTGAAAATTTGACAAAAATGGTTTTATTGGAAAGACTGGTACCTGCCGAAAAACTGAGTGAACTGCTATAGGTTCCATTAAGTGTTTCAGCAAAAACAAAACCGGCAAGGGACGCAATATTGATATTGGAACCATCCAGGTTATTGCCATCAATAGAAAATGAATTGGCAGCAGTTTGGGTATTGATACAAACCCCTCCAAAACCATTGAGTGCCGAAGCCAAAGTAATCACAGGTGTGGCAGGTGCAAGGGTTTGAATGGCTGTACTTGTTGCAGAATAAACAGAACTACCCGTACTATTTATCGATTTAATCCTGTAATAATAGCTGGTATTGTTTGCCAGTCCGGTTATAGCCTGGGAAGTTGATCCGGATGAAATACCATTGATGGTTACATTGATGGAGCCAAAAGCGTTGTCATCATCCACTTCCACTGTGTAGGTGAATGCTTCAGACCCGCCGGGTGCGGCAGACCAGTTGGCGGTGAATCCATTCAGGGTCGCATTGGAACCATTGCCCACAATGGGAGCATTGGGAAGGGTGGTGAAATTCAATTCATTGCCATAAGCTGTTCCAATGGCATTAGTGGCATAAGCCCGATAATAATATTTAGTATTGGCAGTTAGTGGGGTTAACGAACTGGAATAGGTTCCGGTAAGCGTACCATCGTTTGTTTTAGAAGTAAGTGCCGTAGTGGGGCTAACAACCGTATTCCAAACCACTCCCCTTGCAATAAGCCCACTTCCGCCATCCGCGGTAACATTACCTCCTGATAGGGCAGCAGTCGTTGTAATACTGGTGGCTGCCGTAGTAGTAACCGTAGGCACTACTGCAACTGTGCCGCAAATATTGGGGGATGAACTGCTGTTTCGGGGATTGGGAACTCCCGTTACAAAGTCAGCACCATTTACATCAGTATCGGTACAACCCCCATTCTTCCTAAATAGCGCAGTGGTATTGCTGGGTGCTGCAGTATTACTACCTCCCTCATTGCAGTTTGCAGTGGTTCCGAAACCAACAAAATCAATCACTGACCCGCTAACTGCTATGGGACAAACGTTTGTTGATAATACCGTGGTAGAACTTACTAGGGCAATCTTCCCGGCGGTTGCTGACATATTTATGGTTCCTGATACCTGCTCTGTTGGCAAAGCAACACCAACAGCTCCACCAGAAGCTAATTTGACAAGATAATAGCTGTAAGGCGCGATGGTACCGGTTAAACTTACCGTATTGCTCCATGAAGTTCCTGCTGCACTGGCATATTGAATAGACCAACCAGTAACGGTTACAGTTGAAGAAGTTGGATTAAACAACTCTACAAAATCATTTGTATACTGGGCTCCGGTGTTTCCACCACCACCATATACCTGGCTAATAACAACATGGTTAACCTGTGCGTCGGCTTTAAGTCCTGCAATCGTTAACAGTAAAATAAAAAATACATACAACGGGGTAATAAATTTGCGCATACAAGGGGTTTAGCAATAAAGAAGTTGGTGTGAAAATGAAAGGGTATTAAGGTTGAGGTTGGTATATGCCCCTTCAGAATACTCAATGAGTATTCTTTTTGGTGTATGGGAACGGGGGGCCTGGTATACCAAAATGAAAGCACCCTGCTTTTTTGCAAGGGATAGCAATGTTAAATCAAATTAACATGTCCCCAAATTAATTAAATGTTTCCAGAGGCGTTAGCTATGGGGTTTATTCACAGAATGTTTATAAATACCGTATGATTGATCACCGGTTTTCGATTGTTCAACCAAAAAATACAGCCTGCTAAAGGCAGGCTGTATGGTAGTATATATTCTTTCATATGATCAGGGATGGTACCCAAGTCCCAAATCCCTCCCTTTCATGATGGCAGGAACACCATCACTGATCCATTTGGCGGGTTTATCCCCTTTCAGCATATAATCAAAAAATTGCTGCTCCCTAATCTGGATATCTTTTCTGTTTTTTCTTTCTACCAGGTTATGCGCTTCTCCGTTATAAGTTAGCATCCACACTTTTTTACCCAGCCTGCGCATTCCGGAATACATTTCTATTCCCTGGTACCAGGGCACTGCATCATCGGCATCATTGGCCATAATCACCAGGGGTGTTTTTACTTTCGGAAGGGAGAACAAGGCAGAATTAGCCAGGTACAAATCGGGTCTTTCCCATAAAGTAGCCCCAATGCGGCTTTGGGTTTTTTCATACTGGAACTGTCTCAACAAACCACTCCCCCATCTGATACCACCATAGGCACTGGTCATATTGGCCACCGGGGCACCCGCCCAGGCAGCAGCAAACATATTGGTTTTGGTGATCAGGTATACAATCTGAAAGCCACCCCAACTCTGTCCCTGTAAGCCTATTTTGGTGCTATCTACAAAACCCTGTTTCACCACGGCTCTAGTACCACTTACTATATAATCATAGCCCCCCTGTCCCGGATAACCTTTCTTGTACCAGATATCAGGAACAAATACAATGTAACCCCTGCTTACAAAAAATGGGATATTCAACCGGGAAGGCGTAGGTGCCGGCGCCTGGTAATTGTGCAGCGTAGTGTTATTACGTTCATAGAAATACACTATCATGGGGTATTTCTTTTTGGGATCAAAGTCCTCAGGTTTGTACAAAATACCCTCTGCTTCCTTTCCCGTATAGGCTTTCCATCTAAACAATTCTGAGGTACCCCAGTTATATTCAGCCTGCTGGGGATTCGTATTGGATAACTGAACCGCTTTTCCATTCATATTTTGTACAAAAACATTGGTGGGTGTTTCAAAACTTTCTTTGGTATACAATAATACATCCGCATCCTTGGCCTTCTGTACAGAAAATCCCAGATTCACGGGCTCCAGAAAAAGTGTAACGATCCCCTCTTTTTTTGACAGATCGAGACTGGCCAGCCCATTTCGTTTTTCTTTTTCATCAAAAATACGAAGGAGAATTTTTTGTCCCGGTTGCAGATTTTTTTCATCCCTGTCAGTTGGTACATAACGGGATTGTAATTTATTTTTTCTGCCGAGTGTCAGGTTAACTGAACGCTCAACCCCTTCCGGATCTACCTGCCAGATATCATACCTGTCGTAGACATACACATATTTATCATTTTCCAGCCAGCGAACTATTCCATAGGCATTGGGTTCATCGGGAACATCATTTTCTTCATCTGCCAGCGATGTGGTAATGTCACGGGCAACAGGAGACGTTTTTTGGGTCATACTGTTATATACAAAATATCCCGACTTTATTTCGTCATAAAAAAGCAGGTATTTACCCGAGGGAGATGCCTGCAGCACATTGCCTTTAAAATCTTTAACGATAAGTTCTGATTGGCCATTTTCGGGATTTAGGGTGTACAAATCCGTAAACGTGTATCCCTGCCATTGAGCGGCAATTCTTTTCCCAAAATCAGTGGAGGTATAAAAAAGTTTCCCATCCCCTTCCCCGGCCTGTAATACATTTCGGAAACGTTCATTACCCAACTGCACCAATTGTCCAGTTGCAACATCTACGCTTGCCGGGTAATTTCTTTTCAAATCATTATTCAGTGTTTTTAACTGAACAGGCTGTATATAATCATCATTGTAATGCCAAATATCCACACTCACCCTGTCGAATTCGGGTAATGTGGTATCTTTTACAGGCAGGATGGGTGCGGTACCCACCAACAAACGGTTGCCACTTTTACTAAAGCTGATGTTGGCATTATCACTGATTGTCCAGTTAGCCGGAAGCCCCTTTGTATTTTTATCCGCAATCATCCTCGCACTGTCATAACCACTGGCGAAATAATACAACTTATAAAATTTACGGAGCGACTTACTGCTACTATCCCTTTCTGCAATAAATGCCAGCTGTTTACCCGTCTCATCCATCTGGAAAGATTTGGCATCGTGAAATCCGGAAAATACAACAGCACTGGTATTGTTGGAAAGATCTAACCGGGTAATGCTGGCTTTACTGGCTGCTTCGTTTTTCTTACGGGTTGTTTCAATGATTAAAACATTCCCTTTTTTATTAAACCGGTATTCATTAACCAATGGATAACTGCGACTCTCACCTGTACTGAGGTTTTTAAGGATCAACTCAGAACCTTCCTCAAAAGGCTCTTCCGGTTTTTGGGGAAGAGAGGGTGGCGAATCTTTTCTGGGTTTACGAAGAACAGCCATGCCATTCATTTTAATTTCATTAACCTTATTGTGCAGACTATCAGAGATTCTTTGTAAACTATCTGCCATGGATAGCATCGCCTGTACCCTGGATGCAGAATCAGGCTCCATATTGGGTTTATTGGATGCTGGCAGGTTTTTTTCTAAATGGTAAGCTAGCCAGTTGCCGGATTCATCAGGAACGGCAAAACTCTTTATCCTGGCAACTTTTACCAGATTGTCTTTCCCCAATTCCAGAATAGCGAGACTGTCTTTGGGCATGTCCTCCACTTTTTTCTTTTTAATTTTCGCATCCCTTGTTTCTGCAAAACGGGGTTTGATTTTACAGATAATATAGCGACTGTCATCAGTCATTACCGGCCCATAGCCCCTGGGAATTTCTTTTGTAAATGATCCATCAACAGATTGGATATACAACACGCCATCACCCTCCTGGGGTACCACAGCATAGGCGAGGAACTTTCCATCATTGCTCAACAATTTTTCGCCAATACTTTGCCAGCCATCATACACTGAATGATCCAGCGGTTTTTTCTGAGCAAAAGAGAATAAAGAAAACATTGTAAAAATGATCAATAGTATTTTTCTCATACAGTTAATTTTTGGGAATTCCGAAGGTAATTAAACTATGAACAGGCACATTGATTAATGAAAAAAAATATATAGGGTGAAATATGGCTTATTCTACAGGAATATGGTTGCTTAGAGGGAAATATTTACCTTTCAGGTCCTAAAAAAGCCATATGAAATATAACTTGATTCTGATATCCCTTTTGTGTTCTTTCATTGTCATCCCCCGGGCTGGTGCCCAAATACATTCCCTCAAAAAAGTTTGGGAAACAGATACCCTTCTGAAAACCCCGGAATCCGTGCTTTATTATCCCAAAGACAAAATTCTGTTTGTTTCTAATATCGACGGTGCCCCCGATGCCAAAGATGGAAAAGGATCCATTGCGAAACTTGGATTGGATGGAACCATCCTGGAAGTGGAATGGGTAAAGGGTTTACATGCACCCAAGGGTATGGGGATTTATAAAAACAAGCTGTATGTTGCCGATCTCACGGAAGTAGTAGTTATTGATATCAGCAATGGGCAAATAGCAGAACATATTCCCATAGAAGGGTCGGTTTTTTTGAATGATATCAGTATTGACAGAGATGGGGCTGTATATGTGAGTGATACCCGGGCAGGAAATGTGCACAGGATAGCCAAAGGATTCGTAACCACCCAATTAAAAAACCTGAAAGGCCCCAATGGCCTGCTGGTTGCAGGGGATGACCTGCTGATTCTTGACCGGGGCCAATTGCTTAACTTTCATGGAGGTGACATTTCAGCCATTGCAGATGGCATGGATCCCAGTACAGATGGAATAGAAATGGTGAAGCCACATGAATATATAGTGAGTTGCTGGAATGGTATTATTTATTACCTGCAGGCCAATGGCAACAAACAGGTTTTACTGGATACCCGGGAACAAAAGCGCAATACAGCAGATATAGGATACGACGCCAAAAACAGAATAGTTTATGTACCCGCTTTTTATGGAAACAAGGTCACTGCCTATGTTTTGGAATAAGCACACTTTGTGATAAAAAGAATCAAATCCTTTTTCGTTTTATCACCCGGTACATTTGTAATACAACCGAGAATGCAATCAGGCCGAAACCTACATAAAAACTATTGTCCAGGTTTTCATTTTCTGTAAACAATACAAAGGCCAACAGGATTCCGTAAACAGGTTCCAGATTCAGGCTCAGGTTTTGGGTAAAGGCCGAAACTTTTTGCAATGACTGTAACATAAGGTCCATGGCAAATACAGTGCAAAGCCAGCTTAAAATCAGCAACCATATCCAGTCCTGCCAGGAGGGCACCACTGACACCACCGGAAAATAGGCCAGGTAAAAAGGCATACACAGGGTTAATATGGCCAGCCCTCCGCTTAATTCATAAACCATCAATGTTTGGGGAGGGGCTATTTGAACATGTATCTTATTCAAAACAGAAAACAAGGCCCCTAAGGCTGCAGAAGCCACTCCCAGCATAATACCCGTTCGGTACCTGGTATCAAAATGAAATATCAGGTATATACCCAGCAGTCCAATCAAGCCCAAACCTACCTCTACCCAACTAATTCGTTTTCGGGTTAGTAAAGGTTCTAAAATTGCCGTAAACAATCCAACCGAAGCAAAACATATCAAGCCTATTGATACATTGGAGGCTTTAATACTTCCGAAAAAACAAACCCAATGGAGCGCGATTAGCATGCCAATACCCAGTAATTTCCATACAGAAGCCACTGCAACCGGAGCCAGTTTTTTTTGCCAGGTTAACCAAATAAACAGGGTAACAACGGTTAGCATTATCCTGTACCAGGTCAATAACCCTTCATTTAGCATAATGAGTTTGCCCAGGATACCCGTAAATCCTGCGAGAAAAACAGATATATGCAATTTTACCAGGGCCTGCTTCATAGAAGTTAAAGAAACAATATAATATCGGAATTACTAGCTGAAAAATTTTTAGGCAGGAAGAAATCGCCCTGATAAATACCTGCCAATTTTATTGAAAAAAAAGTAATATTGTAATTATGTATAATCTATTTACACCAAATCATTTCTCCCAATGGAACCTGTCATCCAAGTAAAGCATCTGGTTAAAAGTTATGGTGGCAAACAGGTTTTAAAAGGAATCAATCTGGCTATTTATCCGGGGCAGGTCATTGGTTACATTGGACCCAATGGTGCCGGGAAAAGTACCACTGTAAAAATCCTTTGCGGGCTGATTGATGATTTCGGGGGTGAGGTACTAATTGCGGGAATGAATATGAAAACCGATGCCCTAAAAATTAAATCACGCATTGGGTATGTACCCGAACTGGCTGAACTATATGAAGTACTTACGCCTTTTGAATTCCTGGGATTTATGGCATCTCTCTACAGCCTTCCTCTAAACATAGCAGAGGATCGCATTTCACGCATGTTGTCGGCATTTGGGCTTGAAGCAAACCAACACCAGCGGATGGATACTTTCAGCAAGGGTATGCGTCAAAAGGTATTGATCATTTCAGGAATTTTACACAATCCCGATATTCTTTTCCTGGATGAACCCCTGAGTGGGCTGGATGCAAATTCAGTAATTATCGTCAAGGAACTGATAAGTAAATTATCCAGGGAAGGAAAAACCATTTTTTATTGCAGCCATATGATGGATGTAGTGGAGCGGGTGAGCGACCGCATAGTGCTCATTAGCGAAGGTGAAGTATTAACTGACTGCACCATTGAAGAACTGAAAGCTTCCCGGGGTAACCAGAGTTTGGAAAATATTTTTGCACAAATGACTTCTCAGAATACTTTATCCAATGCTGCGGATGACCTTATTAATGCTTTCCGGAAATAGAAGCATTGTATGAAAAGAATTAACAGGTTTTTAATTTGGCTTACTTTGTTACCAGCTATCCTTTACAGGAAATTAGGCGTTGACACAACACATCTCCGCGCCATATTAACCATTAAATTATTAATGGATGACAGGAGACCAAATACCTTACAACAAACCAGGCAGTCCAAAAATAAAAAGCAAATAGAAAGCGCTACCCTGGGGATTATTTTTATGTCATTTATTTTAGGTGCTGCCCTTCTGCTGAGTTTTTCAATAGGGAAGGATTATATAACGCACCTTACTTTTTATTTTTCATTCTATATCTTTTTCCTGGCCGCCACGTTGATTACTGATTTTACATCCGTATTAATAGATGTAAGGGATAACTTAATCATTCTGCCTAAACCTGTCAATGACAGAACTGTCGTCTTTTCCCGGATATTACACATACTGATCCATCTTACGAAACTGGTGGTACCCATGACTGCCCCTGCAATGATCTGGATGGCTTATTATACAGGCCTTTCAGGGATGATTGCCTTTGACTTATTATTGATTTTGGCAACACTACTCAGTATTTTTATCATTAATGCTGTATACCTGTTAATCCTTCAAATAACCACTCCCCAAAAATTTGCTGCCATCATCAGTTACCTGCAGATTTTTTTTGCCATATTAATTTATGGTGGTTACCAGGTAATTCCCCGTATGGCAGACCGAACCGATATTACACAATTCAGTATCACTGAGTACCCATGGATCGTTTTTTTAACTCCCTACTGGTTTGCAGCCAGCTGGGAATTTTTATGGCATCCTTTGTCTAATCTTCTATTGGGGTTATATTTCATTGGCAGTTTATTGATTCCGCTGGCCAGTATTTGGATAGTCCTGCGTTATTTTGCCCCCTCGTTTAATCAGAAACTTTCCCAGATGGGAGGAAGTCAAAACGAGCTGATTACGGCCAATCCAAAAAACAGCGACTCCAAAAAGGCTCGGAAAATCACCTATAGCAACCAACTGGCAGCTTGGTTTACCGATAAAGGTGCAGAAAGAATGTCCTTTTTACTTACCTGGAAATTAACTTCCCGTGAAAGGGAATTTAAAATAAAAGTATACCCATCATTTGGGTACATGCTGGTCTATTTTATTTTGATTTTTGTTACGGGAAACCGAAGATTTTCTATGGCAGCGCTTAGTAGTGATTCTGGTAATGGAAAATTTCTATTTGTGGGTATAATCTATGTAAGCAGTTTGCTTTTGATTATGGCCTTAAAACAAATCATTTTCTCAGAAAAATACAAAGCCGCCTGGATGTATTACTCCTCACCTCTCGACACTCCCGGTAAAATTCTTAGTGGTGCGGTAAAAGCTGTTGTAGTGAAGTTTTACCTGCCAATCGCCTTAGTTACTTTCCTGGTAGCAAGCTGGTGGGCAGGATTGCATTTACTCCCCAACCTTATTTTGGGTTTATCGAATGAACTTTTCATTTCTTTTACCATCGCTTATATCACTTTAAAAGAAATGCCTTTTTCTGTACAACCCTCCACCAAAGCCAGAACGGGTTCTTTTATGGCAGGACTTTTTAACCTGGCTATTCCGGGTTTGCTGGCGACTTTACATTTTTTGATATACACCAACCAGTGGTTAGTAATGCTGTTGGGTATGCTTTCAATACTGGCTAACTGGTTAATGATAGGTGCCCTGAAGAACAGGCAATGGGATACATTGTATATTCCGGTTACAGAAAAGTGAAATAAAGCATAAAGGCATAAGTAGGGATAAATAACCTTTTATTTTTTAACCCTTTTGCGGTAGTTTTTGAACAGGCTTTTCCATTGGATGCTTAACACCCCAAATACACCTTCTTTAAGAATTCCTTTGCTCATTTTACTGACGCCTATTTTTCTATCCACGAAGGTGATAGGAACTTCTTTGATGGTGAACCCTAATTTCCAGGCGGCAAATTTCATTTCAATCTGAAAAGCATAGCCCACAAAATGAATCATGTCAAAGTTGATGGTTTCCAGCACTTTGCTTTTGTAACAAACAAAACCGGCAGTGGGATCATGTACCGGCATCCAGGTAATCATTCTGGTATAAAAAGCCCCGCCTTTGGAATACAAATACCTATCAATCGGCCAATTCTCTGTTTTCCCACCCGGAACATACCTACTACCTACAGCCACATCTGCTTCTTCATTTTTACAGGTAAGGTAAAGTCTTTCCAGGTCCCTGGGATTGTGCGAAAAGTCCGCATCCATCTCAAAAATATAGCCATACCCCCTTTGTAAACTCCAGCGAAATCCATAAATATAGGCAGTTCCCAGTCCCATTTTTCCGGCTCTTTCTTCCAGAAATAACTGGTCAGGAAAACGGGGGATCATTGATTTTACGATGGCTGCCGTACCATCGGGTGAACCATCATCAATCACCAGGATATGGTAATCCAATGAAAGAGCAAATACCGCCTCAATAATTTGGGCAATATTTTCATTCTCATTATAGGTGGGTATGATGACTAGTTTTTCCAAAAAAAAAGGATTGTTTAAATTACAAAATACTGATTATTGACACGACATATTAAAAAAAATCCTTAAAAAAGAAAAAAAAGCGGAATCAGCTTTTTTTGAGGAGGGTTCGGTTCAGTATTTCTGTGAGTTTTTGCTTGGTATTCATCGCAAAGTCCCCCTTCATCATCCAATCATAGTATTGGGGTTCTTCCCTGAGCACCTGGGTTACCGGTTTACCCTTGTGTTTGCCAAAATTGAAAATTTCTATCCCATCCTCTTTTATAAATCTGCGGGCAAAATCAACAATATCATCCTCGCCCGTGAATTTCACAATACTGTCTACTGTATTGCCCATTTGCGGGTAGCGTTCTACCTGTGCTTCCAGCACTTCCCAGGTTGCGGTGGCATCTACTTCTGCGCCATGTGCCCCTTCCAGTGTTTTAGAACAATAAAATTTATATGCTGCGCTAAGGGTCCGCTGTTCCATCATATGAAATACCTTTTGCACATCCAGCATTTTCCTTCCATCGGTTGAAAATTCAATGCCCGCCCTTAAAAATTCTTCAATCAGCATGGGAATGTCAAAGCGGTTGCTGTTATAGCCTCCCAGATCACAGTTATCAATAAACTGTTTTATTTCATTGGCAACCTGTTTGAAAGAAGGTGCCTCTTTTACCATCTCATCCGTAATGCCATGTATTTCACTGGAATTTTTGGGGATAGGCATCAAGGGATTAATCAGTTTTCGTTTGGCAATACTGCTGCCATCAGGAGATACCTTTACAATAGCAATCTCTACAATTCTGTCATTGGTTATAGAAATACCAGTAGTTTCAAGGTCAACAAATGCAATAGGGCGGTTCAGTTGTAAATTCATCAGGTTGTAAAATTTCCTTTATTGGGTAATTTGTTTTGCAAAAGTAAGCATATCCAGTCCATCATAATTGCCACTGCTCATGAAAACTAAATTGGTATGATTATATTCCTGGTCATTCAGCCAATGCCAAAGGGTTTCCCTATCATTCATAACCATAAGGCCCTCCTTTTTAAATCCATTGATAACACTGGAAAGTGGCAAATTGGGCAGCCGTTTGAGTTCCAATGCGTGATGGGCAAAGAAAACAATACCGGTATCTGCTTTTTCCAGGGCTCCCTCATACTGGGGCATGAAAGCTTCACTTAAACTGCTGAAAGTATGCAGTTCGAGTATGCCTATCAACCTGCGTTCAGGATACTGTTGTTTCAGTGCATCAATGGTTGCTTTAACTTTGCTCGGTGCATGGGCAAAATCTCTGAAAACGGTTACAGATTCATTAGATGCCATTACTTCAAGTCTTTTGGCTGCTCCGGAAAAACTTTTCATGGCTGCTAAAAAAACGGGAGTGGAAATACCCAATTCCTTACAGGCAAAAAAAGCTGCCTGTAAATTCAGCAGGTTATGGTTGCCAAAAACCTGAATAGCGCCTTTATAAGCCTCAATTGTAACAGTGGTAATCCCATCGTCAATAGCATTTTCGGGAAGGGAATAGGGTTGGTAACGGATATCGGCCCGATTATTTTCGGCAACCAGTTGCAGCAAAACAGGATCTGATGCGTTATATATCAATAACCCCCCTTTTTCAATTTTCTGAATAAATAGGGCAAATTGTTCGAGGTAAAAAGGGAAAGTAGGAAAAACGTTAATATGGTCCCAGGCAATTCCGGTGAGTACCGCCACCTGGGGAAACAAAAAATGAAATTTAGGTCTCTTCTCTATGGCACTGGCCGGATATTCATCCCCTTCACAAATGATAACAGGTGCATCTGTTATTTTAACAGACTGGGGGAATCCTGCCAACTGAGCGCCTACCAGGTAATCAAAATCCTGATTAGCGTGCTTTAATACATGCATTATCATACTGGTAGTAGTGGTTTTGCCATGGCTGCCCCCCACTACTACCCTTTTTTTGGCAATGCTTTCCTGGTAAATATATTCCGGAAAGGAATATATGTTCAATCCAAGTGCCTTTGCTTTTTCCAGTTCGGGATTGTCAGACTTGGCATGCATACCCAAAATGACAGCATCTAAATTACTGGTAATCAAATCAGTATTCCATCCAACCTTGTCTGGCAATAAGCCAACGGCTTGTAAATTTGACCGGGCGGGTTCAAAAATTTCATCATCAGTTCCGGTAACCCTGTATCCTTTATGGTGAAGTGCTATGGCCAATTGATGCATTACACTGCCCCCGATTGAAATAAAATGAACCTGCATTCGTTATAGTTTAGGTCTGAATGATACAAATTAACATATTGTGCAGTTCATTCAGGCATCATTTACAATGTAAAGTTTATCTTTGTTATATCACAAAATACAGCCTAATCCCTTACATAAATACCAGGTATGAAAAAGTTAACCTTTTTATTGTTGCTAATTTTCGGTTCAATGGTCATATTTACCTCCTGTGCCCCTACCCGCAAAGGCTGTCCTACAACCAATCCTAAATATTTCAGGTATTGATTGTTGCAAACATTTCTCCTTCATACGCGTTAGTATTTCTAAAAGCATCCCATGCACTGGATTCCTATTACATCAGAAGAACATTTGGATCTTATCATAGAAAAATCAAACTCCCAACCGCAGGCTATATTTAAACACAGTACCCGTTGCAGTACCAGTACCATGGTATTGAACAGGCTGGATAGATCTCCTGTTGTGGAAAATGTAGATTTTCATTTCCTCGACCTTCTTTCCCATAGAGAATTATCCCGGAAAATTGCAGATACCTTTCAGGTAACGCATGAATCTCCCCAGTTACTCCTGATTAAAGACGGTGTTTGCATATATGATGAAAGCCATATGGGTATCCGTATGGATGAAATATCTGAGCAAGTATCGTAAATTGCCTTTTCAGATTAACACCATTTATTCGCCGGTTGGATAAAAGTGTTTTTCAAAACTTTCATCAGCATTGCCATTCAGAAAAAACCATTATGGAAATAGCCGGATATTTTGCATCACTCTTAATTGGCATTTCCCTGGGACTCATAGGTGGTGGTGGTTCCATTCTTACCATTCCTGTGCTGGTATATTTATTCCATATCCAGCCCAGTGTGGCAACAGGTTATTCCCTCTGTATTGTAGGATTCAGCAGCCTGGCCGGGGCCATCGAAAATTACAGGAGGAAGAACATTAATTTTAAAGCTGCTTTTTATTTCGGGTTAGCCTCCATTGTAACAGTCGTCCTTTTCCGGAAATTGATATTACCGGTCATACCTGAACATATATTCATGATAGACAGTATGCCCGTTACCAAATCATTGCTTACTATGATACTGTTTGCAGTAGTAATGGTGGTTGCCTCCCTGCAAATGATTCGCAAAGAAGCTATGGTGATGCCGCGTGAATTAAATAATTCAATCCACTTTACCAAAGCCTTAGTCAAGGGAGTGGAAGTGGGGATTCTAACCGGCTTACTGGGGGCAGGTGGGGGTTTTCTGATTATCCCTGTTCTGATTTTTTCATTTCATATATCCATGAAAGAAGCTATTGGTACTTCTTTGCTAATCATCGCCATGAATTCTCTTTTTGGCTTTGCCAGCGATTTATTTCATTTGTCTTTTAACTGGAACCTCTTAATCTCCCTAACCGTAATTGCCATAATGGGTACTTTCATAGGCAGAATCATCGGGCAATACCAATCGGGGGAAAAATTAAAAAAATGGTTTGGCTGGTTTGTGTTGATAATGGGTATCTATATCTTACTACGCGAACTTATTTTTTAAACAGGTGGTGTTGAAAAAGGTAGCTTTTAGTACTTCCCTGATGACAACAACTTTATGCTAAATAACTAAATTGATACGCTATGCTTAGTTGGTTACATGAACCCTGGCCCTGGTATTTTGCAGGACCCCTGATTGGATTAATGGTGCCCCTATTATTGTTAACTGCTAACAAAAGCTTAGGCGTGTCCTCTTCTTTGAGACATATATGTGCCGCCTGTTTTCCTGCCAAACTTCCCTTTTTCAATTATGACTGGAAAAAAGAAGCCTGGAACCTGTTTTTCGTTGCCGGTATTTTATTCGGCGGTTACATAGCCGTTAACTGTTTACCTTCCACACATCCCATTCAGGTGAATGAACACCTGGTAACAGAATTACAGGGATATGGCATGAGCCGGCCGGAAAACCTCATCCCCAATGACCTCTTCAGCTGGTCTTCCTTATTAACACTGAAAGGCTTTACCATGATGGTTTTGGGAGGCTTCCTCGTGGGATTTGGCACCCGCTATGCCGGAGGCTGTACCTCTGGCCATTCTATAATGGGTTTGAGTACCCTGCAATGGCCATCCCTGGTGGCGACCTGTTGTTTTTTGGCAGGCGGTTTTATCATGGCCAACCTGGTAATGCCGCTATTGTTAAGGTGAAAACTTCACCAAAAATGAAACCCCATTCTTCAAAATTAGTTATACGCTACCAATGGAAAACACTTCAAATCAATCGGGTAAAAATACTGTTCTCAAAAATGTGAGATTCCTGGTAATGGGAACCTTATTTGGCATCATCCTAACCAAATCAGAGGTTATTTCCTGGTTTAGAATCCAGGAAATGTTCCGACTGCAGAGTTTCCATATGTATGGGGTAATTGGATCTGCGGTCATTACAGGGGCCCTTTCTGTTTTCCTGATTAAGCGGTTCCTGTTAAAAACCCTTTCCGGGGAAATGGTGGTGATAATACCTAAATCCTTTCACAAAGGACAGGTAATCGGAGGCCTGTTATTTGGGTTTGGATGGGCGATGACCGGTGCCTGTCCCGGACCCTTATTCGCGTTGATTGGATCAGGCACATCGGTGATTATTGTTTCCCTGCTGAGTGCCATTTTGGGCACCTGGGTATATGGTCGTTTACAATCCAAACTGCCTCACTAATAGGCCATAAAAAAACGTCTTCCGCTTTTTTATGGCGTTTGACCTTTACAATATTTTCTGTCCGAAGAAGATTGTATTATCCTGGTATCTGCTGCCTAAAATTTGATAACTTGCCATCATGAAATCAAATTTTCTATTGATTTTATTAGGCCTGTTGGTGGTTTTTCTTTTTTGGGATTCCCTTTTGGTGAAAGAGGACGGTCGTTTAGCGGTTGTTACAACAAATTTTGATTGCTGGACAGGTAAAGGTATCAACCAGATACCAGTAGAAAAGGAGGGGGAATTGATTCTCTATGGCAGGAAACTGGTAGAGAATACAGCTTATTACCTTGGACCAAATGGTACCATTCAACAGATTAGTAACGGAATGAATTGCCAGAATTGTCACCTGGAAGCGGGCACCAAACCCTGGGGTAATAATTATGGTGCAGTGGCGTCCACCTATCCCAAATACAGGGACCGTTCCGGTAAAGTGGAGAGTATTGTGAAAAGGGTAAACGACTGTTTGGAGAGAAGTCTCAATGGGCATGCCCTGGATAGCAATAGTCAGGAGATGAGGGCCTTTGTCAGTTATATTCAATGGCTGGGAAAAGATGTACCCATCGGATCGAAACCCAAGGGATCAGGGATTATGGATTTACAAAAATTACACAGATCCGCAGATGTTGCTAAAGGGAAAATGATTTTTTTAGTGACTTGCGCCAGGTGTCATGGCAAGGAAGGTGAGGGACAAAAAGTAGTAACCTCCCAGTTATACCTATATCCTCCTTTATGGGGTAAGAACAGTTACAATACGGGTGCAGGTTTATACAGAATCAGCCGGTTGGCAGGTTTTGTAAAAAACAATATGCCCAATCCGGTTAATTATCACCAACCACAGTTATCAAATGAAGAAGCCTGGGATGTAGCGGCTTTTATCAATTCGCAACCCCGGCCCGGTTTTGATAATAGTAAAGACTGGCCAAATATTTCAAAAAAGCCTTTTGACCATCCTTTCGGACCCTATGCGGATGGATTGTCTGAAACCCAGCATAAATACGGACCCTGGCAATAAAGAATTAAAGGGTGTTGTCTGTGGAAATATCTATCATTTTTTTCATCAGCAAATCATGTTGCCAATCATTTCCCAACAGAAAATCCTGGGTCCCAAACTGAACAAAACCGAATCGTTGATAAAATGCTATTGCAACGGGATTGAATTCCCAAACACCCAGCCAAACATAGGACTTAGCCAGTTTTTTTGCCTGCTTCAGGGCTGACTCCATCAGCAATTTACCCGCACCCATTCCAATAAAAGGCTTACGTACATAGATCCGGGAAATCTCAAGAGAAGAATTTGGTCCCGACGCCGGATGTGAATACTCTTTTAAAAAAGCATACCCGGCAATTTGTTTTTCAGATTTTACCAGTAGAAAGGTATTTCCCGGCTTACCCACTTCTGCTTCTATTTGGGAGGTGGTAAATTGTTCCTTCAGGAAGATATCCATATCCTCCCGGGTATTTTGTTCAGCAAAAGTATCAAAAAAGGTTTCCCTGCTAATTGCTGCAATTGCAACAGCATCCGATACGGTAGCTTCTATTACCTGAAACATGCTTAAGTGATTATACGGATTCTATAACAATAGCACTTGCCCCTCCTCCTCCATTGCAAATTCCCGCAGCGCCTATTTTTCCGCCATATTGTTTCAGCACGTGTAAAAGGGTTACCACTATTCTGGCTCCACTGCACCCCAGTGGATGCCCCAGAGATACTGCTCCTCCATGAACATTTACTTTAGCGGGATCCAGTTTCATTTTTTGGATATTGGCAATTCCTACTACAGAGAATGCCTCATTCAATTCTGTATAATCAATGTCCGACATTTGCAAGCCAGCTTTGGCTACCGCCTTTGGAACCGCCAGTGAGGGGGTAGTGGTAAACCATTCAGGTGCCTGTTCTGCGTCAGCATAACTCCTGATAATGGCCAATGGTTTGATACCCATGGCATCAGCTTTTTCTTTACTCATCAACACTACCGCAGCTGCACCATCATTCATAGTGGAAGCATTGGCAGCCGTTACCGTCCCTGTTTTTATAAATGCTGGTTTTAGTTCGGGTATTTTGTCAAATTTTACATTATATGGTTCTTCATCTCTGGCAAATAGAATGGGATCGCCTTTTCGTTGGGGTATGTCAACTGGCACTACTTCTGCATCAAAATAGCCTGCTTCCCAGGCTTTTTGACTACGTTGGTAACTTTCAATAGCAAATGCATCCTGGTCTTCCCGGCTGATCTTACATTCTTTGGCACAAAGCTCTGCTGCATTACCCATGGCATAATTATGGTAAACATCGGTCAAACCATCTTTTGCCAACCCATCCACCATGGACACATTGCCATATTTATTGCCCCAGCGCAATTTGGACTGTAAAAGGGCACATTACTCATACTTTCCATTCCACCTGCCACTACAATATCTGCATCGCCTAATAAAATAGCCTGGGCACCCTGCGAAATGGCTTTCATACCGCTGGCACAAACTTTATTAACAGTGGTACAAATAACGGAATCGGGTAAGCCTGCAAATTTTGCCGCCTGCCGGGCAGGTGCCTGACCTGTATTGGCTTGTAAAACACATCCCATCAATACTTCCTGCACATCACCAGGTTGAATACCTGCTTTCGCAACGGCTTCCCTGATGGCAATAGCACCCAATTGGGGTGCAGAAAAACCTTTCAATGACTCCTCCAAAACTACCAATGGGTGTTCTCACTGCAGCAACGATGTAAACAACCTGGTTATTCATACTTACAAATTAAGGCACAAAGGTACGTATTTATACTACCAGTCGTTAGTTTACAGGAAAATACCCTTAAAAAAGGGGAAATTTCCCATTGTATTGGGCTTGCAGGCAGCTTAGTTTTATACTTTGGTATCTGTCGATAGAATAGTGGATATTCCTATTACCATTTTTAAAAATTACCCGAGTGATGCAGCTTTTTTCGGATACAGAAATAGTTGTTTGGCTATTCAGGTCTTCAATTATTATCCTGTTTTTTTTCACCTTATACTTTACCAGAGAAGATGGGAAAACCGGCAAAGATTCAACAAAAAAAAAATGTATTGATTGGGGTATACTATAAAATTAAAAAGGAAAACATTTTTTCATTTATGGGTATTGTCTATATTTGTAGGCCCCGATAATTATTGTCAATCCAAAGGACATTTTTCAACTTGTATGAAATAGCATAATTATGTGGACCCTTGCGCTTATCCTACACATTGTACATTTTAGCTACCAGCAACTGATTACGAATTACGACCTGACACCTTTTAAGTCGCTTAATACCTTTACGCCCCGCCATAAATTCATGGATGGCGGTTTTCATGCAACGGTAATTGGTTTTACCATCATAGTCCTTTATTTCCGTAATGCTAACTTAACCGGTGTTTCAGTAATTGGATTAGGTCTTCTGGTAGTCAATGAATTACTTACCTGGAAAAAATATATTTTTTCTGCCAGGAAAAGAAAACCTATTGAGCATTTTGAACAAATCAGCAATAAGAAAGTTTTCCTTTTTCCTTACACTGATCTTTCGCCCAAACCAAAACCTGCTGTTTGCATATTGCACATATCTACCTTCCTTTGCTTTCTTTGTACTATCTGGCTTTGGGTAAACCATTGATGACTATTTTCCCACGAAATTATGCTCCGGACAGAATCCTGAATACTTTAATGCACTAATTCACCCGCATGGTTGGCCTTTAGGAGACATTGTTCCTCCCCTTAATTCAAATATGGGGTAATTGATTTATATTCCACATGGCAAACCCCGTTTTGAAGTAACCCTGGGAGCATTAAAAGGTTAGTCATAATTACAAGCCAGTTCATTTATGAGTGTCAATAACGAGTTTATCAAATTTACCAGAGAAATACCGGGCAACCTTTTTGCAGGTTTTGTAGTATCACTGGTTGCTATGCCACTTGGATTAGGACTGGCGCTGGCATCCGGTGCCCCACCTATGGCTGGTATTATTGCAGCCATAGTGGGCGGTATTCTCGTGTCCGTTTTGGGCGGATCACATGTTAGCATTACAGGTCCCGGAAATGGATTGGTAGTAGTAGTACTTTCCGCTATTACCACTTTGGGGCAGGGGAATATGTACCAGGGGTATTTATTTGTCCTGGCTGCCATCATCTGCTCTGGCGCTTTGATTTGGTTGCTTGCTTTCGCCAACCTTGGTAAACTATCTGATTTTTTTCCTTCCTCAGCCATCCAGGGCCTACTGGCTGCCATTGGTATTATTATCTTAAGTAAACAATTCCATATTATGGTAGGGCACATGGATGCCCGTGGTTCTGTTATTGAATTGCTGCTATCCGGTCCTTCCGCTGTTTGGGATGGCTTTCAGAACGCTTACCGGACCCCTGCTGCCATTGCAGGCTTAACCAGTTTGGCCATTATGGTATTTTATGCACGCATCAGAAATAAGTATTTCCAGCTAATCCCTGCCCCCATGTGGATTGTATTGATTTCTGTTGGCCTGGCCTATTTTTTTGAATATAGAATTGGAGTGGAACATCCTATTCCCAGTGCATTCTTTATCCAAATACCCAACGATGTATTTTCTAATTTTCCTTCACCCGATTTTTCCAAAGTATTACAGGGAGATTTTATCATTTCCGTAATTACAATTACCATGATTGCCAGTATTGAGTCGCTGCTTTCGATAAAAGCGATTGACAAACTGGACCCCCAACGAAGGATTTCTGACGTAAATAAAGACCTCAAAGCATTGGGATTGGCAACAGTTGTATCAGGCTTTTTAGGCGGCCTCAATGTTGTTACAGTCATTGCCCGAAGCTCTGTAAATGTGAATAATAATGGCAGCAACCGAAGTGCTAACTTCTTTCAGGCAATTTTTTTGATTGCCTTTATCCTGATTTTCAGAAAACAGTTACAGCATATCCCCTACCCTGCATTAGCAGCCATACTGGTGTACACGGGATATAAACTGGCATCCCCCAGTATCATTAAAAAAATATTCGATATAGGCAAAGAACAGGTACTCATTTTTTTTACCACCCTTTTGGTAACCTTATATGCGGGTATTGTTACGGGAATCTTAGTGGGTATTGGGGTTACCTTTATCATCCATATTTACCTAACTAAAGGAATCCGGTTTTTTATAGATAATTTTTCCTCGAATAACATTGAAGCGAAATTTGGCGACGATGGCAAAGCCTATATTACCGTAAAAGAATTTTGCTCCTTTCTCAATTTTTTCAAATTGAAGCGGTTATTAGACCGCATTCCTACCGACAGTGCGGTAGTAGTTGACTTTCTGCAATGCAAATTGATAGACCATACTGTGATGGAAAACATGCAGGATTATGAACAAAGATTTGATAAAAACGGTGGAAGTTTCGGAGTAATTGGTTTGGATTTGCATACAGCCGAAAGCCAGCACCCATTTGCGTTAAGAAGGTTACTGGAGTATGTGCACATGGTACCTGAGGACAACCAACCGGGAAACAGGGAAAAATCCATTGCCCATTTTTTCGAAAACATCAATTGGGAATTTACCCCCAGCCGCGACTATCACCTTTACTTCCTGAACGGATTTCAATATTTCCGAACCCGGGTGGCAGACCATCTCTATAATTTAGCTACCGATAAAAAAAATATCCGTTTTTTTGAGATAGCTTATTCTGAAGGTGCATTTATTGCAGTGGAAGAATTACACGCCAGCATGTTGTACATCAACTGTGAAAAACCAGTTCCGGCATTTACGTTAAGTAAGGGAGATCTTTATGAAAGGTTGCATTACCTCGGAGGATTTAAAGAGATTAAACTGAAAAAATTCAGAGACTTTGCACAACGATTTTCATTAAGGGGTAGTAATATCAGGCAAATCCGGCGTTTTTTCAATGATGAAGTCATTCTTTTTTTAGAAAGTAACCATTATTACCACATAGAATCTGATGGGGAAGGGGGTATCCTGATTATGGAAAAGGAAAAACAAAGCGATATAGGAGAAATGAAAGCCATGATCGATTTCGCCATAAGGCTGGAAGCCATCATTAATCAATAAGTAACTATAACAGGGTTGCGTAAACGCATAACAATTTTTAAAACCATACCCGGAAATTGAAAAAATACCTGCTCTTGCTTTTGGGATTAGGATTATGCCTCAACTGTTTTTCACAGGATAAGCCTGCTTATGTTTTGTATAATGCCAAAGGAAAAAAAATAAGTTATGGCAGGATGATAAAGGAGCTTGCTAAAACAGATATAGCACTTATTGGGGAATACCACAATAATCCCATCAGCCACTGGCTGGAACTGGAAATTACCAAAGACTGTCATGACCTACGGGAACTGGTGCTAGGAGCTGAAATGTTTGAACAGGATAATCAATCTGCACTGGATGCCTTTCTTGCCGGAAAGCTTTCTGCAAAAGGACTGGATTCCGCTGCCCGACTTTGGAAAAACTACCCGACCGATTATGCACCACTGGTGAATTTTGCCAAAGAGAAACAACTGGTATTTGCGGCTACCAACGTTCCCCGGAAATATGCTTCCCTCGTATCCCGTTCCGGTTTTGCAGTGTTGGACAGCCTGAGTGCCCTGGAAAAAAGCTGGTTAGCCCCTCTTCCCTTTCCCTATGATCCGGACTTACCCGGATACAAAAACATGATGACCATGATGGCAGGTCACGGAACCGCCAATATGCCCAAAGCCCAGGCCTTAAAAGACGCCACCATGGCTCATTTTATAGGTGAGTACCAGAAGCCCGGCAAACTATTCATCCATTACAATGGAAGTTACCATTCAGAAAACCATGATGGTATCTGCTGGTACCTGAGTAAATGGTATCCTAACCTTCAAATCCTTACCGTTACTACGGTTTCGCAAAAAAATATCCATCAATTACTTACGGAAAATAAGGGTAAAGCCGATTTTATAATTTGTGTGGATGAGGATATGACGAATACTTATTGAGGTTTGTGGTCTGTGGTTTGTGGTCTGTGGTTTGTTGTTTGGGGAGGTGACTGCAAGTAAATTATTTAGTGAAGGGGCATTGGTAACACTTAGAAAGTAGTTGATAATCCGTTTTAAAACTAATTGCCAAACTAGTTATTTTCTTTCTCCAGCATTAAATAGGCTTTGATAAAGCCATCCAGTTCCCCATCCATAACGGGGCCAACATTTCCGACTTCATAATCGGTTCGATGGTCTTTGATCATTTTGTAGGGATGAAATACATAACTCCTTATCTGGCTTCCCCATTCTATTTTCTTTTTGCTGGCGTTGCTGACATTCAGTGCTTCCTGCCTTTTGCGCATTTCCTCCTCATACAACCGGCTCTTAAGCATTTTCAAAGCCAATTCCCGGTTCTCTCCCTGGGTTCGGGCCTGCTGGCATTCTACAATAAATCCGCTGGGAAGGTGTTTCAGCCTTACTGCCGTTTCTACCTTATTTACGTTTTGTCCGCCACTGCCCCCGCTTCGGTAAAATGCCCACTCTAAATCACTGGGGTTGATAGTAATGTCAATACTGTCATCAATCAAAGGATAAACATATACAGAGGCAAAAGAAGTATGCCTTCGTGCATTGCTGTCGAAAGGAGAAATCCTCACTAACCTGTGTACCCCACTTTCTGCTTTTAAGAACCCATACGCAAATTCTCCATCAAATTGCAAGGTGGCACTTTTGATACCTGCCCCATCCCCTTCCTGGTAATCAATTTCCGTTATGTTCCAACCCTGCTTATCTCCGTACATCCGGTACATGCGTAAAAGCATTTCAGCCCAGTCCTGGCTTTCGGTTCCCCCGGCACCGGCATTGATCTGCAATATGGCAGGGAGTTCATCCTCAGGCTTGTTTAAAGTACTTTTGAATTCGGCATCTTCGATTTGTGTTATGGCGTGGGCATACGCTGCTTTCACTTCTTCCTCGGTAGCATCACCGGATTTCCAGAAGTCAAACAATACGGCAAAATCCTCCACAGCAGCATCTACCTGCTTGTAAAGCTTTAACCAATATTCGTTTACCTTGATTTCTTTCATAATGGCCGTGGCACGGACATTATCATCCCAAAAGCCGGGAGAAAGGGAAAGCTGCCTGTCTGTATCTACTTTATATGTGCGGTTCTCAACGTCAAAGAAACCTCCTCAGGACAACTACACGGTCCCTCATACTCTTAATCTGTTCTTGTGTCATAGCTGCAAAAGTAGGGGAATGCGGTTTATGTACCAATCGTTTTATCCGCTGTGCAGCTTCGGTTGCGTCGCACACTTGTACCCTGGTTACCCTGAGCAGCCATATGGGTAAAAAGGCATTCCAGGAAAACCTTGGATTAAAAAGGAAGAAAAAATACTACAAACCTCGTAAGCCGGATTCTGTTTCTAAACTATCATTTATCTAGCCCATTCATTGCTGAATGAGTCATGCTGCCTACCCTGGATCCCTTCTGCCAATGGCAGAATCGGGCGAGCAGCCCTCAAAGAATCCTATACATGGCATTACAGCACCCAAGGTTTACCCGTAACCGCTGTTACCAGCGGCTACCGTGAGCTTTTACCTCACATTTTCACCTTTTCACACACTTTGCAGCGTATGTAGTTATTTTCTGTGGCACTATCTCTTTCCCTCCTTTTGGGTGGGAAGCCGGCTATTAACCGGTGGGTCGCTCTTCGCTGTCCGGACTTTCCTTCCTTCCGCTTTCGCAAAAGAACGATAGTTCGGGTTTGTAGCGCTGTAAAGATACGATAGAAAAAATAGCTATTTCACCAAAGGGGAGCTTGCGTATTTCAGGTAATCCTTTCCTTACATAGTATTCTGCTAATACTGGAAAAAAATCTCCGTAGCACCATAACCAAAGCGAGGGTCGTACTGGTTAATAAAATGCTTAACCTCCCTTTTGGATTTGAGTACCTCATGTATGTCATCCCTTAATCTGCCGGAACCCACGCCATGTATAATGATTAATGAGGGTTGCCGGTGAGATACAGCCAGGTCAAACCATTTTTGAAATTCATGTAACTGCAGGGTAAGCATTTCAAAATTGCTCATGCGACTGTAATTATCTGTCAGTTTCTCAATGTGCAGATCCACTACAGACCTGGCTGGGTCCAGGTGACGGCGTGCCTGTGAAGCATCATACATTTTAAAACCTTTGGCAGCCAGGGGGCCAAGGTCAAAATAGGGTTCATCTGTTTTATCCGGATAATCTGTAAAAAGTGGGTAATTGAGCGTAGGTTCATTTTTATCCTTCATCTCTTCAATTCTTTTAAATACCTGTTTGGGTTTTAGCTTAAGCAGGGATTCAAAATGAGGTGCTTTTTTCTTATCGGGTACTGGCAATGAAAAATCGAAAGCAAAAGAAGGACTGTCATTTACGGATTCAAAAGGAATATCATGAATGTAAAAATCATGAAAAGCGGCTATTTCATTGGTCAATTCAAAGTCTGGCTTTCCCAGAAAGGACTGTTTGTACACAAACCGAAGGGCCTTATCTGTCTTATTCACCAGGTGTACTTTCAGCAATTCTACCACTTCGTCATTGAAATCGTCGAGGGAGAATTTCGGAACCAGTGAAAGCCATACACCCTCAGAAACCCTTAATTCAGTGGGTTTCGGTTTTTCTTTGGGTACCTGGTCAATGTATACTCTGGGAGGATCTTTTTTTTCGGGAAACAGCTTTTTCCGGGTGAATCGGGTAAAATACGGGAAATCAATTTGGTCCATATAAGCAGGGAATTTTACACCCCTGACTTCTATCATCACCATTCCATCATTCATAATTTCCACCACCCTGCCTTCTTCATGGCTGATCAGGACTATAATTTCGTCACCCACCTGGTATTTCATGGTGCAAAATTACTGATATCCTGTTAATGGGAATAGATTACCACCGGGAATCATGCAACTTACGTTCCTGATAACTTACTTCGCCTTTTACTATATCCAAAATAAATAAGCAATCCAAGTCCCAGCCAGCCAAAAAACCATAACCAGCTCATAGCCGGAATTTCAATCATCAGGTACAAACAACTCAATGCGCCTATTACAGGAATAACAGAATAATTACCCAGAAAGCTTTTGACAGCCGTTATGAAAGCAATTACCATGAATACCAGGAACAGGATTTCCTGGCTACCTTCTGTTGAAATATTTGTAAATGCATCATTGATCCTGTTTCTGAACAGGTAGGTTATCAGGAGAATTAGCGCCGGAATCAGGTATTTTCCATTTATATAAGGAAGCTGAAATGCTTTGCTGCCCTTTTCACGGGCCATTTTGGGTAATACCAGCACCCCAAAGCAAACAATTACAAACGCAAATAAAGTTCCGATACTGGTCAATTCTGTAACCGTTCCGCTGGAAACAAACAATGCAGGAATTCCCACCATGAATCCGGTAACTATGGTAGCAAAAGAAGGGGTATGGTATTTAGGATGCACTTTGGCAAACTTCCCGGGCAATAAGCCATCCCGGCTCATACTCATCCAGATCCTGGGCTGTCCCAGCTGAAAAACCAGTAAAACGCTGGTCGTGGCCACAACAGCACTAACGGAAATGAGGTAACTGATTTTACCCAGGTGCAATTTAGTAAACACATAGGCCAGCGGATCATCCACTTTCAGCTCACTGTAATGCACCATTCCGGTTAATACCAGTGCTACCAGAATATACAGGACCGTACAAATGAGCAGGGAATAAATCATGCCCTTTGGCAAATCGCGCTGCGGGTTTTTACACTCTTCCGCAGTGGTTGAAATAGCATCAAACCCAATATAGGCGTAGAAAACGGCAGATACCCCGGCCAGAACGCCTGTGAAACCATTGGGCAGGAATGGATCCCAGTTTTTGCTGTCCACATAAAAAAAGCCAACAATGATTACAAAAACAATGATGAGTACTTTGAAGATGACCATAAAATTGGTACTCTTTTTAGACTCTTTTATACCAATATACGCCAGTGCAGTAATCAGCACCACAATGAATAATGCAGGAAGATTTACAATACATTTCCAGCCGGCTATTACCGGAGCATTCATTATGGCATCATAACCCATCTTCGCGTTCTTACTTAGGTTTTCCATGGTTTGGCCATTGGCCAATGCCTGCATGGCTTCGGCATAACCTGCCTGTGCATTGGCAGCATTGGTAGCCAGCCAGCCGGGCAATCCCATATGAAACCCTTCCAGTAAATTATTAAAATACCCACTCCAGCTAATGGCCACCACAATATTGCCAATGGAATATTCCAGAATCAGTGCCCAGCCAATGATCCAGGCGATAAGTTCCCCAAATGTGACATAGGCATATGTATACGCACTGCCTGAAATAGGCACCCGACTGGCAAATTCAGCATAGCAAAGCGCACTGAAACCGCAGGTAACGGCCGTTATGATAAAGAGAAAAACAATACCAGGTCCCCCATTAAAAGCTGCGGTACCAATGGTTGAAAAAATACCTGCACCTACCACAGCAGCAATACCCATAAAAGTAAGGTCTTTCACACCCAGCACTTTTCGCAACCCTCCACTGCTATGTCCATCGCCTACTCCGGCATTTGCATCGGCAATTATTTTTTCGATTGATTTTTTTCTAAATACTGATTCAGACATGTAACTGGATTTTTACGATGAGATAATCACGGAACCTAAAAAATATCCATACAGGTTATTGGGTTTCAAGTTACTGCATTGACAGTAAATCCTTCTATCCCATCCACAATTAAATGGGTTGTTTTTCAATATTCACGCTGTATTAGGAAAGTTGCCAATTCTTCCAGTGGCTTTTTGCGGGAGGATACTACTGCAATATCCTCCAGATGCTTAAGGGCAGTCTGCAGGTACTGTTCCTTCAACTGTATAGCCCATTCATCTACATTACAATCTTTAAAAAGACTGATAACCTGCTCAACCTTGTTTGCCGGATTAAGAACTGACAGGTCCAGTAACCTTTTTCGCTGATCTGCATCGGCTACTTCCATTGCATGCAGCCAGAGAAAGGTTTTTTTATTTTGGCGAATATCCCCGCCTGTTTCTTTCCCGAATTTTTCCGGATCACCAAATGCATCCAGGTAATCATCCTGTATCTGGAAAGCAATCCCCAGATTTTTACCAAATTCATACAGGTGACGGCAATTACCCTCACCCGAACCACCCAATATAGCCCCCATTTCCAGGCTTGCTGCCAGTAAAACAGAGGTTTTCAGGCTAATCATTTGTATGTAATCATCCAAAGAAACAGCGGATGCCGTTTCGAAATCTATATCCAGTTGTTGTCCTTCACAAACTTCTTTGGCGGTTTTATTGAACAATTCCAGAATCCTGTGCAGGTAGCTAATATCAATTTTGTTGATGTATTCGTAAGCCCTTATCATCATTACATCACCGGCAAGTAAGGCTGTGTTGGAACCATATTTCATGTGCACGGTTTCCATTCCCCTGCGCAAAGGAGCTGCATCCATTATATCGTCATGAATGAGGGTGAAATTGTGAAACAATTCGATTGCCGTAGCCACCTCGTAGGCGTCCTCTATGATATCAGTAAATAGTTCATTGCCCATCAGGCACATAACAGGTCTGATGCGTTTACCACCCCAGGATAAAAAATATTCACCCGGCTCGTAGAGGCTGGCCGGTGTTGGTGGAAAATGCCTAACCGAAAATCTATTTCCAAAGATGGCTACTAACTCCTTAAATGTATGCATACTACAAACCTAAATATAAAACCAAAAGCAGCCATATTATTAACTTAACTATTCTTTGAAAACCCAATTTATATTTTGGCACGGTTTTTTGTAAATAACCTGAAAACAAAAAAACTATGAAAAAACTATCTGCCTTATTCCTCTTGTGCATGGGTTCTTTCCTGTTTGCCCAGGGCCAGATAAATGAGGGTCCTGCTTATAAAACAGCTTTGGGTGTAAAAGTATATCCCGGTGCCATCACCCTTAAACATTTTACAAAACCCAATGTGGCCCTTGAGGGATTGGGGTATATCTCTTCAGACGGATTCCGTTTAACGGGATTGTATGAATTGCACAATAACCTGGGTAATGTAGAAGGACTGAAATGGTATGTGGGAGGAGGCGGACACCTGGGTATATGGAGTGAATCCTGGAAAAACCGCTATCCTGCCAGAAACAATGGTCTGGCTATTGGTGTGGACGGCATACTGGGTGTGGATTATAAAATACAGGGTGCCCCGCTGAACCTTAGTTTTGACTGGCAACCCTCTTTTAACCTGATCGGATACAATTATTTTGAAGGAGGCTGGGGCGGTTTGAGTATCAGGTATACTTTTTAACTTTTTGCTGAAAGGTTGAAAAGGCTGTCGACAAATTCATGCTTGTCGAAGATAATCAGGTCATCTATTTTTTCGCCGACACCAATGTATTTGACGGGTATTTTAAACTGGTCAGCAATCGCCAGCACCACCCCCCCTTTGGCAGTACCATCTAATTTGGTAATGGACAATGCCGTTACTTCAGTGGTGGCAGTGAATTGTCTTGCCTGTTCAAGGGCATTCTGGCCGGTAGAACCGTCCAGGACCAGCATAACCTCATGCGGGGCTGATGGGACTACTTTTTGGATGGCCCGCTTAATTTTACCCAACTCATCCATCAGGTGAGACTTGTTGTGTAATCGGCCGGCTGTATCAATGATAACGACTTCTGCATTTTTGGCCAAAGCGCTTTTCACCGTGTCAAAAGCTACGGCACTGGGGTCTGAGCCCATTGCCTGTTTTACAATAGGAACGCCTACCCTTTCACTCCAGATGGTTAGTTGGTCAACTGCAGCCGCACGGAAAGTATCTGCTGCCCCCAAAATCACCTGTTTGCCTGCTTTCTTATAATTATGTGCCAGTTTGCCAATGGTGGTGGTCTTGCCCACTCCATTAACACCTACTACCAAAATAACATAGGGTTTGGTGCCATCGGGGAACCGTAAAATGTTTATAGGCATCTTCTTCTGCATCTACCAGAATGGCCTCAATTTCTTGTTGCAGGAGTGTATTCAGGTCTTCGGTACTTACATACTTATCCTGCTTCACCCTTTGTTCTATGCGTTCAATAATTTTGAGGGTAGTCTCAATTCCCACGTCAGCACTTACAAGCGCTTCTTCCAGATTATCCAGTACTTCTGCATCTACAGAACTCTTACCTGCAATGGCTTTGGTAATCTTGGCAAAAAATCCCTCTTTGGTTTTCTGTAAACCCTGGTCAAGACTTTCTTTCTCCTGTTTCCCGAATAATTTTCCTAAAAAACCCATAGGATGCATTTGATGATACTTATCTAAATGGAGATGTTTATTTAGCTACTTACTCAATACCGATAGGTATAAGTTTAACCATATAACAACGGTAATACAAATAAGGATTGAAAACAGAAAAAGCTTCCCCGTACTTCGGGAAAGCTTTTAAGTATTTTCAGTTTTGACCATTATTTTTCTGACAGGAAATCTTTGATCTTGTCTTTGTGTATGATGGCCTCCTTAAAAGTGTAGGCACCCGATTTTGGGCTGCGTACCGCTTTGATTACTTTTGTCCAGTTCTTAGCTTCTGCCGCCGCCTTTTGGTCTTTGGTCTTGATAGCCGTTTTAGCTGCTTTTGCCATGGTTATTTGATTTCTTTATGAACAGTTACTTTTTTCAGAATCGGGTTAAACTTCTTTAATTCCACACGCTCTGGTGTGTTTTTCTTGTTTTTGGTAGTGATATAACGGCTTGTACCGGGCTGACCACTGGTCTTATGCTCTGTACACTCCAAAATCACCTGTACCCTGTTACCTTTCCTTGCCATTGTATTAAGTGGTTTTCTTTGTTTGAATTAGATTTTTGAACCTGCAGCCCTCATGCCTTTGATTACAGAAGCCAGTCCGTTTTTATTGATAGTCCGTAAGGCATCAGTTGATACCTTGATGGTCACCCAACGGTCTTCTTCAGCAAAAAAGAAACGTTTTTTCTGCAAATTAGGTAAGAAACGACGCTTTGTCTTAATGTTTGAGTGAGAAACACTGTTTCCTACAATGGGCTTTTTACCTGTAACCTGACATACTCTTGCCATGACGCTAAATTTTTTCTTCCCGATTTTTTCGGGAGGCAAAGGTAGGGAAATGTGCTAAATTATCCATAGTAAATTGCCTTTTTTTAATTATTTTCTACACAAATTGGGTGAAACCCGCTTTGGAATTTCCCAATTTTGGTTTTTATCCACATTTCAGGCCTGTTTTTGCCTGTTTTTCCGCTATCAAAGTCGAATAATGTCCCCAAAATAAATGGCATTCATAAACATTTTACTGGTCCCCAGCCAAAATGCCCTGAAGTTCAGGTTATCTACCATCGATATCACCTTACCCCTGCCCAGGTTATCCAGGTTAATGGCCGCCGAATTTTTGACAGCATTTTTATACCCACGGTACAAGTAACCACTTTGCAATGGATTATCTGTATACATAACAGGAGAATCGTAGGGGTCATTGTTCTGGTCCATGAACAAAGTATTGGATTTGAAAATGCTGACACTGGGTTGGGTATAACCATATCCCAGCGGATGGGTTAGGTCTACTTTGGCTTCAAAAAGTGAACCTGCCATTTCTTTGGCCCTGATTTCATCGGATCGCAGGTAATAGGGTAATTGTAAAGTAGAATCCCTTTTCTCCTCTGATGACCGGAAAATAACTTTGGTGAAGCCGTTTGTTGCTAAGTATTTGGTAGCATCTTCCGTAGCAATGAGGGTGCCGCCCCCACTTGTCCAGGTTCTCAGTTTTTCCTGACCCGCCTTGTCCAGGTTACGATAAGTTCCAGAGGGCATAATAATTACATTGTACCGGGAGGGATTGATTAACGCAAATCTGTCTACATCCACTATGGAAACCGGAATATGAAAACGGGTATCTAATAAATGCCAGATTTCACCCACGTCTGTGGCATTAGTACCTGTACCGCCGAACATCATCACTTCTGGTGTCTTAACATTATTAAAACTGGCACTTCCCAAATCAATGCCACCTGAGGCCAGGCCCGTAGATAAGCTAAAAACTTCTACCCCTGTTTTACCGGCACATTCATCTATCAGGTCTGCTAACCCCTTTCCCTGTAATTTTTGTTTACTCGCCGGAATCAGGATGGTTCCATAGCTGAATTTCTCCTCTTTACCATTGACCTGCATCGAAAATAACTGGGTGGCTACTTTCGCCTGTATTCCTTTGGACTGGAGGCTGTACAAGAGTTGGGGCGCATTGAATTCGTTCCACCGAAAGGCATATGCATACGTATTGGCAGAATGGTGCACATTCAGCGCAGGTTCAGACAGGCTTTCTACTCTGTCCCCGGCCAGTCCGTCCATTGATTTGAGTTCAGCATAAGGCAATCCAAATGCCAGTGGCATCGTCCAGGCGGTTACATCATAAAAAAGGCTGTCTTTATAAGCAAAGGTTTTTTCAAATACGGTCTTGATGATTTTGAACTGCTTTTGTGCCGCAGGAATATAATAACCTGAGCCTGCCTTAAAGGTCTTTCCTTCAGCAGTAAAATCCTGCTTCAACCTAAAAATATTAATCTGGTGACGCAATAACATTTGAATAAAGGTATTGGTCCGGTATTGGTCATTCTCATCCCCAATAACAAATGCCCTGGTGGGAAATGCCTCAGCTTCTTTTTGCACATTTGTAAAGAAACTACGCTGGTAATCCAGAAACTCTTTCCTGAGATTCATGGCTCCTTCCAATGTTGAGAGTGCGGTTGTAAACTGGTTCCGAATAGTAAAAGGAAAGGTCAGCAACCCATTGTCTGTTTCCTGAGCATGCCCCCTGCTACTGGCCTGTTCAAAGAGAATACCAATACTACCATTGATATCAGGATAAGTGGATCCTTTTCCATAATAAAAGTCATCATACCCTTCTTTGGTGAAATATAGTGAGCCAATACTGTCGAGGGCTTTCGCATGGTATTTGGCCAATTCTCCTGTCAGGTCCTGGTTGCGCTGCGGGGTATTGGGGTTTACCCTGGAAGGCACACCCGGTTGGAAAAAGAAGCTGGCATTACTGCCCTGCTCATGGTGATCGGTAAGGATATTGGGTTTCCATTGGTGGAAAAAAGCAAGCCGGTTCTGGCTTTCGCGGTGTTGTGCCGGTAACCAGTCACGGTTTAAGTCGAACCAGTAATGGTTAAACCTGCCTCCGGGCCAGATTTCATTATACTCCCGGGCATTCGGATCTGTAACCATTGTCTGGCTTTTGTGTGAATTGACCCATGACGCAAAACGGTTCATCCCATCGGGGTTAAAGGAAGGATCGAGTAAAACAACCGTATTATCTAACAAAGCGTCTATAGCCGGCCCCTGGGCTGCAGTAAGGTAATATGCGCTTAACAGGGAAGCATTGGTGCCACTGGGCTCATTGCCATGGATACTGTGTCCAATCCATACAACGATGGGCATATCTGCTGTATTCAGGGAGGAGGATTGACCACTCTCTGTTAGCTGCACATGTTGCTTGCGAATGGTTTCCAGGTTTCGCTGATTTTTGGGAGAAGTAATCACGAGTAGCAATTGTTCCCTGCCCTCATTGGTAGTCCCCATCACCTTCAGGGATACCCTGTCAGAAGCAGCTGCAACCGCTTTCATATAACTAACCAGCTTATCATGCGTTACATGCCATTCTCCTACTTCATGTCCTATCACCGCTTTAGGGGTGGGAATGGCTGCACTATACGTCACATTTTTGGGCAAATAATAATCCAGCCCCTGTGATTGGCTTATCAATACGGAAAAGGAGAACAGAACAAAAAGGGATATTTTTCTCATGCTAGGTTTTTTGGCTTTCGAAGATAGGGATGAATGCATAAATTACCTTGTATCAAAAAAAGACTTTGGGAAATAAGTAAAAAGAATAATTAACTTTCCTGACATATAAAGGGTAATTAAATATTATTACCTGCGCTGGCATTCCCTAAACACAGAAACAAAAAAAATTAAACCCAATTATACTGCATGTTTAAAAAAGTTATCGCAGCATTAGCAGTTGTCTTCATTGCGACAATCATGGTGGTATTGTTTAATACCTGGCAAATCAGTAAACCTATACCTGTTAAGGCGTCTACTGAAATCCCTCCACTGCCAGACGCTGCCATTGCACACATGCAGGAAGCGATTCGCATAGCCACTGTTGACGAAGGAAATGGTCAACCGGTAGACAGCAACGCCTTCCGGAACTTTTGGCTTTTTGTGGAAAAAAGCTACCCATTGGTCAATACGCTTTTAACGCACCAGGACTTCAATCATTTCAGTCGATTGTACAAGTGGGTGGGCAGGGACACTGCCAAAAAGCCTTATGTTTTCATGGCACATATCGATGTGGTACCTGTAGAAAAAGCCACTGAAAGTGAATGGACCCTTGACCCTTTTGGCGGCATTTTGAAAGATGGACTTATTTATGGAAGGGGTGTTGCGGATGATAAATCAAGTGTTATATCACTTCTGGAATCAGTAGAAACATTACTGGCAAAGCATTTCACACCGGAATGTACCGTTTATCTGAGTTTCGGTAACGATGAGGAAACCAATGGATATGGTGCAGAAAAAATAGCCAAATGGTTTAGCCGAAAACCAAATACATCCTGAAGTGGTGATTGATGAAGGTGGGGAAATCACACGGGAAACCTTTCCCTTCTCTCCAAAGGCCTGTGGCATTGATTGCTGTGGCTGAAAAAGGATTTATGTCTTTTGAGCTGTCTGTAAACAAAGCCGGCGGCCATAGCTCCACTCCTCCTCCCGAAACAGCAATAGACATTCTAACCAGGGGATTGTATAAACTAAGGAAGAAGCAAATGCCGGTGAAGCTTTCTCCGGTTGTAAAAGAAATGCTGCTTCGCATCGCCCCTGGTTTACCCTATATGCAAAGGATGGCCATAGCCAACCCCTGGCTTTTTAGCGGCATTTTAGAAAACCAACTTTCAAAGGACCAGCATACCAATGCGTTGTTAAGGACAACCCTTGTCCCTACCATAGTTCAGGCAGGGGTAAAAGACAATGTCATCCCCGGCCAGGCGAAAGCTACCGTAAATGCCAGGATTCTTCCGGGACAAACAACAGATGAAGTAGCGGCATTTATCAAAAAACAAATAGCGGATGACAGGATAGTCATCAAACGGCTGAACGACCCTATTCATGAGGGTCCTGCGGCTTCCTACGAAAGTGTGGCCTATAAAAAAGTAGAGGCCGCCACCTATCGTGTTATGAAAGAGGTGATTCCGGTACCCTTTCTTTCAGTAGGGGCAACTGATTCCAAATCTTTCCAGTCAATAGCGGATGGTGTAATCAAATTTTTACCCAGTACCGACCTGAAAGGCTATCATGGCATTGATGAAAGGATAGCACTCGACGATCTGCAAAGGATGGTCTTTTTTTATACCTTACTCCTGCAAGAAGCCGGCAAATAAAAGGAAGGGAAATAGGGTAATCTAAAATCGAATTGAACCTTGAATAAAAAATAAAATGAAAGTATTTACGCCCCTATTATTATTAGTCAGCATTTCATTAGTTGCCCAGAGAACCCAAAAGCCCCCTTTGCACGGGAAAAACTGGATGGCCATCACTGGCAAGCCGCTGGCAGCAACAGCGGGTTCGATGATATTTCAAAAAGGAGGCAATGCCGTGGATGCTGCCTGTGCCATGCTCGCTGCAACCTGCACTATGTGGGATGTATTAAGCTGGGGTGGCGAAACACAGGCGCTTATCTATAATCCTACAACCGGAAAGGTTATTGGTATCAATTCATTGGGAGTGGCGCCCACCGGGGCAACCGTAGATTTTTTTAAAAGCAAAGGGTACCACTACCCTCCGGAATATGGTCCACTGGCTGCCACCACTCCCGGAACAGCCGGTGGATTGTGTTTTATGCTGGCTGAATATGGCACATTAAGCTTACAGGAAGTATTGACGCCTGCCTTGGAACTCGCAGCCGGTTACCCAATAGAAGCACAAACCGCCAATAGTATTGAGAAGAATAAGGAACTGCTGAAACAATGGCCTTACAGTAAAAAAGTAATGCTTACCCATCCCGGTAATACAAGGGAGGCACCCGAACCAGGAGAGATATTCGTACAGAAAGATTTACACGCTAACCCTTACCAAATTAATTGAAGCAGAACAAAATAGCGCTTGCATCGGGTAAGTCACGAAAAGAAAGTATTTATGCAGCCTATGACCGTTTTTACAAAGGGGATATTGCAGCAGAATTTGTAAGGGGCAGCCGGGAACAGGGGGGATTGGTTACCATGCAAGACCTGGCCAACTGGAAGCCCAAAGTAGAAGAACCGTTTCATGTGAATTATAAAGGCATTGAAGTTTACAAACTACAACAATGGACACAGGGGCCTGTTATGCTACAGGCATTAAACATCCTGGAAAATTTCGACTTGAAAAAAATGGGATTTAATTCAACCGCTTACATACACACCATTTACCAGGCTATGAATTTGTCTTTTGCCGACAGGGATTTTTATTACGGTGATCCGGCATTCTCAAATGCATCACCCATGAAGGGTTTGTTAAGTAAAGAATATGCACAAAAAAGGGCAAAAGAAATTGGCGCTGGAAATAATGATGCCAACGCAGGGCCCGGAGACCCCTATCCCTTTGAAGGGAAATCCAATCCCTATACAGACCTTTTACGCAAAAGGGCGATGCTGTCTGATACCGCATCCCGAAAAAACAATTTCGTACCCAAACATGATGCCACTACAGCCAGTGTTAATGATGAAGCTTATAAAGACAGGCTCTGGCGGGGTACCACCTCCGTAGAAGCAGCGGATAAAGAAGGATGGGTGGTATCCATTACCCCCAGTGGCGGATGGATACCGGCATGCATAGCCGGAAATACCGGCATCGGTATGAGTCAGCGTATGCAAAGTTTTGTTTTAGATTCTGTTGAAAATCCATTTAATGTGGTAGCTCCGGGTAAACGTCCAAGGGTTACCCTTACCCCTACCCTTGCTTTAAAGGATGGCAAACCCTTTCTTTCCTTTGCCGTTCAGGGTGGGGATAGCAGGACCAAAATCTTTTACAATTTTTCCTGAATATGGTTGAATTTGATATGACTGTGCAGGAAGCAACCGAAGCACCCAATATTAACACCAACCAGCTTTGGTTATCACTGGGCGGCAGTAAGGCTTCAGACAGGAAACCCAGACCGGGCAACCTGCTACTTCAATCCAATACTCCTGCCGCTACCCGAAAAGCTTTGATGGAAAAGGGCTATGTTTTGAGTTTTGAAGACCGCACCAGTGGCCCCATCAATGCGATATTCTTTGATTGGAAACACGGAAGTTTCTGGGGAGGCTCCAGCAACCACGGAGAAGATTATGGTATCGGCTGGTAATCCCCGATAATTAAAGTAATAGGCAAGGAATAAATGTTACCCCAAACATCCAAAAAACATCCCCAAACCCCAAGCCCCAAACCCCAAACCCCAAACCAAAGACTACAAACCACAAACCACAAACCTTTAAGCATACATCTCTTCCCTCAACTCCTTCACCCGGCTGTCTTCCATGTATTCATCAAAGGTCATGAGACGATCGATCAGGCCTTTGGGTGTGAGTTCTATGATTCGGTTAGCAACCGTTTGCATGAAAGTATGGTCATGGGAAGTAATCATCACTACGCCGGGGAAAGTCTGGCATCCTTCGTTAAAGCTTTGGATACTTTCCAGGTCTAGGTGATTGGTGGGTTGGTCAAGAATAACCAGGTTCGGATTTTGCAGCATCATCCGGCTAACCATACACCGTACTTTTTCACCTCCGCTAAGCACGTTGGTTTTTTTCTGTATATCATCTCCACTGAAGAGCATTTTACCCAGAAAGCCCCTGATAAAAGGTTCATCGGCATCGGTTACATGTGGAGGTACATATTGACGTAACCAATCCATTAAGGTAAGGCCTTCCGTAAAAAACTCATGGTTCTCCTGTGGCAAATAAGCCTTGGTGATGGTAGTGCCCCATTCAAACTTGCCGGTATCAGCCTTTAATTGGTCACAGATAATTTCAAAAAAGTTGGTAACAGCAAGTGGATCCCTGCTAAGAAAAGCAATTTTTTCACCCTTGTTGATGCTAAAATTTACTTTATCGAATAGTTTCCTGCCATTGACACTTTTACTCAGGTGTTCAACGTTCAGAATCTGGTTACCCACTTCGCGCTGGGGCTGAAAAATGATACCGGGATATTTACGATTGGAAGGCTCAATCTCTTCGATGGTCAGTTTTTCCAACGCTTTTTTACGGGAAGTAGCCTGTTTACTTTTGGATGCATTGGCAGAAAACCGGGCAATAAAATCAAGCAGGTCTTTCCGCTTTTCTTCGTTCTTTTTGTTTTTATCATTGATCTGCCGGCTGATCAATTGAGAGGATTCATACCAGAATGTATAGTTACCGGTAAATACTTTGATCTTGGCCCTGTCTACATCTGCCACATGGGTACAGATGGTATCCAGAAAGTGTCTGTCGTGGCTTACTACCAAAACGATGTTCTCATAATCTGCCAGAAAATTCTCCAGCCATCCAATGGTTTCAATATCCAGTCCATTGGTAGGTTCATCCAGCAACAGGATATCCGGATTGCCGAATAATGCCTGGGCCAGCAATACCCTTACTTTAAAAGTAGAAGGAATGTCTTTCATCAGGCTTTGGTGCATTTCTTCTTTCACGCCCAAACTGCTAAGGAGGCTTCCTGCATTGCTTTCCGCTTCATAGCCACCCATTTCACCAAACTCACCTTCCAGTTCGCCGGCTTTCATACCATCTGCTTCTGTAAAATCTGCTTTGGCGTAGATAGCGTCTCTTTCATGCATTACATCCCATAGACGTATATGACCCATCAAAACGGTATTCAGCACCGTACATTCGTCAAATTCAAACTGGTTCTGCTTTAAAACAGCCATCCGTTCACCGGGTGTAATTTCTATTGTGCCTTTATTGGGTTCTATTTCACCGCTTAGTATCTTTAAAAAAGTAGATTTTCCTGCTCCATTGGCACCAATCACGCCATAACAATTCCCTTTAATGAAATTGATATTCACTTCGTCAAACAATACCCTTTTCCCATAGGCAAGGGTGATATTTCTTGCACTGATCATTA
>CAVVSL010000038.1:0-4072 GCA_963750825.1 uncultured Bacteroidota bacterium | reverse complement strand
GCGAAAAGAGGATTGACCATGGTGTATGAAAATGGAATTGTGATGAAGCACGAAGATTTTGGCAGAAAATGGGGGGTTCGTTTTATAGGTGAAAAAGGCACATTGGATATCAGTCGCGATTACCTCGACAGCAATCCTGCCAATCTTGCTACAGCTACTTTAGGACCCAATGCCATCAGGGTGTACAACAGCACCAATCATTACCAGGATTGGCTGGATTGTATCAAAACAGGAAAGGACCCCATCTGCGATGCAGAAACAGGTCATAGGACCAGTAGTGTTTGCTGTTTGGCCAATATCGCTTACTGGACTAACAGACCCTTACAGTGGGATCCGAAAAAAGAGCTGTTTATCAATGATGTCCAGGCAAATGCAATGGTGAAAGCCAATATTCGCGCGCCCTGGAAACTGGTATAAGAAAATTTATACATCAAAAACGCCATTCAGTTTTGCATTGAATGGCGTTTTTTTATGGCCGATACATCAGCCACTCTTTTAAGGCAGCAAAAGAGGGTTCCATAACCGTGCTTTTCTTTTCTTTGGAAAACAGGTATTGTGCAGAAGAAGGTATGTCAATTTTTTCTCCCGTCATGGCTTCCACAGTTTCCGGAAACTTAACAGGGTGTGCCGTTTCGAGAAATATTCCTTTTTGGCCCTCGTGTTCATTGAGGTAGGATTGTAATGCATGAAATGCCACTGCACCATGGGGGTCAAGTGTATAATGATGGTCATGAAAAACCTGCTGTATAGTGGCACGGGTGACTTCATCATTCACTGTATAACCCGAAACCACTTCAATAATGTTGGCATACTGGTGACGGAACAGTTCCAGTATACGTATAAAATTACTGGGGCTGCCCACATCCATGGCATTGGAGATAGTAGCAACCACTTTTTTCGGATGGTATTCACCCGTACGTAAATAGTCGGGCACTGCATCATTGGTATTACAGGCCGCAATGAAATGCTGAATCGGTAACCCGCCGGCTCTTGCCAATAAACCTGCACAAATATTTCCAAAGTTACCACTGGGTACCGCTATTACAGGTGGTCGGCCTTTGTCTTTCCACTGCTGTAAAGCAAAGAAATAATACAACTGTTGTGGCAGCCACCTCGCTACATTGATGGAGTTGGCAGAGGTTAGCGATAATTTTTGGGAAAGGTCTGCATCCATGAAAGCATCTTTGACCATTGCCTGGCAATCATCGAAACTACCGGATACTTCAAGGGCTTGTATGTTCTCACCACAGGTAGTTAACTGTAGTTCCTGAACGGGACTCACTTTGCCTGAGGGATAGAGAATTACCACATCAACACCCGCTACCCCCAGAAAACCGTTGGCCACTGCACCACCGGTATCTCCGGAAGTGGCTACCAGTACTGTAATTTTTGCATCCTGTTGCGCAGAGAAATAGCCCAGGCAGCGACTCATGAATCTGGCACCCACGTCTTTAAATGCCAGGGTAGGTCCATGAAATAATTCAAGGGAGGCTATGTTTTCAGTTACAGGAACCAGCGGAAAGGGAAAGTTGATGGTTTCTATAATGATTTGGTGCAGTTGTTTCGGATCAATGGTATCGCCAACATAAGGGAGCATGATGGCATAAGCCAGTTCTTCTTTGGAATAGGCACTGATATTATCCAGCATCAGTTTATCGATCATGGGAATGCGACGGGGGAAGTACAGTCCTTTATCCGGTGCCTGTCCCAGTAAGGTGGCTTCCCTGAAATTTACCTCGGGTGCTTGTTGATTAAGGCTAAAATAATTCATGTAAATAGACTGCGATTGTTGGATTCGATGATATTTTTTTTCTGCTATCCTTGTATGATTTTCACTCCGGTCTGGTTGATGGTAGTGATATATGTATGGTGCGGCAATGACAAAGATGTATATACCTGCTGCATCTGTTCTGCTACTAATTGAGCAGTAGGGGCATCTTTGCTGAGCATAAATATGGATGGACCCGATCCGGATATACCACCTCCTAATGCCCCAGTTTCTTTACTCAATTGCTTTATTTTGTCGAATCCGGGAATAAGGATACTTCTTACGGGTTCTATCAATACATCTTCCAGTGATCGGCCAATCAATGCATAATCACTTTGCAAAAGACCGGCAACCAACCCTGCTATATTACCCCATTGGCGGATGGCGTCTTTTAGTTGAACCTGTTGTTTCAGAATGCCCCTCGCATCAGCCGTTCGTACTTCTATTTGCGGATGTACGATGGTAACGAACAATGGGGGTGCTGTTAATTCAATAATATCTAATGGAAATATGGATCGGATAAGGGTAACACCACCATAGATACAGGGTGCGATATTATCCGCATGTTTCACACCGGAGGCCAGTTTTTCGCCGTTCATGCCAAACCTTACTAAGTCTGCCCTGGAAAAACGGTCACCCAGTAATCGGTTAGCAGCCACAACGGCACCGGCAGCACTGGCGGCACTGGAACCCACGCCACTACCAGGTTTGATGTGTTTACAGATACGCAATGCAAGGCCAATGGGTTCTTCTATCTCTTCCAGCATTGATTGTAATGCCGCGCCGGCTACATTCTTTTCGGGATCAACGGGCAGGTTATATGCGTCTTCATTAATGATGGTAATACCCGGTTCCTTTGTAAAGGAGATATGCATTTCATCATAGGGGTCATTCACCGCAAAGCCCAGTACATCAAAACCGCAGACCATATTGGCTACCGTAGCGGGCGCATGCACCAGCACACCATCAGACCTTTCGTTTCCGCTGAAAGGTGAAAAAAACATCCGGCTGCTGAAATGCAATTGCATAGTGGATTCGATTTATTTTAAGCAGATTTATTTATCTCGCTACACGAATAATATCCGCAAATACACCCGATGCTGTTACATCTGCGCCTGCACCCGCTCCTTTTATTACCAGGGGCTGTTCCGGATACCTGTCGGTAAAAAACAATACCAGGTTATCTTTCCCATACAAGTGGTAGAAATCAGATTCCGCAGGTATATGCCGTAATCCCACAGAAGCCTTACCGTTTTCATAGGCGGCCACAAATTTCAATTTACAGTTTTCTTTGGCGGCAGCCGCAAAGATGGCTTGAAAATGTGCTTCCTGTTTCCCCATTTCCGTATAGAAATCCTCCACACTACCTTCAAAACAGGAGGCAGGTAAAAAGTATTGGTTACTGATATCTTCCATTTCCAGGTGTTGACCGGACTCCCTTGCCAGGATCATGATCTTTCGCATCACATCGGTTCCGCCGAGGTCGAGGCGCGGGTCGGGTTCTGTATAGCCTTCTGCCTGTGCCTGTCTAACCACTTCTGCAAATGGCTGGATACCCTTGTAATTATTAAAAACAAAATTCAGGGTACCTGACAATACTGCCTGTATCCTGTTTACTTTATCGCCACTCCTTAAAAGGTCATTCAGGGTGCCAATTACCGGTAAACCCGCGCCTACATTGGTTTCAAAAAGGAACATGGCATTGAATTCACGGGCCAGTGATTTTAAACGACGGTAATCGCTGTATGCAGAAGAACAGGCAATTTTATTACAAGCTACCACTGAAATACTTTTTTGCAATAGTGCCCCATAAACACCTGCTACCTCAGCATTGGCTGTTACATCAATAAATACGCTGTTACGTAAATTTTTCTCAATGATGCCATTCACGAAGTCATGAATCGTTCCTGCGGGTGCAGCTTCCAACACAGTTTTCCAATTATCCAATGGTATGCCCTCATCGCTGAACGCATTTTTGCGACTATTGGCAATGCCCATTACGCGTATTTCCAGTCGAAGTTCACTGCGGAGATAGGCTGCCTGGTTTTGTATTTGTCCGAGTAGTTTCCCCCCCACATTTCCGGCACCGGCGATAAATACGTTTAGTTGTTTGTAGGTTGTTTCAAAAAACTCTTCATGCAGAACGTTGATGGCTTTTTTTACATCTTTGGTAGACAATACGGTAGAAATGTTCTTCTCTGAAGATCCCTGTGCGATGGCCCTGACATTGATACCGTTTCGTCCCAATACCCCGAACATCTTTCCACTGATGCCCGGATGGCTTTTCATCTGCTCGCCCACCAG
>CAVVSL010000037.1:0-17874 GCA_963750825.1 uncultured Bacteroidota bacterium | reverse complement strand
ATAAGGGGGCTGGTAAGGAAGGGGAATCAATGAAATATTTTGGGGTGGCGTAACATTGTTACTGCCACTGCCGGATGTATAGGCGCCACAGAAGGAATAAGTGAGTAAGTCCTTATCAGGATCAACTGCGCCAAAATCAAGTTTAAAGGATTTGTTGGCACAAACAAGGGCCGTGTCTTTTACCAGAAACTGCGGGCTGCTATTGGTTCCTGATGTCAATGCAAATTTTCCGGGAATTTCAGTAACATAATTACTGCCTACATTCAGTGGCTGGGAAAGATTGGATATCCTGTCTACGCGGCAGCATCCAATTCTGGAAAGGGTATACCCTGCCTGGTTATTATTCAATATCACCGTTTCGGAGTACATGGCCGTTTCATAACACACATTTACGGAACCCACCAGACAGGGAAAACCCGCTGTATTGAGTGAAATGGTGGAAACGGGTGTTGTAATGGGTAAACGAACCGAAGTTGCCAGAACAGCATTTTCGTATATGCCCACCGTTACCTGTTCGTTTTGCAACAAGGGACCGGAGGAGGCACAGTCACGGAAAAGCCGAAGGGTGATGCGATAAATACTGGTGCCTGCATTCGGGCCGGGTCCCAGGTATTCATAAAATAATTCTCCCCCCGCCACATGCCTCGCATTTGCCTGAAGGGAAAAAAAGAACAAAATCAATATGAAGAAAAATTTCTTCATTAAACCTATTACGCTTTATGGATGAACGCTAAAATAAGCTGGTTCAAAGTTTCCGGTTCTTCAAGCATTCCCATATGGCCGGCTTTTTCCAATACATGAATATACGAAATGGAGGGGAGGTGGGTTTGTTCCATCATCTCCTGCATGGGTATGGCCGCATCTTCTTTGCCAATAACGAAAAGTACGGGCTTTGGGTTGCCTTGCAGCACCTGCCTTCTGTCGGGCCTGTGCATCATGGCTCCATAATATTGTTGCAGCGCGGCTTTGGTAAATGTGGATGATTTTTGCAAAAAAGCCTCCACTATTTCCGGGTGTTGTTTTTTACAATCAGGTCCAAAAAGATTGGGTAGGGTATTGCTCAGAAAAGCGGCAGCCCCATAAGTTTCTATCACGCCGATTGCTTTTTGCCGGATCTGTTTTTTTTCGACACTGTCGGCATAGGCGGTTGAATGAACAAGACCCATTGCTTGCAGATTATCCGGGTACTTATTGGCAAATGCCAGGGTAATATACCCGCCCATACTATGGCCAATCATAATACAGACTGAAATTTTTTCTGCCTGCAATAATTGATAGATTACTTCTGCATATTCGTCAATGCTTATGTTGTTTGGGGTTTGGAGTTGGGTGTTTGGGGATTGTGGTTTGTGGTCTGTGGTTGGGGAGTGGGTTAATAGGGTAGATTTTCCGGAGCCGGGTAAATCGGGAAGGATGACCAGGCAATGCGCTTTTAGGAATTGATACTGGGTATCCCAAACCTGGCTGTCTTCCCCAAATCCATGCAACAATACCACGGGTTGGCCGCTGCCTTCCATTCGGTAAGCAATGCGGGCATCTCCATAGGTAAAATATTTTTGCATGATTTCATTTTTGGGCAAATCGTACCGACCTGAAAAAAAGTAACAAAGTGATGGGGATGAGTGCCGGATTCAGCTGCTGTGGCAGCCAGTACCAACTAACCAGTAATCCACCATATACCAACGAACAAATAAGGAAATAGTTGGCCAGCCAGGCTGGCTTTTTCCATATGGCCAATGCAGCAATCACCTGGGTGGGTATCGCCCACAGTAAATTATAATTTTGTGCAAAAGATCCATGATCTGTTCCCAGCCAGGTAAACAAAAACAAACAACCCAATAATCCTGTAACCAGCAATAAAATACTATCCAGGATAAGGGTAAGTTGTCCAAACCTTGGTAAGGGAAAATAAGAAACTACCAGAATAAACATGGTTACTACGCAAAATACCCAGAATGGCCAGTTCACAGATCGGTTTTGACCCTGGGTCCCCTGCATATCCAGTATCCTTTTTTGTGCGGGAATGCTTTTACTGAGATCCACGCCTCTCATCAAATGATCCGGTAAAAAAAGCGACTCCTGAATGGATACTTTTTTATCTGTTGGGCGGCCCAATAATAAATCCATACCCAGTTTTGTCCATGACTGCCCGCTCCTGTCAAGGTAGCCATGTATCATATCACGGAAACTGATACCCCTGGGTACAATGGGTTCTTTTACGGATAGCCCCGCATGGTTTTCCAGAAGGTCCCTTATCCTGGTGGTACAATTATCGTACAGAAAGTCATATTTATAATACCGGTTAGTTCCGGCGAGGTTACTGTCTAATGCCTGTTTGAGCGCATTTTTACTTCCCTCATCCAGCAGGAGTAGCTGTTCGATAATGTTCCTGTGGGTTACCTGGTACTCATACAGAAAAGCAGGAAAATCTTCCACCGACAAAAAATAATCCAGTTTGCCTTTTACAAACTTGCTGTAGAAATCAGGGTCATTGAAATCGAAAGTGCCATAATTGTAAACTAAGTCTGTGTGTTGACTGCTGTCATAAATGCGCAGGGCTGTATGACCGAACAATGCATACATTTCTTCACCCGGATCGCAGGTAAGCAGACTTATTCTTAAGTGATTGCTGTTATTTTGTGCAGGAATTTGCGATACCAGCAAGAGTAAACATACTGTAAAAGCCAGGCTGGTCTTTTTCACTTTTTTTGGGAAAGTTACTACAGATTTTTGGAACCTATCAGGCGAACAATGCTGTTTACCATAAGATATATGAACCTGAAAATTATTGGATCCGGCTATAATTCGGTGCTTCTTTGGTAATGGAAATATCATGTGCATGACTTTCCTTCATGCCTGCATTGGTTATTTTCACGAAAGTTGCCTGTTGCAAAGCCTTGATGTCTTTGGCGCCGCAGTAGCCCATTCCTGATCGGAGTCCGCCTACATACTGGTAAACAATTTCACTAAGGGTTCCTTTATAAGCCACCCTTCCCTCAATTCCTTCGGGCACAAATTTTTTGATATCATCTTCCACATCCTGAAAATACCTGTCACCACTTCCCTGGCTCATGGCACCCAGGCTACCCATGCCGCGGTATTCTTTGAATTTTCTTCCCTCATAAATGATGGTTTCTCCGGGACTTTCTTCCACACCTGCAAATACGCTGCCCATCATAACCAGATTGGCGCCGGCGGCAAGTGCTTTTACCATATCACCTGTATATCGGATTCCACCATCAGCAATAACGGGTATGCCCCTGCCCTTGAGGGCCGCACTGGCTTCCATCACGGCAGTCAATTGGGGTACGCCTGCCCCGGCAACGATGCGGGTGGTACAAATAGAACCGGGACCGATACCCACTTTTACGCAGTTGGCGCCCGCATCTGCCAATGCTTTGGCACCGGCTGCAGTGCCTACATTTCCTGCGATGATCTGTAATTGTTTGAAATTTTTTCGCAGGGCTTTCAATGCTTCAATAACACCCTTGCTGTGACCATGGGCACTGTCCAGTGTAACCACGTCCACTCCAACATGCTGTAAAGCGGAAGCCCGGTCCATAAGGTCATGGGTAATACCCAGCGCGGCTCCGGTAAGCAGTCTTCCCAGTTTGTCCTTCACGGCATTGGGGAAATTCCTGATTTGGAGGATATCGCGGTAAGTAATGAGTCCGATCAGCTTACCCTGTTTGTTAACCACCGGCAATTTCTCAATCTTATATTGGCGAAGGATCTTTTCCGCTTTTTTCAGGTCAGTTCCTTCAGGTGCGATGATCAGGTTTTCTTTGGTCATCACTTCATTCACTTTCCTTCGCTTGTCTGTTTCAAACCTGAGATCACGATTGGTAAGTATACCTACCAGTTTTTGGTGTGCGTCCACAATGGGGATCCCGCCGATACGGTTTTCCTTCATCAGTTTTAGCGCATCCCCGATAGTGGCATCTATTAATAAGGTAATAGGATCGATAATCATTCCGCTTTCACTTCTTTTCACCTTGCGTACCTGTTCTGCCTGGCGTTCAATACTCATGTTTTTATGCAGGATGCCCAGGCCCCCCTCTCTTGCCAGTGCAATAGCGAGGTTGGCTTCTGTAACCGTATCCATGGCCGCAGAAAGCATAGGAATGTTCAGGATAATTTCTTTGGTAAGGTGGGAACGAATATCCGTTTCACGGGGAAGCACATTACTGAAGGCGGGCATTAACAATACATCATCAAAAGTGAGGCCTTCGCCAAAAAGCCTGGATGCTGCTGTCTTGTTGCGGGAAGAAGTATTTCTTGTTGCCATCCGCAAAGATAATTGAAGCCCGTAGTTTGTTCCAAAACTTTTTCCCGGCCTGAATTTATACACTGTATCCCTTATTGGCTTTGTATTTGTCATTACTTTTGAAACAATGAACCGAATAGCCCCCACGGCCAATACTCCTTTTTTTACCTTTCAATTTGCATTGCTCTGTTTTAGTAATTTTCTGTTCAGTGCCAGTTTCAGTATGATGATTCCCGAACTACCTGCCTACCTGACTTCATTAGGCGGAGCCGAATACAAGGGATTGATCATTGCCCTGTTCACTTTAATGGCGGGTATATCAAGACCCTTTAGCGGCAAATTGACCGATACCGTTGGGAGGGTACCTGTTATGATTTTCGGGTCCCTGGTATGTGTCATCTGCAGTCTTTTGTATCCGGTACTGACATCAGTCAGTGGATTTCTCCTGCTTCGTTTTTTTCATGGATTTTCAACCGGATTCAAACCCACTGCTACTTCTGCTTATGGTGCGGATGTGGTGCATGAATCCAGGCGTGGAGAAGCACTGGGTGCATTGGCTATCGGCTATACACTGGGTGGCTCAGTTGGCCCGGTAGCGGGAAGTTACCTGGTAATGGGATTTTCCTATCCTGTTATGTTTTATGTTTCTTCCGCTTTCGCACTGGGATCTGTTATCATTTTATACAATGTGAAAGAAACGCTGCCACAAACACAAAAATTTACTTTCAGCCTTTTAAAAATAAACCGAACAGAAATATTTGACCCAAGTTCTGTCAGGCCGGCTATCTGTATGTTCTTACTTACTTTTTCCATTGGTTGTGTACTCACACTATCGCCTGATTTGAGCGAATCTGTTGGGTTACACAACAAAGGATTTTTTTATGCCTGTTATACCATTGCCTCTCTTTTCATCAGGCTCGTTGCCGGAAAATCATCTGATAAATATGGCCGCATACCCGTATTGATTGTGTCATCATTTGTGATGGTCATCGCCATGGTGGTGCTTGCATTTGCGCATTCCGAATGGATGGTTATTCTCAGTGCTTCTATTTTGGGTCTGAGTGTGGGGATGAACAGCCCAACCATTATGGCCTGGACGGTAGACCTTTGTGCAGTAGAAAATCGGGGACGGGCAGTGGCTTCCGTATACATTGCACTGGAAGCGGGCATCGGCCTGGGAGCCCTTATCTCAGGCTGGATTTATGGCAATCAAATGCATTACCTGATGTATGCTTTCCTTTTTCCGGGATTACTCGCCCTGGTATCTATGCTTCTTTTAATTAAATGGCAACGGCGAGCAGGGCAATTACATCCTGTTAACTGAATAGTACAACTTATACAAGGTCATACATTTTACCGGGTAATACGCAAATGATATTTTGTAATTCCAGGTTGAGTATGGCAGCAGCCATGCTACTGCTGCTTAAACTGCTTTTCAGGTAAAGTGTATCTACCGGTAATGGTCCTTCTGCTTTTAACAGGTCAAACAGTTTTTTTTCTGCTTCGGTCAACTCATTAAAAAGCTGTAACTGTTTTTTATTAATTTTCTTTTTTTCCTGCCAGCCCATTATTTCTGCCAGTTGTTCACCATCTGTAAGCAGTATGGCTTTGTTTTGTTGAATCAGTTTGAGACAGCCACTGCTCCTGGTATCGGTGAGTTTTCCCGGAATGGCAAACAGGTCGCGGTTATAGCCATAGGCAAGGGAGGCGGTTATCATACTTCCTCCCTTTACATCTGTTTCAATAACAATAGTGCCGTCACACATACCTGCCACAATCCGGTTTCTTTTGGGAAAGTGATGTTTGTCGGGAAGGTTGTTGATCCTGTATTCAGAAAGCAAACCACCCCTGGTCACCATCTCTTTGGCCAGGGATTTGTGCTGGGGAGGATATACCCTGTCCAATCCATGAGCCAGTACACCAACAGTTGGCAAACCCCCTGAAATAGCGGCTTTGTGGGCTATGGCATCAATACCATAAGCCAGGCCGCTGATCACCATAACTTCATAGGGCAATAATTGTTTCACCAGTTGCTCGGTTACCTGTTTTCCATATTCTGTATGGTTACGGGTACCAATGATGCTGATGATTTTGGCAGCATTCAGATTGGCATTTCCCCGGTAATAAAGCAGTGATGGGGGGTCGAAGCAGTTTAGTAATCGCCCCGGATAGTCTTCATCGGTGAGAAATAAACACCGTATCTGGTGTTGCTCAGTAAATAGCCATTCGTTTTCTGCTTCCTTCCAGTCATTCCACCCCTTTAATTGTTTAGCAGCCATTTCACCGATGCCTTCAATAATGGATAACTCTTTTTTCCTGGCGGCAAAAACAGCAGAGGCAGATCCCAGCGTATCAATGAGTGATTTAATCCTTACTGGCCCCAGTTCAGGTACCATGGTCAGTGCAATCCGGCAGATGGGTTCAGTATACATCGGGCTAATACAATGGGAAACCAAAATCGGGGAAATAATACATCCAAAAAATGGTATTTATACCCTATTTCAATAGCCCGGTTTGTATCAAAGGCCCGTAATGGTAAACGTGGTCCTCCTGTTTTTGGCCCTGCCTTCTGCCGTTTGGTTATCTGCAATGGGTTGACTGGCACCAAAGCCCTGGTACGTTAACCGGCTGACCTGAATGCCTTTGTATACAAGGTAATTGACAATTGACCTGGCCCGGTTGGTGGACAATAGTTGGTTATCCTCCGGCTGACCAATATTATCTGTATGGCCACTGATGGTAACCCGTAGGGTGGGGTTTTCCTGTAAAAGCATAACGAGTTTATCCAACTCAATATTTGCCGGAGCGGGTAATGCATATTCATTGGAAGGAAATTCAATATTGCGGAAAGTAAAAGCTGCATTGATGGCAACCGGTTCCAGTGCAATGTCTTTTCTGTAAACACTGTCGGCTTCTTTCTTTTGCAAAGCATATACCTCACTGTAAAAAAGATAACCTCTGCGGTTTACGGTAAAAGTATAGTCTTTGCCTAAGGGAAGCGTTACCAGGTATTCGCCAATTTCATCTGTTTGTACCTGCATCAATACCTGGTTGGTTGCATTATCGGTTAGCTCAACCAGAGACGGCAGTGGTTTATGGGTTTTGGCATCAGTCACTTTTCCTTTTACATAAAGGGTACGAATCGGTCTGATATCCGGTCTCAGTTGAAACTGGTAAATGTCCAGTCCGCCGCGGCTATCACTTCTGTCACTGGCATAATAAGCGGTAAGCCCGTTGGCGGATACCGCCAGGCTTCCCTCGTTTTCAATAGTATTGATTGGGTAGCCTAAATTTTCAGGTTTACCCCATTCACCCTTGCTGTTTTTCCGCGAAACAAACAGGTCTGAATTGCCATAGCCCGGCAGTCCGTTGGAAGTGAAATAAAGTGTCTGGTTATCCGCATGAATAAAGGGTGCCATCTCATCACCTGCCGTATTAATTTCCGGACCCATATTTATGGCAGGACCCCATTGACCATTGGGTTGCAGATTGCTCATATACAAATCGGAACCACCCAAACCTCCGGGACGGTTACTGGTAAAATACAACACCCTTTTATCGGGACTTAACGAAGGAGAGGTTTCCCAGTAATCAGTATTGATATTGGGGCCAAGGTTCCTGGGCTCACTCCATCCCTGGGGTGTATTGTAAGATAGGTACAGGTCATAGCTTTGGTAGGATTGGTCGCCAAGAATTCCGGCAAAAAACATCCATTCGCCATCCTGTGATACAGTAATGGCGCCTTTTTTCGGTTCAAGATTGATATCGCCATTAATGGTATTTGAATGGCTGAATCCATTAGGGATAATTCTACTCTCTATAAAATCTTCCCTGGTCTGGTTTACCCTTCTGGTAAAAACCAATAAGCTATCCGTTACGGTCACAGAAGGATAATATTCTGATTTTTCGGTATTGATACTGTCACCCAGGTTTACAGGTGTAAATGCATAGGAAGTATGGGGGTGCTGGGCTGCATAGGTAAGGGCAAAGGAGTAACTTTTTTGGCGGTAGGTTCCACTCTTTATACTTCGTTCTGTGAGTTTGGGGGATTGTAAAAATTTATTAACAGCCTGCAATGCCTCTTCAAATCTTCCCATTCCTGCCAGGTTAATCGAATAGGGCAGGTTATAGATGACAAAGTACCCCGTATCTTTTTCCCTGGCCTTTTCATAAAGTTTGACCGCCTGTTCGTATTTCTTCCCTTCACCCAGTGCACCCGCCAGTGACAAATAGGCGTCAACAAAATTGCTGTCTGATTGGATGCATTGCAGCAATTGGGGAATGGCTTCCTGTATAGAACCGTCTCTTAACAGGTCGATGGCCTGGTCATACAGTTTCATGGTTTTAGCGGATACTTTATCCGGCTGGTAAACCTGGGAGAAGCTATTGACAACCCAAAAAAGACAGATACCTGTTAAGATGTATTTCATACGATTTCCAAAAAGCCAAGTTCGGCAAATTGTAAAATAGGGGCCTGTTAAAGTTTGCATAGCATGGGCAATCACTTAACCCCTGAAAAGGGAGAAATAGGGTAAAATGAAAAACCAACAAAGTGTTAAGGAACATTAATATACTTGTGCAGTTGCATGCTCAGTTCCCACCGGGGATTCGACTTGATGTATTCGATAAGCAGTGGCGTCATTTCTGCGCATTTATCCCATTCGGGTTGCAGGTATAACCGGCAATCAGGATTCACCTGCGCAGCATAAGTGGCTGCCCAGTCAAAATCGTGCTTGTTATAGATCACCACTTTTAATTCATGGGCCAAAGGAACTATTTCAGGCAGGGGCGCTTTGAATTTTTTGGGAGAAAGGCAAATCCAGTCCCAGTCGCCGGACAATGGTGAGGAACCGGAAGTCTCCAGGTTGGTTGCAAAGCCTTCGGCATGGAGTAAATGCGTTAGTTCATCCAATGGGTGCAGAAGGGGTTCCCCGCCAGTAACCACGGCCAGTCGGCCTGGATAACGGGAAGCTTCCGCAACAATGTCTGATAAAGGTATTTGTGGGTGAAGAGAAGCGTCCCAGCTATCTTTCACATCACACCAGAAACAGCCCACGTCACAGCCCCCCAGCCTGATAAAATAGGCGGCACGTCCCTGGTGAAATCCTTCTCCCTGTAGGGTATAAAAAGATTCCATTACGGGTAGACGGGTAATTGTATCGGTTGTCATGATGGCAAAGATAGTAGTGGTCTGACTCATAACCTTACTGAGAAACCAGGACCGGAAATGAATCAGTTATTTTGCTGGTAGGCCTGAACCGTATTTTTTAGTAAACCTGCAATGGTCATCAAACCCACGCCACCCGGAACGGGGGTAATGGCGGATGTTTTGGGAGCTACTTCGTCAAAGGCAACATCGCCTTTGATCTTGAAACCTTTTTTGGCACTGGCATCTGCTACCCGGGTTATGCCTACATCTATGATGACGGCACCTTCTTTTACCATATCTGCTGTTACAAAGGCAGGTTTGCCTAAAGCAGCAACCAAAATATCGGCCTGGAGGCAAATCTCTTTCAGGTTAGGGGTGTGTGAATGGCAGATGGTTACAGTGCAATTACCTCTTTTCACATTACTGCTGAGTAAAATGCTCATGGGTCTGCCCACTATATTACTCCGGCCTATGACTACGGCGTGTTTGCCTTTGGTTGCAATATTGAAATGATCCAGCATCAGCATAATGCCATAAGGTGTTGCGGGGAGAAAAGTGGGGAGCCCCTGTACCAGTTTACCCGCACTGATGGGATGAAAACCATCTACATCTTTACGGGGATCGATGGCTTCAATCACTTTTTGTTCACTAATTTGTTTGGGAAGGGGCAGTTGTACCAAAATGCCATCAATGCCCGCATCATCATTTAAGGAGGAAATGGTTTCCAGTAATTGGGCTTCCCCAATGTTTTCATCCAATCTGATGAGTGTGGATTGAACACCAACTTCTTCGCAATTTTTTACTTTACTGGCCACATAGGTCTCACTGGCACCATTGTTACCCACCAGGATAGCTGCCAGGTGCGGGGACCTTTTTCCCGAAGCGGTTATGGATTGCACCTCTTTTATCAGTAGTTCTTTTACCGCTGCGGAAGCGATTTTGCCATCGAGTAATACCATGCCGCAAAAATATCTGAATCAAAATAGATACCCTGTATTTTTTTCATGCCTTGTTAAAAAATAACAGTCGTTAACATTTCATTGTATTTTATTCGAAGAAATTAATATATATTATTATTAAAATCAGTTATTTATAATAAATAATAATTTATATATAGGAATGAAGGGTGTTTTTACGCAGCATTTGCTGTTATTTTGCTGTCTTATATAGGTGACGCAGTAGCTTTCTATTCCTGCAAAGCCTTAGAGTAAAATAGCTGCGCCTTCTTTCTTTTGGTTGTCTTTTAACGGTATGAGATGATTCCTTAACTAATGGGAAGTATTTTTTATGAAAAGTAGTGTATACCCTATGGTTGTCCGTAAAGTCGATCTAACAATTCAGTCTTTTTTTGCACTAAATATAAAACCAAACACATGAAGAAAATTGTATCCATGTTTCTGATGGCTATGCTTTGTTTTAGCATGGTATCCATCGCCCAGGTCCGACCTGTTTCAGGTTCGATAACTGATGCGCAGGGGGCTTCCATTCCTTTCGCCTCTATCCTGGTTAAAGGTACCCGTTCAGGTGTTACCGCAGATGCTGATGGCAAATTTGTAATCCGGGCCAAAACAGGCGATGTGCTGGAAGTTGTGGCACAGGGTATGTTTAAAAAGGAAATACCGGTTACTTCTTCTAACCAGTATTCCGTAGTTATGGACAGGAATGAAAGAGAAACGCTGGCGGAAGTGGTAGTTACCACGGCTTTTGAAATCAAGAAAAGCTCCCGTACTACGCCATTCAGTGCGCAAACCATTTCTGCAGATAACGTTAACCTCATCAGGCAGCCAAACCTGAACAATGCACTGGCAGGTAAAATTGCAGGTGTTCAGTTCAGGGGTCAGTCACCTGTAGCACTCGACCGTGATGCGGTTTTGCGTATCAGGGGAGGTTCAACACTCAATGGAGACCTTGGTCCCATCTATGTTATGGACGGAACCATTGTTAACTCCTACGACATCAACCCCGATGATGTGGAATCACTTACCGTATTGAAAGGTGCCAACGCAACTGCCCTCTTTGGTGGCCGCGCTGCCAACGGTGCCATTGTAATTACTACCCGCAAAAAGAACAATGCAAAAGGGTTGGGAGTAGAAGTAAACTCAAGTATTACATTCGACAAAGTATACATTTTGCCCAAATACCAGAATTTATATGCTGGAGGAGCGAACCCCGATTTAACCATTTACACCTGGAAAGCAGGTGACCCCGAAGAGTGGAAAGCCCTTAGCGGAAAAGGTTTCCCTGACTATACGGATGATTCCAGTTGGGGACCAGCCATGACGGGTCAGGAATACGTACCCTGGTATGCCTGGTTTCCGGGCCACAGCCGCTCTTTTAAAACGGCCTCTTTGGTTGCCCAGCCAAATAATATCCGTGATTTCTGGGAAACAGGTATTACCACTAATAACAATATAAGCCTTTCTAAAAGTGGACAGGGATATACTTACCGTTTGTCATATACCAAGCAAACTGTCAAGGGAATGTTGCCTACCACCAGCTCAGACAGGAATAACCTGAACTTCTCTGCATCTGCTGACATTGACCAGCATTTTACCGTTGGTGCCAACATTACATATACTGCACAGCAGCTATACGGAAGTTTCAATGATGGATATGCCAACGAATCTTCAGGAAACTTTACCCAGTGGTTTCACAGAGACCTTGACCTGAAACTCATGAAAGAATTAAGAGGTCTTAAATCACCTATCGGAACTTACGCTAGTTGGAACCTTTCTTCTAACCCGGATGGCTATACTGCTTCTAATCCCCTCAATTTTTATGGAGCCAACTACTGGTACAACCAGTATACGGGTCTTGACCAGCGTAAAAATGGTCAGAACAGGCAAAGAATGTTTGGAGATGTTTCAGTAAAATACAAACTGAACAACCACCTGTATGCAAAAGGTACCGTTCGTAGGAACCAGCTAACTTCTAGTAGTGAGAATGTGCTCACCTCTGAATTAGCAGCCAGTGCCACCCAAACCGGTGATTTGGCATCCTATTCTACTTCTTATTCTTCGTATGTAGAAGATAACTATGAATTACTGGTAGGCTATAACCAGCGTTTCGGATCTTTCGATGTAAGTGCCACTATTGGTGGAAACAAATTATCCATCCGCCAAACAGGATTGTCAGGAGCTACTGCCCAGGGTTTAAATGTTCCTGGATTATATGCTTTATCTAATTCCAAGGCACAACCTTCTTTAGGCAACACCCGTAATAACTGGGAAACCAAATCACTGTTTGCAACCGGTGATTTTGAATACAAGAAGTTTGTGAGTCTTACATGGGCAGTGAGGAGCGACTGGTATTCTACACTGTTAATCGGCAATAACCGCCTGATTTCCCCATCTGTGGGTGCAGGCTTTGTATTCAGTGAGTTTACCAAGGATGCTCTTCCCTGGATGAATTTTGGTAAAGTTTTCGGAAGCTGGGGTAAGAAACCCAGAGACCTGGGTGTTTATGCCAACAACTTTGTGTATGGTGTAAATGCTAACCAGTGGAACGGAAATTTCCTGATGGGTACGCCCGATCAGTTAAAAGATGCCAGCCTGAAAGGATCTTTGATTACTACCTATGAGGCAGGTATCGACATGCGTTTCCTACGTAACAAACTGGGAGTAAACATTACTTACTTTAATGAAGATAACAATGGTGAGCCGGTAGGCGTTGCCCAAAGTGGTGTTAGTGGATTTACTTCTCAGTTAATCAATGCAGCCCGAATCAAGAAAGAGGGTATCGAAGTATTGGTAACCGCTACACCTGTCAGCACCAAAGATTTTAGCTGGAATTTAAGTATGAACTATAGCTACCTGATTAAGAATCCGGTAGTGGCCTTAGCACCCGGAGTGGGTACAGGTGGTCAGACTTTATTATCCGGAGGTTCATTCGGAACCCGTTTTGCCCGTGCCTTCCAGGAAGTGGGGCTTGACTGGGGCCAGTTAATTGGTGGGGGTATAGCCCGTAATGCAGATGGAGCCATGGTGGTAAATCCAACCTCTGGTTTGTTTGTAGCTGATGCCAATAAACACTGGGGCTCTGTGGTTCCCAGAACCAACGGCGGTATCATCAACTCCTTCTCTTATAAAAATTTCACGTTAGGTTTCAATATCGACTACCAGGTAGGTGGTCAATTCTTCTCATTGTCTGAGCAGTGGGGTAATTTCTCCGGAATTCTGGCTGAATCAGCTGCTACCAATGACAAAGGTAAAAATGTAAGAGATGCAGTAAGTGCCGGTGGCGGAGTAAAGGTGGTAGGGGTAAGTTCTGTAGACCAGAAAACACCTGTTGAAAAGTATGTTTCTGCCCAGTCTTACTACCAGCAGTTTTACTTTAACCGTATCGCCGAACCCTATGTTCACAGCCTTACATTCGTGAAACTGAGAGAAGTAAACCTTGGTGTAAACCTACCTGTTGCTAAATGGGGACTATCTAAAGTAGTACAGGGTGCCAGCTTCTCCATCATTGCCCGCAACCCATTGCTGATTTACAGGGAGACCAAAAACTTTGACCCATCTGAGATTTCAGCTATTCAGGGTGAAGACGGACAATTCCCCGGAACCCGTTCAGTAGGTTTTAACCTGAAGCTTACATTCTAACCTAAAAAAAGTTAAAAAATGAAAAATAATATTAATAAATACCTTTTACTGGTTGGTTTGGGTACTGCCCTGCTTTCCACTACAGGTTGTTTCAAGAAGCTGGGGGATTACGGCACTATGAACAGTAACCCCAATGCCACCACTGCACCGATTACTTCGGCGCTTTTAACCAACGCTATTGCTAACCTGAATACAGGCGTTTGGGACCAGGGTGGATTCAGAACTTCTAACGGTTTATACGCCCAGTATTTTGCTGAAACGCAATACACCGACGTATCCCGTTACGCCAGAACGACCACTAATTTTGATGGTTTTTATTCAGGTCCGATTTTTGACTTGCAGAATATCATCAATTACAACACTGATGCAGCTACGGCAGGTATTGCATCAGCGTTTGGTTCCAATAAAAACCAAATTGCCATTGCCCGAATCCTGAAAGCCTTCTATTTCTGGCAGCTTACAGATACCTGGGGTGATATTCCTTATACCCAGGCATTAAAAGGAGTAGGTGCCATCGCTTACGATGCACAGGATGTTATTTATAAAGACCTGCTAAAGGAGTTACGTGAATCCGTTGCGCAGTTTGATGCAGGTGCTACTGTACAGGGTGACATACTTTTTTCCGGTAACACTTCCAAGTGGAAAAAATTTGCCAACTCTATGCGTTTACTTATTTCATTAAGGATGTCGAAGGCAGATGCCAATACCGGCAAATCAGAATTTGCGGCTGCGCTGGCAGATCCCAGTGGCGTAATTGATGCTGCTGCAGATAATGCTGCGTTAACGCCTCCCGGTGGTGTTTACCAGAATACTTTCTACAACTACTATACAGTGGTACAGAGAAAGGATTTTGCCGTAAGTAAGACTGTTACGGATATGTTATCCAATAACAATGATGAGCGGATTAAAGCATTCGGATCTTCCAGCGTAGGCTTCCCTTATGGGCTAACCAGGACTGATGCCGTAAACTTTGCCAATGCCAATGTTACCTGGGCCAGGATACTGGAACCTGCACGTCGTGCAGAAACCTCTTCCACCATCCTGATAGCTTCCGAAGAAGTGAAGCTGGCCAGGGCTGAAGCTGCCTCATTGGGTTGGACTACAGAAAGTGCGGTAGCGCTCTATGCAAGTGGTATCCAGGCAAGCTGGACAAGATGGGGTGTATATGATGCAGCCAAGTTTACAGCATATATGCTACAACCAGCCATTGCTTTAACAGGAGTGGGTGATATGGCTAAAATCGCTACCCAGGAATGGCTGGCTTTTTATCCCGATGGTACGCAGGGATTCGCTATCTGGCGTAAAACAGGTTCTCCGGCTTTAACACCGGCTCCTGGTTTGACTACCATTCCCAGAAGACAGTCCTATGGTTCCAATGAACCCCAGTTAAACCCAACCAATTATGCAACTGCTGCCGCCAAGTATACGGATGCTACAGGTGCTGATTCACAGTTTGGAAAAGTTTGGTGGGATAAATAATGCTTACGTAGTATGTAATGGATAATTTATATAAAAGGTGCGGTTGAAAAACCGCACCTTTTTTTGTTGAAATAATAGTCGCCGTTATTGACGGAAGATTAAACAAACATTAATATATTGAATAATATGAAATGTAATGATTTTTAACTTTTAACGTCAAATAATATCATTTTTTTTGTAATTACCCATAAATATTTACACCGTACTTGCTATTTTCTTCTGACCATTTATTCCAAATGGTTTTCATAGGGTATCCCCAAAACCTCCTTCCATTGATTTTTTTAGAAACTGGCATTAGAAACCGGTTAATGACGATTCAATAAAAAATAGGAATCCTACATTAGTTATTTATATACTTGTAAAATATATTTTGTAAAATATTAAAAATCAATGTACTGTTAAATGATAAAAATAAAATATATTTTTTTCACGATTAGCGCATCTTAAAATCACAATAAATGGTCTACTTGATACTGAATAATGTTAAGCTAAAGCAAAAATTATAATCGCAATAATATTTTTAACATTTTGTTTTAAAAACATATATTCGTAATCCTAAAGTATACTAAAACTAAAAACATGAAGAAAACTGTATCCACACTTTTGGTGGCATTGCTATGTTTTTCCATAGCGGTCACAGCCCAGGTACGACCACTTACGGGTACCGTGAAAGACGACCAGGGAGCCCCCGTTCCCGGTGTTTCTGTAACCGTTAAAGGAACTTCTACCTCCGCTATTGGCGATGCCAACGGAGTATTTAAAATTAGTGCTGCTGACAATGCAGTGTTGGTCTTTTCAGCTGTTGGATTTACGGAAGTAGAACAGCGGGTTGGAAAATCCTCTATTTTTAATGTCGCCATGTCAAAAAAGTTCAATGAACTTGAAAACGTGGTGGTTACCGCACAGGGTATCCGTAAGAAATCCAAGGATATCGGTTATTCCTACGCCACAGTGTCTAATGAAGATGTTACAGTGGGTCGTTCTCCACAACTTGCTCAGGCACTATCCGGAAAAGTTTCCGGTCTGGCAGTTTACAATGTTAACAACAGTGTAGATCCATCGGTTAAAATCGTATTGCGCGGTTACCGTTCGCTTACGGGTAATAACGAAGCCCTTGTGGTTGTGGATGGTATGCAAACCACCTCTACCGTATTGGCATTGATTAACCCCAATGATATTGATAACGTTTCTATCCTTAAAGGAGGCCAGGCGGCAACGCTTTATGGTTCTGCCGGTATCAATGGTGCCATCGTAATCAGCACCAAAAAAGGAACCAAGAGCAAAATGAAGGTTTCTTTTTCCAATTCAACCAACTTTGAACAGATTAGCTTCCTGCCTTCCTTCCAGGACCAATATGGTAGTGGATCAGGATATTATCCCTATGCTTTCGGTAATCCATTGTACAGCAGTGATTACCTGGTAAGGACAAAAGCCAACTGGAGGCCCTATGAGAACCAGCAATATGGAGATGCTTTTGACGGTTCTCTTCGTTTATTAGGTAGGGTAGCAGAAGATGGCAGCAAACTGATTCTTCCTTATTCAGCAGTACCCAATGGCAGAAGAAAGAGTTTCAATACCGGTGTTTCCATCAACAACCAGGCAAGTTTCCAGGGTGGTGATGAAACCAGCACTTATTATATGTCAATCGAAAACCAGAAAATCAACGGTATCGTACCACACGATGCAAGTGAAAGGACGGGTGTAAGATTTTCTGCTACCAAGGAATATGGCAAAATAAGCACTGGTTTTACTGCCAGCTATACACAAGCCAGCTATGACCGTACAACAACGGATTTCTACAATCTGGTAATCAACCAACCGGCTCACCTGCCCCTTTCTGATTTCAGAGACTGGCAGAACAACCCATTGGCCAACCCCAACGGATTCTTCAATGACTATTATAACAACCCTTATTTCTCAGCCGATAATGAAAGGGCTAAGTATAAGGATGCCAACCTGCAGGGTACTTTTGACGTAACGTATAAGGCTTTGCCCTGGTTGAGCTTTTACAACCGTTTGGGTGTAATGAACAATTCCCGCACTGGTAAGAATACAGTAGGCAAGTTCACCTATTCTGACTATGCAAAGAATACAGCTTTCATTCCGGCACCTTTTGACCATGCTGATGACTATCCCGGTGTTTACAGGGCCCTGAGTGATATTGTGGGTGGCGTGAATGACTATTCAAGCACCGAGAATGTGATCAACAATGAATTCCAGATTAACCTGAAAAAGGACTTTGGTGATTTCACTAACAGGTTGGTTTTGGGATACAGTGTTTACCAGCGTACTACCAAATCCATCAGTGTATCATCTTCTTCTATCGTAGTTCCTGATATCTATAACATTTCAAACAGACAGGGACAATTAAACGGTTCAGA
>CAVVSL010000036.1:0-32335 GCA_963750825.1 uncultured Bacteroidota bacterium | reverse complement strand
ATGCATTAATATTTGTGGGTTCTTTTGCACCACTACTGCTGCGGCTGTGTTGCAGCATGCCTTTTACAATCGCATCCGCGCGTTTGCCGTGTTGGTTTATTTTTTCTTCATTGGATTCAATATCATTTGCAATTGCTTTCACTTCCTCCAGATTACCATTCTCGATCTCAGTTTTCATTTCCCCAATTAATTCTATATTCACTTCACTGAAATTATTTACGAAGTTTAGCGGATTTTCTTTTTTTGAATCTCATGGGCTATCCCAGCAGTAAGTTCTCCAAAAAGGCCTGGCGATTTTTTCGGATTGAATTAATTGAGTTTGTGTAAATCGCAAATCAGACAATGTTTTTTCTAAAACACTATTGGCTTTTTGTTTTGATTTGAATCGAAAATAGATTACGCCCAATAATAGTAAAACCAATACGATAATACCAAAAGAAAAATTCCTTGTGATTGATGTTATTTCATTTTCACTTTTCAATTGTGTTATGGATAATTCCTTTTCATTCATTTGTTGCTCTGCCTCAAAACTAATAGCGCTGAATCGGCTTTGGTCTGCCAAGAGGCTATCCTGCAAACTGATAAAAGCTTTATAGCTTTCATTTGATCTTGTTTTATCTCCCATCTTATCATACAAGCCTGCAAGCAATTTATAATCCCTTAGTGTTTCATTTCTCAGAATTTTAACCCTTGTAAGATCGCTGATCAGGAAACTAACAGCTTCTGCATATTTTTTTTGTTCAACACAAATGAGGGCCCGGTAATAATCGGGGTCAATAATGCCCCCGGGCGTATTGACAGCTAAATTTTGTTCCTTTATGATTTCCCAGGTTTTTACAAGAAGTGAGTCTGCTTTACTAAAATTTCTTCTTTTCTTTAATTCCAGTAATGACCATGTTTGGAAAACAGGGCCTAAAAGGCCCCTACGCACATTATCATTTTTGGTTGAATCGTATGTGAACTGTAATAAATAAGCGGCACTATCTAAACGATTAGTTTCCAGGCAGCGACAGCTAACCGATAAATGCAAAAGCAAGATTCCGGGATTATTTTGCTTTTGTAATAATTCATGGTATATCCTTGTAATCTGCAACCCATTTGCTGTATCGCCTTTTAAAAAATAAAGGTCTCCCGGAACCACCATGTTATTAATCCAAACGCTTCTTCCTTCATACTTTGGCTGGCCAAAATATGTTTTGCCGGTATTTTTACTTGAATCAAGATACGCAAGGGATTTTTTGGATAAATAGAGAGACCTATCAAATAATCCGACGGTTCTGTAAAAACTACTCAATACATAAGTGCATACAGCTATTCCAGAAGAATCCTTTGATTCTATAAATTTATTTAGGTAATTATTATAATAAGTAATGCCTTCAGTAAGACGGGAGGGTGAGTTTCGATACGGAATGCGTAAACTGTTAAGAAGCCCATTCCGAAAGAATTTTTTCTCAGGGGTTTTGCTTTTTTCTATTCTTTCTAACATTGATTTTCCAAAGTCAATCGCCATATCCCAATCTGCAGAAACAAGTTTCGAAAAAATCAACCTGCAAATGTTTATACTCATATCCTCATCGTCGCCGGTCACAAAGCGATCTGCCTCAATGACCATTTTTTGAACATCGCCATCAGTAAAGAAGGTTCGATTTATAATGGCCAAGATTTTCTTTTCAAATATTGTATCAACCCGCCCCTGTTTATGGGCTGCCCGCAAAAAAGAAAGTATTGAATCTACTTTAGCAGGTTGCGCATTGACCTGAATAGAATTCAATCCGATAGAATAATAAAATAGTAAAGCAATTAGTTTCTTCATGTTATTAAATAATTTTTAAAAAAGGCAGTTGCATGATAAAGGTTGTGCCTTCATTTTCTTTTGTTTGTACTTTTATTTCTCCCCCATGCGCTTTCACAATATCGTAACTTAAACTCAACTCCAATCTTTACCAAGTGGATTTAGTAGTGAGAAAGATTGACATAAGTATTCATTTTCATCTTTATTTGTAGAGCCATCGGCTCGGTTGCTATTGTAATCCCGCCTTTGCGGGAGATTTCAATCCGTTGTTACAATGTCTGAATAAATATATAAGTGTCATAGGCACGGTACATTTATAACAGCTCCTGAAAAATATATTTCTCATCATACTCCACTTTAAATGCCATGAGCAATGCAAGGTATTCATCTCTAAAAGTCTGCTTTTTATGATGATTTTCCTGGTTTTGTATGTATTTGTAAACGGAATCTATTGACGACTGGTTATACGAATACACAACCTACTGGAAAATCCACAGTATTGGTACTACCTATTTCATGCATACTTAATTCCCATTGTAAAATCAGGGGTTGCGCTTGGTTAGATTGTCGCAACTATTTGGAATTGAATACTTATTGGGAATCATATAGACATAGCGAAGATGGATCAGTGAAATTTGGAGATACCAGGTCATGGTCTACCAGAGAGGGGATCCATTTACCTGGATTTTCCATTCCCATTATACAGCCTTTATTGCACCCTCTAAAAATTACCTGTTTATTTGGCAGACTGCACAGAGATAAAGCAACCGGGACAGCAAATCTTAATTTTTATATTGAGGTTTTTATTATTATATTGGTTTATTCAATTATACCCAATGGCACCCCAGATACCCTTTTCTGCTAAGATTTGTATTATAGGGGCCGGACCAGCCGGCCTTTCTCATGCCCATTACCTGAATAAAGCCGGATATACCCAGGTTGAAATGCTTGAAATCAATACCGAGGTAGGGGGCAAGTCGCATACCGTTAACTTCAATAACCGGAGTTTTGACATGGGCGCCAATTACCTCACACCCGATTATACTCATGTGATGGAAATGGCTAGAGAAGTGGGGGCCAAAATGTACCACGAAAAATCGCCGGTAGCCTATAACCCTGCCACCGGGGAATTTACACCCCTTTTCAAAGCCGTTTTAGAAGGCACTAACTTTTTTGCCTTCTTCATCAGCAGTATCCGGTATTTTTTTATCCGCTGGAAACTCAATAAAGTACTTCCTTTTGCCGGTAATATGGGGCTGTCGCATAGGGCAGACCTGATGGTTTCTTTTGACCAATGGTTAGATAACCACCGGCTCGGAAACCTGAAAAGGCTGTTCAGTATTCCCACCACCATGATGGGCTATGGAGAACTGAAAGAGATACCCGCACCCTATGTACTGCGGTATATTGGCGTAGGCACTTTTCGTACCATGCTTCTTTTCGGTGCCGGGCTGTCCATCGCCTACCCCAAAAGGTTTGTAGAAGGTTTTCAACGCTTCTGGCAACGGATTTCATGGTCACTCAATATCACCACCAGCGTGGTGATCAAAGAAGTAAAAAGGGCCAATGGAAAAGTTCGCATCAAATACGACCATTACAAAATGCATGATGTGGGCCAGAAAATAGTATCCTTTGATAAAGAATTTGATTACCTGGTGCTCTCCTGTCCGCTGAACCTAGAAACCCTGGAACCCTTCCTGGATTTGAGGGATAACGAGAAAGCCATGTTTTCACCGGAGAAGGTTAAAAACAGAACATTCGGCATTACCCTGGTGGAGGACCTAAAAAAAAGTGACCTACCAATGGCGGGTATTCCACATTTTTCCGCTTGCAAAAATTAACCGCCCTTCCATTTTTGCACACCAGTTTCCTGCCAATCCCGCTTATGAGATTTATACGCCCATGACTAATTACCGCAACGATAAAGATCCCGGAGAAATTGAGGAAAAGGTCAAAGAGATTAAAGAGAATGCCCGGGAGATTATCAGTTCCCTTAAGGGTGAAATGACAGAGGTATTGCATTATGATATCTGGAAATACTTTTATCATGTGGAGCTGCAGGATTTCCAATCCGGTTATTATGACCGTTTGGAGGAAATGCAGGGCCGGGACAATACCTTTTACAATATGGGACTGAATTCATTCGAACTCATTGAACCCATTACCCGATATTCAAAGCACCTGGTAACTGCCTATTATTTATGAAAAAACGTCAATGAATTTACCCGGTTACATAAACACGGAACCCATATTTGTTTCTGAAAAATCCCTTATCTACCGAACCTTTCACGAGGAAACGGGTAAGTCCTTTATATTAAAGGTACCCGGTCAGAACCTTCCTGCTGAAAAGGCAAAATCCATTTATCAGTCAGAATTCAGGATTGGCAGTAAACTTGATTCTGCCTTACACCTAAAGTATTTCGAATACAATGAGTGGAAAGACCAGCCCTATCTTTTGATGGAAGATTTTGGAGGGGTGGCACTTCAAAAACTCATTCCGGCCAAAGGGTTGGCCATAACTACTTTTTTCAAATATGCCCTTGCACTGTCCAATGCCATTGCGCAACTGCATCAGAAAAAAATCATTCACAAAGACATTTGTTCCAGCAATATTGCTGTGAATCCCCAAACGGGCACGTTAAAGCTGATTGATTTTGCCTCTGCCTCTGATTTTATTAAAGAGTTTGGGGAAAACAAGACCTTCTGGACGCAGGCCACCCTAGCTTTTATTTCACCGGAACAAACGGGCAGGTTAAACAGGCTACTAACGTATAAGACCGATTTTTATTCAATGGGCGTTACTTTTTATCAGATGCTCACCGGGCGGCTTCCTTTTGAAAGTGCAGAACCAAGTGAACTGATATACCAGCACATAGCAGCAGACCCGCCACATGTGAAAGAAATCAATCCATCCATTCCCGCCCAGCTGGATGAAATTGTTATTAAACTGATGCGCAAAAATCCGGATGAACGTTACAACAGTGCACTGGGTTTGGTGAGCGACCTGGAAAAATCCATAGAATACTGGAATGAAACCAGTAACATCCCGATTTTTGCGCTGGCAGAAAATGATGTTTCCGAAGTATTTTCTGTACCTGAAAAAATTTATGGTCGTGAGGAAGAGATTAAACAGGTAAAGGAGTATTTCCAGCAGGCTATTGAGGGCAATCTTACGGTTTGTTATATTGAAGGCGGTTCCGGCATTGGCAAGTCGGCCTTTTTTGCTGAGTTATACAAAGACATTATTAAGGAAAATGGAAATTTTGGAACGGGTAAGTTTGACCAGTTTCAACGTAACCTGCCCTACAGTGCCCTTATTCAGGCGCTTAACCAGATTATTCAGCAGATACTGGTAGAAAGTCCGGAAACGATTGCTAAGTGGAAAACAATTCTTCAGGAAACACTGGGTAACAATGCCGGATTACTGGCAACGGTATTACCCGATCTGGAGCTGATAATGGGCGATATAGAAAAAGTGGAAGTGGCGAATCCCATTTTGGCAAAGAATCGTTTTGTGCTGGCTTTCAAGAACCTGCTGAAAAGTTTTTCACAGCCCCAGGCGCCCCTGGTATTGTTTCTGGATGACCTTCAATGGATTGATTCGGCAACCCTTCAGTTATTTGCCGACTTTTTTAATACACTCGATCGCGGAGAAAAAAATTATACACTGATTACCGGTGCTTACCGGGATAATGAAGTTGGGAAGGATCACCCCCTTGCCGTGGTTTTGCACGACTTTGCCAACCGGGGATTCCCCATTCGGACCATTACCCTGGGACCACTGAAATTTGAGGCAATCAATACATTATGTTCTGAAGCACTGGGCCGTAAACCGGAAGAAACAAAGGAGTTGGTAACCCTGCTCCATGCCAAAACGGGGGGAAGCCCTTTTTTTATCAAACAGTTTCTGGATAACCTGTATGACCTGGGATACATTTATCTGAACCGCATGAACAGGAACTGGACATGGCAGATAGATAAAGTGAAAGGAGCGGGCTTCACAGATAATGTGGTTGACCTGATTCAGGAAAAATTACAAAAATTAAATCCGGATGTACAACGGGTTTTAAAGTTTGCTTCCTGTTTGGGGAAAAATTTTGAAGCATCCGATATCGTGCATATTGCCGGGATAGCGGAAACTCTGGTTGATGCTTCCCTACTGATAGCGATGGAGGAAGATATTATTTATAAGCTCAATTCTGATACAGCGGGTAAATACCTGTTTCAGCACGACCGCATCCAGAATGCGGCTTATTCCCTCTTCAGGGAAGATGAGGTTGACCAGATACATTATACAATCGGTAAATACCTTATTCAGAAATCGGGAAATAACGGAAAAAATGTTAAAGAACTTTTTGAGGGACTGGGACACCTCAATAAAACTGAGTCACTGGTAAAAGACAGCCAACTGCGGCTAAAACTGGCTCACTTAAATCTCGAGGCGGGAAACATCGCAAAAAATTCTAACGCCAATCAGGCTGCTTTTGTTTTTGGTGTAAAGGGAATCAGTTTTCTGCCAGCCACACACTGGGAACTGTATCCAAAACTTACCCGTGAGCTGCACCTGTTAGCGGCACAAAATGCCTATCTGCTGGGCGACTATACCCAGATGCATTTGATAACGAACAATGCCCTCCCCAAACTCACCAATCCTATTGATAAAGCGTATTTCCATGAAATAGTTACCTATTCCTATGCATCCAGACGGGAATGGAAGCATGCGGTGGATGAGGTGCTGCAGGGGCTGTCTATCCTAAACCTGCGGTTGTCGAAAAACCCCAGTCTGCTTCAGGTGGTAAAACACCTGGTAAAGTTATTGGTTACCATGGGCAGAAGGAAGCCGGAGGAACTGGTTAATTTGCCTGAGCTGAAAGACCCGAAAGTTGAGGCCGCACTTAAATTGATGATTTCCGGCGCTTCGGCAGCGTATCTCACCAACCAGAATATGTTTGCTATTTTCTTTATAGAAATGGCAAGGCTTTCGGCCAAACACGGAAATTCTAAATATGCCAGTTTTGCCTATGTTGGGTTTGGCGTATTTTATGGCGGAGCCCTGGGTTTTATTAACCATGGATTCCGGTGGGGAGAACTGGGCAAAAAAGTTTTTGATAAGTACCGGTCGGATGAACTGCAGGCAAAGATCTACTTCAGCTTGTATGCATTTCTCCAAAACTGGAAAATTGATGTTAAAGAGCTTTACCCAAAATTATTAGAGGGATTTCAGGTAGGCTCGCAGGTGGGGGAAAATGAATATGCAGCCTGGTGCCTGAGTATGCGCGGGGGGATGAGTACTTTATCCGGCGAAAATTTAGAGAAGATTAGGGATTCATTGGAGGCAACGGTTAAATATTCAGAAAACCTCAAACAGATCCAGATAATTGCCCATGGGTTTCTGGAGTATTGTGATTGGTGGTTGAATAAGGGGCTTCCGGAAAACGATCCCATGATGGAAGGTTTTGAGGACGCGAAAGCGCCTGTCTTTATCAAAGAGCAGTTCTGGACCGGATTAGCGGAACATGACCTGATTTTGGGAAGCATGTATTTCTATAATTTTCAGTACCTGAAAGCATGGGAGCATTTGTCAAGGGGCTGGCAATACGAAAAATCGCTAATTGGCCTGTTTTATTATTCACAACTTGCTTTTTACCGTGCCTGGTGTGCCATCAAACGTAAACAGGAAGATCCCGGTTTTCTTACCATGCGGGAACTGAACAAAATCATTAATGATTTTCGCAAGTGGGGCGTACACAATCCTTCCAACCATGGTCACAAACTGGTTATGATTAAGGCTGAATTGGCCATCATACAGGGTGATAAAACGAAGGCCCTGGATTTTTTTGATGAAGCCATTTTGCTGGCAGAAAAATCCAACCATCCGAATGACCAGGCCCTGTTTTGTGAAATGATGGCGCGTCATTTTATACACTGGGGAAAGCAGGATATAGCGGAAATTTATATAAAGCAAGCCTATAGTGCTTATCTGAAATGGGGGGCTTTGAGAAAGGTACAGTCGCTAGAAAGGGACTATCCGAACATTATACAACAGGGTTCCCCTTTTCAAAGGCAGGGTAGTACCGGTAGTACGGTTATTTCGGAAGAAATTTTTTCTGCGATGGATGTGGAATCCATCGTAAAATCATCACAGGCAATTTCGAGTGAGATACAGGTAGATGCCCTGATGATAAGGCTTTTGAAGATACTGACCGAAACCGCGGGGGCGCAGCGGGTCATCATCTTATTAAATATTTCCGGCGAACTCAGGATTGAAGCTTTGAAGGTAATTGGCCATGAAGCAGAGATGAAGAAAACACTGCTGGATGCCTATGATGCCATACCGGTTTCTATCATCCGGTATGTGGAAAAAACAAAAAATATCGTTCTGTTAGAAAACGCATTCGAGAAAGGGCCTTTTACAAAAGACCCCTATATCCTGAAAAACCGGGAAAAATCGGTGCTCACCATACCTATCGTTCGCCAGGGTAACCTGGAAGGAATTATTTATATGGAAAACAACCTCGCAGCGGGAGTATTTACCACACAAAGAGCGGATATATTAACCACGTTAAGTGCACAGGTGGCGATTTCACTCGAGAATGCCAATTTCATCAACAGGATGCAGGCACTTAATAAGTCGTATGACCGATTTGTTCCCAAGGAATTTTTACGGATGCTTAACCGGGAAAGTATACTGGACGTTAAGCCGGGAGATCAGGTAATCAGGGAGATGGTAATTTTATTTGCGGATATCCGTGACTTCACCAGTTTAAGTGAAACGGTTCCGGCCAGTGAAATCTTTCGTATGCTGAATGAATACCTCACTACAGTGATACCGGCAATTCATGAAAACGGGGGCACGGTTGATAAATTTATTGGGGATGGTATCATAGCCCTGTTTCCCAATAATGCCGACAAGGCATTGAGGGCTGCCATACAAATGCATCAATCACTGGAAACGTTCAACCGGTTGCGGCTGGCGAGGAATAAGCAGGCTATTCAAATTGGCATAGGGTTGCATATCGGAAAAGTAACCCTGGGAACAGTGGGTACTGATGAAAGGCTGAACACTACGGTTATTGGTGATCCGGTGAACCTCGCTTCCCGACTGGAATCCAATACCAAAAATAATAAGGTAGCCATACAGCTTTCTGGAGAGCTGGCAGCAAAATTAAAAAATCCTTCCGCCTTTAATTTAAGAGAGGTGGGCAATTTCCGGGCAAAAGGAAAAATAAATAAAATAAAGCTGATAGAAGAATTTTCGTGTAAGCCGCAGGAAATAATTGACAAAATGCATTTACACGGTCCGCTTTTTTCAGCGGGTATTGAGTATTATGATAAGGGTGACCTGGCAAATGCAAAAATACAGTTTGCGGCTTATGCGAAAGAAATACCAACAGATTTTATAGCGGATTATTACCTGAAACTTTGTGAATAACACAAGAAGGGTCTTTATATTTTGGTACTTAAATAAGGTTGTATGAAAATTTCCGATAATCTACCATTTGGTCCAACGGACAATGTTTATCTGCAGGGCAATTTTGCGCCCATACTCGATGAGGAGTTTCATCCTGATTTACTGGTGGAGGGAATGCTTCCCCCCGAGTTAGAGGGTGCAATATTAATCAGGATTGGGCCCAATGCGGCTTTCAAACCACTGGATATGAAATACCACCATTGGATTGATGGCACGGGTATGATCAATGCTTTTTATTGTAAGGATGGGAAAGTCTCTTACCGGAATCGCTTCGTGAACACATTTAAAATGGATAACGACCGGAAGGCGAACAGAGAACTTTTCGGGGGTATACAAAGTCTGCCCAAAACCACCCTGAAAGGATGGGGGATACTGAAAGTAAATATTTTCAACTTACTATACCTGGGTATTCGAAAACTCCTGGGTATTGGGCCAACGGTTGACCAGTTTAACCGGATATCTCCGGTTATGAACAATTCGAATACCAATATACTCCTGCAAAACGGGTATGTACTTTCCCTGGATGAAATCGGCAAACCCTATATTATTAAACTGGATACCCTAGAAACCATTGGTGAGTTTGATTATCATGGAGAGCTTCAACGTAATAATTCAGCCCACCCGCTTACCGACCCTTTTAATAAACATTCTTATACCAATAGTTATAGTCCTGTTGCCCCTTTTTTAAAGTATTATGAAATTACGCCGGATGCCCGGATCAGTTACGAAACAGACATGGATGTACCTTATCCGGCCATGGTGCATGGCTTTGCGCTTACTGAAAAATATTATGTGCACTTTCATTTTCCGGCAGTTTTTCGAATTGAATACCTGGGTACGCATAACCCCATTCGTTGGGAACCGGAAAACAATGATTCATTTATTGGTATTTTGGAAAGGAATAATCCGGACGCCAAAACCAAATGGTACAAAATACCCACCTGTTGGGTTTTCCATAATATGAATGCTTATGATGAAGGAGATAAGGTAGTGATGTTTGTTGCCAAATTTCCCCGAATACCCATGTTTGGACTGGATACAAAAAATCCCTGCCCCTCCTTTACAGATCAGCCAAATTCAAAATTTGCCAAATGGACGCTTGACCTTGGGACAGGTAAATTTGAAGAAGAAATTATCAATCCCAACCTGGTTGAATTTCCCATCATGGATCCCAGATTCTTAACTAAAAAACAAAAACATGGCTGGTACACTTCCCTGGTTGATGATGTACAGAAATACGGGCTTTGGAATACCGTATGCCACTATGATTTTGAAAAAAACAGGGAAGAAAGTTATTATGCGGGTAAAAATTATTATGTGGGAGAAGCTTTGTTCACACCCAAATTCAAAGATTCACCGGAAGGGGAGGGCTATATTCTGTTTCTGAGGTACAGCCTTACGGAGAATACAAGTGAGGTCCTTATCCTGGATGCCCAGAATCTTTCTGCGGGGCCGCTTGCCAAAGTAAAAGTACCCAGAAGAATTGAATACGATTTTCATGGCAGTATCATACGCGACTGGGAACTAACCTGAAGAAGCAGTTTTTTGGGCAATGACCTGTTGTACATTCCCGGAAGGAGATAGGTTGTACCTGCCCTCATTCTATTGGATGAATGAATGATATGTTGAAAAAAGTGGTGGCTAATTTAAAAACCGTAAAATGTAACCTATGTGTACGTTTAATATTTTAGTGATTGATGGCGGTGGAATCCGGGGTATTGTTCCGGTTCGCATACTGGAAAAGATTGAAGCTTTAACGGGAAAAAAAATACAGGATAGCTTTGATATGTTTGTTGGCACTTCTACCGGCGGGTTGATTGCCTGTTGTCTGTCGTTGCGGGATGAAAAAAATGCGGCAAATCCAAAATTTAATTTACAGGATATAGCTAATATCTACAGTACCAAAAGCAAGACTATCTTTCCTGTTAAATCTGGTATAGCAAAACTAATTCATAATATAACCGACTTATTTAGTCCTGCTTTTAGTCCGGATGGTATTGATACCGTATTAAGAGAATACGTGGATGAGCAAACCATCAAAGATGCATTGCGTCCCGTAATGATCTCTACCTATGATTTAACGACGAACAGTCCCATTTTTTTCAAATCCAGTGAAGCTTACCGGGATGAAACGGCCAATGCTAAAATTTATGATGTATGCCGTACTACCACGGCGGCACCCACGTACCTTCCGGCCTATTCATTTGAATTTAAGGGAAAAATGCTAACGGGGATTGATGGAGGTGTATATGTAAACAATGCTTCTATGGCTGCCATAGCCGAAGTAAGTAAGTATGGGGATGATGGATTTTATAAAAAAAGGGATGGTACGGATGTGGCGTATAATGACATAAGGGTTTTGTCGTTGGGAACGGGAAGTTATAATGGTACCATAACCGAAACAGAAGCCGCCAGCTGGGGAAAACTGCAGTGGATAGAACAAATTCCGGAAATCATGATGAGGGGTGTTAACCAGACAACTGATTTTGAAGCCAATGAAATGCTGAAGCCGGGCTATTACCTGAGGCTGAATATTGTTATTGAAGACGAAAAACATGCGGATATGTCGGATGCCACTGATGAAACCAGAAGGTATTTGGAAAGAGCGGTAGAAAACCAAATCACCCAAAATGCGGCCAGTATACAATTGCTGCAAACTTTTTTAGCAGGTATTTCGTGAGATGGTAGGGTAAAAGTGGGTTGCGCATTTGCAATGCCGGCTGAAATGAAACCTGGTTAACACACTTAGTAAGCAAGAGCCATCTAAACAGCTCAGTCTTTGCCAGAGAGCATAAATCGTTCCCTTTGCGATTCACTATACGGATTACTGCCAATCGATTTCCCCTCTTATTTGCTATAAAAAGTTGCCCGTTTAAAAACGGAAAATAATACCCAATAAAATCCTAAAATGCTGATAATAAAGAACTCAGAACACTATTAACCAACAATTACTTATTTTTGTTTTTTAGTATCAGGAGATTACCCGATTTATAGGCCAGGGAGAAACAAACCCAACAGTATAAATCAGGTAACCAGCGGCTATAAATAATATTTATTATATATATATATTACCTTAATAAGTATTGTATTCGTACTCCCGATTATTTATATCCTGAAATGTTAAACCAATCAACCATTGCGGTCCTTTGATAAGGGTTACCGCGGAAAATAATTTTTCAGGAATATGTACACATATATACCAGCATTAAAAGCCCGGAACAGTTGGTTCACCGCTTTTTTTGTATGTGTTTTCGGGATAAGCTGTTCCAAAACTACAGAACAGCCTACTATCACATTACCCGTTATACCCCCTGTATCCAATGCCCCTACGGGAGAAATTCAGTCTTTTAGCGTTGCTGATACCCTGGTAGCTTTTAATACCGGCACTTCTGTAAGCTGGCTGGTAGTGGGCACCAACCTGTACACGATTGTTACTTATAACAGAGTAAAAGTGGCCAATTCAGGCGTTTTTGATACGGGCCCATTGAAACAACAAACCACTTTTACGATTGCTGTCAATAATGGCAAATCAAAATCGCTGGTGGTTAAGGTGGCCGACTCTATCACCTCACTTTTATGGAATGGCGGGAAAAATTTATACCTGACGAAAGCGGAGTATTTTACAAAACCTGCTGGAGCTACTGATTCAACCTATGTGGATATTCCTTTAACAGACCAGCAAAGGTACCAGATCATTTATTTTAACCTGCAGGGAGGTTCCACCATCATCCAAACCCTTCCTTTTAACGGGCCAACCGATACAGGTAAATGTATTATCAACGCAACCAAAACCGGGTTTACCTGGCAGAATGTTGAGTATACTATTCTTATGCTGGATAGTAAAACACTCAAAGTAACCTTTTGGGGAACCAATACCAATGGTGCCAGGGTTCTATACCGGTATACCTATTTGTTTGGGTAAAAAGGCAACTTTTTTATTAAAATACGCTTCCTTTTTTAATTATTGATTATTAATTATGTATGTTTATTAAAATTATTAATCTGTTAATAACTACCCATTTACAATCATTAATACTTTTTGAAATGCACCAGCCATCAGAAAGTTTTTAAAGGAATAAACGGAGCAGTATCTCAGGTTATGATTGATTAATCCTGTATACGCTATATGATGCACAAACAGATGTCCCGTCTGGTAGGCGCAGCCATACTATGGTTGTTATTACCCTTATTTTCCTGCAAAACGGCCCATAACCATACGGGCATAGAAACCCAAAGTTTACCCGGAAGTTTTATTGCCTACCAATCGGCTATGGGGAAAGGGAATGGGCTGCTATTTCACATAAGCCTGCCAAAGCAGTTTTCTAATAACCATACGATTGACTCTTTTATTGTGGGTGGGAAATCAGTTCCCTTTACAATCCGAAATACAGAAACCGGGGTAATGCTGGAAGCTGATTATTATGTTTCCTTACCCGGTGAAAGCCTGCAGACGAATGGTAAACCGGATAAACCTGCCACCCATAGGGCAGATGAGGACCCTATCCTGAAATACCACCGGTTTTATCCTTCCTGGATATCCTTTTCCCATGCAACCGAAAAACTTCGCTGGAATATCACTGATTATAAGGAAGACAAACAGGAAAAAAAATACTAACTGAGTATATACCATCAATACAAAACCAACCACTGTATGAGTTTTTTTACACAAAGAGTTAAATATGTACTTGTAATAGCAGTACTGGTCTGCTTATGGATAGCAAAAAGTCCGAATGGCTCCTTTTCCGGTGCTGATAAGGTTGCATCCGGGAAAGAGGTTATTACGGGATCAAACCTGTTGCCTGCGCCCCTGTCCGTTAAGGCTATAAAAGCAAACAAAAAAATAGTTTCTAAAGTGCCAGTTAGCGGGTTTGACGCTGAAGCGGCCCAAAAAGAAAAGTTTGCAGAATTTCTGAATAACCATCCCTTTAGTCGGAAAGCTGAAGAGCGGGAGGAAGAAGAAACTGAAGGGTTTGAGAATGAAACCCTGGCACCCACCCTTGCCTGGGAACAGGATTTTTTGCGTACGATGGATCCCCAGTTGAAAAGACCCACGCCTGAAGTGCTGGCAGCGATTGTTAAACAAAATAATATTAATAGGTCTAACGGAGCATTAATACCGGGTATTCCGGGAGCCCCCGCCACACCATGGGCAGAAAGGGGCCCCAATAATGTAGGGGGAAGAACGAGGATTTTAGTCTGGGATCCCAATGATGTTACTGGAAAAAAAGTATGGGCCGGGGGCGTAAGCGGCGGATTGTGGTATAATAATGACATCACAGATGCCAATTCCTCCTGGACAAAAGTGGATGATTTCTGGCCAAACCTGAGTGCAGTGGCCATGGCATTTGACCCAAATAATACTCAGATTGCCTATGTAGGAACCGGAGAGGGTTTTAGTGTAACCACACCCGGAGCCGGTATCTGGAAAACCACCAATGGAGGTACTACCTGGACACAACTTACTTCTACTGCCAATTTTAGTTTTGTAAGTGATCTGGTAGTAAGAAAAGAGGGGGCTAACAGCGTAATTTTTGCTGCCATTGACGGGATGAACTATAAAGGCGTTTTTCACAATGCAGAGAATGCGGGTTTGCAACGGTCAACCGATGGGGGCACTACCTGGACCCAGGTATTACCCATTATTCCGGGTAATCAAAATGGAAGTACCGTCAATTTTAATCCGGCTTCTATTTCTATCAGTAAAACAAACCGGATTTGGGTGGGAACACGCCAATCGCCCTATGGTGCTAATGACCAGGGTGGGGGATATATCCTGTATTCAGATGATGGTACTAACTGGGTAACATCAAATGTTTCAACGGTTACCAATGGTTCAGGCAGGATTACCGTTGCCTGTGCTCCATCAGACGGGAACTTTGTTTATGCATTTGTGGAAGACAATAATAAATTGAAAAATATTCTCAAAACGGTAAACGCGGGGACTAACTGGGCGGCTACTGCTTCGCCGGTTGATGTGGATAATGGAATACCTGCCAATGACTTTACGCGTGGACAGGCTTTCTATGACCAGGCAATAAAGGTAGACCCCAATGATCCCAATGTGGTGATTGTGGGAGGGATCGACCTTTTTCGGACAGTGGATGGCGGCACCAATTGGACCCAAATCAGCAAATGGTCTGATAATGGACCATTGGCCAATCTGACCAGTTCTACTGTTCATGCAGACCATCATGCGATCGCTTTCAAACCCGGATCTTCCTCTACCGTATTATTCGGGAATGATGGCGGTGTTTTTTATACAACCTCCATTGCTACTGCAGGAACAGCCGATGTAATAAAAGCCAGAAATAAGAACTACAACGTTACCCAGTTTTATTCAGCAGCCCAACATCCAAACACTGGGTCAAACTATTTCCTGGGAGGTACACAGGATAACGGAACCCAAAAATTCAATGGTGCAGGTATCAGCGCAACTACAGAAGCTACCGGAGGAGATGGTGCCTATTGTTTTATTGACCAGACCAATCCATTGTACCAAATAACTTCCTATACCAATAACCAGTATTATCTGTCTACTGATGGCGGGACCACTTTTCCAACGGCAGCATTGAATGATGGTGCCACAGGCTCTTTCATTAACCCGGCTACTTATGACAATAACCTGCACATTTTATATACTTATAAAGACAAAGCCACCAACAGCATTTATCGGATGAGTGGTGTAACCGGTCCCAGCCCTACAGTGAGTACAGTAACCATTGCAGGCCTGACTTCAGCGGCTACCGCTTTTACTGTTTCACCCTACACCACCACTTCCACTACCTTGTATATTGGCACCAATAATGGTAAAATCTTAAAAGCTACTAATGCCGATGCCACACCAACGGTTACTGATCTTTCTGCTGGATTGCCAACCGGGTCTGTTTCCTGTATTGAAATAGGCGCCAGTGAAAACGAATTACTTGTCACCTTTTTTAATTATGGCATAGCCAAAATTTGGTATAGCACCAATGGAGGTACAAGCTGGGTTGACAAATCGGGTAATTATCCCAATATACCTGCACGCTGGGCACTCTTCAATCCCAACAACCGGAATGAAGTAATACTGGCCACTGAATTGGGTATCTATGGTACTACGGGCTTTAACAGTGGAACCCCCACCTGGACGCAATCCAATAATGGATTTGCCAATGTGCGGACCGATATGTTACAAATCAGAAAAAGTGATTTTCAGGTGATTGCAGGTACTCATGGAAGGGGTATGTATTCTTCCAGTGCATTCAATACTGTGCAACCGGCAATTTCATCCTTTACCCCCACCAGTGCAGGGGCCGGTGCAACCATTACTATTACGGGCACCAATCTTACAGGCGTTACCGCAGTTAGTTTTGGCGGTACAGCAGCCCTTACATTTACCAATGTATCAGCTACTACCGTAACTGCTGTGGTTGGTCAGGGTGCTACAGGCACGTTAAGTCTAACCACCGCCGGCGGAACAGCAACATTTGCCGGCTTTACCTTTATTCCTGCTCCTACTGTTAGTGCATTTGCCCCAACCAGTGCGGGCAGTGGAGCGGTGATTACCATAACAGGAACCAATTTTTCCGGAACACCCACAGTTACTTTTGGAGGTACAGCGGCTTCTTCTGTTTCTCTCGTTTCAGCAACTACCATTACGGCAGTGGTTGGTGCGGGCTCCAGTGGAAGCATAAGTGTTACAACACTTGGCGGAACGGGAGGATTGGCTGGCTTTACTTTTATTCCTGCGCCCACTATCAGTTCCTTTACACCCACGGGAGCCGGAGCCGGAGCCACAGTAACCATAACTGGAACCAATCTGTCGGGAACTACTGCAGTTACCTTCGGAGGTACCAATGCTACTTCCTTTGCCAACGTATCGGCAACAACCGTAACGGCCGTAGTTGGTTCGGGTACCAGTGGTAACGTGAGTATCACTACTCCGGGTGGAACGGCTAGCAGGAGCGGCTTTGCTTTTTGCCTGCCACCAACCCTAACTGCCGGAGGGGCAACTACCTTCTGCTCAGGCGGAAGTGTAACCCTTACCACCAACGGGCAGGCCCCCATACAGTGGCTGAAAGACGGTACTCCTGTATCAGGAGCAACTAGTGCCAGCTTCTCGGCTACTACCACCGGGGTGTATACGGTTAGTGCAACGGTTACCGGTGGATGTACATTGGTTTCAGCCGGAACAACTGTAACTGTTAATGCCCTTCCTGCAACGCCTACTATTTCAGCGAGTGGCCCGGTTAGTTTTTGCACAGGCGGAAGTGTTACTCTTACGTCCAGTGCCTCAACGGGAAACCAATGGATTAAAGACGGCACCGCTATTGCATCGGCTAACAATGCTACGTTGGCAGTTAACACAGCAGGTACCTATTCCGTATCAGTTACCAATGCCAATAATTGTTCGGCTACTTCCACAGGAACGGCAGTAGTTGTAAATCCGTTACCAGCTGTTCCAACTGTATCAGCCGGTGGGCCATTGACTTTCTGCGATACAGGTAAAGTGGTGCTTACCTCTTCTGCTGCAACCGGTAACCAATGGTTCAACGGAAATACTGCCATAAGCAGTGGCGGTACAGGGGTAACCTATACGGCTAATGTGAGCGGTACTTATAAAGTGGTTGTGACTGACATAAACAGTTGTTCTGCTTCCTCTGCAGGAACAGTTGTTACGGCTAATCCCATACCGCCCAAACCCACCATTACGGCAAGTGGCGCAGACCTCCTGAGCAGCAGTAGTGCCGGTAATGTATGGTATAAAGATGCTTCTGCAATAACGCCTGCTGTAACCACCCAGACCTACCGGCCAACCTTAAGTGGTTATTATAAGGTACAGGCGAGCATTGCAGGTTGTACGGGCGCTTTCAGTGATGCGTATTATTACCTGGTTACAGCAGTGGTAAATATTAGCGGGAATACAATTGGCAGTTATAAAATTCTGCCTAATCCGGTTACGGATAAATTGTCTGTTCAGGCGACCAGTTCGACCAATAAAATATCCATTAAACTGTTCAGTCCTACAGGAAGTGTTGTCATTAGCCAGGAATTTATCGGAAGTATCCTGATTAATATGAATGCCCTGAGTCCCGGAATGTATACAATCATACTTACTGATACCAAAACACGGAAACAGGAAAGCAAACAAATCATCAAACAATAAATCGCTCTTATATGAAATCTATACTATATAGTTTACTACTGGCTTTGTTTGTCTTTACCGGCATAAGTTGCAAGAAGAGTACTCCGGCCGAACCACCGGAAGCCAATTTGGTCATTGCCTTAAATCCGGATCCAGGAACTACGGTTGTTCCTGCGTTGGCAGCTACTTATGCTTTCAAACTACTGATCAGTTCCACGCCGCCTAAAAATGGGGTGAAGATTGATATAACAGGAACCAAGGAAAGTGACAATAGTACCCTGTTTACACAAACCAGCCAGACCAGCAGTAATACGGTCAATAGCGTTGATCTTCAATTGAGCAGCCTGGTTCAGGGAATACAATATATCATAAAGGTGGATGTTACTTCGCTGACAACTTCAACGAATAAAGCATCCATCACTTTTCGGATAGCCAGAAAATAAATAAAAAAGCGGAAGATTTTCTTCCGCTTTTTTTATCCCTTTACTTTTTAGTGGCATATTATTTATTTGATCTGGCCAGGGGGCCTTACTTATTTGCCCTCCATTCTGGTGAGCCCATCACCTAAAGCCTGACGGTAATTGTCCGCTACTTTTTGGAGTGATGCTACTATCTCCGGGTGCTGGTCTTTCAGGTCCCTGTCTTCACCCGGGTCGGTACCCAGGTCGTACAATCCCATAGGAACATTGACTGATCCGTATTTTCCGGGGAAGCCATCTTTTCCAATTGTGGCAGGGCTATTATACGTTTGTGAGGTTGCCGGAAATACCAGTTTCCATTTCCCTTTTCGGATGGCTTTGAGGTTATCGCGGTCATAGTAATAGGCGAACTCGTCCCGGGGAATGATTTTGGTATTTCCCATAATTATTTGTGTAAAATCTACTCCATCAATTTTTTTGTCGGGCATTTTTCCGTGGCAAATGTTGATTAAGGTGGGTAGGACATCCATGGCTGTCATCAACCGGTTGCTCACGGTTCCTGCCTTTGTTTTGCCGGGCCAACTAACAATAAAGGGTACTTTCAGGCCCCCATCCCAGGCCGTTCCCTTTCCTTCCCGCAGGCCTGCTGTATTGCCTGCATGGTTGCCAAAGGTTAACCAGGGTCCGTTATCACTGCTAAAAATGACGAGGGTATTTTCCAGCAGTTTATTGGTCTTCAGGGTACGAATAATTTCTCCCACCGACCAGTCTACTTCCTCCATCACATCGCCAAATAAACCGGCACCACTCTTTCCCCTGAATTTAGCGGAAGCATTGATGGGTACGTGCACCATCGAATGGGCCAAATATAAAAAGAAAGGGTGGCTTTTATTTTGCTGAATGAATTGCACTGCTTTTTGGGTGTATTGCTGTGTAAGTTCTCCCTGGTCTTCGAGGGTTTGCAGAGTGCGTATGGTGCTATTGCCTTCAATCAGGGGTAAGGGAGGATAACTGCCTTTGAGTTGGGTAGTATCCGTAACCGGTTTTCCATCAAACCCAACCGGCCACATGTCGTTGGAATAAGGCAGGCCGAAAAATTCATCAAACCCCTGTTGCAGGGGAAGGAATGGGGGTTTGTGGCCAAGGTGCCATTTACCAATGGCGGCTGTTCGGTAGCCACTGGACTTCAATAGTTCCGCAATGGTTTCTTCTTCGGGATTCAGCGCAAATTTTGCTTTGTTATTGATGGCACCATGCATGCCTATTCGGGTAGGGTAACACCCGGTTAGCAGGGCACTTCTCGAAGCGGTACATACAGCCTGTGCTGCATAGTATTCGGTAAAGCGTAATCCATTAGCGGCCAAGGCATCAATATTGGGCGTTTGGTAAGGCCCTCCCCCATAACAAACCGGGTCTCCATACCCCATATCATCCATAAAGATGATGACTACATTGGGTGTGGCAGCCGCGGCTGTTTTTTTCTTTTGCCAGCCAACCAATGACAATGCCATCAGTGAAAACAAACTGAAAAGAAGCGAGGGGCGAGTAAGCATAAGCGCTGTTTTAGGGCGATGGGAAAAGGCCGCTACGAATGTTCATTGGCCTTACCCAATATACGAAAAAGACCATTTCCTGCTCAGTAAATGAAACGTAAGTTTTCCCTGAAACCTGCTGTTACAAAAATGATTTTTGCCCCAACCTATCGCTGGTAAGAAGTAGTGACCACCTTATCTGCCGTATCTGTAAGGATAAAAGTGTATTTATTACCCGAGTCCCAACTGTATTGTACATAACCATTTTTAGTGCCTATGCGGTAAATTAGCAAATAAGCATTGGTACCTGTACTTGCGTAGTTGGTGATAACTGCGCCGTTTAAAGGATTGGTTGCGGGCCTTACAGGTTTCGTAAAAGCCTGGGGTAAAATCTGGTTCTCAGGTGCTGTTGAGGCAGGGTCAAGGGTAACTTTTCCCTTCATGGCACCAATCACATAAGGATAATCAGCAGTGCCGTGGTAATGGTAAATACCGTTCGTTCCGGTGTGTCCATGACAGGTATCCAATGAAGCCATGTTGGTTCCATCCTTTGTTCGTTTAGATACAGGGTATGTTCTTTTCATACGCCGGACCGGGTTAAATTATACTTAAAAAACCTAATATAGTTTTGGCAAAAAGGGTAACTTACTATTTCAAAAAGTCATATAATATTCGCCCATGAAATATGTTTACTTTCTACTGGTTGGTATAGCCCACCCTTTTATAGCTACGACCCTTATAGCACAGGACTCAAAAGATACCATCCCTGTTCCCAAAGAAGAAAAGTCGGTAACCCGTCATTCCGTTTTGATTGGGGGTAAAACCATTAGTTATACAGCTACGGCAGGCGCGCTCATTTTGCGCAACAACCAGGACGAGCCCATTGCTTTTTTCGGATACACAGCCTATACAAAAGAGGGTGAACCGGATGCGGCTAAAAGGCCCGTTTGTTTTTCTTTCAATGGCGGCCCCGGTTCTTCGTCCATGTGGTTGCACATGGGTGTAATGGGACCCAGGCGGGTAGTGGTAAACGACCCCTACGACAATGCACCCCCTCCCTACAGGATAGAGGATAATAATTTTTCCATTCTGGATGTTAGTGATGTGGTGATGATAGACCCTGTAGGAACGGGTTTGAGTAAAGCCGTGGGTAAGGCTAAGAACAAGGATTTCTGGGGAGTGGACGGGGACATCAGTTCTGTCAGTGGCTTCATCAAACAATATATTACGGCAAATGACCGCTGGCAGTCACCCAAGTACCTGGTGGGGGAAAGTTATGGAACGATGCGCAGTGCCGGAGTAGCCAATTACCTGCAGGAGCGACTGGGCATTGTTTTGAATGGGGTAGTATTGGTATCATCTGTTTTAGACTTGCGTACCCTTACTTTTCAACAGGGTGATGATATTTCTTATATTATGCATTTGCCTACTTATGCTGCCACTGCCTGGTACCATAAAAAAGCCGGTGCCAACAGTAGTCTGGCAGATTTTATCCAGGCCAGTCGGGTTTTTGCCTCAGGTTTATATGCCACTGCATTGATGAAAGGAACGGCATTGCCTGAAACCGAAAAAGAAAGCGTTGCCAGCCAACTCGCCGGTTTTACGGGATTGAAAAAGGACTATATCCTCAAGGCCAGCCTGCGTATTTCCGAGCCACAGTTTACCCAGGAATTGTTAAGGGAAGATCACTTAACAGTGGGAAGACTGGATTCGCGCTACAAGGGAATCAACCAGAACCTTTTGAGTGAAGGGTCAGATTTTGATCCGCAAAGTTCAGCCATTAGTCCGGCTTATATAACCGCCTTTAACCACTATTATTATACTGAACTGAAAGTAAACAAGCAACTCACTTACATGAGTTCAGCTTACAGTACCCCTGGATTTAACTGGGACTGGAAGCATAGCAAGAACGGCGGAAATGGTTTTGGTGACCCCGTAACCCCCAATACGGCGGTAGACCTGGCAGAAGCCATGAGCCATAACCCCTCATTGAAAGTACTGGTGATGAATGGTTATTATGATTTAGCTACGCCATTTTTTGGAACGGAATATACCATTGACCATATGGGCCTGGAGAATAAAATTCGCGCGAACATTGAAATGAAATATTATGATGCAGGGCACATGATGTATATCAGTCCTGAATCGGGAAAGGCTTATAAAAATGATTTGGCTGGGTTTATACTGAGAACTTCCCGGGTAAATTGATAAATAAAGTAACGCAATTATTAACCAGATTACGGATTAAATTTTATATTACGTGACATAAATCATCCCGCCTAGACTTAGCCATTGTGTGAATGGTCCTGCCAGATAGTCGGAAAGCCTGTGCGATTGTATAATCAGATTGTTTTCGCATTCATCATGTTTCTATAAATTTAATTCTATGAGAAAAAACCATCTTTACTGGCAGTGTTGTATCAGCTTACTAATGTTGATTCCTGCCAGCCTTTTTGCACAGGGTACCTTAACAGGAACCGTAACTTCCAAAAACAATCCCCTTGAAAATGTAAACGTCACCAATACTGCCAACCGGCAGGGGGTGCTAACCGATGGCAAGGGGAATTATTCCCTGACGCTTCCCGCCGGAAATATTTCTGTAACGTTTACCAGCATCGGTTACCAACCCAAAACAGTTACGGTTTCCGTTGCCAATGGGGCAACATCCCGGCTGGATATTTCAATGGAAGAAAGTACCAGCCTTCTCCAGGAAATAATGGTAGTGGGAACCCGATCCCTTCCCCGGTCGGTAGTAGGCTCACCGCTTCCCATTGATAATTTTGACATTAGTGCCCTAAAGAGTACGGGACAGACCACACTTGATAAAACACTGCAATACAGGGTACCCTCCTTTAATACCGTGAATACCCCGGTAAATGATGCAACCACACTACTGGACCCTTATGAAATCAGAAATCTGGGTCCCAGCAGAACCCTGATTCTGATTAATGGAAAAAGAAAGAACCTCAGCTCTTTACTATATGTACAGTTTTCACCAGGCCGGGGGGAAACCGGGGCGGATATATCGGCGATACCGGTTGATGCAATAAAAAATATTGAAATTTTGCGCGACGGGGCTTCTGCTCAATACGGCTCTGATGCCATTGCAGGTGTTATGAATATTATTTTAAAAGACAGGTACCAGTCAAGTTCCCTGAATATTACTGGTGGCGGTACCTCTAAGGGGGATGGTGCCAATTATGGCTTGTCTTTTAACAGTGGTAGCAATATTGGTGCAAAAGGTTTTTTAAATTATACCATCGGATTAAACCAGCAGGACAATGCAGTTCGTTCCGGTATCATTGATGTACCCACGGAAGTAGCCACATTTGGCGGAGACCCTACTACCGATAATGCCATCAAAGCCTATTTACAAAAATATCCTACGGCCAATAACCGCAATGGAACGGGTACTACTACTGCTTCCAGGTTTTCATTTAACCTGGGTTTACCGGTGGGAGACAACGCTCTTTTCTACAGTAATGGAGCGTATACCTATAAGAATGTTATTAGTAATGCCAACTACCGGCCAGCCTATTGGCGGATAGACCAGGGCTTATTGCATACTGCCAATCCCGCTTTACCCGATTATACGGGCTCTGGCTATGGAGATCCTGGCTCAGCCCTCCAAAATGGGTTTATTGCCGATAAAGCTGCCGGTTTGTATAAAGGATACATTGGGTATGAACCAACTTTTGAAGGTGACCTGACGGATTACAATGCTACTTTCGGAATCAAAAGGGAAGTTAATGGCTGGAAACAGGACATAAGTCTTACGATAGGTGGGAATAAACAGATTTACAATGTGGTAAATACCGTTAACAGGGGTATGCTTAAAACCAGTCCTACAGCCTTTAAGCCAGGCGGATACGGGTTCTATAATGTAATAGGTAACCTGGATATTTCCAAAAGCCTTACAGATAATTTTGCCATTGGTTTCGGAACTGAGGTTAGAAAGGAAACCTATGAAATAATAGCGGGCGATACGGCATCTTATTCCGGAGAAGGGGCCAACTCATTTCCCGGTATACGTCAGGAAAATGCAGGCACATTTAACAGGTACAACATGGGTGCCTATTTTGATGCCAGCCTGAAAGTTACCAAAGACTGGTTATTGAATGGAACCATCCGTGGGGAGAAGTACAGCGACTTCGGTAGTGCTTTTGTATATAAATTATCGTCCCGGTTAAAATTGGCGGATGATAATAAACTTGTATTACGCGGATCTGTTTCCACCGGTTTCCGTGCACCTACACTCCACCAGATTTACAACCAGTCAACACAGGCTTCATTTGTTGCAGGTACCATTCAATTGTCCGGGTTGTTCAATAACAATAGTAAACAGGCTTTCCTGCTGGGTGTGCCTAAACTGAAACCTGAGAAATCCACCAACTTCACTCTTGGTTTTGGGGTGAATCCCAATAAGGACCTAAGCATGACACTGGATTTTTACAGTATAGCGATTTCAGACAGGATAGTTTACAGTTCACCGATTTCCTCGAGTGATCCCAGCACCACACTATACAAAATTTTACAGGCAGCCGGTGTGGTACAGGCACAGTTTTTCATCAATGGTATCAAAACCAATACACAGGGGCTGGATTTTGTGGGCAGTTATAAAAACATAGGTATGGGCGCAGGAAAACTGGCCATCAATCTTTCCGGTAATTACACCCTAAAAAATGAAATCAATGGCTCTCCCAATAATCCTGATGCGGTAAAAGCCGCAGGTGCAACTATTCTCAGCACACAAATAAGGTCGTTGCTTACCCGGAGCCGTCCTCTTTACAAAGGAGTGATGGGATTTGATTATATGGTAAATAAATGGAGCTTTAATTTGTATAACACCCTGTTTGGGCCAACGGAATTTCAGGACCTTGATAATGGGGGAGCTATTATGGAAGACATAAAACAACGGTTTTCGCCCAATATGGTAACAGACCTGAATATTGGATACGATTTTAGCAGTAAGGTCAGCGCTTCTCTGGCAATTAGCAATCTTTTCAATGTATTGCCCAAATGGAGCCTGGTGGCTTTAAATAATAACGGCCAAACCTATCTGAACAATGCAGCCCAAAAAAGTTTACTGGAAGGGTTTCTTGCATTTAGCGGCAGATACCGGATATTAGGATACAATGGTTCCCAATTTAGCCAGTTGGGCACTACTTTCCAGGGTACACTTACTTTTAAGTTTTAATGAGCAGGTTTGGAAAGCAAACTAATCAGGGGGGATTCGTTCCCCCTGATTAGTTTCTGTTATATTGTATTTTAGGTCCCTAATAAATTCTGGCTAATTTCCTTTTTTTCCTAAGCATCACTTTTTTATCAATCCAGCGAACGAGGTAGGCGCTGCCAATGCCAACGACTGCTCCGGCCAGTACATCACTGGGATAGTGCTCACCCAGGTACATCCGCGAGTACCCCACCGATCCTGCCCATAGATAAGCCGGTAAGGTAATGTACCACTTATTAAATCTAAGGCTTAAGGTAGCAGCCGTATTAAAAGCCAGGGAGGTATGCGCTGAAGGAAAAGACTTGCCCGTTTCACTCGCATCATACGGATGTACATCGCCCGGGTAAGTAATGTACGGCCTTGGGCGGTTGATGGCCAGTTTGAAGGCTTCTGTTATCGCTACCACCACCAGTTTTTCGGCAATATGCTGCAGAATCAGCCCCCGGGTGCTATCGCTGTGCAAATAATCGTAAGCCATCAATCCTCCCTGAACGGCGGCTGTAACCGGATATGCAGAACCGCTGCTTATTTTCCAGAAAGTGGAAGAAGGATTGGTTGGGTTGATGGACTTAAGCAAATTAATATCCGCATTTTGCGAAAAGGCAATCCCACTATACATCAATCCGCATAGAATAAGGGTAGGTCGAATGGATAGGAAAGGGTAACGCAGGATAAGTAGGATCATTTTCAAAAGTACAGGCAAATAATTGTTTATAATTTTTTTACAGGTATTCGGGTCAATAATAATGGCTGTTCAATGCATTACTAATTGGCATTGTCGAATTGCATTTTTACTTCCGACTTTTTACTGGGTTTTCCGAACCGGTAGCTGATGCCAAAGTAAACAATCTGGGCGTCCCTTCTGCGAACCGAAGTCTGGTAAAGGTAACCACTGTGCAATTGAGACCTCTCCTGCAGACTTCGGAGGATGTCTGAAGCAGCCAGTAAAAGGGATACTTTTTTAGCAAACAAATCCTGTCTTAAGCCAATGTTCAGGACAAAAACGGGAAAGTTTTCTCCCTGGGGTGTTAACCTGGCCGAACGGTAATTGGCACTTACCTGGGCCATGGTATTTTGGGTGAAATTGATAGTGGTGTTGAAATTGGTGCTGAAAGAGAGGATGGTCTTTTTATCAAAATACCCGAGGTTGGTAGCATTGATCTGATTGAAGAAAAAATTACTGCTAAGGTTTGCACTAATGAATTTTGCTTTGGCAGAAAAGATAAGTTCCAGTCCGGCCGACTGGTCATTAGACAGGTTTTGATTGGTGGTAAGCAATACGGAATCATTAACCGGGAGGGTCACTTGTGTAAAACCATTTTGTTTGTAACGGTAATAGAAACTTGGTACAAAGGAAAAGTCTTTGTGTTGCCATTTGTAGCCGAATTCAACCGAATGGATGATTTCCGGAAGTAGTTTCGGATTTCCGGTCCTTATATTGTAAGGATCCTGGTATTCAGGAAAGGGATTGATGTCATCACCTTCAGGTCTGTGAACCCTTCTGCTATAATTCAATTGTAATTGACCATTGTTTAACTGGTAGGCCAGGTGTAACGTGGGGTATATTTTCAGGTATTCATTATTGATGAGGGTGTCTTTGGTAAGCTGGTTTCCCTTTATCAAACTTTCTTCAAGCCGGAGCCCTAATGAAAAACTGAATTTTTCAAAACTTTTCTGATAGGTACCATACAGTGAATGAATCGTCTGGTTAAACAAAAAACGATTTGTCTTCACTTTGTCGGTAATAAATTTTCCGGAAGAAGGATCATAATTTTCTCCCAGGAAATTAAAGTCCTGCTGAAGGAATGAACCCGAATACCCTGCTTCCAGTTTGGCACTTTCTGAAAGCACCCGGCTATAATCGATGGTGAGTTGTTGCTGGTCTTCCCCTTGTTTGATCAGGGTATTATCCCGGGTAACATTGTTAAAGGGCAGATGATAGGCATTTTGGTAATGGTTATCCTCCACTTCTTTGGCTGATGATACATTTAACTCGAAACGGATTGTGTGGTCTTCTCCTGTAAAATTGTGTTCCCAGAAAGCGGTCGCATCTTTCTGTTTTTCATTCTCCGGATCTAACCTTAACCGGTCATACTGGCTCGTCAACTTGTGTGTATTATCATAAAAGAATTTATTGATGACATCATTCTTAACCATATCTCTATTGGAATAATTGGCAGAGATGCCAAAACTATTTTCCTTATTGGGATCATAGGATACGCCCAAGGTACCCAGATGGGTTAAGGGGCGGGTTGCTGACTGGCTGTTTTCGAGGTAATAGCTGTTGATGCTGGTGCCACCCGAAGCAAAATACTGCCTGTCTATTTCACCGGTACGCAAGCGGCTATCCTGCCTGATACCATAATTTCCGAATATATTTATTTTGCCGGGCTTATAGTTCAGGAGTACACTTGCATTGTGTCTGTCACGGTTTCCTGTATTAGCGGTAATAGATCCATTCCAGCCATTTTTGGTATTCTTTTTCATAACAATATTCAGAATGCCTGAAGTACCATCAGGTTTATACCTTGCAGATGGATTGGTGATTACTTCAATTTTTTCAATAGAATTGGCAGGCAATTGTTGTAATACTTCTGCAACTCGCATTTTGCCCATCAGTGGTGACGGTCGCCCATTAATCAGAATCATAACATCGGATGACCCACGCAGGGTTACCTGCCCATCGAGGTCAACTTCAACCGAAGGAATATTTTTTAATACATCACTTGCCGACCCACTCTGTGCCATGATATCTTTGGTTACATCATAGGTCTTTCGGTCAATAGAAGTATTCAGGAGACTTTTACTGGCCATAACCGTTACGGCAGACATCGGCTTAGATTCATATTGTATGGCTATGGATCCCAGGTTTATTTTTGGCTTTCCGCTGACCAATACCTGTGTAAAAGCCTTTTCATAGCCTATAAAACTTGCCCGCAACAAATAATTGCCATTGCTGATTTTTTCAAAAGCAAAACGTCCTTTGGTATCTGTAATAGCTAAGGTAATAAGTGAACTATCTCTCGAATTCAGCAAAGCAACATTGGCAAATTCAACAGGGTTTCCCGATAATTTATCAATGATTTGTCCCGACAGATTCGTTCCCTGTGAGGTTTGTGCTGTAGCAGTTAATTGTATAAACCAGCATACAATCAATACGAGAACCCATTTTTTCAAGTGCATAAGGCAGATTTCTGAAGGCAAAGTAGTTTTCGATTCTGAAGCAATTTTGTAGATAAATACCCGTAGAATGTATTGTTCCATTTTTGCTGCCTAAACGGGGAATTAGCTTGCACGTCACAGCCCGGTTAGTATGTTAGATTTCGCCTATCTTGTTTTAACAAGCCAGAACAATGGATGAAAGCCAGAAAAGTAACAGCCACCAAAAGAAAGTACAATTACAGGCCCGATTAGCGGTGAATGAACATAGTGCCCAATTAGTAAAGTACTGGTACCCGGTACTGGAGGTAATAGCTCAGTCGGGCATTGCCTGGTCGCTGGCCTACCTGGATTGTGTTACCGGATTAAAAATTAGCTGCTGGCAGGAAACCCTGCAACAGTTGCCCTGGCATAAACATGGCATACCCCAATCGGCCATCCGGGAACAGGACAATTATACCATTCACGACCAGATTTTTGCCACTTTCCCGGGCACATTACCCCTCAGGTATCTTCCCTCGCTCACTCACAGTTTGGACTACCCTGCTGATATGCCCGTAACTATTTTACAAAAAGCAGTAGCAGAACTTAGCCTGCCCGAACAAATGGTCTACCTATTCTTCACCCGTTTGTCGCCGGTACTGATAATACCCCTATCCGGACTATTGAAAGTAACGGATCCTGCCTTATTTCCAGAGACAGAAGATATTTGTATTGCCCCGGTAACCGGTAACTGGTTAATATTCCGTTCACTGGAGGATGAATGGCGGTACGGATATTCCGGTTAGTAGGGTATATATAAGTGTAAACTGGGCGTTTTCAGTAGCATAACTAACTACTGTTGTGCCTTATTGTGACTAAAGTCACCGAAATACTGTAAATTATAGTACATTTTTGCTTACCAAAAACCATACTATGAAGATTGAACAGATATATACCGGATGCCTGGCGCAGGGAGCTTATTACATAGAAAGTGAAGGGGAAGCGGTAGTAATAGATCCGCTAAGGGAAGTTGCGCCGTATATTCTGAAGGCGGAGAAAGCCGGGGCCAAAATCAAATATATTTTTGAAACCCATTTCCATGCAGATTTTGTTTCAGGCCATCTTGACCTTGCCCAAAAAACGGGAGCGGAGATTGTATATGGTCCCCTGGCAGATCCCAGTTTTCCGGCACATATAGCCAGTGATGGGGAGGTGTTCACTGTGGGCAAACTCAGTTTCACAGTACTGCATACCCCTGGGCATACCATGGAGAGCAGTTGTTACCTCTTAAAAGACGAAGAGGGAAAAGACATAGGTCTATTTTCAGGAGACACTTTATTTATTGGTGATGTAGGCCGCCCCGACCTTGCCCAGAAAGCAGCCCACATGACCAAGGAACAACTGGCAGGTTTATTATACCACTCTTTGCGGGAAAAAATAATGCCGCTGGCAGATGATATCGTTGTTTATCCCGCACACGGGGCGGGCAGTGCCTGTGGCAAGAATATGAGCAAGGAAACTACCGATACGCTGGGTCACCAGAAAATGGTGAATTATGCCTTACAAACAGATCTATCAGAGCAGGCATTTATCAAACAGGTAACAGAGGGGCTGGCTGCTCCACCAGCCTATTTCCCCATTAATGTAATGATGAATAAAGAGGGGTATGAAAGTATTGACAAAGTAATGGAAAGGGGTAAACACGCACTGTCGCCCGATGCATTTGAAGTGGCAGCCAATGAAACCGGGGCTTTGTTATTAGATACCCGCGACCCGCAATCCTTTGCCGTAGGGTTTATACCCATGTCGGTAAATATTGGCATCGATGGCAATTTTGCACCCTGGGTAGGCGCCCTGATTCCTGATGCTACCCAGCCCATTTTGTTGGTTACTGACGATGGCAGGGAAGAGGAAGTGATTACCCGGTTGGCGAGGGTGGGATATGATAATACCATTGGCTATTTAAAAGGAGGCTTTACGGCCTGGCAGAAAGCTGGTAAGGAAACGGATACCATTGTTTCCCTGGCTGCGGATGCATTACCTGCGGAGCTTGGAAAAGAAAATATTCCCATCATTGATGTAAGAAAGGAAAACGAGTTTCAGAGTGAACATGTGGAGGGGGCTTTGAACCTGCCCCTCGATACTATTAACGATCATTTCAGTCAGTTAGATAAAAAAAATAAATACATCATCCATTGTGCAGGGGGGTATCGGTCAATGATTTTCGCTTCCATCCTCAAATCCCGGGGTTTCGAAAACCTGGTGGATATCCAGGGAGGTTTCGCTGCCATTAAAGAAAGGGGTAAGTTGAAAACGACTGCTTTTGTTTGCCCTTCTACCCTGGCCTGAGAATTTTACTGGCAGTAAATCTGTTTTTGTGTAGCATGTGTGAGGTAAAAATTGTTTATTATGGTCAAACGTTGGATATTTTCGAACAAGCTATACCTGATGGGTGCATTGGCAGGAGCCATCATCGGTTTCGTATACTGGAAAACGATTGGCTGCCAGTCGGGTACCTGCCTCATAACGGCCAATCCTTATAGAAGTACATTGTATTTTGCGGGAATGGGAGCTGTTTTTTTGGGCATTTTTAAAAAAGGGGAATAGTATCGATTTTCAGGTGGTAAAAAACCAGGGCCGCACTACCTTTGCTGCCTAAACCTAAGTCCCCGTATTCATGTACAAACCCAAACCGGGCATTGATGTGATAGGTAAAATACTGGATGCGCTGTACAAGCATAATCCGGACGCCTTGTTTGTCATGAGCCTTATGCACCAGTATGAGGAAAGGGGGAGCCTGAGCAAGAAGCAACTGGAAGGCCTTTTGTCAAAAGCCCGTAAGGCAACAGAAATACCCGAAAGCTGGTTGGGAACCCTGGAAGCCATCCTGCTTAAAATGCCCACCCGCTATAAATCTACCGATCCCATCATCTCATCCCCCATTTACCAGAAATCGGAAGAAGTGGGGAAAATAATTACCGCCATTCTGGCCCAATACCCGCAGCACAAGCGTGTGCTGTTTCTGCAGGCCAAATATGCCAACAATGAACCGTTGCCCCAAAACCCCAAAACCCCAAAACCCCCCATGAAGTTGAAGAAGCTTAAGAAATTAAAAGGAAATAAACAATAAACTGAGAAAATGATGAAATTAGCTTGGAAGAAGTAGTCAGAGAAAGTGAGTTTGGATGAAATTTATGCTGAAATTCAACCAAGAGACGATCTTAATCGTCAGGAAGAAATTAAGGAAATGTTCAACCCTATCTATAAAGATATTCATCCTAGAGATTCACTGATTGAACAAGAGGATATAGTGCGTCTGGTGCCGCCGTGATATGGCAGCGCCTGGTCTATCTGGCGTGTCGTTTGCGTATCGAAGATCCCGGCTATGCCGCACATAAGTTATTCCTTGGGATGAAGCGTCGGATCGTAGACGGATGAACTGTCATGTGCCTTTACATTCATCCAGACTGACGCATCGTGCCACTGCCCGCCTGAAATTTCAGCGTAGTGCATTTATTTCCCGCTCGCAGCTGTCAGGCTTCGCTGTATTACGGGCACAGCCTGAGCGACGAAGTCTTCCATGATCGCCGCGATTTTGTCGGGAGGAATGTCGTAGGGTGCGA
>CAVVSL010000035.1:0-43761 GCA_963750825.1 uncultured Bacteroidota bacterium | reverse complement strand
ATCGCGAGAAAGCCATGACCATGCTGCGTACCAAATTGTACGAAGAACAGGTTCGCAAGCAGGAAGATGAAATCGCCACCCGAAGAAAAACGCTGGTAAGCACCGGTGACCGAAGTGCCAAGATCCGCACCTATAACTGGCCACAGGGCCGGGTAACCGATCACCGTATCGGCCTCACTCCTGATAACCTGGATGCAGTGATTAATGGCGATATTGATGAATTCATCGAATCCTTACAAATGGCCGAGAATGCAGCGAAGATGGTGAACCAGTAAATGTAACTAGGAGTATGTAGTGCATAGCAGTCCGGTTTGGAAAAGCATGGTTGTTTTTTCCCTACCTAATTGTCGATATTCGGGAGGAAACTTTTTACTTCATTGCCACAACCATTCAATACCCCCCCTTTCTGATATTGGCTTTTTTATTCACTCCTTACTTCCTGTGAAATACGCGTCAGGATACATTCTTTGTCATGTAGGTACTATCTGATTTTACCGAATTTCCGGATTGTATTGTTTTCCCAATGAGTATATTTATTCTGGTAAAATAAACCGTATTCATGCAGGTAATTAGGGAAGCTACCTTTTTATACTGGGGAATCGATTACTTTAGACTGCCCATATTTGCATAGTAAAATGTAAAAGCCTACCCGTTTGCAAAACGCCTAATTTGCACATTTTTAACCATCACCCATGAAATACCTGAAAATACTTTACATACAAGTACTCCTGGCTATCGGAATTGGCATAGCGCTTGGATTTTTATATCCCGGCCTTGCGGTACAGTTAAAACCATTGGGAGATGGATTTATCAAGCTCATTAAAATGATGATCGCCCCGATTATCTTCTGTACCATTGTTACCGGTATTGCCGGAATCCAGAATACGAAAAAAATAGGCCGGGTAGGCCTGAAAGCCATTTTGTATTTTGAAGTGGTCACTACTTTTTCCCTGATCATTGGTTTAGTGGTCATCAATATTTTGAAACCCGGTGCTGGGTATGAATATAGATCCGGCCACCCTGGATGCCAAAGCCGTTGAAAATTTTATTGCGGAAGGCAAGAGCCAGTCAGTTGTTGATTTTATACTCCATATTATCCCGGAGAATATTGTCAATGCATTGTCTGCCAGTAATATTTTACAGGTTTTGTTTTTTTCGGTATTACTGGGATTTGCCCTGTCTAAAATTGGCCATAAAGCAACTCCGCTATTAAAAGGAATTCAGTCCCTGGAAGATGCCCTGTTTGCCATCATTAAAATTATTATGTACCGTGGCACCCCTGGGTGCATTGGGGGCTATGGCGTTTACGATAGGTAAATATGGTTTGGGTTCTCTGGCGCAACTGGGACAACTGATGGGGGCATTTTATATTACCTGTATACTGTTCATTGTTGGGGTACTGGGTAGTATATTTAAAAATTCTCAGGTTTTAATATATTCCGCTTGCTGGCTTATATAAAAGAAGAGCTGCTGATTGTTTTGGGCACCTCATCCTCTGAGGCCGCTTTACCCAGCTTGATTGGTAAACTGGAAAAAGTAGGTTGCTCAGAGCCGGTAGTGGGCCTGGTAGTTCCTACGGGCTATTCCTTTAACCTGGATGGGACATCTATTTACTTAACCATGGCTGCCGTGTTTCTGGCACAGGCAACCAATACACCCACTGGATATTGGCCACCAGGTTACTTTATTACTGGTATTATTGCTCACTTCCAAAGGTGCGGCCGGCGTTACCGGTAGTGGTTTTATAGTGCTGGCCGCCACCCTGCCAACTGTTGGGCACATACCCGTTGCAGCCATTGCATTGATTTTTGGCATTGACCGTTTTATGAGTGAAGGAAGGGCACTCACCAATATCATTGGTAATGCAGTAGCTACCATTGTGGTGGCGAAGTGGGAAAATGAAATTGATCTGCCAAAAGCAAAACAATTAATTGGTCATGGGAAATAGCTGCCCGTTGGTAAACGCCGGGTGGCTGAGGAAACCATACCGCGTAAATGAAATCATACAATGGTGATATGCACTTCTATTTTCTCTGCCACCAGAGTATAGGGCAGGGAAGGAAGGCTGACCTTTTGGTGTGCCACACTTGATAGTAATGCATTTCTCAAATTGTTCTGCAATAACCTGTTGATGGTAGATAGAATGTGGTTAGATACAGCATAAAGTTCATTTGCGAAGTTTACCTTAATTGCTCTTCGCCTGCTCTTCAGCCTCTTTCAGCTTCTGCTCCCAGGCCCAGGCAGTGGCCATCATTTCGGAAATGCCATATTGGATTTTCCAGCCCAGCCGGTCAATGGCAGCCTGGTTATTGGCATATATCGCTACCACATCTCCGGCCCGGCGCGGGCCTATTTGGTAATTTAATTTTACACCGGATACTTCTTCAAAACTCCTGATTACTTCCAATACCGTATAACCTTCTCCGGTACCCAGGTTAAATACTTCACAGGGACGAAGTGTTTTCTTATTCCGCAGGTGTTGTATGGCCAGGGTATGGGCAGCCGCTATATCACATACATGAATATAGTCACGAACACAGGACCCATCGCGGGTGGGATAATCATCGCCGTATACCGTCAGCATGGGCAACTTGCCAATGGCCGTTTGGGTAATAGCGGGTACTAAGTTCTGGGGTTTACCCAATGGCAGTTCACCAATCAGTAAAGATGGGTGTGCACCTACCGGATTGAAATAGCGCAGCAATACCACAGAGGCCAGACCATTGCTGGCAAAGTCCATCAGTATGTCCTCACTCATCTGTTTGGTAGCGCCATAAGGGGATGCTGCTTTTTTGATAGGAGAGGTCTCGGTAACAGGTAGCTTATCCGGATTCCCATATACCGTGCAGGAAGAAGAAAATACAAAATGCGGTATGGCAAATTCCTGAACACATTTCAGCAGGTTAATCAGACCAAAGAGGTTATTCTCATAATACAGTACCGGTTCCTCCACCGACTCGCCCACAGCCTTGTAGGCAGCAAAATGGATGATGCCCGATATGTCGGTGTTTTCCTGGAACACGGCTCTCGTTTCATCAAAATTTTTCAAATCCACTTTGTAGTTCTTGATTCGTTTACCGGTAATCTCCTCTATCCCTTTAATGGCATAGGAGGTTGACCTTGAGTTGTCGTCAATCGACAAAACCGTAAAGCCGTTTTCGAGCAGGTCAACAATGGTATGGGATCCGATAAAACCGCATCCGCCGGTTACTAAGATGGTGGGCATAGTTAAAATTATGCTGCAAGATAAATGAATAGGACTAACTGCAAGGTTGCGAAAGGATTACAGGAACAATTTCAGCAGGTAAAATACGATGATGGCCAGTACCGCCGAAACAGGGATGGTGAGTATCCAGGCCCATAATAGGTTTACGGTAACGCCCCAGCGCACGGCGCTCAAACGCTTGGTAGCACCTACGCCAATGATAGATCCGGTAATGGTATGGGTGGTAGATACGGGAATTTTAAAATGCTCCGTTAAGAATAAGGTGATGGCACCTGCCGTCTCTGCCGCCACGCCTTCCAGCGGGGTAACTTTGGTGATGCGCGTACCCATGGTCTTCACAATTTTCCAGCCACCACTCATGGTACCCAGACCCATGGCCAGGAAGCTGCAGAAAGGCACCCAGCCATACTGCGTTACAAACTGGTTAAAATCCATGGTATGCCCCAGTTTACTTTCATAAAAAATAATGGCCGCACCAATGATACCCATTACCTTTTGCGCATCATTACCGCCATGCCCCAAACTGAAAGCCGCAGAAGATACCAGCTGCAGGCGCTTAAACCATCCCTCCGCCTTATACGGATTCGATCGTTTACAGAGGTGCACTATGAGAATGGTTATAAAAAAGGCAATGAACATACCAATCAGCGGTGCAAAGAAAATAAAGAGGAAGGTGGGGATTACTTTGGCGTAGTTAATCACGTCAACGCCCGCATTGCTGAAGCCACCCGCATTGGCCAGGGCCGCTCCCACAAAGCCACCCATTAAGGTATGGGAGGAACTGGAAGGGATACCAAACCACCAGGTAATCAGGTTCCAGATAATGGCGGCGATGATGCCTGCCAAGATTACTTCCAGGGTTATGAATTCGGCGTGTACCCATTTGGCCACCGTATTACCAATACCAAATTCCTTGAAAACATATTTGGAAATAAAGAAAGCTGCGAAGTTGAAAAAAGCTGCCCAAACTACTGCCTGGAAAGGGGTCAGTACCTTGGTGGATACGATTGTGGCAATTGAATTGGCTGCATCGTGAAACCCGTTGATATAATCGAAAATAAACGCTAAAACTATGATTACAATAAGTAATGTGAACATATACAGTTTTTTTCCGGGCAGGTAAGGTTAAGACAAATGCACCTGCCAGCCTTTCATTAAGCGTATTTGATGATGATGGATTCGATCACATTGGCCGCATCTTCGCACTTGTCGGTTACAATTTCCATCACCTGGTATATCTCTCTTTTCTTTATCACTTCCTTAAAATCGTTCTCCTGCTGAAACAGCATTTCAATACTCATGTCAAATACATCATCAGCCTGGTTCTCGATGCTGTTTACCTTCACCATGGCCTCAGTCATTTCACGCAGGTTCTTCATATCCCGTAAACCCATCACGGCTTTCTTGATTTCTATAGAACCCGACAATATCAAATCGGCCATTTTTTGGATACCAATATCATTGGGGTTTACATTGTAGAAATTGATCTTTTTGGAAGAGGCATAGATATAATCACAAATATCATCCAATGCAGTGGCCAGGTAATGGATGTCTTCCCTGTCGAAGGGAGTGATAAAGTTCCTGCCCAGTTCCGTAAATATGCGGTGCGTATTGTCGTCATTTTTGTGTTCCAGGTCTTCAATCTGGGCCAGGATGGCTGCCCGCCTATTGTTATCGGGTTCACTCACCATTTCTTTGAGTTTGATGCCCATTTCATGCACTTTTTCTGCTACCATCTCGAAGAGTTCGTAGAAGACCTTATTCTTTGGCATAAAAAAACGACCGAAATTATTGATACCCATACGATATGATTTAGGCAAAAATAGGGGTATACCAGTGATTGTTGCCCCCCAACTGATATTTAATGATTAGATAACATGCTTTATTCCTTTTTGGCATCCAGGGTAAAACCAATGGTGGTGCCCAGATCAACCTTACTGCGCACATGCATGGTTTGTCCATGGGCTTCCACAATATGCTTGCAAATGGCCAGTCCCAGCCCGGTTCCCCCCACATCCCGGCTGCGCCCCCGGTCGGTGCGGTAAAAACGTTCAAAAATCCTGGGCAGGTGCTCTTCGGAAATACCAATTCCATCATCACTGAATTCTATCAAAACGTGCTTACCATCTGTTTGGTAAATACTGGCCACAATACTGCCATCATTTTTGCCATATTTGGTGGCGTTTTCCAGTAAATTAAGAATTACCTGGCGAATCTTTTCTTTATCTGCAAAAACCGATACAGGTGACTCACAGCCTTTTTTGATGCTGCAACGGATATTTTTAGCACCCGTTTTAATAAAGAGGCTCTCATAGGTTTCCCGGATAATGTCCTGTATAACAAAATATTCCTTGTAGAGGGGCTGCTGTCCGCTCTCGAGGCGGGCTATCTCATCCAGGTCCTCTACGAGGTTCACCATTCGTTCCACATTCCGGGCGGCATTTTCGAGGAAACGGCGGTTCACTTCGGGTTTATCAATGGCACCTCCCAACAAGGTGTCTACATATCCCTGTATAGCAAATATGGGGGTCTTGAATTCATGGGCCAGGTTCTGTAAAAACTCTTTACGATAGGCTTCATTGGTTTTAAGCAGTTCAATTTCTGCACTGCGTTGTTCGGCCCATTGCTCTACGTCCTCCCTTACCTCGTCAATGCCTTTTTGGGGTAAAATGTATTTGTAATAGGTCTCCTCCCGCTTACTGGCTTTGGTCTGGTAAATAAACTTATAGATGAGTTTGATCTTCCGGTAAATGAATGACTCAAGTACAAAACGGATGAGCAGGTAGCTCCCCAAAAAAGTAATCGCCAGTGCGCAAAGGGCTATGCGCCAGTCGGGCCGCAGCAACCATATGCCCAGTGATATGGGCAGGGATAGTGCCATGGCGGTAAAGGCAGACAACTGCTGGGGAGAAAGGTTTTTGGTCTTAAACATAGCGCAAGGAAACTGAATACAAGGTAAGCATTCGCCCGCTTAACACCTGCATGGTTGGTTACCATTCAAATTTATAGCCTACTCCTTTTACCGTAGTGATGCAATCCACGCCCATCTTTTGGCGCACTTTGCGGATATGTACATCAATGGTGCGGTCGCCTACAATAACTTCATTGCCCCATATCTGGGAAAGAATCTCGTTGCGCAGGAATACCCGGCCGGGACGTGATGCGAGTAAATAAATGAGTTCAAATTCCTTTTTGGCCAGTACAATTTCTTTTTCATCCATGGTAACCAGGTATTTCACCGGATCAATGTTGATATTACCAATCTGTATGTCCTTGCCACCGCCCTCTTTGTTACTGATACGCCTGAATAAGGCATTTACACGGCTTACCAGCACTTTGGGACTGATGGGTTTGCTCACATAATCATCTGCTCCGGTTTCGAGGCCGTTGATCTGGGAGGCTTCATCGCTCATGGCTGTCAGAAAAATGATCAGGGTTTCCTGAAACAAGGGCTGGGAACGCAGGATCTGGCATACTTCCACCCCCGTTTTACGTGGCATCATAATGTCGAGTATGATCAGGTCGGGTCGCAGTTGTTTGGCTTTTTCAATCGCCTCATTTCCATCCCGGGCTGTATATATTTCATAACCCTCCTTACCCAGGTTATAACTCAGGATTTCCAGGATATCCGGTTCATCGTCTGCGATCAGTATCTTTTTCGATTTTGCCTCCATGGGTTAACCTAATGTTTACACAAATTTAATTTTATAGCGGGTCAATTCAGGTTTTTGGCATTATTATGTTATTGTTAACGGCAAAAAACGGTTATTTAGGGTCTTGCCCATAAATGGCAGTATTTTTGTATCCAGCTATGCGAATGAAGAAATGTTACTCACTTTTGACGGGATTGTTGGTGGCTATGGCATCCTTTTCCCAGGTTGAATTGGCTGTTCCTGAAGTGCCCGCCATACGTGTGCTCCACCATGAAAATATTGAGCACTCGCTGAACAGGATTGCCAAACTGCACAGCAGTTCAGATAAAGTGCTTCCCTATACCAATAACGAAACCCTCAATGCCACCATTGACCGGTCACTGCGAATACGGATCAAAAACATGCGTGCCAATATTGAACTGAACCCAAAATTCAATGATAGCGACAAGTTCAAATGGCTTCGTGGAATCAATGAAATGCTGATGGGTTTTATCAGTGCTTACCAGTCGAAACAGCTAACCGCAGCCCTTTTTCCCAGTCTGGTTAAAGCCTTTGATGATGCCATGCAACTGGAACTGGCGGGAAAATCCATCACGCCCATTATTGCAGATAACGAGATAGAAGTGGGCAACATTCTGCTCGATAACTTTGCCCTCCGCGATTATGATGATGTACCCGCTGCGAGGGATATCCTGGTACTTAAAGACTGCCAGTTGCATCCCACCGAAACGCTCCGTATTTTAAGTAAATACCCCAATAACCGGTATGCCGACAGCCTTATTATTCGAGCTGCCTTCCTGAATCAGGAAAATTTGTACAGTTATGCTGCTGTTAACAATGCCCTGGGAAAAAGGATACAGTCGGTGAACCATCCCCTCGTAAAAACCATTTCCAGACTGGCTTTGATGAAAACAGGCAGGATGTATTATCCTTTTCTGGATGAACTCTACCGGAACAAACTTTCCATCGATTCTATTACCCCATTGATTGCAGATGAGTATTCTAAAAAATATTTTTCGCTCCTGGTAAATACGAGAATTGCCTATGCAGAGCGCATGCACAGGGGAGATACACCCATGGCGGCACAGGTGCTCACGGCCAGGTTACGTACCAAAGCGATAGAGCTTTACATCAATGAAATCAATGCCCTGCATGACGAGCCCAATGAAAACATCCGTTTCAAAGTATTGGAAGACCTTGATCCCCGTGAATTGTATTACCTCGCTGTACTGGGGGAGGATGAAATCTATACATCGAGTTTTGTTTCAGGCGTATACCCAAGGATATTCCGTAAAATGATAGTGCCCAGGTCTGACAGCCTGCTGGCCATGTTACACGATGATTTTTACAGGAAGTTTATCAAGATTTGCGCGGCGTATAATACCCTGGATAATTTTCTCGACAGGATGAATAAAACAGAGGCACAGGACCTGATGCGCAAATTCGTGAATGACCTGGAGAAGAACAGGTCGCTGGAAGATGCAGTGGATGTAGCAGACTCTTATGCCAGTATATACAACAACGACCTTCGCAAACTCATCCTAAGCCAGGTACAGGCCAACCTGGTAAAAAGCAAACGTGCTAAGAACAAAAGAGGCGAACTGATTTATGACCTGCTGAGCACCATTTTTCTATCGATGGATCCGGCCAATAAAATCGACATCACAGCCAAACTGGGCATTGATCCGGTGTATGTAATGCCCCGTAAGTCACTGGAAGATAGTTCGGGCCGGGTAATCATTCAGCAATTCTCTTATGGAGATAAAGATGCGGCAACGTATTTTTCTTCTTTTATGAACCGGTTTGCCAATGCCAACTGGAAGATAGTTCGCAAACCACAGTGGGTAGAAATCAGTTCCGCCAATGGCAAACCGATGACCATCTATGCCAACCTGCCCCTGGATGAAAAACAGGAACTCGACTTACAGGCACAGGACAGTCTCATCAGCTATATGGCCGAAAACAATATAGTGCCCGTGATTGTGATTCACAGAGGGCATAGTTATTACCTGCAGGAAACCATTAACCGTTTATCGCCCGGAGCCAAAGTAGTATTGCTGGGTAGCTGCGGTGGCTACCAGAAACTGAATGACATACTTTCTATTTGCCCAACAGCCCATATCATCTCTTCCAAACAGGTAGGGGCCGGGGTACTCAACCAGAGCCTGATTGACGCTATTTCAGACAGACTGCGCAATGGCCGTGACCTTAACTGGGAAGATCTCTGGAAAACCGTACAATCCAGGGTGGGTGCGGGTTATAAAGACAGGTTCGACGACTATATTCCCCCGCAGAAAAACCTTGGCGCCATCTTCATCATGGCCTATGATAAAGCGTTTAAGAACAGTTAAGTCAAAAAGGGATTGTGTGTTTTTTCATACCCAATGGTGGTAGGGGCACCGTGACCGGGATAAACTAGGGTATCATCCGGCAAAACAAATAATTTATTGCGGATACTGGCTAAAAGGGTGGCATGGTCTCCACCCGGCAGGTCGGTACGGCCAATGCTCTCACGGAAAAGTACATCCCCACCTATAAGAAAGCCCTGGCTCTCGCAATAAAAACATATACTGGCCGGAGAATGTCCGGGTGCCAGTAACACTTTTAACACATCATTGTCCAGAAAAACCCTGTCGCCCTCTTCCAGGTAATGCAGCGGTCCCGTATAATTGGTGAAGGGAAGCCCCCATTTTTCTCCGGATAAGGGGGCCAGCTGTAACATAGCTTCCTCTCCCTTGTGTAAGTGCAGTTCCAATCCCCAGGTATCGTGTACCCACTTGTTCCCAAATACATGGTCCAGGTGGCAATGGGTGTTCAGCAACCTTACCGGCGCTAATTCCGTATCTGATATAAACTTTTTTAACGTTTCCTGTTCAGCACTGAAGTAGCAACCGGGGTCTATTATAATAGCTTTGTTTTGTTCATTATACAGGACATAAGTATTTTCCTGAACGGGACTGAAACTGAAAACCTGGGTGTGAAGCATAATGTATTTTTACATGGGTTTAACCGTAAATGACTAATTTTAAAACACTAAAGTTCGGATATGCAAGTGAATAGAATCAACCAATGGATTGTTTTTGCCTTATTTCTTTTTCCCCTGATCTCTGTTGCACAGGTCAATTCAGTGGAATATGGTAAAAACAGGGTCCAGTATAAGAAATTTGTGTGGAAGTTTTACCAGTCACCCAACTTCAATACTTATATAGCGCAGGGCGGGGTGGAATTGGGCAAATTTGTGGCCCAGGTAGGTGAGGCCGAACTCTCCTCCATCGAAAACTTTGTGGAATATTCATTGCAGCGAAGGGCCAATATTGTTGTATACAACAGTTATGACGATTTCAAAAGCAGTAATATCGGCTTGGGCAGCGACTGGCAAAATGCCGGTGGAATTACCAAACTCGTGAATAATAAAATTGTAGTCTACTTTGATGGCAACCACGAAAACCTGAAAAGGCAGATCCGCCAGGGCATAGCAAAAGTTTTGACCGATAACCTTTTGTTTGGAGATGACATTGGTGAATTTGCCAGTAACCAGGCCCTGCTCGATTTACCCAAATGGCTGGTAGATGGCTATGTTTCTTATGCAGCAGAGCCCTGGAGTACGGAAAAAGATGACGAATTGAAAAGTGCTATACTGGGGGGTACCTACCGTTCTTTTTACCAGTTCGCTTTTGAAAAACCTTTGCTGGCAGGGCACGCTTTCTGGTATTATATTGGCGAAAAATACCGCAAGGAAAACATTACCTACCTCTTATACCTCGCCCGCATTTACAAGAACCTGAACAATGCCTGTTTGCGGGTATGTAAAAAGAAATTCAAAGACGTACTGGCTGATTTTATGCAGTATGAACAGGAGGTATATGTGAAAGACATTAGGCAACGGCGCAACCAACCCAAAGGCCAGCTCAATATCTCAGAAGATGTTTCCAAAAATGACTATTTCCGTTTCCAGGCCAATCCGAATCCCCGCAGCAATACCTATGGTGTGGTTGAGTTTAAGAAAGGCATTTATTCGGTGAAGCTGATGGAAAATTTCTATGATGCCAAAGTACTGGTGAAAACCGGGGTTCGCACGCAGCAGGGAGACATCAACCCCAATTATCCCATTCTTGCCTGGGATGGGAAAGGCACACGTTTACTGGTAATCTATTATGAAGAGGGTAAGACCAAAATGTTTGTGTACGACATCATTGCCAAATACAAACGATTTAAACAGGAAATTACCGGCTTCGACCAGATACTGGATGCCTCCTTTATGCTGGATGCCAATTCACTTGTACTCAGTGCCGTGAAAAACGGGCATACCGACATATTCACCTATAAAATTGAAGAACAAAAAACGGTTCAGATTACCAATGATGTGTATGATGAACTGGATCCCACTTATGTGGTGTTCCCTAACCGGGCGGGTATCATTTTTGCCTCCAACCGTCCCTCACCCGCTGCGCCCAATGCTGATACGGTATTGCCCAGTAAATACCCCTATAATATTTATATCGTGGATATTCTGAACGATAGTAAGGAAAAACAACTGGCCAAACTCACCAACCTGAAAATCGGGAATGCAAGATATCCCATGCAATACAATACCAACCACTTCACCTTTGTTTCGGATGAGAATGGTATCGGAAATCGCTGGGCAGGGTTCTTTGCTACACAACGTACCGGACTGGATACCCTGTATTATATAGGAGAGGAGTTGCTACGCAATCCTACTCCCAAAGAATTTGACAGTACCCTGGTAGCCTGGCGGAAACAGGAGCCGGATAGTGTAAGCTATTTCCAGGTATATAAGGACTCTACTTATACTTTCCCCATCACCAATTACCAGAGTACCCTGCTCGAAACCCGTATTGCCGGCAATAATGGCCAGGTAAGTGAGGTGAGGCGTGAGGGTGACTTCAAATTCCTGTATAAACTGAAAGTGGATGAAAATGCACTCAACAAAAGAAATGTAAGTGCCCGCCCAACAGAATATGTACGTAAACTAATGGCTGAAAAAAGGAGTGAAGAAGGAAAAGCCATACGCTATTCCCCAAAACCCGGAGTAGATACCACTGCGGCTAAGACGAACGACTTTTTTCAGAATGAGTTTGCCAATGAAAAACCTGATACCAGTAATTTGAAGAGCTTGAATAATGCCACCATCGCCACTCCTGCTTCCATTCTGGCCAAATCCAAATTATTCCCTTACCGGTTAAAATTCAACTCAGATTATATCCTGAGTGGTTTCACCAATAATGTACTCATCAACCGTTACCAGCCTTATGCCGGTGGTTCGGGTCCTGTGCAACTGAACAATGGTAATGATTTCAACTTCACCTTCCGTGTAGGCGTTAGTGATTTAATGGAGGATGTAAAATTTGTGGGAGGTATCCGCTTCGGTACTGACCTGAGTGATAAGGATGTTTTCTTTACTTACCAGAACCTCCGCAAGCGGCTAGACTGGGGATTGACCTATTACAGAAGCAACGTGCACAACTTCTTCAACACATCTTTCAACAATGTATTGTACACCAACCTCTACCAGGCCAATTTCACTTACCCATTCAATGAAGTGAAAAGTGTACGGGCAACCGTGGGTCTGCGTACCGACAGGGGTGTGCTCCGTTCCTTCGATAACAACTCCGGGTTACCCAATCCCAATGCATTGAAGTACAACGATACGGTTACCCGTTACATCGTTTCGCGTTTAGAATATGTACACGACAATACCATTAATCCAACACAGAATATCTGGGTAGGTCTCAGGTACAAAGTGTATTTCGATCTGAACATGCCTACCCTGAAAACAGCAGATAATAATGGCAAAGCCACACTGAACCTGGGTTTCGACGGAAGGTATTACCATAAAATCTACCGTAACTTCATCTGGGCCGGTCGGGCAGCTGCTGATTTTTCATGGGGCGGACAAAAACTTATCTATTACCTGGGTGGAGTTGACGGATGGATTAATCCAAGGTTCAACAAGAACCAGCCCGCACCCGACCAGAGTTATGCATTCCAGTCCCTCACGGTAAACATGCGCGGATACAACCAGAATATTGCCAATGGAAACAATGCGTTTGTCATCAATAGTGAATTTCGTTTTCCGATATTCGCTACCCTGATTAACCGGCCTATCAACAATGCCTTCCTTCGGAATTTCCAGCTGGTTCAGTTCGTTGACCTGGGTACAGCCTGGAACGGAAAGTACAATGGTATTACCCGTCCCGGTGAAGTCATAAGCGCCTCCAATACACCCGTTGTGGTGAAGATTGATGCGGGTGGCCTTGGGCCATTTGCCGGTGGATACGGTTTTGGCGTACGAAGTACCCTGTTGGGCTACTTCATGAAGCTGGATGCAGGCTGGCCCATGAAAGGCATTTTCAAAGGAGAGCCGATCTTGTATTTTGCTTTAGGGTTTGACTTCTAATATAAAAAACGGACAATAATACAAAGCCCTGTGTATGCATTATTACACAGGGCTTTCTTTTTTACTTATTATCGTTCACATGAGCCGGGATCTTCTTGAGGGTAAAATAGATGATGCCTATTAAAACCGCAAACAGTAGTGTGAATACCCAGAGTTTTGAATAATGTTGGGGAAACAATACATGGTGTGCGGAATTGTAAACCAGCCCCCTCGGATCATTGAAAATATCCCAGCTATTGAAGCGGAGAAACCTGCCAATATACACCCCATAACCACAGAGTAGCAGGCTGATGACTTCGCAAACCAATACCCAGAAGGGTTTCAGGTATCTGGATAAGAATTTCTCTACGTTCATGAGTGAAACAATTCCCAAAATCAATCCGTTCCAGGCAGCAGAAATAACGAGTACCAAATCGTACCAGTAAGGAACAGGAGCTCTTTCCTCATAATGAAAGAGGTCGGTAATAATATAAGGGGCATTGGGAAAAAAGAGGAGCCATGCCGCGAGTAGTAATAATGCGCCTGCGTGCAGCTTTTTCATTTTCAACAACTGGGTACTGGCTACATAGGGTATGGCTGCCAGAAAAGTATTCCATCCATAAAAACGATAGTCATAGGTATGGGAATAATAAAACCTGACCACTAAGAGGGCCATGGAAAAACTGATGGAGACCAGTAACAATTTGCTGATGGGAGAAATCCTGGGAAACATGAAACTTATAAAAATTTGGGGATGAAAATAAAGAGGCCAACCAGTGCACTGATAATGGCAGACCAAAGCACGGCCGCTGCGGCAACGTCTTTAGTAATTTTTATCAGGGGATGGTGATCACTGTGTACAAGATCACACAATTTTTCCAAACCATGGTTCAGCATTTCGAAACTGATAACCATGGCTATGCATAACAGCAATATTCCCCACTCTGTTGCGGAAATTCCTGCATAATAACCTACGGCGCTCACAACTACTGCCGCCAGTAAATGGATCTTTCCATTACGGTCGTGGGTGAAAAAATATTCCATGCCCCTGAATGCATGCACAAAAGCTTTATAAATAGGTGGTGTTTTCATTTTTCGGGGTTGAAGTTTTATCGGCAATCCATTTCCACCAGAATGCGGTGCAGGTGCCATAGACAAAGAGGTGGTAAAGGTCGTCGGAAACAGAATGTCCATTCCGAATGATGGCCATACAAATGGGTACCATAAAAACTATGGCCAATACCGTAACCAGCCACCCTTCCGGGCTTATGGGCCTGTACAACCAGCCGAATTCAGTAAACCATTGCATAGCTAAACGTATTAAGGTAAGAAGAGTTTGTCTTTATCATCCGGGTTTCGCGTTTCTTTGTGCTGCATGTATTTGATCATATCCTCCAGTGCATCCAGGTGTGCCCTGAAAGCTTTTTCTCCTGAACGGGTAACGACGTAAGTGGTATTGGTCTTTCTGCCAATGAATCCTTTTTTCACTTTAATATAAACGGCTTCTTCCAGGGTTTTCAGGTGACTGGCCAGGTTGCCATCGGTAACAGCAATCAGTTCTTTCAGTTCATTGAAGTTCACTTCAGGGTTTACGAGTACGGCGCTCATAATGCCCAATCTTATGCGGCTGTCAAAAACCTTGTTAAGGTGTTGTATGGGATTCTTCCTCATTCGGTCTGCCCCCCGGTTTGAATTCTTTCATACTTCCACCACATAATAACTCCATACAATACATGTAATACACCAAAACCTATGGTCCATAAGATGAGTCCATAGCCAATGAGCCAGAGGTTCAGGATGCCCAGAATGATTTCACAGTATCCCAGCCAGCGGATTTCTGTAAAAGTATATTTGCTGCCATTGATGAGTGCCAGACCGTAAAACAACAAGCAGGTAGGGGCGATGAGTCCTGCCAGTCCCTCCTGCAATAAACGAACCACAACAAACGCGCCTACCAGTAAGGGGATAGACGTATTCCACAATAATCTTTTGGCCGCACTACCCCAAACAGGCACTCCCGTTTTTTGGCTGCGCAGGTAAGTAAACAGGAAGGCACTCAAAAAGGCTGCCAGGAAAGTAATGCCACCCAGCAGCAACAGTTCTTTTCGGGTGTCATGGCCTGTTTGGAAGGCCATCTGCTGGTAATCGTAACCACTGTTCTTCAGGGAGATCATCCAACGCCAGGTATACAGGGATGCGGCCATTGCGCAGGCTCCTGCAGCTATTCCGCTCAATCCACTCAGGCTGATGAAGCGGCTGCTCCTGTCCATCATCTGGCGGATGTCCTGCAGGGCACTTAAGTGATCGGTATTTTCCTCCATAAAAGTACTTTGAAATGCAAAGTAAATGGAAATAGCAGAGAATGACAAGTATTTTTGCTAAAAGGCAGTTATCAATGTGCCATATCGGAATTAGGATCCGGTTCTTTGGGCAACAGGGGTTCCCTTAGTTCAACCGGTTTCGTGTATTGTTTGCGGACACGCATATTGAGCAGTTCTACCAGAAAGGAAAATGCCATGGCGAAGTATACATAGTTCTTGAGGTGCAAGTCATGTGCCCCCTGGCTGTCCCATCCTTCTACCAGCAGTACAAATCCAATCATCACCAGGAAGGAAAGTGCCAGCATCTTCAGGGTAGGGTGGTTATGGATGAAAGTAGAAATACGCGGACTGAAGAGAAACATGATAATCATGGCAATCACCACGGCGGCAATCATCACTTCCAGCCTCTTGGCGGTGCCACCGGCGGTAATGATGCTGTCGAAACTGAATACCATATCAATAAGTATGATTTGCAGTACGGCACTGGAAAAACTTAATTCCTTGGTTTTGATGCCTGCTGCCATATCTGCCTCCCCTTCCAGCTTGTGGTGAATCTCTATGACGGTTTTATACAACAGGAATAAACCCCCGGCGATCATTACCAAACTGGCCAGATCGAATGATTTGTCAAACAGGGTTAAAACAGGTTTCCCCTTCTGCGACAATAACCAGCTAAGCCCGAACAAAAGAATGGTCCGGGATATGATACCGGTGACCATCCAGGTAAACCTGCCCCTGGGTTGTAAGGCTTTGGGAAGCCGGTTGAGGATGATGCTGACAAAGATGACATTGTCTATTCCTAAAACAATTTCCAGTACCACCAGTACCAGAAAGCTGACCAGGTTTTCAGAAGTATATAAGGACTCCATACAGTTTATTTATTGTTGATGTAGCTGTTTCGGATTATTGAGCAAATGCTGAAAATTTAATTAGGAAACCGGGTATGCGCACCCAGGGTTCGGCAAATATTTTTCACAATAGCAGGGCCTTCATACACAAATCCCGTCCAAACCTGCACAAGGGAAGCCCCAGCTTCCATTTTTTCTACCGCGTCATGGCCATTGAAAATACCTCCGCTGGCAATGATAGGTATTTTTCCTGCTGTTTGTTGTGACAGGTACCTTACGATTTCCGTAGCCCTTGCTTTTATGGGAGCCCCGCTTACCCCACCTGCGCCCATGGCCTCCAGTTTTGGCAACGGAGTGGTAAGACCTGAACGACTGATGGTGGTATTACTGGCCACCAATCCACTAAGGTTTGTTTCAAAACTTAAGGAAATGATATCATCCAACTGCTCCCGGGTAAGGTCGGGTGCTATCTTTAGTAACAGGGGTTTGGGACTTTGTTTTCCCTGGTTCAATACTTGTAATTCAGACAGGATTTTTTGCAGAGAGTCTTTCTCCTGCAATTCCCGCAGCCCCGGTGTATTGGGAGAACTGACATTCACTACAAAATAATCAACCACCTCAAACAGTTCTGTAAAACAATAACAGTAGTCACGCCAGGCATCGGCATTGGGGGTGATTTTGTTTTTACCGATGTTGCCACCTAGAATTAGTTTGGGGTTTGGGGTTTGGGGTTTGGTCTTTGGTTTTGGAAGGTGGAGAGGCGATTTTTGATAAGGTCAGCGCCATCGTTGTTAAAGCCCATTCGGTTGATAAGGGCTTTATCGGCAGGTAAACGAAACAGCCTGGGTGGTTCATTGCCGGGTTGTGGTTTGGGGGTCACCGTACCAATTTCTACAAACCCAAAACCCAGGGTTTCCAGCTCCCTCAGGTAAAGGGCATTTTTATCAAAACCGGCTCCCAGGCCCACAGGATTGGCAAAGGGTAAGCCGAAAACAGTTTTGGTAAGTCCCGGGTCAGTTACCCTGAAAGACTTTTGCAACATCGATTGTACAGGAGGGATGCTACAGGCTGTCTTCAGCAGGTCCATCGAAAAATAATGTACTTCCTCGGGCGGAAAGCAGAAAAGCAATTCCCGTAAAAGGGGGTATATCATGCGGCGAAGATACAGAGGGAAGGCCGTTTTCCAGAATGACCGGCTCCCGAGCCCCCGGAAATTTAATAGTTGCATAGACAACCTTTTTCCGGAATTTTTCTTATATTTGATAGGCAAAAACCGACAATTATGCAGGAAGCTTATATCGTAGCCGGATACCGGACAGCAGTAGCCAAAAGTAAAAAAGGTGGATTTCGTTTTTACAGACCCGATGACCTGGCCGTGGAAGTGATCAAAGGCCTTATGGCAACGGTTCCCCAACTGGACGCCAAAAGAGTGGATGATGTTATTGTGGGTAATGCCGTACCGGAGGCTGAACAGGGACTACAGTTTGGCAGAATTATTTCAGCAAGGGCATTGGGCATTGATGCGGCGGGCATTACCATCAACCGGTATTGTGCCAGCGGACTGGAAAGTATCGCCATGGCTACGGCCAAGATCAGAACCGGTATGGCAGAATGTATCATTGCGGGTGGTACGGAAAGTATGAGCCTGGTACCCACTGCGGGCTGGAAAACAGTTCCTTCCTATTCCATCGCCAAAGACGAACCCGATTATTACCTGAGTATGGGCCTAACCGCGGAAGCGGTTGCTAAAGAATATAAAGTGAGCCGCGAAGACCAGGACCAGTTTGCCTACCAATCGCACCAGAAAGCCATGCAGGCTATTGAGAACGGATTTTTTAAGTCGGGCATTTTACCCATAACCGTTGAAGAAACCTACCTGGATACAAAAGGTAAAAAAGCTGTTAGGTCTTATGTGGTAGATACAGATGAAGGCGTACGTGCTGATACGAGTACCGAAGTACTGGCCAAACTGAAACCAGCTTTTTCACTGGGCGGATCAGTTACCGCTGGCAATTCCTCCCAAACCAGTGATGGCGCTGCTTTTGTGATTGTGATGAGTGAACGTATGGTAAACGAACTGGGACTTAAGCCTATCGGGCGATTGGTCAATTGCGCTTCTGCAGGGGTACACCCCCGCATCATGGGTATCGGCCCTGTGGCAGCCATCCCCAAAGTATTGAAGCAGGCGAATATGAGTCTGCAGGACATAGACCTGATTGAATTGAATGAAGCCTTCGCCTCCCAGTCGCTGGCTGTAATTCGCGAGTTGGGACTGGACCCTGCAATTGTGAATATTAATGGTGGAGCCATTGCCCTGGGACACCCATTGGGTTGTACGGGTTGCAAACTCACTGTACAATTGCTCAATGACATGAAGCGGCTGAATAAGAAATACGGTATGGTCAGTGCCTGTGTAGGCGGAGGACAGGGCATTGCCGGTATCATCGAAAATATGTAAGGGAGAAACAGCTTTTATCGGTATTCTATGGGGCTGTTTAATATCATGCTCCGGCGTTACCGTAATCATTATTTGCCATCCCGGGGTTATTTATATTGTATAAAAATAACCCGATGAAAAACCTCTTAGTACCTACAGATTTTTCGGACACGGCTAATAATGCAGCCATTTATGCGCTGAAACTGGCCGGGCAAACCGGAGCGGAAAAAGTTATCTTATACCATGCTTACCAGTACCCCATGATCATCGACCCGATGGTGCCGGTAGTGCCTATGATAGACGAAGCGCAGTTACGAAAAGACAGTATAGAGGGCCTTGAAAATTGGAAAAAGCAATTGCTTCCGCATTGCCCTCCCGATTGTATACTGGAAACACATACTGCATTTGGCATATTGGGCAATGGTCTAGATGAGGTTTGCCGGGAAACCGAATCCGGTATGATTGTGATGGGGATTACAGGTGGTGGTTTTTTAGAAGAAAAACTGATTGGCAGCAATACACTTTCTGTTGCGAAACATTCTATCACGCCGGTTATCATCGTCCCTCCCGATGCCCGATTTACCCCCATAGAAAAAGTGATGCTACTCAGCGATTTTGACAAGGCTGATAAAACTATCCCTGTTTCCCCTATCCGTAAACTCCTGTCTGATACCGGTGCAAAATTACTGGTGTTTAACCAGGTGGAAACGCCTGATGAATATGGGGTCATGTATCCTTCCAATGTTATGGGTGAGGGTTTTGCCATACATACTTTGCTGCAGGATTTGCACCCTGAGTTCCATTATTCCCATGATAAAGACTTTATGGAATCAGTGAATGATATTGCATTACAGGAGCGCGTTGATCTGATGATCACCGTACCGAAAAAACATTCTTTTTTGGAAAGTCTTTTCGCCACAGACCATACCCGTAAACTGGCTTTCCATTTGCATCTCCCCCTAATGGTTGTGCATACCTAAATAAATATTACCCCAGGTATTTACCCACGATGGGCACCCTTCTCCCCACACCAAAAGCTTTGGGAGAAACCCTGATGATGGGGCAGAACTGGTTTCGTTTGTACTCATTGGCATTCACCATTTTCAAAATGCGGTTAACCAGGCCGGACTCAAATCCCTGTTCTTTAATTTCAGCAGGTCCCCGGCGTTTTTCAATGTATTGGTAAAGAACCTGGTCGAGAATGGCATAATCGGGTAAACTGTCGCTGTCTTTCTGGTCGGGTCTTAACTCCGCACTGGGCGCTTTTTGCAGGATAGAAACCGGAATGATTTCTTTTTCCCGGTTGATATAATTGGCCAGTGCATAAACCTGCAGTTTATAACAGTCTCCCAATACGCCCAACCCGCCGGCCATATCACCATACAGGGTTCCGTACCCGGTGGCCAGTTCACTTTTATTGGAAGTGTTGAGCAGTATGTATCCAAATTTATTGGCCATGGCCATTAACAGGTTTCCCCTGCTGCGGCTTTGTATATTTTCTTCTGCAAGCGAAAAAGGGAGGTCGCCAAAAACCGGTTTCAGTGTCTTCAGAAATGTATGGTACACTTCATCAATCCGTAAAATACCGTAGGGGTTTTGGAGGTTTTTACTAAGTGTGACAGCATCGGCAACTGAATGTTCTGTAGAATAGGGTGAGGGCATTAACACAGCCCTTACATTGTCCTTCCCCAAAGCTTCGCAGGCAATGGCCAGTGTAACGGCAGAGTCTATTCCACCCGAAGATCCCAGGATCGCTTTTGAAAAATTCATTTTGCTGAAGTAGTCGCGGATGCCCAGTATCAATGCATCATACACCTGTGCAATGTTGAGTTCCGGTTCCAGCGTGGCGGGGTTGAGTTCCTTATCCGGTATACGGCTGGCAGGTTCCAAAATGGGTGCGTCAATGCTACCGTCATCATGTAATACAACGCCTTCCATCGATTCGCGGAACATGGGCAGGGCCTTGCAAAGATTGGCATCTTTATCAAATATGAGCGAAGCTCCGTCAAACACTACTTCTGTCTGGCTGCCGATGGCATTGCAGTAGAAGAGGGGAATTTTGTATTTCAGCACATTGGCTTTGATGACGGATTTACGGTCTTCGTCGTGGGTATAATCAAATGGAGAAGCACTGATGTTGAGCATAATATCCGGCTTCTGTTCCATCAGTAGATCCATGGGACAGATACGGTACAGGGGATTGTCGCCCAGGTTCCAGATGTCTTCACAAATAGTGATCGCTAATTTCTTCCCTTTAAACGGAACAACTTTCCAGTCGAAGGCTGGCTCAAAATAACGGTTTTCGTCAAATACATCATAGGTAGGCAGGAGGGTCTTGTGTATTTCTGCCTTGATTTCTTTTTCGTAGAGAAAAAATGCCGCGTTAAAAAGGTCTTTGCCCTTTTGCGATTCATTTCGGGAAGGGCTGCCAATAAGTACGCCAATCGTATCAGCTTCCTCCCTTATCAGGTCAACCGATTGGTAACATTTATGAATGAAGTCATCAAATTCCACAAAGTCACGGGCCGGGTAGCCACAAACGCTCATCTCACTAAAAAGAATAAGGTCTCCACCTGCTGCTTTCGCCTCCCTGATCGCTTGTATAATTTTAGCTGTATTGCTTTCGAAATTGCCAATATGGTAATTCTGCTGGGCGATAAATATCTTCATGCCGCAAAGTTCTGAAACTTTTGCATAGGTTCTGTTTCCGGCGGGTAAAAAGTATCCTGGCTGTTTATTCGCCGGGGGCAAAGCTTTAACAGTTCCTTTTTAAAACCGGGTCACTGGTTGGGAGTGAGCGGTTACTTTTGCATTGTCTCAACAAAGCAGTTAGTCATGGTAAAAAAAGGTTTATGGATAGGTATGCTGGCAGCCCTGCTCGCCGGTTGTAGCGGAAAGCGGACGACACCTGACGTATCCGGTATCAAAGTGAACCTGAAAACCATACGTTTTGAAAATGATTTCTTCCGGGTGGATACCCTGCACATCAATGAATCCCTGCAAGTACTCAATAACCAGCATCCCGGTTTTACGCAGGATTTTCTTTTCAATATCATGGGTACTTCACCCGACAGCGCGCATAAAGATGTGCCCAGGTTTATCAGTACTTACCAAACATTATACAAGGATGCTTCTGTAAAATTTGCCAGTTTCGGTACTATTGAAAAGCAATTGTCTTATGGTTTTCAGTTGGTGCATTATTATTTCCCCCAATACCGCCTGCCGGAAAAAATCATCACTTTTATTGGTCCCATCAACAGTTATGGAAGTATTATTACGCCTGATGCGTTGGCTATTGGCCTGCAATTATATATGGGCGCCGATTATCCCCTCTACCTGAGCGACCAGGGGCAGCAGATGTATCCCCGATTCATTTCCCGCCGTTTCGAACCTGCGTATATACCGGTAAATGGCCTTAAAAATATCATTGATGACATGTATCCCAATAACAGTATGGGCCGGCCATTGGTAGAGCAGATGGTGGAATCCGGAAAAAGGGTATGGTTGCTCCAAAAGCTGCTGCCGGATCTGCCCGATACACTTATCACAGGCTATTCTGCTGCACAATTGAAGGGATGTGAGGAAAGTGAAAAGAATATCTGGAGTTTTTTTGTGCAGAATGACCTGCTTTTCAAAACTGATCCCAACCTGAACAGGGATTATATGTCAGATGGCCCCAATACACCTGCGCTGGGAGAAGCATCACCTGGTAATATCGGAGCGTTTGTTGGCTGGCAGATTGTAAAAAAATGGCTGGACAGGCAACCCGATACAATTACCCCGGATAAGGTGATGAAAACGAATCCCAAAGCGATTTTTGACGAATCCAAATACAAGCCGCGATAAGCCGGAGGATTAATTCATTTTGGTGGGAACAATCATGTCAAATGAAGGAATATTGACAGAAAAAAGCTGTTTACTGTTTTGGTTTTCCATCTGGTAGCTTCCATGCATCCTGCCCATTTCTGTGCGGAGGTTACAACCACTCACATACTGGTAGTTCTCACCAGGCTTTAGTACGGGCTGAACCCCCACCACCCCTTCTCCCTCCACTTCTCTGTGCTCACCATTACTATCAAAAATATACCATTGGCGGCGAAGTAGTTTTACCGTAAAAGTATTCTGGTTACTTATGGTAATACGGTAGGCAAACATAAACTCACTGTTCAGCGGGTTGCTGTAGTCGGACTGGTAGAAAGTCTCGACACTGATTTCAACGCCTTCTGAAATTTTAGATACCATGTGAGTGTTGCGGTTGATTGTTGTAAAAATAAGGAATTGTGCCAAGGAATCCCTGTGAAATTAACGGTACGGTATTCTGACAAACCAGGCGGTAAAGGGTTGCAGCCTACCCAAGAATCCCTTTATTTAACAGGATTGTGTTGACTTAGCGCGTATTTTTGCAACTCTCAAATCTATACATATGATAAAAGTTGCTGTTGCAAATGGGGATGGTATCGGACCGGAAATTATGGATGCTGTTTTAACCATATTTAAGGCTGCAAAAGTGCCCATGGAATATGCTTTCGTGGACATGGGGAAATGGGTGTTTGACAAAGGCTACAGTAATGGCATGACCCCCGAAGCGCAGCAGACAATCGAATCACTGGGTATCCTGTTCAAGGGCCCGATGGAAACGCCCAAGGGGAAGGGGGTGAAAAGTGTGAATGTTACCGCCAGAAAAACCTGGAATACCTATGCCAATAAAAGGACTTTTCAAACCTTACACGGAGTGGATACTGTTTTCAGCAAGGCGGGTATACCCATTGATGTGACGATTGTGAGGGAGAATATTGAAGATACTTATGGTGGCATTGAGCACATGCTTACCCATGATGTGGCCCTCAGCCGCAGGTTCATCACCCGGCCGGGTAGTCTGCAGGTAATCAAATATGCTTTTGAAATGGCCAAAAAGAAGGCCGCCAAACGCATTACCTGTGGTCACAAGGCCAATATCATGAAACTGACGGATGGTCTTTTTTTAGAAGTATTTTATGAAGTAGCGAAAGAATACCCCGAACTGAAAGCGGATGACGTGATTGTAGATGACCTCTGTATGAAACTCGTAAGTAGACCTGACCTGTTTGATACAGTAGTACTCACCAACCTGCAGGGTGATATTGTGAGCGATCTTTGTGCCGGACTGGTGGGTGGACTGGGTTTTGCCCCTTCCGCCAATATCGGTGACCATATTTCCATATTTGAAGCAGTGCACGGTACGGCTCCTGATATTGCCGGTAAAAATATTGCCAATCCTACTGCGCTGCTCCTGAGTGGATTTGGAATGCTTCATCACCTGGGTTTCCTGGAAGTGGCCATTATGATGGAAAATGCACTCCTGTATACCCTGGAAAGCGGTAAGCATACGGGTGATTTTGGTAATAAGTCTATTCCCGCCCTCAATACCACTGAGTTTGCCCAGGCCATTATTGACAATTTTGGCAAAATGCCCGCACACCATCCCAAACCCACACTGCCTAACCAGCATGTAACCCCCACCCATTTCAAACTGGAAAAAAATCCTATGCTGGAAAGCCGGGAGTTAAGCAAGGTGAGCATTGTTGGGGTAGATATGTTTATAGAAAGCAATCTGCAACCCATTGCCGTGGCAGAGAAATGTATTGCACATATAGCTGATATTTTCAAATTGGTAACCATCAGTAACAGGGGCACGCAGGTTTGGCCGAAAGGATCTTCCTTTACCAACCTCGTTAACCAGTATTGCTGTCGTTTTGAAAGTATCGGAGACATCCCTGTAACCCAGGTAGATGTGATGGAACTTTACAAAAGGCTGGCAATAGATTTTAAAATCTGTTCAACAGAATTACTGAATATGTGGGGTGATAAAAAAGCCTATAGCCTGGCACAGGGCCAGTAACCAGCCTTGTTTCGGTTCCTTTTTTTACCCCCCTAACGGTGGTTCTTATTTTTAACGTAATTTCACTGCTCATTTTAAAGAGCAACCGAACTATGGCTGAAGTGATATTAATGCCCCGATTAAGTGATACCATGACCGAAGGGGTAATTGCTGCCTGGCATAAGAATGTTGGAGACAGCGTAAAAAAGGGAGATTTATTAGCTGAAATTGAAACGGATAAAGCCACTATGGAACTGGAAAGTTACCAGGATGGCGTTTTATTGCATAAGGGTACCCCCAATGGTGGTAAAATACAGGTAAATGAGCTGCTGGCCATTTTTGGTAAAGCAGGTGAAGACATTAGTGCACTGGTGGCCCAGCATGCAGCGGGACAGCCCGTAGTGGCTCCGGAAAATGTTGCGCCTAAAGAAGCAGCACCCAAAGAATCAGCCCCAGCTGCAGTTCCTGCTACCGGTATGGACATTGGTGTAATGGAAGAAGTAGTATTGATGCCCCGTTTGAGTGATACCATGACAGAAGGCGTTATTGCCGGTTGGCAGAAAAAAGTGGGGGATACCGTAAAAAAAGGGGAAGTGCTGGCTGATATTGAAACGGATAAAGCCACTATGGAACTGGAAAGTTATAAGGATGGAATATTGTTGTACCAGGGAGCCCAGGCCGGTGAAAAAATTCAGGTAAATGACCTGCTATGTATCATTGGTAAGCAGGGCCTGGATGTGGATGCCATTGTTGCTGCCGTAAAAGCAGGAGGCGCTAAATCCGTACCCGCAGAAAAAGCCGATGCACCTGCCTCACAAACAACTACTCCTGCACCCGCACAGGCGGCTCCTGAAGCAGTTGTAAATGAAGGGAGGATATTTGCTTCCCCACTGGCCAAAAAGATGGCAGAAGAAAAGGGAATTGACCTCAGGTATGTAAAGGGTACCGGGGATAATGGCAGAATTACCAAATCCGATATAGACAGTTATACACCTTCAGCAGCCGCTCCGGCACAACCCATTGCTGCTGCATCCGCTGCCATAGCCAATGTTCCGGCAGGCCAGGTAAGTTTTGAAGAAGTACCGGTATCGCAAATGCGGAAAGTGATTGCCAAAAGACTCAGTGAGAGCCTGTTTACGGCGCCTCATTTTTACCTGACCATGAAGATTGACATGGATGCTGCTGTTGCGGCTCGTGGCAAAATAAATGAAGTAGCCCCTGTGAAAGTAAGCTTCAACGATATGGTATTGAAAGCAACTGCCTTAGCCCTGAAACAACATCCCAAAGTTAACAGCAGTTGGTTGGGAGATACTATTCGCATCAATCACCATGTAAACATAGGCGTGGCAGTGGCGGTGGAAGATGGACTACTTGTACCGGTTGTACGTTTTGCAGATGGAAAATCACTCAGCCAGATTGGAGCAGAAGTAAAAACCTTTGCCCAGAAAGCCAAAGACAAAAAATTACAACCCGCCGATTGGGAAGGAAGCACTTTCACGATATCCAATTTGGGTATGTTTGGGATAGATGAGTTTACCGCCATCATTAATCCACCCGATGCCTGTATACTTGCAGTGGGAGGTATTTCACAGGAGCCTGTAGTAAAGAACGGCCAGGTGGTTCCGGGAAATGTGATGAAAGTTACCCTGAGTTGCGACCACCGTGTGGTGGATGGTGCAACGGGTTCTGCCTTTCTGCAAACCCTGAAAAGCTTGCTGGAAGAACCTTTGCGAATGCTTGTATAACTAACCAACTAGCTACCAGTGGTTTACATTATTGCCTTTCCTTTCCCGGAAAGGCATTTTTTTAGGTTGCAATTGTGCCGGTTAACCTGTACTTTGTTTGCCATTCCTTTTATCTAATCAAAAAAAAATTATCATGACAAAATTGATTATTCCGTTCTTACTGGTATTAGGCGCATCGGGCTGTAAAAATAATAATACAGAAAACACAAACAACGGTGCCGCAAAACCTGAATATGCTTATACCATCAGCAAACCCGATAACTGGGATATTGGCAGTAGCCAAAATACAGCACTGGTATTGAGTTCTTTAAAAGCTTTTGAAGAGAATAAAATTGATGAGTCCATCAGTTTTTTTGCAGATTCAGTAAACTGGAGAGCAGATTTTTATGACCGTAAACTATCAAAAGACACTTTAAAAGCCTTAATTACCTCCTGGAGAAATGATGTGGCTGCTATAACTATCAAAATGCACGACTTTGTTTCCAATATATCCAAGGACAAGAAAGACGAATGGGTGACAGCATGGTATACCCAGGTTTTTACTGATAAAACCGGAAAAATTGATTCTATTGCTGTTATCAATGACTTCAAATTGATGAATGGTAAGATTGTTGAATTGAACGAGACTGTCCGGCATTTCCCAACCAAATAGAGTATACAGTAGTGAAGTGTCATTAAAAGAAGAAACCCCTCAATATTCGAGGGGTTTCTTCTTTGCTATGATGGAATTTAATAGGCATCCCAATCACAACCAATGGGTGCGCCGGGCGCTATGTCCCTGTGCTGTGGCAGGGTTATGTCTTTGGGCTTGTCAATTCTTTCAATGGCATAACTGTAATGCGCTTTCAGGGAGGGCTGGGTAGCTTTCATTTGGGCGGCATATTGTTTTAGTGATTGCAGCCTGTCGAAACAAACGGATTTCACCAGGTAATTGGCATTGTCATTTTGACTAAGCGCCAGCATCCAGGTGAGTACCATCTGTTGGGTTTGCAACTGCACTTCTCCCTTCAGGCCTTTTTGCAGCGGCGCTTTCCAGGTTTTGGTAACCAGGGCATCCAATACATCATCAAAACCGGGAGTGCCTGCCTGTGCCTTGAATTGCATAAGCCGGTTAGCTCTTTCGGGATTGAACAGGAATTCCAGCGTAAAGTCGGTCAGGGCTTCTGCTGCAGCAACAGGGTCAAAGCTCATTCCGGTTCTTTTGTTGAAAAGTTCCCCTACTCCATAATAAAGGGGTGGCCGGGGAGGTATCAGCATACTGATTTTATCGGGCAAAGTCAATTGATCGGGGCTCAGACAATCCAGCACTGCGTTGAGTGCTTTTTCCTGCATGGCCCTGGGCAATACTTTAGGAACAGCCTGTTTGTCGCCTCTTACGCTATAACTGTAATCCATGCCACCAATGAGTTTACAGGCGGCTTCGAGCTGGTAGCGATGGTAATTGTACACCGGTACCAGTACGTCTTCAAGTTTGGCAAGGGGTGTATTTTCTGTAATGGCATTTTCTGAGAACCGGTTGAGGGCTTTCTCCCGAACCAGTAACACGTTTTTCAGTTCATCAACTGCATCATTGCCATTATCCCATAAGTGGGCTTTAGGGTGCATGCCGCTGGCGGCTCTTGCGTCTGCATCTGCTATAAACAATAAACCCTTTTGGGTATTCTCCTCCAGCAATTGATGCAATGCTTTTGTTTCATTACTGCCGGGAGTATATTCGGCATAGCCATAGGTAATGGCGCGCTTATCCCATTCTCCGATTTCATTGGTATACACTTCAGAAAAATCAATTTCGCCCTGTTTGTTAACAAATATATTGGGATGCGGATAGTCCATCACCGAAGCACGGTTATTCACACTCGAAGCATAATTGTGTTGGAGTCCAAGGGTATGGCCAACTTCGTGTGCGGCTAGCTGGCGCAAACGCTGAAGGGCGGCCTTTTGCATGGTAACGGGTACCGGTTTGCCGGTTTCATAGGGGGAGAGTAAACCTGTGAAAATCAGGTAATCCTGCCTCACCCTTAATGACCCCAGGCTTACCTGCCCTTTGATGATTTCACCCGTTCTCGGATCAGTAACGGTGGCACCATAACTCCAGCCCCGGGTTGACCGGTGTACCCAGTTAATCATATTGTAACGTATGTCCATCGGGTCGGCACTGTCGGGTAATACTTTTACCATAAAGGCGTTGCTAAAGCCCGCAGCCTCAAAAGCCTGGCTCCACCAGCGGGCGCCATCCAGAAGGGCTGAGCGGATGGGTTCTGGCGTGCCATTATCCAGGTAATAGGTGATGGGTGTTACCGGATCACTAACGGCAGCCGAAGGATTCTTTTTTTGAAGACGGTGCCTGGCGATAAACATTTTTTGTATCTGGTCAGAAAAAGGGCTGCTGTAATCGAAATAAGTAATCCCGAAATAGCCACTGCGTATATCATAGGCCCGGGGTTGGTATTGGTTATCCGGCAATTGTACAAAAGAATGGTGCATCCTGAGGGTGATGGCTTCGTTTGAGGGGGTTACGCTGCTTACATTCCTGCCGGCATCATTGCCACCGGTAAAGCTAATCGTGGCTTCAAACTCGCTGTTGAGGGGGAAATTACGCGTATTGGCCATGTACATGGCAGAGCGGGGTTCACTAAACGCATAGGTACCCTGTTTCATGGTTTTTAATTTTTCGGATATACCCTGTGCATCCCTTACAAAAAAACTGGTTGCATCCACCAACACTTTATCACCCTCATCTTCCTCAACGGTAAAGCTGGCAATGGTAGACTGGGCAAAGGATTCCTTCACAGCCCTTTGCTCATTTTTATCTGCAGAAAGCGCCCGGTAACTGTAATTGGGTTGAATCAGGAACAATTTCTTCCCCACTTTGTTAAAAAAAACAATTCGTGTTCCGCCTATCAGCCCCCTGTCAAGGCCGATATCGTTGGACCCCAGGCCCGCCGGGAGAGAATTTACGTACAGAAATTCCTTGTCTAATTTGTCTGCCTGCAACCATATTTTCCCATTAGTAGCATCCCACCAGAAGGTAAAAAAGCCATCATACTTCTTCATGTTTTTTGTCTTCTCTGCAATTTTAGCGGGTGATTGTGCAATTGACAATAAACAACAAAAAAAACTCATTGTGATTAAAAAAGTACGCATGGTAATATATTTTGAAAATAAAAAATAGTGAATAGTAAGGTTTACTGCAATTGTTGCTAAGCCTGTTTCAGGACTTAAGGGCACAATAAAAAACTCCCGGTTGTTGTAAAAACTTCCGGGAGTTAATAATGTCAGGTAATAGGATTAAGCGTCTGCATTTCCGCCTCCGAAAAGGGTTCCATCTGTAGCGGGTGCATCCATAACTGGTGCAGGAGATGCAACAGGAGCGGGCACTACCGCTTTTTTTGCCGGAGCTTTCTTTTTGGGAGCTGGTTTTTTAGCAACAGGCTTGGCTGCTTTTTTAGGAGCCGCTTTTTTTGCTGGTGCTTTCTTTTTGGGTGCTGCTTTTTTAGGTGCTGCTTTTTTCTTTGGTGCTGTTTTTTTAGCAGCTACTTTTTTCTTAGGGGCCGCCTTTTTTTTCGGAGCTGCTTTTTTTGCGGCTGCTTTCTTTTTGGGCGCCGCTTTTTTAGCAGCTACTTTTTTCTTGGGGGCGGCTTTCTTGGCTGCCTTTTTTACTGCTTTTTTGGGCGCTGCTTTTTTTGCGGCTTTTTTTACAGCCTTTTTAGGAGCGGCTTTTTTGGCTGGTTTTTTGGCAGCCTTTTTCTTACTTGCTTTTGCCATGATGGGATTAGTTTGTGTTTTGTTAGAGATAGAGGAAAGTTAAAAAAATATTTTTATAAATATCCGTAATTAGTTTGGGTAAAAAATTTATTATCCTGTGTTTTGTTTTCAGAACCCGATCCGGTGCAACCATTGAACTGCCTGAGATGGCCATTGGTTTAACAAACTGTCGGAGGCTGCCATTCCAAATCCATGGCCCCCATGGTCGTAAATGGTTAGTGAAGCAGGGATTTTGAATTTTTTCAGGGCTTCATAGAAAAGGATGCTGTTTTGTGGTACCACGGCCTTATCATCATCTGCATGCACCAGGAAAACCGGAGGCGTTGCAGCAGTTACCCTTTTGTCTGTTGACAATGCATTGACCATTTCAACATCCGGGTTATTACCCAATAACATATTACGGCTACCGCGGTGGGCAAACAATGTGTCCATGGTTATAACGGGGTACATAAGTATGGCAAATGCCGGCCTGGTAGAGATTTTCTCCAGTGGATCAGTCGCTTCGGGATGAGCATTTTGCAGAAGGGTTGCCACGGTGGATGCAAGGTGACCACCCGCTGAAAAGCCCATGATGCCTGTCTTTTCTGGGTCTATATGCCAGCCGGAGGCCCGGGAACGGATGATCCGAAGGGCGGTGGTGGCATCCCGGTACTGGTCGGGGAAACGGTGCCCTTCCTGTTTGGCGTTATTTAAACGGTAACGAAGCACAAATGCATCAATGCCCTGTTCATTGAAAAAACGTGCCGGTAAAACGCCTTCTTTCTCAAACGCAAGATGGGCATATCCTCCTCCCGGGCAGATCAGGATGGCCGTTTTATTGCCTGAAACTTTGTTAGATGGATAATAGTCCATGAACGGTGCTGTTGTATCAAAGCCTTTAATGACAATACCCGGCTCGTTGGCGGGATAAAGGAATATTCTTTCCTGGGAATGAGCGGTTAACCTGATAGACATGAGTAAAACAACAAGAATTTGAGTGCGCATATGATTTATTTAGTTACCAGTAAGCTTAGTTTTCCATCCATGGTAGCGGCGAGTATGTGCCGGGCATCTATTACCCTTACGGTATTGACCATAGAATTATCAATCTTATTTACCCAAACCCGTTGCTTTTTCACCGGATCAATGCAGTAAACCCTTCCATTTTTGGTTCCGAAGAAAAGTAGTCCCTCTTTTTCTACCAGCATAGAAGGTACATGCTCATACCCGAATCCGCAATCCAGTTTCCAGTCAACTGGCTGCCATTCCCTGGATGCTTTGAATGCCACCACCGTATCATTCATGGTCTTGGCATAAATATACTTTTTGTCTTCGGATATGCCTATGGATTCTCTTACAGTAGCTTCCTTGGAACGCCATAAAGTTTTACCGCTTTGTAAATCTATGGCAGAAAGGAATCGGTCGGGTGCAACCACATACACTACACCATCTGCAACCACAGGTGTGCAGGCTGCGGGAGACAGGTTACGACTGGCAGCACCATTGTTCCATTTCCAGATAAGCTGACCGTTTTTGGCATCGAGAGCATACAGGTGTCTATCCCAGGCGCCAAAGAGTAGCACACCCTTTGCTAAAACCGGAGTGCTTACCACAGGTCCGTCCAGTCCGTCAAACTGCCATAGTTCTTTCCCGCTGGCTACATCCAGTGCCCTGAAATGGTGGTCGCTGCCACCAATAAAAACAGTTTGTTGTTCAATCAGCGGGCAACCCAATACGGCAGCTCCAGTTTTGAATTGCCAGAGCAGTTTGCCCTTATCTGCCGACAAACAATAAATATTTCCATCACCTGAACCCAACACAATTCGGTTACCACTCACTGCCGGGGAGGAGTAAATGGCACCTCCCGTTTGGTAAGACCATTGCTTTTTGCCATCAATCATTGACAATGCCTGGATGGTACCCTTGCTGTTTCCAAAAATTGCCATTTGTTTTACTACTACCGGGGTGGATATGACATTGGCATCAGCATGGAAGGTCCACTGTTGTTTTACCTGTGGGAAACTGTCATTAATGCTATAAGAAGGCCGGTCATATTTTTTGGTTGGGTCGTACACATGTTTCCGAAGGGCTACCCGGGCCCAGGGTTTTAAAGTGTTGATACCGGGTTTTCTCTCAGAAAAAACGAGAGAGTCAGCGCTGACATCTACCAGGTTATACCCGCCATAGGCAGCTTTGGCGCGAAGGTTAGACCTGCCCATAATTCCGGGGATCCCCTCAAAATTGTAGGTATGGTTACTATGGCCGTGGCCGCAAAGAATGGCCAGGGTATTGTGTTTTTGTAAAAGGTCCAATGCATCGTACCAGTTGTCAAGGGCATTGGTAATGGGATAATGGTTTAAAAAAATAACAGGTTGGTCAGGTCCGATTTTTTTTAGTTCTGCTTCCATCCAGATAACAGCATCCCGGGGTATATGTCCGTCCCCCATCCTTACATAGGGACCGGAAGCGCAGCCGAGGAAGTGGATACCATTGTAAGTGAAATTGAATTTATCGCCACCAAACACATTTCCAAAACTAACCCCGCCACTTTCGCTCCAACCGCTATCGTGGTTACCGGGGATGATGTAATAGGGCACTTTGAGTCCATCCAGTATTTTTTTGGCGAGGGTAATCTCTGTGTCCATTCCCAGTTCAGTTATATCGCCGGTTATTACTACGAAAGCGATATCGGATAAACTGTTGATGTCAGCCACTGTTCTTAGCAGGTCCTCCTCGGCCACGCCATCCGGGGATCCGATATGGGTATCAGAAATAAAAGCGAAACGGAAGGGTTTCCCTTGTGCGGAGGCTGAAAATGATTGCAGGAAAAGAAGGAGGATAAAAAGGAATCGTTTCATGGATGAAAGTTAATGTGGATAATGGAATAAACGGGCTTTAGGGATTCCCTATTTAACAGGGTCCTGCAAACTTCCCCATGAAATATTGGTAAATTTGCAGGATGAAAAAAACAGTTGTTTTGGGTGCCTCGGAAAATCCCCATCGGTACAGCTACCTGGCCATTGATAAGTTGAACAAGTATGGCCACCCGGTAGTGGCCATTGGTAAACAGGCCGGAAGGGTGGGGGCCACCAATATTGAAACCGGAATGCCTGAGGTGAAAGACGTTGATACGGTAACCTTATACCTGAATCCACGGTTGCAGGAACAGTATTACGACTATATTATTTCCCTGAAACCCAAACGCCTGATTTTTAATCCCGGAGCCGAAAATGAGGCGCTTTTCGATCTTGCCAAAAGCAAGGGCATATATCCAGTAGAAGCGTGTACCCTTGTTTTATTGAGTACGGGGCAGTATTGAAAAGAGGATAGCTGATTTCAGAATACTATACCGGGAATGGGGTTACTATAGACCGCAATTGCTGAATTTAAAAATGGATGAGGTAATTGTTATACAATTTCTTTATGGGAATTGTCACTCTTTGCCCCTTGTTATGGATATTTTACCCCCTGATATTGGAGTACCAATCTTCGAGTGCCGATGTTCTTATGCTGATAATGGTGTGCCGATGTGCCGATGTGCCGATGTGCCGATGTGCCGATGTGCCGATGTGCCGATGTGCCGATGTGCCGATGTTGGTGTTATCACCAACATCCACACTGTGTATTTATCAAAATGGTGCCAGTACTTGCTAATAGCCCCCAATAGTTTATGATTTGCACCATTCAGAATATCTTCCCACTGAATTAACAATTCCCAATCATCTTTCCAATCATTTCATTGTTATCATGGTAAACAAAGCAAACCCGCAAAACCAACCCTCGTCATGTCAAATTTTTTAACCGCCAGATGGGAATACCTGGCCATGTTCAATTATACCGTTGATGCCGCGATTCTGCAACCCCATTTGCCCCCCTTTACAGAGGTAGACAGTTACCGGGGTAAGGTTTTAGTTAGCGTGGTAGGGTTTCTTTTTAACGAAACCAGGGTTTTAGGAATAGCCTGGCCTGGGTTCACCCATTTTGAGGAAGTAAACCTGCGTTATTATGTACGCTATAAGGATGGTGATGTCTGGAAAAGGGGTGTAGGCTTTATTTCTGAAATAGTTCCTAACCCTGTGGTTTCTTTTCTGGCCAATTCCATTTATAACGAACATTATAGTACAGCCCAAATGGAACACAGCATACAAACAACTGGTGAGGAGTTGACGGTTGCCTATGGTTGGAAAAAGCCCTGGCAGGAGTGGAACCGGATGCAGGTAGTGGCTGAATCCGGCCACGTTCCTATTGAACCCGGTTCTGAAGCGGAGTTCATTTTAGAGCATTATTATGGCTACAACCGGTTACATGAGGGTGCCACAATTGAGTATGGTGTGGTTCATCCCCGCTGGGAGATTTTTCCGGTAAAAGCATACCAGCTTGATTGCAATGTTGCTTTGTTATATGGCAAAGAATTTGTCCCCTATATACAGGGAATTACACCACATTCCGTTTTTCTGGCAAAGGGATCTGAGGTAAGTGTAAAAATGCCGGTAAAAAGGAAACGATAACCTATTCTCTTTTGTTAAAATAGCGTAACTAAAAAACCAGTGTAGCCATAGAATGCGGTAATGCAATCAGTTTTACTGCTTTCCCTTTCAGCCATACAGCATATTCAGTTTTTGCATTTCCGGAGTTCATAACCAGTACTGCCACGCTTCCATCCGGGTTTTTAAAAGCAGTTGTCTGTAACTGGCTTCTGCTGGCACTGCTTATAATTCTTTTTGCGCCGGGTTGTATGTATTTAGAAAAATGACCAATATAATAATAGGCATTGGTAAAGATAAGGTCACCAGTCTGGAGGTTAGCATGTACGGGTGCGAAACAAAAATTCCCCACATGGTTGGGTCCGCCTTTTTCATCCAGTAATATATTCCAGTCAGTAAAACCTGTCATGCCATTGTTAAAGTCGTGGATCATATTGTCACCATATTTTTCACCCAGACTCCATTCATTTATTTTACCCAGGTCGAATGCTTCTTTACATCCTTCCGTAAAGAGAAGGTTCTTATCGGGGAATGCTTCATGTACCCTTTGTACATTTTCATACATCGGATTACCACCGCTCCAGGGCTCATACCAGTGAAAGCCAATCCCCCAAAGGTATTTGGCAGCTTCCGGGTCATTCAGTAATGTGCTGGCACGCTGGTATAGCAGGTCGCGGTTATGGTCCCATCCAATAATCTTCACACTACCCAGCCCGTCTTTTTGCAGGGTTGGTCCGAGGTTATTTTTCAGAAAATCCCTTTCTTCTTCGTCGGTATAAATGCAGGATTCCCATCTTTGTGTGGCCATGGGTTCATTTTGGATAGTGACACCCCAAACAGGGATGCCTTCTGCTTTATAGGCTTTGATGAATTTTGAAAAATAATCGGCCCAGGACTGGTAAAATCCTTTTTTGAGTTTTCCTCCCTGCAATACATTGTTATTGGTCTTCATAAAAGCAGGCGGGCTCCAGGGGCTGGCAAAAAAAGTGAGTTTACCTCCGGCTGCCTGCATGGCTTCTTTGATGAAGGGTATTTTATATTTTTTATCATGCGCAATGCTGAAAGTGGACAATTCTGCGTCAGTACCCGAGACGTAATTATACATATCACTACTGAAGTCACAACTGCTGATATTGGTGCGGGCAATGGTATAGCCGATTCCCTGTTGTTTGTTGAAATAAGCTTTGAGTAGCTCATCCTGCCGGGATTTGGACATTTTATAAAAGGTTTCTGCAGAGGCGTCGGTTAGTGCACCGCCGATTCCCAGATAGGATTGAAATGATTTATCAGGGTCTACGAAAATGGTAACTTCATTTTCAAATGGTTGACCCTTTTCTGTAAATACAAGGGTATCAGTTAATGATAGCCGATACGCCGTATTCAGAGCGGTGGTATATACTTTTACTTTTTGGGCTTTCTGTTGGGATAGATATTTCTTGTTGTCAACTTTTACCATAAATGATAATAGCAACAAAGCAGGTAATAACCACAGAGATATTTTTTTCATAAATGCTGGTTGATTTTTAAAGGTAAGCCATTCCGACCTGAGTGTGTAATATGCCTATCTATTCAGTGAATACAGTGTAGGTTATGTGAAGAAGAGAATTTATTTTACCTTATGGTATCAAAAACCCAAAGGAAAACTCCCTTTACAGATCTGCCAAAACTCTATGCGTATTCATTTTCTTGCCGATTCGGCCATTTTAACGGTTACAATTCTGAAAGCTTGTATTCGGAAGTAGAAAAATGCTTTTGGATTCAGACCGGACTAGCCCTGGAAGCGATATTCAGTAGGTGTATCCTGGTTAAGGTGTAATAGTTTTCTTTTTGTACCTGAACAGGTTGAGGGGAAAGTTCGGGTGTAAATTGAAGCGGAGGATGTTTTGAATCTATAGGAAGTAAAGATTGAAACAAAAACAAAAAACAAGAAGTCAACTGAAAATATTTCTTGACTTTTGAAGTGCAGTTGGAAGTTTCGAATGGGAATATTCTGCTATTGGGATCTAATCGAAATGATTCCCTTGCTTATGGCCACTGGTTGATAAGTATGGTAAATATTTGTCCTGATGTAGCTTTAAATAATTCAATTATGCCGAAAGTACTTTACCTGAGTCCGATGATTCCTTCGTTTGCGATAAAAGAAACGACTGATTTTTTTGTCAGTAAGCTTCATTTCAGTGTTGTGTTGCAAACAGACCACTATGTAATTCTCGGAAAGGATAGTCACACTATACATATTCTACCGGCTGGAAAAGATATCGGCCAGATGGAATTTTACCTGGAAGTAGATGATATAGAAGCTATATGGGACGGGATCCGGGAAGGTGCTTCCGCAATGTATGTAAAACCACCCTTTGATAGAGATTATGGAATGCGGGAAATGCATATCGGCGTTCCCCAAACAAATACACTACTATTTATAGGTCAGGAAATACACTCCGGGGAAAAGGAAAATTGAGCATTAGGATTTGCACAAATGGAGGGCAAGGAGTGAAATCAATCAGCCCTTTATTGCAAAATCTGCTTTTTTGTAATGCTATTGCCCGATTTTTCATATGGCCATTGCTGTTATTTTGCATAGTTTATATTGTGTTATTGTATTAACATTGTTAGGGTATTTGCAATACCGTCGCTGATGTTATTGCATTGCTGGTGTTATCACTTGCCTTTGCTGGTGTTATCACTTGCCTTTGCTGTTGTTATCACTTGCCTTTGCTGGTGTTATCACCAGCAACCACCACACTCATTGATAAATTAAAACACCAATTTTCCAAAATTACCCATCCAAATAAGTCAACTAACGCTCCCCTTGAAGAATTTGGTAATTTAAGGGCAGGAACTTATTTTATATTTATATAGGAATACCTAAGTACTTAATTGCCAATATTGAAATCAATACCACTCCTATGAAACATTTGCATGTGCCAACCCTCTCAGAAATCAGGCAGAACCTGAAACCCCTGAATAAAAGTTTTATCCCGCACCGGAAAAAAATGTCTGGTATTAATAAAATCGCGCTCATTATCACGAGGCGGGTAGGCAGTATGGGCTTCTTTTTTATTATTTTTATATGGACAGTTACCTGGTTGAGTTGGAATACTTTGGCCCCGGCATCACTACGCTTCGATCCTTATCCGGCATTTGTGCTTTGGTTATTTATTTCCAATATGATCCAGATTTTTTTGATGCCACTGATTATGGTTGGCCAGAACCTGGAATCCAAACATGCAGAAGCCAGGGCGGAAGAGGACTTTGCCATCAACAAAAAAGCCGAATCCGAAATTGAAACCATTCTCATGCACCTGGAAAACCAGAATGAACTGATTTTACAAATACTAAAAAGAGTAGAAAAAGAAAAATAAAGAGTAATTATTTCAACAATTTCATATTTACTTTTTTGTCTACATTTCAGTTTTTAATACTTTACCTATGTACCGTTTACTCATTTTACTGCTGTTGATAACCGTCTCCTGTCAATCGCCCAAAACCTCACAGCCCACTTTCCGGGTAAGGGCTACTGACACATTTTTATTCAACAATTTTGTGGACTGCAATATGGCTGAGGCCTGGGTAGGGGATACCTTTCGAATTTTTCCGGGTAAATATGGAGAAGACCCTTTATGGGGGTATTCTCATGAACTGAAGTATGCCAGTGGAAAAAATGCCGATGAAGTTTTTCTTACACCACCTGGTAAATTTACTGAGCCGGCACTCCCGCCCAATGTACTGCCGGGTGCTGATGGATTACATGGAGCTATTTGGTTTGAAACGGTTTACCAATCGCCGGCAGATACTACCGGCAAAACACTCTATGCTGTTTACCATAATGAAAACTATCCCATTACCCTGCCCTATAACCCGCAAACCCGGAAGGGGTACACTACCTGGAACTGGCCACAGGGTATCACGGGACCAACTTCGCCCGCTGCTGTCTGCCGTATGGGTATTATGCAATCTACAAATGGGGGACATAGCTGGGCAAACAAAGGCATTTTCCTGGAAGACGACCAGCCCAGGTTAATCATGAAACCGCATAATACCTCTCTTACTTTTGCGGGAGGTGTGGGTGATCCTTCTGCGGTTGCGAGTGGGGAATACCTGTATTTGTTTTACGGAGAATATGGGTATCCCGGTGTATATGATCCTGCCACCTATGATTCCGTTAAGGAAGCTTCAGGGCAATGTATCAGTATCGCCAGGATAGCTCTTAGTGACCTTGATAACCCGCAGGGTAAAGCCAAAAGATGGGACGGAGAGGCATTCAGCATTCCTTATGACGGGGTAGGTAAACCCGTTGCGAGCCTGCAAATACCTGTGGCGGAAGGCGGTGGACATACTTCTTCTCCGAAAGCAGGTTATTACTGGGGACCGTCTGTTAGTTGGAATGAATACCTCCAATGCTGGGTAATGCTGATGGCCAAAGCCACCGGTCCTTCCTGGGCAGGCAATAGCGTGTATATTGCCTTTAACCCCCATAAAGAATTGGGTACCGGCAAAAATGCGCAGGACTGGACAAAACCGGTAATGCTATTGCAGCAACCGGGTTATTTCCTGTGGTACCCTTCCTTACAACCCATGAATACTCCGGAGGATATAGCAAAGAAATACACCAGTATGCGGCTTGGGAAAAAAGCGCGGTTATTTATCAAATACATTCGGCCTGATAAAAGCGAATACCTCTCTGCCCATGTTGTAGACTTTTCAAAATAAGGAAACCAACCTTTTTTGCGATAGGGATAATACCTGCTATACTAATTTTAGTATGCCGGTGAACCAGGCATTGTTTCCTATTGTTGGAATTGCCACTTCAATTTTTTAATTAAATACATGTTGAATACAAACTTTACATTAAAAACAGGTTTTGTTATATTACTTTGTCACATGTCTCAATAATGATCAAACATGGAATTATTTAACAGGGATGCCGACCCCGGGTACAATCTTTTACCGGCCGATGGCATTGTCAATTATTTTGGAAAGATTTGTTCATGGGAAGAGGCCAACCATTATTACGATACGTTATTACATAACATTGAATGGGAAAACGACCGGGCGGTGATGTTTGGGAAAGAGATCATCACCAAAAGGAAAGTGGCCTGGTATGGTGAAAAAGCGTTTGAGTATACGTATTCCAATGCCACCAAAAAAGCTTTGCCCTGGACCCGGGAACTGGTCGAATTAAAATCTCTTTCAGAAATAAAAACCGGAGAAACCTACAACTCCTGCCTGCTTAACCTTTACCATGATGGTAATGAAGGAATGGCCTGGCACAGTGATGGGGAAAAAGACCTGAAAAAAAACGGAGCCATTGCCTCCTTAAGTTTCGGAGCAGAAAGAAAGTTTGCATTTAAACATAAGTCCATCGCAGAAACGGTTTCGCTGGTACTGGAACATGGTAGTTTGTTGGTGATGAAAGGAGCTACCCAAACTCACTGGCTGCATCGGTTACCACCCACTAAAAAAATAAACCGGCCCCGGATTAACCTTACTTTCCGGACCATTATCGGATAAATACAGGTATACTGCCCTCTACCCCCATTCCAATTCTGGTTATAAAGACTTTTTGGGAAATAAATTACCCTCCTGCTGCCGCAAACTGTGGTACATGTCGTGCATAATCTGCATGTGCGGAGCGGTTAATACGGCCAGTCCCATTAAAACATATATCAGTAGCGTATCCGTATTCAGGTACATAAAACCGGTGATACCAAATAGTAAAATACCTGCAATGGCAATGGCACTATACAGAACAATTTGGGAAAAAATTTGCTTGTAACTGACCAAAGCATCCCTGCGAAGAAAGCGGATAATGTTTTGCATTGATAATACAGAATGCCAGAGAATAAAGTAAAACGTAAAACCCAGGAGCATAGGCAACTGGTATAAAAGAAATAAAATGATTGCTAATTGCACCAGGAAAGATCCCTGGTTATGCCGTTGGTTAGGGTTTTGTTTGAAAAAGACAAAACAACTGGCAAAGAAAAAAAATCCGATAAAAGATAAAAGTGTATAACGCCATTTATCCAACTCATTCAGGAGAGAAGTATATTGAACACCAGAAGGAAATAATTGAAACAAGGGTTTTACTTCTTCAAAATGGTGTAGCAAAATAACACCCAATACCAGCAGTCCGTAACTAATCACAAATAATTTACCAGTGAAGCTTTTGGTGGAGAACCGGCTTAGGTCGGTTTCCCCAAAATGAAAAGCGGCAAAAAGGATGAAGAGAATATTTCCGGCGAGTGGAAGAAAATACAATATCACAGCGAATAATACCAGCCTTCCCAGGTAGTTGATAAAAAATTTTCCGTAGTTGAAAGTTTTTTTTTCTTCAGTAGCATTGCGGTTCGCCACCAGCAGGTCTGCAGCACCATGGGGTACGCCTAATACCAGTATGCCACCCAGTAAACATATACTTTGGGTAACCAATGGAATGGGAGCCAGCCATTGCATCAGGAAGAGAATGGCAAAACCAATAGCCAGCAATAGTAACCTGGTCATGTAGCGGGTAATTCAGTGAAAGAAAATACAGCAGTATCCGAAAGGATACTGCTGTAAGTAACTATACAAACCAATTAGGCTTTGGCAGTCTTATCAGACTGAGCAAGAACATAAATTACCAGACCGAAGCCTATCTTATTGATGGCATCACCGATGTTGTAAACAATGTCCAGTGAAACACCTTCCAGAACTTTCATGCCGAACAGTCCACCTTCAGTTCCGGCAATGTAACCGATGGGATAGATGGCCCATCCTACCAGTACAAACCAGGCAAGTGTCTTGTTGGCTTTGGCTACGGCAGTACCAGCAGCGCTGGCCAGTTTGGCTACTTCTCCAAACCATACCAGGTACACGATGTAGAAATAAGCAACACCGCTTACAAAACCCCATATCCAGCTCTGTTTTTCAGTTGGATAAATGGCTTCACCGATATAACCGGTAACCAGCATAAATACGGAAGCCGCAATCAGTTTCCAAAGCAGATCCACTTTGGCGCCTGCCTTTTTGGTGATGAGGTAAAACTCAACACACATCAACGGTACAGTCAATAACCAGTCAACGTAACGGAAAAATGTTGGCGACATTTTGGTAGCCAGGTAATAATCACGCATGTAGTAGTAGTGTACTGCTGCAATGAAGGTGATCAAACCAGAAATCAGAACAGAAGTGCGCCACACTTTGTCTGTATTGTTAACCTCGAAGAAAAAGAAAACGGATGCGCCCAACATGGCCATACATCCAACGAAAAAAGGTAAACGCGACATAATTGTCGTTTGAGATCGGGAGGATCTCGAGGAGTGAATTGTACATGTGTATTATGGTTTAGTGTTTAATAAAAACAAACTTGGTCCAGTTAATGTTGTACAAATACACGGCTATTCTAAGCTTCTCACATGGCATATTTATGGCACCGATCGATTACCTAACACACTAATCCATATTTGGTTTGAAAAAAATGTAAAGATCAAAAAATAAATCTGCTACAATGCCCGTCGGTAAAGGGTTTGTCTAATATATAATATATTTATTTATCTAAAACTCTACAATCAACTGTGTGGAATGGCTCAGTAGGTGGGATCTGTTTGTTTCATTGCATTTTATTTTGCAATTGCCTGCACAGGAGTTTGAATATCCGCAGTTGCCTCTTTCTGTAAAACAATTATCAGGTTGTATTCCTGTTGACCGGTTTCTGAAAGTCAGCGCTTATGGTTACCTGAAGGGAGATGGATTTGTTAACTATGTAACCGTGATGAAATACCAGGATACAATTATGGAAAATGACCCGGGAGAAATAATAATAAAGGTAGCTCCGGATATGGGCAGTGCTACTGAGAAATATTAAAAATGATTCTTTTGACTTATTGCTGCAAAACATATTATTCATTAACCCGTATGGGGAAAGAGGAGGTTTGACTCCTGAAGCATATAAAGAAGTATCCAGTTAAAAAGGGGTATTGCAGGTACTTATTCAATTCTTAAGAGGAAGCAAATCCTAGGATTCCAAAATATTAGATGGCGGTTTATGCTTGAGGGCAGGCAGCTCCGGTGGAACCCATGATTGCTTTCATTCCAATTTTATCAAGGGGGTCAATAAGCAATGAAAAAGAAAAAATTGGTGCTGTGTGGTTTAAAAAGTTACAACATAAACTGCCCCTAAGTCCTTGAAAAAAAAAATTCCGTGATAAGACAATGATTTATGAATGGGGTTTTTCCGGATTATTCACTTTGAACATTTATAAGCAGGTAGCGGAAGGTTTAGCAGCATACAAGCACAGCAAATAAGTGCCAAGCATTTAAATCAATATCTTTTATGGAAGAACTAATCCGGCTTTCCTTTTTATTAGTAAGCTTAATAGCCACTTGGTATTTTTTCAATCGTTTTATTCAATTTAAATCACTAAAGTGAATGTATTTCAATGTGAAAATGAAAAAAAATAGAGTTTATGCCACAAATAATATAATTGAATAATAAACTGAAATATCAGAAACCCTCAGCAATAATCTGAAGCAATGGTTTGTTCACTACTTTTACTTTTCTGGCTTCTGTAACAATAATACCTTTTTCCCTGAAAAATGAAAGTACCCGGACTACCGTTTCTTCTGTAGTCTCAGAATAACTTGCGATATCCGCTTTTGACAGGGTAATACTACTTTCTAATTCGGATACCCTGTATTTTTCATTCAGGATAAGCAATATTAATGCAACCCTTTCCTTTGCTGATTTATTTGATAGGGAGCCAATCAGATTTATCCAAACATTGAATTCATAACTGAGTATTTCCACCAGGTTAAAAGAAAGACCCGGTGAACGTTTGGCTATATCGAGAAACCCTTTTCCCTGGTATTGTACTATTTCACTATTTTCCAGTGCAGTTGCAGAAACAGGATGACGTTCATTAGATAAGAGAGGCCGGAAGCCAAAAAACTCTCCTGTTGAATAAATGTACATAATGCGGCTATTTCCGTCTTGCCCCGTTTGCTCTATTTTTACCCTGCCCTTTCGTAAAAAGTAAACTGCACCAGGAATACTTCCTTCTTTATACAGTTC
>CAVVSL010000034.1:0-22410 GCA_963750825.1 uncultured Bacteroidota bacterium | reverse complement strand
CTCTATAACCCTGGCTTTTATTTATTTTTTCGGCGCCGACAAAACCATTTTCTTTTCAATGGGTACCGTAATTGTAACCGAGAATACCCGTTACAGTAAAATTGCTTCCGAGTCAAAACTACCCATGGACAAAAATGAAATGGGCGTTGATTGGTTTCTGAGCGCCCGTTTGCGTATAAGAAAACCTAGAAACATCCGTCATTACAGTGATGGGTTTCTTGACTCTATTTTTAAACGTCACCATGTTGCAGCGGTAATAGCCATTTTCTTTGCTTTTGTGTTTCTTATTTTGGTGGGGTACACTTCCGATGCCAGGCTTTTTCAACTTCCTGCTGCAGCGAGTATCATCATTCTTTTTGCCATATTAATTTCTGTGGCAGGCGCTTTTTCCCTTTTACTGGGTAGCTGGAGTATACCCTTGCTGGTGCTGTTTTTTATTGGGTTGAATACTTTGTATTCAAATGGCATTATCGACAGTCGTAACAAAGCGTATGGCCTAAATTACCTGAACAGGAATGACCGCCCCGAGTACAACAGCAAAGCAATTTTACAACTGGCTAATGACTCCAGCATTGATGCTGATAAAAAACATTTTCTGGCTGTACTCAATCGATGGAAGGCAAGACAGGCATCTGAAAAACCGGTAATGTTCCTGATCAATGCCAGTGGGGGAGGTTTGCGGAGTGCTGCATTTACCATGAATGCCCTGCAAAGGCTGGACAGTATTTTTGGTGGAGAGTTGATGCGGCGAACCATGCTGATCAATGGAGCTTCCGGTGGAATGCTCGGCGCTGCCTATTTCCGGGAACTGTATTTTGAAAAACAAAAAGGGGGCAATATTGATTTGCAGAGCAGCGCCTATTCTGCTAATATTACCAAAGACCTGTTAAGTCCCTTATTTTCTTCATTTGTAACAAGGGATATAATTGGTCCTGTTCAGAAATTTACCTTCAAAGGATATAGCTATGCAAAAGACAGGGGCTATGCTTTTGAAAAAAAACTGGATGAAAATACATTTGGCATTCTTAATAAAACACTTTCGCAATATGTATCGGCTGAAGAACAGGCCCTGATTCCAACCATGTACTTTAATTCGGTCATTACTCGCGACGGAAGAAAAATGGTTATAAGTACCCATCCTGTCCGATACCTTATGCGCTCCCAAAGAGACACCAGTCTGGTTAATTCTGTTGATCCTGATGTAATCGATTTTGTATCCTATTTTCAAAAACAGAATGCCCTGAATCTCAGTATCCTTTCTGCGCTTCGCATGAATGCTACCTTTCCTTATGTTTTGCCCAATGTATGGTTACCTACCCAACCCATCATTGATGTTATGGATGCGGGCATCCGGGATAATTTTGGTCAGGAAGCGTCGCTTCGTTTTATGGAAGTATTCAAGGACTGGCTGAAGGAAAATACCAGTAAAGTAATTTTATTGCAACTTCGTGACAGGAGCATTAACAACTGGGAACATCCCGAAGAAGGCAATAATCTATTCAATCTTATGACCGCACCCTTTTTAATATTGCAAAACAACTGGTATAAATTACAGGATTATTACCAGCATGATGCCATTGACTACCTGTCTGAAGCCTACGGGCCTTCTTTTCACCAGATTTGCTTCCAGTATGTGCCTTCCAAAAACGATGCGCCAGCCAGCCTTAGCTTTCACCTTACCGCAGCAGAAAAAAGAGATATTGTTCAGGCATTTGACAATCCTGCTAATAAAGCGGAACTGGAAAAATTACTGCGTATTGTAAAGTAATTATGCCTGAATCAAGTCAAAACAATCCCGGATGATTTGAATGCGAAACTCGTCTTCCGTTTCTCTGGGTTCTCCATCTATATGCAGGGGTGCATGTTTCAGGTTACGAATGGTGAGGGAAGCGGTTTGGAAGTAAAGAATATTTTTCTGACTCATCTCCTCCACCAGCTGTTGAAGTTTGTTATTACCGCGAATATGCTTCAGCATTACAAAAGGTAATTTTGCCTTATTCATTTTCTGAACGATAACGATATCCAGTAATCCATCATGTAAGCTGGCCTGGGGTGCAATGGTGAAATTATTTCCGAACTGGTTACTATTGGCAATGCTGATAAAAAAGGCATCTGTAAAAAAGGAGAATCCATCAATTACCACTTCAAACTGGAAGGGATGTGCCTTGAAAAAATTAATGATGCTTTGTTGTGTATATACCAGCAGGCCTCTGGAAGCTTTTGTGGCAAAATCATGCGCTACCTGTGCGTCAAACCCAATGCCGCTCAGCATACAGGCATATTGGTCATTTATGTAGAAGGCGTCTGTTTTTTTGGATTTGCCTGCAAAAATCATAGCCAATGCAGGTTTTGGCTTTGTGGGTATACCTGCAGCCCTTGCCAGTCCATTGCCCGATCCCATGGGAATAATACCAAACCTGACCGGCAGGTCCCGGAGTGCATTGGTCAACTGGTTAACTGTTCCATCTCCACCAGTCATAACAATATCGGTAAATTGTTCCCGCTGAATTCTGTCCCGTATATGTTCGTATTGTCCCTGTGCATTGGTTGCCTCTATGGCAAACGGAATACCCTGTGCGGTAGTTTCTTTTTCTATTAATTTTTGTAAACCTGCTTTTTTGGATGTTCCTGAAATAGGATTAACCAGGTACAATATTTTTCTTTCGCGCATCAGTTTCAGTCTGGTAGTTTATGATAAATGCAGGTAAGGGGACTGGAAGTATAAATTGTCTTCCCACAAATTTGATTTCTAAAAAAATGGGTAAAAAGGTGGTGAATTTCTTTTCAGTTTACCATTTTAGTAAAGCACTCGCCCAGGTAAAACCGCTACCGAAAGCTGCAAGGCATACCAGGTCCCCTTCCTTTATTTTGCCTGCTTCCCAGGCTTCACACAAAGCTATGGGAACAGAAGCAGCAGTGGTGTTGCCATAACTTTGAATATTGTTAAAAACCTGATCATCGGTTAGTTTCAATTTCTGTTGCACATATTGGCTTATCCGCAGGTTTGCCTGGTGGGGGATGAGCATCCTGATATCGGTTGACTGGTATCCATTGGTATGTAAGGCTTCCATGATGACTTCCGGAAATTTCACTACTGCTTTTTTGAAAACCGCCTGACCGTCCATGTAGGGAAAGTTCTGGGCATTGTCAATCATGGCATGGCTCATAAACATCTGGGCAATGGGTGCATCATCAAATTCAGCATAGTCCTGGCTGCCCCAGTGGTTAGCATGGGTTCCCGGGTTATACATGGCGAGTATTTCTGCCGATTCGCCATCACTGTGTAAATGGGTGCTGAGTATTCCCCTGCCTGGCTCCTCTGTGGGTTGTAATACCACTGCGCCGGCACCATCTCCGAAAATCACAGAAATATTTCTGCCGCGGGTACTGAAATCAAGTCCGAATGAATGTTTTTCACTTCCCACAACCAGAATATTTTTGTACATGCCCGTTTTGATAAACTGGTCGGCCACGCTGATGGCATACAAAAAACCACTGCACTGGTTACGGATATCCAGGGCGCCAACTTCTTTCATTTTCATGGCCCGCTGGAGCAGCACGCCGCATCCGGGAAAATAGTAGTCGGGTGACAGGGTGGCGAATACAATAAAATCTATTTCATCAGCGGTAGTCCCTGCCCTTTCCATAGCGATACGGGCAGCTTCCACTGCCATGGTGGTAGTGGTTTCTTCGGTTCGATGAGCATACCTGCGTTCCTTAATTCCTGTACGTTCCTGTATCCACTCGTCATTGGTGTCCATATAACTGGTAAGGTCATTATTGGTAACAACATTTTGAGGCAAATACTTGCCAATACCGGCTATTTTGCTGCGTGGCATATGCAATCGAATTGATTAACGGGTGAAGATAAGGAAACTTATCAGTAAGGTACTTCCTGTTGGCAATACCCGAATGATAAGTAATTCATTTACTACTGCTTACAGGGTTATTGCCTGAGTCGCATTCCCAGGGTATTTTGTAGAAAATACATGGTTTCTTTTTCTACGGTTGGTACATCGGATGACTGTATAGGAGAAGCCAGCACGTGATTCCCTGCCCCGGGTATTGCTTTCATTTCTTTCAGCGTTTCGGGAGTGCCCAATTCCTGCATCATTTCCTTCATGGCGGTAACTTTTACCACTTTATCCTGGTGGGTTTCATCCTTATAGTAGTAAAGGGTTAGAGTGGGTTGGTGGATGTTAGCAAAAGTTTCCTTCGTCATGCTTGTTTCCAGTAATTCTTCTAATTGTACAGTTGCTTCCAGCCGGTATTGCCTGTTCCAGTATTGTTTATAAACAGGGGTATTGGTCTGGGCTGTATTTAGGTTGGAACCTTTCACTAACCTGGCTATCTGCAATCCCCATGGGTTGTTTAGTAACCAGGCATTGGGATCATTGATGGCAATATTGGGGGAATACAAAACCAGTCCCGCTATTTCGGGATAAGCAGCGGCCAGTTGCAGGGCTACCGTTCCGCCGGTGGAAGTACCCATGAGAATGACTTTCTTTCCCAGTTTTTTGCCGATGGCATAAGCTTCTTTTGCAGAGTTCCAGAGGCTTTCGGCTGTAAAATGGTACAATGCATCAACAGTATCTATGCCATGCTCTGAAAGCCTTGCTAAATAAAGGTTACAGCCCAAGGCTTTAGCAATATTTCTATGAACCGGATTCCCTTCTTCCTGAGAAGCACTGAAGCCGTGCAGGTAAACGATGGCATATTCTGTGGATTGTTTTAAAGAGTCGTTTGCCCAAACAATCCTGGCTTCATTATCGGGTTTTAAATGATGGAAAGATTCCTGTTGCGCCACGTATTGATCCAGCAGTGAATCAGGTACAGGCAGTGCCGGTAAATCTGCCGAATAGTTCGGTTTTGCCGGCCGGGGCCCGAAAAAATAAACCACGATCAGTACAAGTACAATGAGTAATATCCCTTTTATCCAACGCATAAACTTATTTTTTTTAAAACTACTGAATTATTTGCGGCACCACCAGGCCCAGCTAAGTAATAATGGATGAATAAGTAATAACCGAACCCATCCCACCCATTCAGGTGTGCATAGTCCACCTTCTATACATGCTCCGATCTGGATAAAATAAATATGCGAGGGGATAAAGGCCAGCAACATCGCCACAAGACCATAGCTTGCCCATAACCGGGTTTTGGGCAGTAATAACAATATTCCTAAAATGGATTCCACAGTTCCGGCAAATACATTAACCAGTTCAGGTGCCGGAATATAGGGTGGTATCAGACCCAGGTACCAATGCGGGTTCTTGAAATGATTGAGTCCCGCTGCCAGGTAAAAAACAGATTGCAGGTATAGTGCCTTCCTTTTCATCCGGTAAAATAATCAAAATTGGGATTACAACTCCGTTTAGGAAAACCGTTTCCAAATAAGTATATTCGGTACCTGCAAAACTATCGCCATGAACGCTCCTCAACGTTTTACTGCCCTGGATGTATTCCGTGGAATGACCATATGCCTCATGATTATTGTGAATACACCGGGTGATGGGCATTTGACTTTTGCGCCACTCCTGCATGCACACTGGAACGGATTTACCCCAACTGATTTGGTATTCCCCTCCTTCCTTTTTGCGGTGGGTAATGCAATGAGTTTTGTTATGCGCAGTTGGGAAAACAAAACTACTGCTGAAGTGGTTTCCAGAATAGTGAGAAGAACCTTATTGATTTTTCTGCTTGGGTACCTGATGTACTGGTTTCCTTTTGTACAAATTTTTGAAGGAAAACTGATATTGTCACCTGTTTCACAAACCCGTATCATGGGTGTTCTGCAGCGGATTGCCCTTTGCTATTGTTTTGCGGCATTGATAATTTATTTCCTGAAAACCAGAACAGTGGTATTCATCAGTATTGCGCTGCTGGTAGGTTATTGGGCCATCAGCTATTGGTTAGGAGATCCACTGGATCCGTTTAGTTTGCAGGGGAATGCCGGTTACTTCTTTGACAAATGGCTGATGGGCGAAGGGCATATGTACCATGGCGAAGGTGTGGCGTTTGATCCGGAGGGATGGCTGAGTACACTGCCTGCCATAGTGAATGTAGTGGCAGGTTACCTAGTGGGCGTACATATTCAAAAAACAAACCAGTCCTATGAAGGCCTGACGAAATTGTTACTCGCCGGTTTTATTTTAGTGGTGATTGCCTATTTCTGGAACTTCCTTTTCCCCATCAATAAAAAGTTATGGACCAGTTCTTTTGTATTGCATACGGTTGGCCTGGATTGTATGATTCTCGCTGGAATCGTGTATGTAATGGCACAAAAACAACAGGTGAAGTGGGGATGGTTTTTTGAAGTAGTGGGTAAAAACCCCCTTTCGATTTATCTTTTTTCCGAAATACTGGTGACCATCCTGTACATGGTACCCATAGGTGACAGTAACCTTTTCAGGTGGATCTATTCCCACAGTTTCGTTTATGCAGGTGCCTACTGGGGATCCCTCTTTTTTGCCATTTCTTATATGCTGCTTTGCTGGAGTTTGGGCTACTGGATGGTTAAGCGGAAGGTGTATTTGAGGGTTTGATGGGAAAGTTGGGTGTTTGGAGTTGGGTGTTTGGTGTTGTTCATAGTATAGATATCTAATAATTATCTTAGTAAGATTGACTGTCATACTCCCACCCCCAAACCCCAAACCCCAAACCCCAAACCCCAAACCCCAAACCTCCCCTAACACATACATTATCAACCCTATATATCATATTTAGGTTAACTCCATTGCCCTCCGGTTGTAATGACGTACCTTTGCAGCCTAAATTTTTACATGGAAATAAGAAACATTGCCATTATCGCACACGTCGACCATGGCAAAACTACCCTGGTAGACAGGATTTTACAGACCACAAAAGTGTTCAGGGATAACCAGGAGACGGGTGAATTGATAATGGACAGCAACGACCTGGAAAGGGAAAGAGGCATTACCATATTCAGTAAGAACGCAGCGGTTACCTATAATGGCATTAAAATTAATGTGATAGATACCCCGGGCCACAGTGACTTTGGCGGTGAAGTAGAGCGCGTACTCAAAATGGCAGACGGCGTAATTTTGCTCGTGGATGCATTTGAAGGACCTATGCCACAAACCCGTTTTGTGTTGCAGAAAGCCCTGCACCTTAACCTGCATCCGATTGTAGTCATCAATAAGGTGGATAAGCCCAATTGTCGCCCGGACGAAGTACATGATGCGGTTTTTGAATTGTTCTTTAACCTGGATGCCACTGAAGAGCAGCTTAACTTCCCTACTTTTTATGGTAGTGGAAAAAATGGCTGGTTCAATGATAGCCTTACACAAACGGAAGATATCCTTCCCCTGATGGATGGCATTATCAAATATGTTCCCCAGCCAAAAGTGAATGAAGGTCATTTGCAGATGCAGATTACTTCTTTGGATTACTCTTCCTTTCTGGGCCGTATTGCCATTGGAAAAGTAACCCGCGGAGTGGTGAAAGAGAACCAGCAAATTGCCCTGGTTCAGGCAGATGGTTCTATTAAGAAAAGCCGTGTAAAAGAATTGTATGTATTTGAGGGGATGGGCAAGCGCAAAGTGCAGGAAGTAATTGCCGGCGACCTTTGTGCGGTTGTGGGTCTGGATGATTTTACCATTGGAGATACCATTGCTGATATAGAAAATCCTGAAGGTTTACCCATTATTAGTGTGGATGAGCCTACCATGAGCATGACGTTCAGTATTAATAACTCGCCTTTCTTTGGTAAGGATGGTAAGTTTGTTACTTCCCGTCACCTGCGCGACAGGCTGATGAAAGAAACCGAAAAAAACCTGGCATTACGGGTAGAGGATACGGATAGTGCTGATAGCTTCCTCGTATTTGGCAGGGGTATTTTGCACCTGGGTATTTTAGTAGAAACCATGCGCAGGGAAGGTTACGAATTAACCGTAGGTAACCCCCAGGTATTGGTGAAACATATTGATGGCAAAAAACACGAACCCTATGAAAATTTGGTTGTGGATGTGCCTGGTGAATTTAGTGGGAAAGTAATTGACCTGGTTACCCAGCGCAAGGGTGAGATGCAGGTGATGGAAAGCAAAGGTGAAATGCAGCATTTGGAATTTGAAATTCCTTCAAGGGGATTGATCGGACTGCGTTCACAGATGCTGACCAATACTGCCGGAGAGGCCGTAATGGCTCATCGTTTCATAGACTATAAGCCCTGGAAAGGACCAATACCCGGAAGGAGTAATGGTGTATTGATTGCCAAGTTTCAGGGAACCACTACTGCCTATTCAATCGACAAACTGCAGGATCGCGGCAGTTTCTTTGTTGATCCGGGTGAAGAAATTTATGTAGGCCAGGTTATTGCTGAGCACATCAAGCCGGGTGACCTGAATGTGAATGCAGTGGAGATGAAAAAACTGACCAACCACCGTGCCAGCGGAAGCGATGATGCGGTAAGGATTGTACCCAAACTCCAGTTTACCCTGGAAGAGTGTATGGAATATATCCAACAGGATGAGTGTATAGAAGTAACTCCCAAAAATATCCGGATGCGCAAAGTAGTGTTGAATGAAGAAGACAGAAAGAAGAGCAGCCGGAGCATGCAAAGTGAAGCAGTAGGATAAGCTTATTCCTTTGAAATAACCAATGGGCCATTCTGCGATAAGCGGGATGGCTCTTTTTTTTGGGGGCTTTGCAGAAGGTGATTGGTTTCACAATTGTCACCGTCACAACAGGGGAGTGCATTGGTGAAACATACTGGGCACTGGTAGTGACCGTGCACGTGCACCAGTTGTACAGTATGTCCGCAGAATAAACAAAGCTGCATTTGCATAGTCTGAAAATAATAAAATTTTCAGGATGGAGGGTAATAATATTACTACCTATACTTCCAGGATAAGCTTTTGAGGGGTGGACAATAAAAAACCACAGTTACCCAACCGGATAACTGTGGCGATTACATGATTTATTTTCCTGAATTATCCCTTGCTCACCAGGACTTCTTCAGATACATTGGTTTTAACCTCAACGGTGAATTTTTCTTTTACAGCCGTTTTTACGTCTTCAAATACAAAAGTCACTTTGTTTACTTCTGACTTTGGCAATTTAAACGTCTTTACAAATTTGATGTCTGAATAAACACCCTTGAAAAGGTTTTCGCCTGCTTCATCCTGAACAGTTAGGATAAAATTTCCGCCACGGTTATTGTATGAAACCTGGAATGACATCTGGTTGTTGGCGTCTATCCCTGTATACTTCACCTCGGCTTTGCCATTGATGCTGTATACATTTTTGATATTTCCGGCGGGTTGCAGTGAGGCATTTGCCGATAAAAACATAAGGGCCAGCGCCAGGTTACCCAGGAAAAATCTCCTGGCGATTGATTGAATGGTTTGCTTTTTCATAATTCTTGTTTTAATGTTAATGAATAATCGTCTTAATGGACATAGTACTGCCTATAGGCCTACAAAAGATTTTTTTACATGGGCAATAATCAGAAGAAGTGCGGGTGCTTTACTTTAGCGGTAAAGAGAATCTGGCATGATTCAAAAGTAGCTGTACATCAATACCCGCGGGTATACAGTTAATACAGGGCGGGTAAAAAGGTAACCCTTTGTGTACTGTTAACACATTGTTACCGATCTTTTTAACTAACATTCGTTAACTCAGGAGACGGGTTTATTCAAGGTTTCCCAAAGAAGGTCTTTTAATTCTGTCATCCCTTTATTGGTAACCGAGGAGATGAAAAGGTGTGGAATGTTTGCAGGCAATTCTTTGCTGATCGCCTGTTTTAATTCATCATCCAGCATATCACTTTTGCTAATGGCGATGATGAAATCTTTCTGCAACATTTCGGGATTGTATTCTTTGAGTTCATTGCGCAGAATCGCAAATTCTTTTCCATGGTCATCACTGTCTGCCGGAATGAGAAAAAGTAAAATAGCATTCCTTTCAATGTGTCTAAAAAAACGATGTCCCAATCCTTTGCCCTCTGCAGCACCTTCAATGATACCCGGCAGATCGGCAATACAAAAAGATTGCTGGTCGCGGTAGGCAACCATGCCCAACTGTGGCACCAAAGTGGTAAATGCGTAATTGGCGATTTTGGGTTTGGCGGCTGTAATGACTGAGAGCAGGGTAGATTTACCTGCATTGGGAAATCCCACCAAGCCCCACATCGGCCAGCACTTTTAATTCCAGGTTTTTCCATCCTTCCACACCTGCTTCGCCAGGTTGCGAATGTTCGGGAACCTGGTTGGTAGGTGTGGCAAAATGGTTATTGCCCTGTCCACCCCTGCCACCTTTCACCCAAATAAATTCCTGGCCATCTTCGAGTATTTCAGCTTCCTTTTCACCCGTTTCTTCATCGCGGGCAACAGTGCCAAGGGGTACTTCAATAATGATGTCTTTACCATCCCGGCCGGTACAATTATTTTTACTGCCATTCTCACCGTTTTCGGCCAAAACATTTTTGAAATAGCGAAGGTGTAATAAAGTCCAGAGATTACTGTTCCCTTTCAGGATAATATGACCACCCCTGCCACCATCACCACCATCGGGTCCGCCCATGGCAGTGAGTTTATTACGCATAAAATGGGTAACACCCTGCTCCTCCGTGCCCGCTCCGGGCGAAAATGCGGATATAATCGATAAAGTTGTTTCTTTCTGACAAAATGCTAATAAATTAATTGCAAAGGTACGTTAATGTAATCAGGTGAGGTTATTGTTGTTCTTTCCAGGTTTTGTAAACGGAGGGTTGTTGGGCTGGATGGGAAGGTAATTCGCGTAAGGGTTCCACTGCCTTCCAGTGTTCTTTCATCTCGGCCGGCAGTGTCTGGTACAACCGGGTTCCTTCGGATTTCCAATGAATCATTTCATCACTTACCTCTTTTATTTTTTGGGCTGGATTTCCTACTATGAGGCTTCTTCTTTCAAATAAGGAACCTGCTTTCAGGAAACTGAGGGCGCCTACAATACATTCCTCTCCCAATTGTACGTTATCCATTACTACACTGTTCATACCCACGAGACAATTCCTGCCAATGGTGGCTCCATGAATCACAGCTCCATGGCCAATATGGGCGCCTTGTTTCAATACAACCGTAACTCCGGGAAACATATGAATGGTACAGTTTTCCTGCACATTACAGCCATCCTCAATGATGATTCCACCCCAATCGCCCCGAATGGCAGCGCCGGGTCCGATATATACATCCTTACCAATTACCACATTGCCTGTTACACAGGCCTGCGGATGCACGAAGGCTGTTTCATGAATGACGGGTATAAAATCCCTGAATGCATAAATCATAATCAGATCAATTGTTTGGAGGTACGGAAACAGTTCCCCTTAAAAATTGCAACCAAATGTTCATGCTGGTTGGTGATAGTGATATGGTAAAGTCCGGTTGATTTTCCATTGTGTAATTCTTTGGATTCGGCAACCAATTTATCACCGGGATGCACCGGCTTTACAAAATTGATAGAAGTATCCAGTGCAACAGAGAGGGTATTTCGGTTATTACAGGCAAAGGCAAAAGCACTATCGGCCAGCGAAAAAGCGACCCCTCCGTGCACAATGCCGAGGCCGTTCATCATTTCTTCCCTTACGGTCATCTGTATCCTGCTGTAGCCCTCTTTTATTTCGAGTACTTCAATGCCCAGCCATTGAGAAAACAAATCGTGCTGCATCATATGTAGCACCACTTTTTGCGCCTGTAAGTCTTTTTCGGTCATGTTAGTTTCCTTTAAATACGGGCATCCTTTTTTCCAGGAATGCCTGAACACCCTCTTTGAAATCTGCAGTAGCAGCCGCTTTTTGCTGCAACGCATCTTCAGCAGCCAACTGGTTTTCCAGGTTATTGGTTAATGAATGGTTCAATGCATTTTTAATATAGGACAATGCCATAGTAGGCATCGCAGCCAGCGTTGTTGCCAATGCCAAACTTTCTTTGGCGAAGCTTTCATCAGTGTACACTTTATACAGCATACCCATTTCCAAAGCAGCTGTGGCGGATACCTTATCCCCCAGCATCATCAATGCACTGGCCCGCTGAAAGCCAACCAGTCTGGGCAGGTGATACGTGCCGCCACTATCGGGTATCAGGCCAATTTTTGAGAAAGCCTGAATAAAGCTGGCCGAGTGGGAAGCCACCACGATGTCGCAGCATAATGCAAGATTCGCTCCGGCTCCTGCAGCAACACCATTTACTGCGGCAATCACCGGTTTGGGTAAATTCCGGATGCGTGTGATAATAGGATTATAGTGTTCTTTTAAAATTTTCTCCATTCCCGGTCCGGAGGGATCTACCACTTCTGCAAGGTCCTGTCCCGCACAAAAACCTTTTCCGGCTCCGGTAAGGTAGATGCATCGTACCTCGGGTAAGCGGGCACATTCATCCAGTGTATCCTGCAACAAGAAGGCCATTTCACGGTTAAATGAATTCAGTTTATCCGGCCTGTAAAGGGTAATGGTGGCAATGTTATTCTCTATGTGAAATGCAATAGATGACATAGTAATGATTGATGAGTAGTAAGGTAATAAAAGATCAGAAATTATTGCTTAGGATTATTAAGATTGCTTCCAGGGGATTCTCTGTGTGACAAGCATTGTTTAATGACATTTGAAATAGTCAAAAGGCTCTTTACAATCATTACACTGGTACAATGCTTTACAGGCAGTACTACCGAACTGTGATATCAGTCGGGTATGATAAGAGTTACAAAGAGGGCAGGGTATGGCTTCTTCCTCCTGAAAAGCTTCGGGACTGCAAACCGCCTGTTTGTATTGTGGTGGGGCAATGCCATAGGCTTTTAATTTCTGTTTCCCCGATTCACTCATCCAGTCGGTAGTCCAGGCTGGTGACAAAACCTGCGTAATCTGAAAATTCGTATACCCATTTTCCAACATGGCCATTCGGATATTCATTTTCATTACATCCATTGCCGGGCAGCCGGTATAAGTGGGGGTAACCATAATCTCGATCTCTGCATCCTGCAACCCGGATGTGAGCCGTATTTCCCGAACCACACCCAGGTCAACTACCGATAGAACAGGAACTTCAGGGTCAGCTACTGTTTCCAGTATTGCCCAGATGGCTTTCTGTGTATCAAGTTGGCCCGGCTCTCCATTTATTTTGGTAATTGCATCCATCATGTATTCTTTTACCATTCGGCACCGGGATAGGCTCTTTGTAAAAACTGCATTTCGCCCAGCAGGTAGCCGAGGTGTTCGGTATGTCTGCCCTGTTTACCACCTGACTGCATCCAGCTTTCAGCTGGCAGGGTATGGGTTGCTTCTTCCAAAACAGCCTGTATTTTGCTATCCCATTGCATTTTTACTTTTCCCAACTCAACGCCGTATCCGTTTTGTGCTGCTTCTTTTTCGTAATCTGCTGCAACAAACATTTCCCCGGTATAGCTCCATAAATAATTCAGTGCATTTTCCATCCTTTCTTTGCTTTCATCAGTACCATCCCCGAGCCGGATAACCCATTCACTGCTCCAGCGAAGGTGGTAGGTAACTTCCTTTAATGCTTTTTCCGAAATAGCGGCAAGCTGGCTATCGCGGCTTCCTACCAATTCCTGGTATAGAAAATACTGGTAGGTGCTAAAGAAAAACTGTCTTAATATGGTTTGTGCCCAGTCGCCATTTGGTAATTCAGAGATGAGACAGTTTTTAAATTCCACCACATTCCGAAGGTAGGCGAAACTGTCTTCGCTGGTTCCATTGCCTTCAATGGTGGCAGCATACTGGTAAAAATTCCTTGCCTGCCCGATATAGTCCAGCGCAATATTGGAAATGGCAATATCCTGTTCCAATACAGGTCCATGTCCACACCATTCGCTGTTCCTGTGCCCCATAATCAGGGCATTGTCGGCGAGATAAAGTGTGTAGGATAAAAGCGTACCCGGCATTTTTGTAAATATTGATTAATGAATGTTTCTCTAAGTAAGTTATCAGTCCAATCTGCCATAAAAAATTAGCTATATCCCAAACAACCCCAAACCCCAAACCAACTAATCTACATATGCTTCAACGCATCCGGCAAATCATAAAAAGTAGGATGACGGTAAGCCTTATCATTGGCAGGATCGTAAAGGTTTTCGGACTCGGAGGGATTGCTGGCATGGATCTGTTTGCTTTCCACTACCCAAATGCTCACACCTTCCATTCTTCGTGTATACACATCCCTTGCATTCTCGATAGCCATTTGCGCATCGGCTGCATGAAGGCTTCCCACGTGTTTATGATCTAGGCCCTGGCGGCTTCTGATAAATATTTCCCACAAGGGCCACTCAGTTGCGGAGGAAGGTTGGTTGTTCATATTAGGTTATCTGTTTATCGTTAATCAGGCAGCTTTGGTAGCGGTTCTTTTTTTTCTTTTCTCTGCATAGGCAGTAGCCGCCTCTCTCACCCAGGCGCCATCTTCCCAGGCTTTTTTGCGGGCACCAATTCTTTCCTTGTTACAGGGGCCATTGCCCTGTACTACCTGCCAGAATTCATCCCAGTTGATGGCACCAAAATCATAATGGCCGGTACTTTCATTGAATCGTAAATCTTTATCAGGGAGTTGTAAACCTAATATTTTTACCTGCTCAGCACAGATGTCAACGAATTTCTGCCTGAGTTCATCATTGGAGAAACGTTTGATTTTCCAGCGCATGCTTTGGATAGTGTTGGGGCTCTCGTCATCTTTTGGACCGAACATCATTACACTCGGCCACCACCAGCGGTTTAGGGCATCCTGTGCCATATTTTGCTGTTCTGCTGTGCCCCGGCTGAGCGCAAGCAATATTTCAAAACCCTGGCGCTGGTGAAAGCTCTCTTCCTTACAAACCCTTACCATCGCCCTTGCATAAGGACCAAAGCTGCTTCTGCACAGGGGTACCTGGTTCATGATGGCAGCACCATCCACTAACCATCCGATAGCTCCCATATCTGCCCATGACAGGGTAGGGTAGTTGAATATGGAAGAGTATTTGGCTTTACCGCTATGCAATTGTTCATACATTTCATCACGCGTGATACCCAGTGTTTCAGCGGCTGAATAGAGGTAAAGGCCATGACCCGCTTCATCCTGTACTTTGGCCAATAAAATGGCTTTCCTTCTCAGATTGGGTGCACGGGTTATCCAATTGCCCTCTGGCAGCATGCCTACGATTTCACTGTGTGCGTGCTGGCTGATCTGGCGGATCAGGGTTTGCCGGTATTTTTCAGGCATCCAGTCACGGGGTTCGATTTTTATTTCTTTATCAATCTTATCCTGGAATATCTTTTCGAAATCTCTTTCCATGGGGCATTTAATTAATCATCAAAAATAGCAAAGATTGGGAATACTAACGAATGTTAGCATATAAAATATGTAAAAACTTTTTCTCTGTTAGTTTATCTTGTTTAAAGTATATAATATCCTGTTAGTGCCAATTAAACAAAGGACAGGAAAATCAAGGGGAAAATCATCGGAGGGGTTACAAACAAACTTCTATTGTTATATCTTTCTTGTATGAAAAAACTACTACTATTTCTCTCTATTGTATTGGTTTCCATTGCTGCCTTTGCGCAAACTAAAGGTCTTCCCTTTCGCAATGAGATTGATGCTTTTTTGCAACAGGATAAACAGCATATGCCTGCACCCGGTTCCATATTGCTGACAGGTAGTTCCAGTTTTAGGAAGTGGACAGATGCAGCCGCTTATTTTCCCGGAAAATATATACTTAACCGGGGTTTCGGAGGATCTTCACTTACCGATCTGATCCGCTATGCCGCAGAGGTAATCATCCCATACCAGCCTAAACAGATTTTTATTTATGGTGGTGAAAATGATATTGCCGGTTCAGATACGGTATCCGCCCAAACAGTGTTACAGCGGTTTCAGGAACTCTTTACCCTGGTAAGAACGAATCTGCCCGGGGTGCCGATGGTTTATATTTCTATCAAACCCAGTCCCAGCCGTTGGAAACTGGAACCTGTTATCAAAGAGTCTAACCGATTAATCAAAGATTTTTTAGCGCAAAAAAAAGGCACGTATTACCTGAATGTGCACGATGCCATGCTGCAACCTGATGGAAATGTTATGACAGATATTTTTATAGAAGACAGGTTGCACATGAATGCAAAAGGTTATGCCATCTGGCAAAAATTGATGGAGCCATTGATGAAGTAGTGATGTGCAAAATTAATAGGGGAATGAAAGGGCACATCAACGGATGTCAAAATCCACCACCACTTTCGCTGTTCTGGGGTGCGACTGGCAGGTAAGGATAAAACCCTGTTCAATTTCTTCGGGTTCCAGTCCGTAATTCACATCCATATCCACTTCGCCTTCTACCAGTTTGGCACGACAGGTACAACAGACGCCACCTTTGCAGGCATAAGGAAGGTCGGCCCCTTTGCGAAGTGCCGCATCCAGAATGGCTTCACCACCGAATCCCAGGTCAAAGTCGAAACTAATGCCATCCAGTTTCAGGGTAATGTGACTTTTGGCTTCGTTATTATCAGGAACCATCTTTGTGACCTGTTTGGTATGGGTATCACCCGGAATGGTAAAAAGTTCGAAATGAATTTTTTTATTGTCAACCCCCAAAGCCTGCAATTGTTCCTTCACAGAAAAAATCAGGCTTTCTGGACCACATAAGAAAAAGGCGTCGGTGTGGGCAATGTCAATGATTTTTTCAGACAAGGCAATACACTTGGCTGCGTCAATTCTTCCAAAATTGATAGGGGCATCGGTTTTTTCCCCTGACAGTATATGAATCAGTGTAAACCGCTCCATATACAGGTTTTTCAGCCCTTCCAGCGCTTCTTTAAAAATGATGGAATGCCTGTTGCGGTTGCCATATACCAGGGTAAATGAACTCCCGGGCTCTGTGACCAGTGTGGTGGTTATAATTGATAATAAAGGAGTGATGCCGCTACCCGCTGCAAATCCGGTATAGTGTTTCTGGTTTTCAGGATGCAGCTCTGTGAAGAATTTACCCAATGGGGGCATAACATCCAATACATCTCCTTTTTGTAAAATTGTATTGGCATAAGTAGAAAAAGTACCCTGTGCTACTTTTTTAACAGCAACCTTTAATTCCTTTTCCAGCGGACTGCTGCAAATGGAATAGGATCTTCGGATTTCTTCTCCATGCAGTATCGTCCGGATAGTGATATACTGGCCCTGTTTGTATTGAAAAACAGTTTGTAATGCTTCCGGAATTTCAAAAGCGATGGATACGCAATCCGGGGTCTCTTTCCTTATATCCTTTACGGTTAATGGGTGAAAATGTATCGACATGTGCTGCTCGTTCTCTAGGGGATAACGATACCCTGCCTGTTAAATGATTGGGAATATTAGTTATGGTTGGTGAGTCCGCCAACCAGAATGGTGATCATGTTTTCTTCCAGTTCTTCCGCACTTATTTTCTGTGTGGACCGGTGCCAGCTCTCAATTCCACTAATGGCATGTAACATAATCAGCACTGCAGTAGGGGCATCAATTTTTTTGATCTGCTCCTGGCGGATTCCGGCTTCAATAATGGCCGCAAAACGTTTCCGGTAAATGCGCCGCTGGTTCTGAAAATTAGATAAATAAGGATCGGATAAGTGTTTCCATTCCCTGTCGCTTACATATACCTCCTCATAATGGTTGACCATTTCATTGATGTGAAACCGAAGCAGTTTTTCTACTTTTTGGATGCCAGAAATATTTTCCGATTCTATCTCGTCAATTTTATGCATGAAGCGATTGGCAACACCAAAGCATAGTTCATGCAATAATTCTGTTTTGGATTTGATATGGTTATAAAGGCTGGCTGCCTCTACACCCACCGATTCGGCCAGGTCGCGCATACTGGCAGCCTTGAACCCTTTCTCTCTGAAAAGAATGGCTGCCTTGGTTACAATCACATCTTTGCGGGAAAGATTATTGTCTGTCTTGATTCTTGCCATAACGCTAAGATACTAAGCTAACGCATGTTAGGGTAATTTTTGGCCATAAAAAATTTAACTGTTAGTATTTCCCCTTTTTGGCCTATTTCCGAATGGGAGGGGCCCGAAGGCCTATTAGTGGGGTACAATATTAAAATAAACCAATCCCATTCACAGGGCGGCTAACACGAATACCCTAATTTCGCCCTCCGATAACTAAAAATAAATTTATGTCCTTAGTAGTAGTCGGTTCCATGGCTTTTGATGCTATTGAAACCCCATTTGGTAAAAGTGATAAAATCATTGGCGGTGCGGGCACTTATATTGCCTGGTGTGCGTCCAATTTTACACCTGTTAAGCAGATTTCAGTTGTAGGTGGAGATTTTCCGCAGTCGGAGCTGGATGCGCTCACCAACCGGAAAGTGAATTTGGAGGGTGTACAGATTAAGAAAGACGAAAAGACTTTCTTCTGGAGCGGCCGTTACCACATGGACATGAATTCCCGTGATACCCTGGTAACCGAATTAAATGTGTTGGAAAATTTCCAGCCGGTAGTTCCTGAAAGCTACCAGGATTGCGAATTCCTGATGCTGGGGAACCTGGTTCCTGCTGTTCAAAGAAGTGTAATTGAACAGTTACGGACAAGGCCGAAACTGATTGTCATGGATACCATGAACTTCTGGATGGAAGTAGCCATGGATGAACTGAAAAAGACCATTTCGATGGTGGATTTACTGATGGTGAACGATAGTGAAGCCCGCCAGTTAAGCGGAGAATATTCCCTGGTAAAAGCCGCTACCAGTATTATGAAAATGGGCCCTAAATACCTGATCATAAAAAAAGGGGAACATGGTGCCCTGCTGTTTCATGAAAAAAATGTGTTCTTCGCGCCTGCATTACCCCTGGAGGAAGTGTTTGACCCTACCGGAGCCGGAGATACTTTCGCCGGAGGTTTTATCGGACATATTGCCCGTACAAAAGATATCTCTTTCGAAAACATGAAGACGGCCATTATTGTAGGCAGTGCCATGGCATCTTTCTGTGTAGAAAAATTCGGAACCGAAAGGTTGCGTGAAATCGGCAAATCCGACATTGATGCCCGTATGAAGGAGTTTGTACAACTCGTAAACTTTGATATTGACCTTGTTGGATAGTTAGTCAATCCGGTTAACCCGTGTAAAATAGTTTTGGTAATCAGGCAGGCACATAATATTTTCGCAACGCAATGACAATACTAAAACATACCAAACGTAGTAAGAAACCGCTCTGACGGGAAGTGCTTTGCGTGTGTGTATGTTCTAATATACTAAAAGCCTTCCTGAACCGGGAAGGCTTTTTACTTTCCCGGTAAAGAGGGTACAGACTTAAAAAGTTGTTGCAGTAATACCATTATTCATCATTAAAAATTACTCCCCCGCGGGAGAAGGAGGGTAAAATGAAAGTAGCCGTTGTAGGTGCCACCGGATTGGTAGGTACCAAAATGTTGCAGGTATTGGCAGAACGCAATTTTCCGGTAACCGAACTGGTGCCGGTAGCTTCAGAAAGGTCAGTAGGAAAAGAAGTCACCTTCAAAGGAGTGAACTACAAAGTGGTTAGCATGCAGGATGGTATTGCTGCCAAACCCGCAGTGGCTTTGTTTTCAGCAGGCGGAAGCACTTCACTGGAGTGGGCTCCCAAATTTGCGGAGGCAGGAATCAGGGTGATAGACAACTCTTCTGCCTGGCGTATGGATCCTTCTAAAAAACTGGTGGTGCCGGAAGTGAATGCGGATGTGCTTACCAGCGACGACATGATTATCGCTAACCCCAACTGTTCCACTATCCAGATGGTAGTTGCCCTTCAACCGTTGCACCAGAAATATGCTATTAAAAGAATAGTAGTGAGTACCTACCAAAGTGTAACCGGTACAGGCAAACAGGCCGTTGACCAGTTATTCAATGAAAGAAAAGGGGCAGAAGGTCCCATGGCCTACAAATACCCCATTGACCTGAATGTAATTCCACAAATTGATGTGTTTCTGGATAATGGCTATACCAAAGAAGAGATGAAAATGGTGAAAGAAACCAATAAGATTATGCGGGACGACTCCATAAAGGTAACTGCCACTACCGTTAGGATTCCTGTTGTAGGCGGACATAGTGAAAGTGTTAATGTGGAATTTGCCAATGATTTTGACCTGGCAGAAGTTAAAACAATTTTAGCTGCTGCACCCGGTATCATTGTGCAGGATGATCCTTCCCAACAACTATATCCCATGCCGTTATGGGCACATGAAAAAGATGAGGTTTTTGTGGGTCGATTAAGAAGGGATGAAACCCAACCCAATACCCTGAATATGTGGATCGTGAGTGATAATCTCAGAAAGGGAGCAGCCACCAATGCAGTGCAAATTGCTGAGTACCTGATGGGTAAGGGATTATTATAAAACCCAAAAGGAAAGGGGTATTGCTGATTAGCCAGTTCAGTTACCCCTTTCCATTTCCTGTACCTTTGTGTTGCTATGAAGCTATTCAATGCGCAACAAATAGGGGACTGGGATGCCTTTACCATACAACAGGAGCCCATTAGTGCAATCCATTTGATGGAGAGGGCTGCGCTGGCTTGTATGGATTGGTTATTTACGAAGGACTACCTAAACCGTCCTATACAAATTTTTTGTGGCAAGGGCAATAATGGAGGCGATGGCCTTGCAATAGCCAGACTGCTAATTGAAAGAGGCTTTCAGCCCCAAACCTTTATCCTTGAATTTGGTAAAATAGGCGCTGCTGATTTTCAGCAAAACCTCCAACGCCTGCATGTTGTTACCAATGATATTCATTTTATACAATCGGCATCCTTTTTCCCCAATATCAGCAAAGAGAGTCTGGTAATAGACGCCCTCTTTGGAACAGGACTCAATCGCCCTCTTACGGGCCTAACTGCTGCATTGGTGGAACATATAAACCATTCTTTTGCAACAGTTATCTCCATAGACCTGCCCAGTGGTATGATGATTGACCAGAGTTGTAAAGATTTTCGGGTTATCCAATCGAAGCATACACTGACTTTCCAGTCGCTCAAGCGGTGTTTCCTGATGGCTGAAAATGCAACCAGTTTCGGGGAAGTTGCGGTATTGGGTATCGGCTTGCATCCTGATTACCCCCACACTATTGAAACAGTTTTGGAAACCATATCTCCTATGGCCGTTCACCAATATTTTCAACCCCGAAATAACTTTTCACACAAGGGCACCCATGGGCATTCTCTGTTGCTGGTTGGCAATAATGGCAAAGCAGGAGCAGCCGTTCTGGCAACAAAAGCCTGTCTTCGTTCCGGCACCGGATTAGCCACGGTCAATATTCCATCCACGCTGGCTGCTGTTATTCATGCTGCCATACCGGAAGCAATGGTGATGAACAGAGAGGATGTTTTTGAAGAATGGGAAAAATATACCAGTTTAGGTGTGGGTCCGGGTTTTGGGACGGATGAAAAAGAGCTGGCATTGCTTAAAAATGCTTTCAAACAATTCCCCCGACCCATGGTGGTGGATGCAGATGCACTAACCCTGGTAGCCAATAATAAAATAGAACTGACTTCATTACCGGCGGGTTCCATTTTAACTCCCCATCCCAAAGAGTTCGACAGGTTGGTGGGTGTATCTGCCAATGATTTTGAAAGAGCAGAAAAGGCGCTGTCAGTAACCCGGTCATTCCCCCTGGTTATGGTTTTGAAAGGACACCATACCCTGGTAGCTTACCAGGGGAAGGGCTGGTATAACTTAACCGGAAACGCCGGCCTTGCCAAAGGAGGATCGGGCGATGTACTAACCGGGATATTAACCGCATTGCTTGCAAAGAAATACCATCCTTTGCACGCAGCCATGGTAGGGGTATACCTGCATGGCCTCGCTGCCGATTTTTCACTCGAAACACAAACAATGGAAACCGTATTGGCTTCTGATATCATCGAATGCCTGGCGAAAGCTTTTACCGCTATTCAACAATCGCCCTGTTGAGGAATACAATCAGGGGTTGAAGGGTTTCAAAAGCGGTTTGGATGGTCCTGGCCAGGTTTTTATCGGTTAACGCTTTGTCCGGGATGGGTACTGTGGCAATCCAGCTTTTCAATTTAATATACCCGATGGCCGGGTTGTCTTTTTCATATCCCTTTGGCTCGCGCACCAATGTCATACCTTCTCCTTTCTCCAGATCACCGTAAAGGGCTTTGAATTTTTTATTTCCAATAATCTTGTTGAATTCTTCCCAGGAATAATCTATTTCCTGACGGATTTTTTTCACCATATCCGGTTCGGCCATGTACCTGCCACCGCCCACAAAACTTTTGCCTCCGGGTTCCAGATGAAAATAATAACCTGCAAGGTTGGCCTTCTTGCCACCGATGATGATACTCGCCCCCATATTGGTTTTATAGGGTGCTTTGTTTTTACTGAACCGTATATCACGGTTGATCCTGAACAAACATTCTTTGGCCGTAAGGCCAGCAATACCCGGCTCTTTTTTTCCGAAACCGGTAATGACTTTACT
>CAVVSL010000033.1:0-17100 GCA_963750825.1 uncultured Bacteroidota bacterium | reverse complement strand
GTTGCGCCCTATATGGGAGAGGATAGTATCCGCCCCTTCCTTGATTACACGCACAAATGGACCATTGTTTTAGGACTAACCTCCAATGCCGGGAGCAATGACTTTCAACGATTGAAAATTGCGAGAACGCAACCGGAAAAAAATCTTTACGAATCTGTCCTAATGAAAACTGCTTCCTGGGGAACTGCTGAAAACATGATGTTTGTGGTAGGTGCTACGCGCAGTGAAGACCTGGCGCATATCCGTACTATTATTCCCGATCATTTCTTGTTGGTTCCGGGTGTTGGTGCCCAGGGAGGTAGTTTACAGGAAGTGGCCAGGTATGGATGTAATAGTGATTGTGGACTGCTCGTAAATGCCAGCCGTGCCATTCAGTTTGCTTCGGGTGGAGTGGATTTTGCAGAAAAAGCTGCATTGGCTGCAAAAGCTTACCGGGATGAAATGGCCGTTTATTTGAGTTGATGGGTAATGGCATCAAATACTTTTGCTGCCCAAATGGCGTAAGCTTTACCGGAATAATGTAACCCATCTTCCGCCAACAAGGAACTGTCTTTACCCGCTTTACGGCTTTCCGCTGTAATATTGAGGTAATGAGCACCATTTTGTAAGGCTTCGGTTTCGCAAAGGGTATTGTAAGCATCAATTTCCTTTTTTATTTGGGAAGCATCTTTCTTCGCTGCAAAAGGAGTAATCCCCCAATCGGGTATTGAAAGTACAAACACATTTCCGGCTTTTCCTCCGGTAAGGTGAATGGCTTTTCGCAAAAGGTATGCAAAGTCTGTAGCGAATTCATCAGGAGCCAATCCCCTGTATTGGTTATTCACGCCAATCAGTAAACTCACAAAATCATATTGATCCGCTAATTGCCAATGCAATAAATGTTCCGCCAGTTCAAAACTTGTCCATCCTGTTTTGGCAATGATTTCCGGAGCATGAAAAAGGTGGCCTTTTTTCCTGAGCATTTGAACCAGTTGTACCGGAAAATTTTCATGGAGGGGAACAGATTCTCCAATGCTGTAAGAATCACCAAGCGCGAGGTAAGTATGGATGTGTTTGGACATTTATTCAGTTTTTATTTTACTGACAACCCTAAAAATGATCACGTAAAATTGTATAAAAATCATACACATCCTGAAAACTGCAATACATAGGAGAGGGGGCAACCCTGATGACCCCGGGTTCACGATAATCAACAATAATACCACTCTCAATCATCTTATCGTGAATTTCCCTTCCTCTTTCAGTAAAATACAGGCACAACTGGGCGCCACGGCTTTCCGGATCTGACGGAGTGATGATTTCACAGGCCAGATTCGGCAATTGTCCAATCAGGTAGGCGAGATAACCGGTTAACTGAATACTTTTAGCCCTCAGTTTGTCTATGCCTGCCTGGTCAAAGAGTTCCAGGGAAGCTTTCAGGCAAACCGTATTAAAAACCTGTGCAGTACTTATGTTCCAGCCACTGGCATCAGGTTTGGGTAAAAAGCCTTTTTCCATCCGGAACCTTGTTTGCTCATCATTTCCCCACCATCCCCCCAGTCTTGGAATACGAACATCAGTGGCAAAATGTGCATGTACAAATACACCCCCAATCGCTCCCGGGCCTCCATTCAGGTACTTATAGCTACACCAGGCAGCAAAGTCAACCCCCCATTGATGAAGTTGCATAGGCACATTTCCTGCTACATGCGCCAAATCAAAACCTGCAATGGCTTTTACGGCATGCGCGGCTTCTGTAATCCGGGGGATATCGAATAATTGTCCTGTATAATAATTAATTCCGCCAAAAAGAACCATTGCTAAACGATCACTATGGGTATCAATGGCATTGAGAATATCCTCCGTACGTAAGATTTTTTCGCCTTCCCTGGGTGCTATTTCTATAATGGCGGTTGCGGGATCCAGGCCAAAATGTTTCACCATTGTCTCAACTGCATATTGGTCTGAAGGAAAAGCGCCCGCCTCCATCATAATGGCAAATCTTTCAGGGGTAGGGTGGTAGAAACTCAGCATCAAAAGATGCAGGTTTACCGTAAGTGCATTCATAACAGTAACTTCCTCCTCTTTACAACCCATGATTTTGGCAAGAGAAGTTTTCAGGTATTCCTGGTAATATAACCAGGGATTTTTACCACCAAAATAACCCCCTATGGCCAATTCTTGCCAGGCATCCAGTTCCGTTTGTATGGCACCGGCAACATTTTTAGGTTGTAGGCCCAAAGAATTTCCGCAGAAATAAATAGTATCCCTGCCATTTTTTTGAGGGAAATGGAATTGTTGTTTAAACCTGGCCAGTTCATCTGATGCATCGGCTTTTTTAGCAAAGTCCGGGGTGGTATCGTATTTACCATACATAGGTTTCTTTTCAGCAAAGTAAGCAGGTTTTTTGAAACTGAAAGAGTCTGTACAGATTAATGCCAGTTCGGGATTCACCGATTGAAACGACCTTTTGGCAATTTCATCCGTTATTTCCCGAATCAAATACCTGGTTATTTCAGCGGCCGTCAGTTTATTCCAAAGGTTTGCTTAATTTTCAATTTCCCAAACTATTAAACTGTTCATTTATGAGAAGAATGTATGTATTTTTTTTATGCTTACTGGTTTGTTCGGGTGCTTTTGCCCAGCAGGTGCCGGTTACTAAGGCTAATTATCAGCAGGCTGCCCGGTTTTCTCCCAAGAAACTGGAGAAGCTCATTTTCAGTACCAGTGTTGATCCCCATTGGTTGAAGAAGAGCGACAGATTCTGGTACCAGTATGAAACAACGGATGGTAAAAAATGGGTAATTGTTGACCCTGTAAAAGGGGAGAAGAAGGCCCTTTTTGATAATGCAGACCTGGCGGCTAAAATCACCCGTATCGTAAAAGATCCGTTTGATGCCCAGCACCTGGGTCTGGATAGTATGCGTTTCGTGAGAGACGAAAACTGGATACAATTTGAGGTAAAAAGTAGTCAGGAAGTAGAAAAGAAAGATTCAACAGCTAAAAAAGGAACGCCTCCCGTTAAAGAAAAAAAGGTTTTCTATTTTGAATACAATATCAATACTACGGAACTGGTAGAACTCTCTGATTTCAAAAAGCCCAAACGCAAACCATCCTGGGCCAATGTTGCTCCGGATAGCAGTATGGTATTATTTGGACGCAATTTCAACCTTTACTGGATGGACTGGGCTAACTACCAGAAAGCAGTGAAGAAAGAGGATGATTCAACCATTGTTGAGCATGCCATCACAACTGACGGAGTGGAAAATTACAGTTATGCTTCAGGAGGTTTTGGCGAAAACAATGAAGAAAAAGAAAAGAACAAAGACAAACGAAAATCTGTTTTTGCCCTCTGGTCCCCCGATGCAAAGCATTTTACCATGGAGCGGCCTGATAGCAGAAAGGTCAAAGATCTTTGGGTCATCAACAGTGTTGCAGATCCCCGCCCTACCCTGGAGACGTATAAATACCAAATGCCTGGTGAAAAAGAAGCACCGGTAGATCATATTTATTTGTTTGATGCGGTAACTAAATCGGGCAAGGAAATGGCTGTCTCCCTGTTTAAGGACCAGAACATTGCTGTTTGGGCCGATCCCGGTAAAAGCAATACAAGGGATGATGATTTCAGACCCATACAGTGGCTGGGTACCAAAGACAGGTTTTATTTTACCCGCACCAGTCGTGATTTGAAAAAAGTGGATGTATGTGTAGCTGATATAGCCACCGGAACCATAAAACCTTTGATAGAAGAAAGGTTCAACACCTATGTGGAAACGCGCAGACTGGGGTTAATAAATGATGGCAAAGAATTCATACAGTGGAGTGAGAGAGATGGCTATGCTCATTTTTACCTCTATGATGAAAATGGCAAACTCAAAAATCAGATTACTTCCGGTGCGTATCACGTGGAAAACATTTTGGGAACAGATGATGCCAAAAGAATTCTCTATTTCTCTGCCAATGGCAGGGAGCCTGGTGAAGACCCGTATTACCTGCATGCTTACAAGGTCAATTTTGATGGTACAGGTTTGAAATTGCTGAATCCCGGGGAGTTTGAACATACCATGAATATGAATGATGCGAATACTTATTTTGTAAACAATTACTCAAGGGTAAATGCCACACCTAAATCAGCACTGTTTACTGCCGACGGGAAAAAAGTGTTGGACCTGGAAACAGCCGACCTGAGTTCGCTATTTGCAACAGGCTATAAGTTCCCCCAAACATTTAAAGTTAAAGCAGATGATGGTATCACAGACATTTACGGGGTTATGTACAAGCCCTTTGATTTTGATTCCACCAAAAAATATCCGGTTATTGAGTACGTGTATCCGGGTCCCCAAACAGAAGCCGTAAACAAGGCTTTCAGCAGGGGTATGGACCGGACAGACAGACTGGCGCAACTCGGGTTCGTGGTAATTACCATGGGCAACCGGGGTGGCCATCCTTCCAGAAGTAAGTGGTACCACAATTTTGGATATGGCAACCTGCGTGATTATGGACTGGCAGATAAAAAAGCAACTGCTGAACAGTTGGCAGATAAATATCCTTTTGTAGATGTTAACCGGGTAGGTATTCACGGACATTCCGGTGGGGGCTTTATGAGTACGGCCGCCATGCTGGTATATCCAGATTTCTTTAAAGTAGCTGTATCTTCCTCAGGGAACCACGATAATTCAGTATATAACCGCTGGTGGAGTGAACAACACCATGGTGTAAAAGAAGTTATCAGTGATAAAGGTGATACGACTTTTGTGTACAACATTGAAAAAAACCAGGACCTTGTTAAAAACCTGAAAGGGCACCTGATGCTGTCTACGGGCGATATTGATAACAACGTACATCCCGCCAATACCATTCGGGTAGCCAATGCACTTATTAAAGCCAATAAGCGTTTCGACCTGGTAATGTTACCCGGACAGCGCCACGGATATGCTAACATGGTTGAATACTTTTTCTGGAGTATGGCCGATTACTTCACCAGGTACCTGATGGGAGACTCAACCGAAAGAAGCGTGGATATAGAAGAAATGAATAAGGAAATTGAACAGGGCGGTGCCAAAGCAGCAGCAAGTACCGGCAGAAGAGGTGGACCTGAAGAAGAATGGTAAACTAAGGGAAAGACGATTTCCTAAGTTAATATAAGGCCTGACAAAGCATTCACATATGCCTGTCAGGCCTTATTCATTTTATCTATCGATCTTTTGGTTAGGTTTCGTATGGCTTCCCTTTTGCTCATCGGTGCTAGGGGTTGCTTTTTTACGAATTTAATTACCCATTCGGGATCAGTTTTGGCATATTCACGCAAAGCCCAGCCAATGGCTTTCTGAATAAAATACTCTTTCGAATCCATACAATTCCTGATACAATGGGAAAGGAGTGGGGTATCCGTATTTTCTTTATAAGTTTTTTGAAAAAGGATACTGCTTCTCTGCAACCATAGGTTATCAGACTGGTTCCATTTCGATATAATGATATATACCAGTTCCGGATACCTGATAAAAAACGGCCCCAGCCATTCGCTGGCCATATGGTCAACACTATCCCACCAGCTTTTGCTCAGCAAACAATGTTCTATCGCTTTGATAGAAGAAGGCTGCCATTGTTTTTTATAAAATCCGAATAATTCTATAGCGAAATAATGGTATTCCCTCTCAGGGAGTAAAAAACAATTTTGTACAATTTTTTCGAGCTCTGTCAAATCTTTCAGCCGGTATTTTTTAAAATGCGCTTTGGACAAATCCCTTCTCAGTGGAGCCTGGATTCCATAAAAAGGGAATTGATGTAGCATATAGGCTTTCATCTTTTCCGCTTTTTGAGGATGGGCATTTTCCTCAAAAGCCTGGCGCAGGGGGGTTATATAGGCGTTAAAATCTACCATTTAATCACTTTCCTGGTACTATTGCTTTTAAACGCGGCATCGATTACCTGCATTACCAATATGCCATCTTCCGCTGAAACAGGTATGGCTTGTCCATTGCGGATATGCTGAAATATGCCTTCATAATAATCGTAATAATTACCCTGAAGTGTCGGTATCCTTTCCCGGATTACCTTCCCATCAATTTCTGTATGCAACAATCCCTGTTCAGCAAGGGGTTCTGTTCCCCAGTCCGTCAGATTGGGTTTCATGCCAGCCATTAAATTTGTTTCCTGTACATCGGCCCTGCTTTTGAGAAAACTTCCCTTTCTTCCATAAAAAATATAAGCAGGCAAGGGTTCCCTTACCTGGTATCCTGACTTGAGCCTCACCCTTAATCCGGGATAATACAAAAGGATTTCAAAATAGTCGTCCACCCTGCTTCCGGGTCTCGTCATCCTAAGGTCTGCGAAAATGGCTTCGGGCTTGCCAAATAACTGGATTGACTGGTCTATCAAATGGGGACTAAGATCATTCAAAATACCCGTGCCCGGACCTGGGATTTCTTTATGTGGCTTAGGGCTTAAGGCTTCTTTGAATCTGTCGAAATGTATTTCAGCTTCTACTATCTCGCCCAATAAATTTTCTGAAACAACTTTTTTGACTGTTTTAAAATCACTGTCCCAGCGCCGGTTCTGGAAAACTGACAGCATTTTTCCTTTTTCCGCAGCCAGCGCTTTTAATTGAAGGGCTTCTTCAGTAGTGGTGGTGAAAGCTTTTTCTACCACTGCATGTTTTCCTGCTTCCAGCACTTTTTTGGCAAAATCGAAATGGGTTGCCGTAGGTGTATTTACCACCACCAGTTCAATGCTGGTATCTTCCAGCATTTCTTCCATAGACCGAAAAATTTTTACATGGGGGTAGTATTCTCTGGATAGTGACTGCGTTCTTTCCCAAATGCCATACAATTCAAAACCGGGATGCAATTCGAGGAACGGAGCATGGAAAGCCCTTCCCGATACACCAAAGGAAAGTAAAGCAGTTTTGATGGGTAACATAGTCAGACTTTTGTAATGATAAATTGTTCAATCCTTTAAAATTAAAAAACCTGCTCCAGTAATGAGCAGGTTTTTACCCAAGGGTTATTTTGATTCTGTTTGCTTCTCTCTGTCTTTCATCTTGTCAAGGTAACTTACCCCATCTGTTATCCATTTTTCAGCAGGTTTACCCAGCAGGTAATGGTCAAACCATTCTCTTTGTCGTTTCTGGTAATCAATCTGGTTTTCTTTTTTGGCCAGTCCGTGGTTCTCATCCGCATATACCAGCATAACGTGTGGTTTTTCCATTCGTCGCATGGTACCATACATTTCAATTCCCTGGTGCCAGTCAACCGCTCCGTCCTTATCTCCGAATGCCACCAGTAAGGGTGCTTTTATTTTGGTGGCGTTAAACATAGGCGAATTCCTGATATGTGCATCTGTTCTCTCATACCAGGGCCCGTCAAACCTGCCCTGGCTGGTTTCAAAAATTTTCTGGTCCGGCGTTCCGCTATTCCAATAAATGGAAAGCGACATACTGATTAAATCAGTCAGCGGCGCTCCGGCACAGGCGGCTTTAAACAATTCAGTCTGGGTAACCAGGAAGGCTGTTTGGTAGGCGCCCCAGCTATGACCCATCAGGCCAACTTTATTGGCATCAATCATACCAGTTTTTAGTACCTCATTTACAGCAGGTACTACGCAATTAACAGCACTCATCCCCGGATCATTGGTTTCATAAACGATATCGGGCCGAAATACAAAATAACCATTGGTCGTAAAATTGGTGGTGTTGTATGCACTCCTTTGTGAAGGATTGGTATAATTGTGTACCGTATTGGAAAGCAGTTCATAGATGTATACAATCATCGGGTATTTTTTACCGGCATCATATCCTGCTGGATAAAACAGCGCCCCCTGCATCTTTTTGCCATTCTTATTAGTATAACTTATCAGCTGACTTTTTCCCCAATAATAATCCTGTTGCTGAGGATTGGTGCCGGTAATTTTTCGGTCATTTGAGAAATTGTCTCCTGCATACAATTCCGGTGAAAGATGATAATCCTGTTTGATATAGGAGAATACATTGGCATCTTTAGCTTTGCTAAGCCGGCTAATATTCAGTCCTTCAAAAACCAGGCTTTCCATTTTACCATTTTGATAAACTGCATATCCGAATTTTTTGCTTTTATCTCCATAGGCTGATAAATAAATGGGTGCTGCATCATCAATATACAATTCCTCAAAATCCAGCCGATTGATGCGATACCGGATTTCATCCTTATCCCCATTGGTTAGTTTGCGGGAGGATTTTCCATCCGGACTAAAGGCCCAGACATCATATTCGTCGTATAAGTATATCTCTTTGTCGTTTTTAGACCAGCCCCCCATACCTACCGGTGGTCTGGAAGCAGGATGATCATCCCTTATATCCCAAAAAGCTGTTTTACTGTTTTGGGTAAGGTTGGTTGTTTGTCTGGTAGCTATGTCGTAAGTAAACCAGTTTTTATCTTTGAAATAGTAGAGGTATTTACCTCCCGGAGAGGAGCGGGGACCAGTATAAAATCCATCCAGTGATTTTTCAAACAAAAGTTGCTGAAATCCTGTCTTTACTTCGGTTAGGTAAAAATCAGCAAAGTCTTCCCTGAAAGAAGGTTTGTATTTTTTATCTGTAGAAGTTATTACATATTTCTGGTCTCCGCTAAGCAACGCATCAGGTGTATCTTCCCTGGCAATTCTGAAAAAAGTATTATCAGTGGCATTCCAGGCAGAAAGGTAGCTGGCATTTTTATCCTGACTGAAAGTTACTTTCTGTCTGGGTTGAATTTCCGTATCCTTCCAGTGCCAGATATCCACTGCTGCAAGCTTTTCATCAGCTTTTGCCGGTTTTAAAGTGGCGAGTTTAGTAGTGTCGGTATTTTTACCTTTTGCACTGTCAGCAGGTTTTTTGTCTTCTTTTTTGGGTTTTGGGGTCCAGGCTTTCAAACCAAAGAAAACAGTCTGCATGTCATCACTCAGTGTCAGGTTCGACTCGTTAAAAACCCGCATGTTTGCCGGAAACCCTTTTCGGCCTGCCGGATTGAACAGGGAAAGTTTGGGTACCTTATACAAATCAGTATAACTATACACTATGGCATTTTCCTCTTCGTATTTTTCATCTTTATACGTTTTGAAGAAGGATAATCCTTCCCCCTCTTTTTGCCAGCCCAACTTTGAAAATTTCAGGGTATCACTGGCAATTACCTGCAGGGAATAGGTATCCAGTTTCAATAATTCCACCGAATTACCGGCTATATTGGCAGACTCAACAATATATGCGAGGTAATCACTATTCTTATTAAAGGCAAAGTCCGTTACATTACCAATTGTGTGGGTTGAACTGTCCTGAAGATTCCTGAGCAATAATACACTTCCTTTATCCTTGTTTTCTTTGGGAGCATTTACATATACTGCCAGAAACCTGCCATTCCTGGAAAATCCAAAACGGTTGATATTTTTAATAATTTCTTTTTGACCATTAGCAAGGTTGAGTATCCCCATATTGGATTCCTGGGGTTTGTTCTGCTCCCTGAGTTTTTCAGCTTCTTTGAAAGGAAGTCCTATCCTATAGGCTAACCATTGATTATTTTTTGAAAACTGGGGTTGCGAGCCAAAGGGAAGCTTGTATAAGGTATTGGTCTTTCTGTTCAGTACAAAAAGAGAGTCGTTGTCTTCCTGAACCGATAACTGGTAAGCGATCCATTCCCCATTTGGGGAAAGTTCGGTAGCACCGATGCTTTGCCATTTTCCATAGTCATCAGGCAAAAGATTTTTTTGCTGCGCTACTAACAAAAAGGAAGAAAGAATAATGCATAAAAATGATAAAATGCTTCTTTTAAACATAAGAGGTAGTTTGAAACAAGATAGGAAAAAACAGTTTAGTTAGTACGTGAAAAATCCTTTTGTTAGCTAAAAAGTATTGAAAATCAATTAAATATAAATTAGTAGCGGCTAATTTTCCACATTTTGTGCATTTTACGATTCTCTATTGCATTTATTGTGGGTACTCTTTATTTTGTTTAAACATTTATTCATCCAAAAACGATTGCTATGAACACACAAAAATTTTTAGTTTCCGGAATTATCGGAGGAGTGGTTGCCTTTTTTGCAGGATGGTTGATTTATGGGATGGTGATGATGGACTTTTTTGCAAAAAATGCAGGTACTGCCACAGGTATTATGCGTGGGGATACTGAAATGGTTTGGTGGTCCCTGATTGCCGGAAACCTGTTTATGGGGCTATTTTTCTCTTATATTTTCAATCGGTGGGCAAATATCACCACTTTGGCAGCAGGTGCAACCGCAGGAGCTGTTATTGGGTTATTGATGTCTGCGGGTAATGACCTAATCATGTATGGCACTTCTCATATTATGAATTTGACTGCTACCGTAGTAGATATCCTAACCGGTGCCATCATGGGGGCAATTGTTGGAGCAGCGGTAGGCTGGGCCAATGGTATGGGAAAAAAAGCCGCCTGATAAACATTTATGAATTGGTTTATGAAAAGGGTAAGGAGTCCGGGATTCCTTACCCTTTTTATTACCTGTTGGATTCGCTGATCCAGTGAAACTGTCTTTCGGTTAACTGAAAATGCCGTTTACTTCTTTTCAAAAGCACAAATAAAGAATCATTTTTATAACTGCCTTTCAGCGAAACAGTAAGGCTATCCGGGAACTGGTACCGGAACCGGCCAAAGAATATACTATCGCGCCCCGATTTTTTAAATTGGATGATTTGTGAAGCAGTATCTGCTTCTGCTATAAAATAGCCTCTGCGATAGCGCTGCCTGAAAACCGTATCCGTGCTGCCCGCACTGACCAAACCTGTTTTTTCGAAAACCAGGTCCTTCCATCGGAGGGTATCACTGATCAATCCCGGAATTGTGTCTTTGTTTAGGGCAAAAACGGAAACATCATAGATGCCGGACTTTATGGGAAGTGTATCCTTTTGGTTTTGCATGACCTGTTGCCTTTCTTTCAGGTTGAAGAAAGGTTTGATGAAAAAAAAGCCGAAAAAGGCAATTTTTAGTACCATATGTGTGAACCGCATCCACTTTTTGGGCAAGACCAATACATTTACTGTATTGGATGGGGAAGCCTGGTTATAAATAAAGAAACCCATCAGCCTCTTTGCATCATTCAGTAATAAGTACAAACAGAAAACAACCAGGTGAATGGAAAATAATTTTACCGGAATATCATAACAAAGATTCAGCACCATCACATTGATAAAAACCGTCAAAGCCATAAATAGCCCAAGGGTGATGGTTTTCCGGTTAAACAACAGTAAACCCGCCAATATTTCCATGAATCCTGAAAACATTTCATAGGGCGCGGAATAACCAATAAATAGCCAGGATAGTCGCATAGGAAGCAGGTCTCCCAGCGTAGTGGCCAATTCACTGGTATACGGGAAGGGCATCTGCATTCCATACCATTTGATGAGGCCATAATAAAAACAGGTAATCATCAGGTTATAACGGATAAAAGTCCTTAACCAGTAGCTAGCCTGGTTGTAGGATTTTCTTTTATAATCCAATGCACTCCAGATAATCGCACCCGCAAGGGAAAAAATCAGCGTGGTTAATAGCACTGCATAGTCGAATGATGTGTCACCACTTCCATTTTGCTGGGGGGCAATATCGCCAAAGGGATACCAGAGCCGGTTACATTGCAACACCAGCCATTCCAAGGCATTGTAATAATACTCAATAATTTTTGAGATAAAACCAATTTGACCATCCATCCAGGTCCATGGGTTGATATAAATAGCAAAATAAATAAAGCAAAAACGGAATGAGCATTTTCGAAGAAAGGACCAGGGTTTTGCAGGTATTTCCAGAATTGTTTCCATTAGCAAAGTTTAAACTAAAATTAATTAAATATCTGAGGCAGGAATATGGAAAAAAGCTTTCTAAATTATTCATTATCAATAGTTTAGAAAAAAGTCTCTTCAATAGCCCCTAGTTGGTAGTCTAAATATGGTAAGAATTAAAGCCTACCTTACCCCCCATGGCAATTAAAAATGATTTTATTTATTCCGAAGCTTCCGAGCCCCATCGTATAAGAACAAAAGAAATACTCCGGCAATTTCCCAACATGCGAAATTTGATTGGTAAAAACCCTCTAACCGTTTGGGCTATAGTCGGATTGGTGGGGGTGCAGCTTTTAATATGCTGGCTGCTGGCTGAACAGAGTTGGTGGTTAATCATGGGTACTGCCTATTTATTGGGTGCGTTTGCTGATCACGCGTTATTTGTCATGATTCATGAATGTGCACACCGATTAATTTTTAAAAGTCCTTCTGCCAATCGCCTGTCAGGTATTCTGGCCAATCTGCCATTGATTTTTCCCAGTTCTGTATCTTTTGAAAAGTACCATATCAAGCACCATTCTTTTCAGGGCATTCATGAACTGGATGGAGATTTGCCCAATCACTGGGAAGCGAAACTGATCAATAATTTTTTTATTGGCAAAGTAATCTGGTTACTGTTTTATCCCTTCTTCCAGTTATTCCGTTTTCACCGGCTTCAGGAAATAAAACCATTCAACAAATGGGTATTACTCAACTGGGTGGTACAGACCGGTTTTATTATGGCCATTATTTTATTACTCGGCCCTAAATCATTAGTCTACCTTATTCTGAGTTTCTTTTTTTCAGTAGGTCTGCATCCGTTGGGTGCCAGATGGATACAGGAACATTACCTTACCCATGGTGAGCAGGAAACCTATAGTTATTATGGTATTGCCAATAAAGTGGCCTTTAATGTTGGCTATCACAATGAACACCATGACTTCCCTTCCGTTCCCTGGAATAAGCTTCCTCAGATAAGAAAGGATGCACCTGCTTTTTACAACACATTATCATACCATACTTCCTGGACCCGGTTGTTCTTTCGCTTTCTTTTTGACAAAGAAATATCCCTTTATGCAAGGATTTTACGAAACAATCGGGGGAAAGTCTCTTTGGCGGATAAATCCATGCCTGATATTGATATGGCTAAGAGTAAATAGACCAATTTTTTGCTATATTAACATCTTTTTAGCTCTTAAATTTGATTGGTATGCTACCTCGCCGTACATTTGCAGCCTGAAAAAGAGCGAGGAAGTAAAACAGTCTCATGGATGCCATCATCCTGCAGTATTCTTCTAACGATCGAGTTGATATTCTCACTGTTCCCGCACTCAGAACCATTAGTATTTAAACTTGAAATATTATGAAGAGCAATGTTATGCCTTCTATTGTACAAATAGAGGCGAATCAATTAAAGCAACTGGTAACAGAAGTTCCCGAAACCGTAGCCACAGGCATTATTAAAGTAAACGGTTTCAACAAACAAAGAGCAACATTTGGACTGGTTGATCTTTGGAACATCCAGCGGAAAAGTAAGACAGCCAGCATAGCAAGGCGTCGTTCCCTATAAACTGTTCCTGTAAATCTGTTATGAAAATCCTCTCCGTGAGGATTTTTTTTTGTTGGGGCTAATTTGCCGGTACTATATAAAAATCATACCGATTCAGTCATCCTTTTTCTTATAAAATTTTTAGCAGCAGCATAGCTTACCTGATAATCCATTCAAAATTGGCTGCCTTGGGAAAAGCAGCAAATACATCCCCAAATGATTTAGGGGGAATGGCCAGCTTCCTGATTTTTGTATCTATCCAGGCCCCATCAATGGTAATGATGGCACAAAGAACAGTATTGTCTTTCCATATCTCATGTACCATTGTCCAGCGTGATACATCTTGTGTACACTTTACCAACTGTACATTGGCTGTTATGGAATCCCTGAATTGAATTTCTTTTTTGAATACACACTCCTCCCGGAAAAGAATCGGACCAATATGCTGTTGCTGCATGAGAAATGGGGTAAGCCCGTTTTCTGTCATAATGGATATCCGTAAAAAAGCCCCTATGTCATAATAGGCTGAATGCCGTAAATGAAAATTGGGGTCCAGGTCGCTCCAGCGGATTTCAATCTTTTTACTATAGCCAGGGAGTTTTTCCATTTTATTTTTTATTTCAGATTTTCATCTGAATAATAAGCAACCATTGGTGTGTGAATTTTAAGCTTATTTAGTTGGGATCAATTATCCGCTTCTACCAACGCTCTTTTGATGTTCTCTTTTTTTTCAGGGGTCAGGCAGGCATTTTCAGCATCTTTATGGGAATGCCTGGTGATGAGTTGCGTTTGCTCTTCGAACCTGCGGCAAATATAGCAAAGGGCCAGGTGGCTTTTCAAACGGATACGATCCAGCAACGAAAGCCTGTTTTCCTCCTTTTTGGAGAGGAGATAGGTGGCTTTTTTGCAGGATATCATCAATAATTTCATCATTGCCTTATTTTTCGTTGATCCAGTTTTTTTCCAGGCAGGCCCTTAATTGCAGCTTCGCCCGGTGAATCAATACCCAATAGTTAGACGGTGTAATGTCCAATGCCTTACATATTTCCACAGAATCCATGTCTTCCATGTATTTCATCGTAAAAACCGATTGCTGTAATTGCTGGAGTTTTTTTCTGCAACCATCTAAAATAGAGTAGAACTCCTTGTTTTCAATTGACGGTTGTGCGCCAATTCCCCAGTCGCCGGGCTGGTCTTCTGCTGTCCAGTGTTCTGCTTCATTAAAAAAATGATCCGAGGGATCTGTTTCAGAGAGGGGTTTTATAATGCTCCTGGCTTTTTTCCGGTAATGATCTATTATTTTATTCTTGCATATCCGGTATAACCAGCTTTTTTCGGAAGCCTCCCCTTTAAAACTATCCCTTGCTTTCCAGGCACTTAAAAAGGTTTCCTGCACAATATCTTCGGCCAATGAGGAATCATTTACCCTTGGTAAGGTGTAGGCATACAGTGCATCTGCATATAGGTTAATCCATTGGTCTGGTTCGAGGGTATGCCGGGTCATTATCAAATATGAGCGGCTAAAGTACTAAATAATGAAAGGCGAATAACAGCAAAAGTTGCACGGACTGTTAATATATTGTATAAGCTATCCTGTTGCTGGCAGTTGGGAGTGTGATAAAGTTATGGTACCCCAAATCAGCCCTGGCATCGGGAATAATCGCTTATGTTTGTAGGTATGCAAGTGTTTACGAATTCCAGCCGCATCATCATTACCTGTCATAAATGGCTGGCTCCGGCATTGGCCTCAGAAGTGAAAGAACTGGGCTTTTCAGTGAAAAGGATTTTTCAAACCGGGGTGGAACTGGAAGGTACGGTAAATGACTGTATCCGGCTAAACCTACACCTCCGTTGTGCCAGCCAGGTGATGTATTCCCTGAAATCATTTGCCTGTAATCATCCGGATGAACTATACCAGCATCTTCTCGATGTTTCCTGGGAAAAGCTGATAGAACCAGATGGTTATTTTTCCGTTACGAGTAATGTTTTTCATACTACTATTCAAACCAATCTGTTTGCCAACCTTCGTGTCAAGGATGCAGTGGTTGACAGGATGCGAAAGGAAACCGGAAAGCGGCCTTCTACCGGTTCTGAATTAAGTGGTGCTGTGATTTACCTGTATTGGAAAAATGAGGAGGCTGAGGTATTCCTGGATACTTCGGGTGAAACATTGGCCAAACATGGTTACCGAAAATTACCCGGTAAAGCCCCCATGCTGGAAGCACTGGCTTCTGCCACCATCCTTAGTACCCAATGGGATAAACGTTCCCCTTTTATTAATCCTATGTGTGGTTCGGGTACCCTGGCCATTGAAGCAGCGCTCATCGCCACCAACCGGAAACCGGGTTTATTGCGAAACCAGTATGCTTTTATGCACCTGAAAGGCTATGCCCCGGAGATATATGAGACTGAAAAAAAATTACTCCTTGAAATAGTAAAAGAAGTGCCCGGATTAACAATTATTGCAACCGACAGGAGTGAACAAGCTATACAAATAACCCGCACCAATGCTATGGTAGCAGGGGTGCGGAATTTAATTGAGATGGGTGTGTGTAATTTTGAAGACACAAAAATTCCCGAAGTTGCCGGCGGGGTCATTATGTTTAATCCTGAATATGGCGAAAGACTGGGGGATGAAATAGAACTGAATGCCACCTATTCTCTCATTGGGGACTTTCTGAAAAACAAATGCCGGGGCTATACAGGATATGTTTTCACAGGTAATCTTGACCTTGCCAAAAAAGTGAGGTTAAAGCCTTCCCGGAGAATTGAATTTTTTAATGCCACGATAGACTGCCGCTTACTGGAATACGAAATGTATGCCGGTACCAGGCGGGCGGATAAATCATAAGGTAACAAAGTCTTTTCCTCATTAAATGATTTGGTTATTTACCCAAATCAGAATTCGATGATCAGGCCAATGGTAGGTGTTAACCTTGCATCATCATTTTTCACACTGGTAGGTATGGCGTTACTCCCGTCAGCTTTAACAGGCTGGCCATTAGTTGTCTGGAAACCACTATTATCAACTGTTCGTTTAAAAGTGTATTCAGGGATGGCGGGGTTACGGGAAACATACCAGTTGGTGATATCCAAAAAAAGGTCGATGGTCGTCTTACGGAAATTCCATTTTTTATCAATACGGATGTCACTGCTGTTAAATCCACCCAACCTGAGTGCATTTAGCTGTGCATAATTCAGGGTCCCAGTTCCCTGTGATAAATAATTTAACCGGGAGGCGGTTTCGTCAAAAGGCGTATAAGGCGCTCCACCCTGGTAGCGGAACCGGATACCCAATTCCCAGTTTTTGGGAAACTTATATCCGCTGGTAATACTCAACAAGTGCCGGTTATCCCAACTGCTCGATACGTATTGCCCATTTTTCCCACTATACAGGCTTCGGTAATAAGTGTAGGAAAAAATGCCAAAAAACTTTTCGGTTAATTTTTTCTGAACGAAAAACTCTACGCCATAGGCTTTGCCTTTTCCTGTGGTAGTGATGGCCTCATTTCCCAGCAGGGTAAAATCCGTTCCCAGGTTGGCCAGGGAAATGCCATCTCTTCCGGAAACAGGCATCTGGCTGTATTGTTTGTAAAATCCTTCCAGGGTAAACCGCAGGCCCTCATCAGGCAGGTATTCGAAACCAGAGGTATAATGCACACTGCGCTGGTAGTTGGCATCACGGTTAACCAATACCTGGTTATTGTTGGCAAATCCTAAAATGGTGTAAGGAGGTAGTTTATAATAAATACCGGTAGACGTATTCCAGGTCCATTTGTCA
>CAVVSL010000032.1:0-67160 GCA_963750825.1 uncultured Bacteroidota bacterium | reverse complement strand
AACAAAAATTACAGGAGAACCTGATTAAACAGAACCAGATGGCAGTTGAATCACTCAACAATAATTACCAAAAAGACATTGCACAGGTACTGGAGGATATCAGCAGTAACCTGGAAAGAATCCGCAATACACGTGGACAGTTGGAACAAGCGAATGCCGGAAAAGACCTGGCATTGACCAAATTTAAGAATGGAACGGGAACCCACCTGGAAATCACCAATGCAAGTACCAATGTGCAAAGGGCTGCCCTTACCAGGTTGCAATATACTTACCAGTTATGCTTGGCAAAACTGACGCTTACCAAATTGACGGGATACCAATACTGGTCATCCAATTAAAATTGGTAGGTGCTCACTTTTCGGTAAACCATAACTTTTGGGCATTGTCCGCTGAAGAGGTATAATTGATGAACAGTTCCTCATTTGCAGCCACCGGCAGGATGGTTTTTATGGACATCAGTTCTGTTGCAAAATCCATTTCATATTCGCAGTTGGCAGCAAAAGAATGGTTGTATAAAGAAAGATAACCCAGCGCAATACAGGCTTTTTTCCGCTTAGGTCCCCATTCAAATACATAATCAAAAAGAATCGTCTTTTCAACCTCCTTCCGGTCCTTGCTGTTTAACACCAGCACGGGGGAAATTTCAATGACCGTATTAACCGGAATCATTTCGGAGCTAAATACCCCCCTACCGCCCTTTGGGGATGGGGCAACAAACAAAATAGGCAATATCATGGGAGCTAAGTTAACTGATCAAATCATTCATGCCCATTTCCTAAATACCCAAACCAAAAATTCCCAATTCATGATTAACTTGCAACCATGTCACTGGAAATGGAACAACCCGACCTGTTTGAGCGTTTCGAATCACTGATAGCCAAAGAGGATAAGCTGGAAATTCGTGAATTTCTAAATGATCAGAACATCAGTGATGTGGCTGACCTGATAAACGAATATCCTGAATTTGAAGCACAGATCATCGCCAATATGGCTATTCACAGGGCCTCCAGTGTTTTTAAGATCCTGGATATTTCCCAGCAAAAAGACATCGTAAAAGAATTACCCTCGGCCAAAACGGCGGAACTGCTGAATGATTTACCGGCCGATGACCGTACCGACTTTCTGGAAGAATTGCCCAAGGCAGCCATACGTGACCTGATAAAACTATTGGACCCCGAAGAAAGAAGGATTACCCTTTCATTGCTGGGCTACCCTGAGGACAGTGTGGGCCGACTAATGACACCCGACTATGTGTATGTTTATCTCTACAATACTATTGCTGAGGTTTTTGATACCATTCGCAAACACGGGAAAAACAGTGAGACCATTGATGTGATTTATATCATTGATGAAAAGGGGCAATTGATAGATGATATCCGGATACGGGATGTAATACTCGCTTCTCCCGAAAAAAGGGTAGATGAAATCATTGATGGCCGTTTTGTAGCACTCGATGCACACGATGACCAGGAATATGCCAGCCAGGTATTTAAAATGAATAACCGTGTGGCCTTGCCGGTGGTGGACGACAATAACATATTGTTGGGTATTGTAACCATCGATGATATGCTGTGGGTGGCCAATGAAGAGTTCAGCGAAGACATGCAGAAGATGGGTGGTACGGAAGCTTTTGAAGAACCATACCTTGATATACCGTTGTTGAAATTGTTTCGAAAAAGAATCAGTTGGCTGGTGGTGTTATTTTTAGGTGAGATGTTAACCGCTACGGCAATGGGGTATTTTGAAGCAGATATTTCTAAAGCGGTAGTGCTGGCATTATTCATCCCGCTGATAATTTCGAGCGGAGGTAATAGCGGCTCGCAGGCATCTACCCTGATTATACAAGCCATGGCTGTGGGGGAAATCAGCTTATACGACTGGTGGCGGGTACTGCGGAGGGAACTGAGTAGTGGTTTACTGTTAGGCGCTGTTTTGGGAATCATTGGATTTTTAAGAGTCATGATATGGCATTCCATTGCTCCGCAACTCTACGGGGAACATTGGCTGCTGATAGGTGCTACAGTTGGATTTTCACTGGTAGGTGTCGTATTATGGGGCACTTTAGCGGGATCTATGTTACCCCTGCTTCTAAAAAAATTAGGGGCCGATCCTGCCGTATCCTCTGCACCATTTGTAGCTACCCTGGTGGATGTTACCGGTCTCATTATTTACTTCAGTGTGGCGCTACTCTTTTTACAGGGAATTTTATTATAAGCTAAAGGGTATTTGAGGTCAGTGTTTATTGGATCAACCCAATTTTTCAGCCAATAGTTTTTTTACGCTTCCCTCCCATTCCCGTTTCAGTATACTGAGTACAATACTGTCTCTTCTGCTACCATCCGGTTTGAGGGTATGGCTTCTCAGAACCCCTTCTTTAATACAACCGATACTGAGCATGGCGGCTATACTTCGTTCATTGGTATTGTCGGCCCGGAATTCGACCCACTCCATACCAATTTTATCAAAAGCAAATTGTAACAATAAGTATTTACAATGTTTGTTAAGGCCGGTTCCCTGGAATTTTTTTCCATACCAGGTATATCCCAGTTGCCAGGTTTTAGCAGCCAGTTGAATATCATACAATCGGGTACAGCCGGCATATTCACCAGTGAGTTTGTCCCAAACGATAAACGGGTATTCTTTGGCATCCATTCTGGATTGAAGGGCAGTTGCCATGTATTTTTTTAAATTGTCTTCTCCTGCGGCCGATGTTAAAGAAAATCGCCACAAATCTGGTTCATTTAGTGAGAATGGCAGCAAATGAGAATAGTCACTTAGCTGAAGGGGGCGTAAGACCACCCTGTCGTCTGCTAATTCGTAATTAGTCTCGAAATCAAATTGAATATGCATATACAATACCCATTTATAAAGAGGATTTGAGATGTAAAATCCTCATTTTGGTGAAAAATTGGCTAAACTTGCAAGTTATAGAAAACTATAAACAGTATTCATTATGTGCGGCATTGTAGGTTACACAGGACCAAGGGAAGCATACCCCGTTATTATCAAAGGATTAAAAAGGCTGGAATACCGGGGATACGACAGTTCAGGAGTGGCATTGTTACAGGACAATCAATTGAATGTATTCAAAAAAAAGGGAAAAGTAGCCGAACTGGAAGAAAGTGTGCTGGGTAAAAACCTGCACAGCCATATCGGTATCGGTCATACCCGATGGGCAACCCACGGTGAGCCAAGTGACAGGAATGCACATCCGCACCAGTCACAAAGCGGTGAACTGGCCATGATCCATAATGGCATTATTGAAAATTATACGCAGATCAAGAAAGAACTCTTAGCCAAGGGGTATCAGTTCAAAAGTGATACTGATACGGAAGTCCTGCTGAATTTTATCGAGGATATTAAAAAAAATAACAACTGCTCGCTTGAAGAAGCTTTGCGGATTGCTTTAAAAAGAGTGGTTGGTGCTTATTGTATTTTGCTCATTTCAAATGATGACCCTGATACCATTATTGCCGCCCGAAAAGGAAGTCCGCTGGTCATTGGTATTGGCAAGGGAGAACATTTTCTGGCCAGTGATGCCTCTCCCATTATAGAATATACCAAGGAAGTAGTGTATGTAAATGATTATGAAATTGCCATCGTCAGGCCCGATGAACTAATCCTGAAGAACCTGGGAAATGAAAAGCAGACTCCGTTTATAACCAAACTGGATATGGATCTGGCTGCCATAGAAAAAGGAGGTTATGATAACTTTATGCTGAAGGAAATTCACGAACAGCCGGATACCATTTTCGACTGTTTACGGGGAAGGCTTTTGACCCAGTCGGGACAAATAATGATGGCGGGGATTGAAAACAATCTGGAAGCTTTTACCAATGCCCAGCGTATCATCATTGTTGCCTGTGGCACCAGTTGGCACGCAGGAATGATAGCAGAGTACCAGATTGAAGAATTATGCAGAATTCCTGTTGAAGTAGAATATGCATCTGAATTCCGCTACCGCAATCCCGTTATCAACAAAGGAGATGTCATCATAGCCATTTCTCAAAGCGGAGAAACGGCCGACACATTGGTAGCACTGGAAAGTGCGAAAGAAAAAGGTGCTTTCATTTTTGGCGTAGTGAATGCAGTTGGCAGTAGTATTGCCCGCTTGAGTCATGCAGGTGCTTACACACATTCTGGTCCTGAAATAGGAGTTGCCAGTACCAAGGCATTTACCGGCCAGCTGGCAGTTTTGGCCATGATGGCATTAAAGATTGGATATGCCAAAGGTACGCTGGATGAAAAACGCTACAGACAGTTAATGCTCGAACTGGAAGCAATCCCTGAAAAAGTGAAAGAGATTCTGCAGGACACCACCCAAATACAGGAGATTGCCAAAAAATACAAGGATGCCACTGATTTTCTATTCCTGGGCAGGGGATACAATTTCCCGGTTGCCCTTGAGGGTGCCCTTAAATTAAAGGAGATTTCCTATATCCATGCGGAAGGATATCCCGCCGCTGAAATGAAACACGGCCCCATAGCACTGGTGGATGATAAACTGCCGGTATTATTTGTTGCCACCAAAGATTCTTATTACCAGAAAATTGTTTCCAACGTTCAGGAAATCAAAGCACGGAAAGGAATGGTTATTGCAGTAGCCACCCAGGGCGATGATGTGATCCCCGGCATGGCTGATGACACTATTTTTGTACCTGATGCTGATGAAGCCATCGCACCTTTATTAAGTGTGGTTCCCCTGCAACTGCTTAGTTATTATGTAGGAATGGCAAAGGGATTGGATGTTGACAAACCCAGAAACTTAGCGAAAAGTGTAACCGTGGAATAAACAGGTATGCTGCCTTTTATCCCTGATCCAAACCGATTAGTATGTCGAAAAATGTCATCACAAAAACGCCTTTATCCGCTCTGGGCTACCAGTTCATAAAGGATGAATATATTCCCAAAGGAAAAGACGAATATTATTTACGGGACATTCAGATTAAAAATGGGATAGCTTACAGGCAACTCACTGCCTTTGAAATAGAAATGCTTGTCCGTAACGGTAACAGCAGCGATAACTGGAACAATATACTCGTTTCCGATGCCTTTAATCCTGAATTGGTAAAGAACTGTAAGTTTTTTGGACTGGTTAGAATTGGTAAACTGGAACCATTTTGCGTGGGATTTAGTGACCTGAAGGCTACAGTAGGCATGTACAACTCCACCATTATCAGTTGTGACTTCGGCGACAATGTAGTTATTGAAAACGTAAATTACCTGTCTCACTATATAATTGGCAGTGATGTAATCATTACCAATGTTAATGAGATGGTTACCACCAACCATGCCAAGTTTGGAAATGGGATTCTCAAAAAAGGAGAATCTGAAGACGTTCGGATTTGGATGGAAGTCTGTAATGAAAATACCGGAAGGAGGGTCATGCCTTTTAATGGTATGTTGCCGGGTGATGCTTTTTTGTGGAGCCGTTACAGGGATGATGCTATGTTGCAGGAAAAATTCAAACAATTCACAGAAAAGAAATTTGATGACCGAAGGGGGTACTACGGTAAAATTGGTGACAGAACGGTTATCAAGAATTGCAATATCATCAAGGATGTATGGGTGGGATCAGATGCTTATTTCAAAGGAGCAAATAAACTCAAGAATCTTACCATCAATTCAGGTGAGGAAGGCAGAACCCAGATTGGTGAGGGATGTGAAATTGTCAATGGTATCATTGGCTATGGCTGCCGGTTGTTTTATGGCGTAAAGGCTGTCCGTTTTATTATGGCATCACATTCGCAATTGAAGTACGGTGCCAGGCTGATCAATTCCTATTTGGGTAATAACGCCACAATATCCTGTTGTGAAGTGCTTAATTCCCTGATTTTTCCTGCGCATGAACAACACCATAACAATTCATTTTTATGCGCCGCCCTTGTAATGGGGCAGAGTAATATAGCGGCCGGGGCCACTATTGGCTCCAACCATAACAGCAGAGGGGCAGATGGTGAAATAATTATGGGTCGCGGATTCTGGCCGGGTTTATGCGTAAGCCTGAAACACAATTCCATATTTGCGGGATTTACCATACTTACCAAAGGTGACTACCCGGCAGAAATGAATATCCCCATACCCTTCTCTCTGATAAATAATGATGTTACGAATGACCGTTTAATCATCATGCCGGGGTATTGGTTTCTTTATAACTTATATGCATTGGCCCGTAATTCCTGGAAATACGGAGACCGTGATAAACGGTCAGAAAGAATTCAGTACCTCGAATACGATATTCTCGCACCGGATACCGTTAATGAGATGTTTACAGCACTTCGATTCATGGAGCTATTCACAGGTAAGGCTTACCAGCGTGAAGGAAAAACTGGTAAAACAGTAAAAGAGGCTGAAATAATGGGTAAACAACTTTTGGAAACCGGTAACCCGTTGGTCAATGATCTCGAAATTCTTGCTGAAAACTTTGAAAATAGTAAACGAAAAACTGTTTTACTGAAAGTATTACCTGCCTATGGCATCTTCAGGGACCTGATTCAATATTATGGAACCACGCACCTGCTTGATTGGATAAAAAGAAAAAAAATAAATACCCTTGAAGACCTACGGACTTCAATACCCGGTAAAAATAACAGGTTGAACTGGCTCAATATAGGTGGCCAGCTGATTCCCGAGGTGGAAGTAAGCAATCTGAAGGGAAAAATTAAATCAGGAAAAATAAATTCTTGGGATGGGGTACATACTTTTTATATTGAACAGGGAGAAAAAAATACAGATCAAAAAGCCTTACACGCTTTTGCCTCTTTGGAAGAAATAACCGGAATTTCTCTGCGTAAACTAAACAGCCAGCAATTAAATAACCTTTTGAATACTGCCATATCCACCAAGGAATGGATTACCAGAGGAATCCACGACTCAAGAGCCAAAGATTACAGCAGTCCCTGGCGTAAAATGGTGTATGAAAGTATTCCTGAAATGAATAAAGTAATTGGCAAGTTGGAAGACAATAGTTTTATCAAAGAACAACTTACAGAACTGGATAAGTTTAAAAAAAGCATTACTGCACTTAAAAAAAAGTTTATACCTAAGGCCTGAAAAAAAATCCCCCCTCAATTTGCTAAAACTTTTTTAAAGTAATGTACAAGGGGCCATCGGGGGCAATTTACCCACCATTACTCATTAATTTAGCGGACTATTTAACTGAAAATTTATACTATGAGAAATGTTGTATTGGTAAGCCTGTTATTAATGATGGGTGTATCCTTCGATGCAAACGCCCAGGTATTGCCTGACCTGCAATTGAAAAAGAACATTGAACCCCTTACGAAATCATTGGATATTGTGAATCAACTGAAACCCAAATCCTTTGAATTCGACCATATGGGTTTTAAACACCTGAATCTGGCAAAGGGCAAAAAATTCGGATTCATTGCTGAGGAATTTAGTTTGGTACTCCCCCACCTGGTAAATGAACGGCAGGTGTCTTATCCTTTTGGAAAAAATGCAAACCGGTCTGCCAGTATTCCTACCATCGATGAAACAGGCCTTATACCATTGCTGGTAGCTGCCATAAAAGAACAGCAAGTAGCAATAAGCAAATTGAGGGCTGAAATAGCCGATATCAAAAATAATATCCAACCGAAGGAAACTGGCAAATAATTAAATAATAATAGCCAAAAAAAAAATATTGAAAAAAATTACCTTACTTTTCTTACCCTGTTTATTCTTTTTACATGGCTTTGCTCAGAATAGCCGTATAAAAGACAATAATACCATCGGCTGGTATGCGCTTAACGGGACTTTCCGGTTAAACAAAAAACTTAGTTTGCTCACAGAATATCAGTGGCGAAGGGATAACCTGGTTACAGACTGGCAGCAAAGTCTTTTGCGAACGGGACTAAGCCTTAAGATAAGTGATAAAGTGTCTCTAAGGGCGGGATATGCCTGGGCTGAGACATATAATTATGGAGACATTCCCATTAATGCATTCGGGAAAGGCTTTACAGAACACAGAATCTATGAAGCAGTTGTGATTAATGATGCATTGGGCATACTGGAAACCAACCAGCGATTAATGCTGGAGCAAAGATGGATTGGACGGTACAACAGTGCAATGTCTGTAAAGCAGGATAATTTCTTTTACGTTAACCGGTTAAGGTACCTGTACAGGATTCAATTACCTCTTAAGGGGAAAAAAATAGCAGACCGAACACCTTATGCTGCGTTGTATGATGAAATATTAATTGGCTTTGGAAAAAATGTGAATGAAAACGTATTCGACCAAAACAGGGTGGGTATATTACTCGGTTACAGGTTTACCCCTCAACTCAAATTAGAAGGAGGATTCCTGTCTCAGATAGTTCAGTTACCCAGAGAGGTAAATGGAAGCAACGTATTTCAATACAATAATGGCCTTTCTGTTTCCCTGATTTTCAATTCAGACTTATTGAGTAAAAAGGGGAGATAGACTAAGGATTATCATTTGCCCAATGATTATTCCATTTGCGAAGATTAAGGCTTTCTCTTTATAAGACCTTAGGGGTATTAAACAAGTCTGGCCATCCGGTAGGGTTAACTGCGGATGGCCAGACTTCAGTATATTAGTTTAGAACCGCAAACCTAAGCCCAGTTGAATTTGCTGGTTGGTCCATTTGTCTTTATTGTCGATATCATTGATATTCTGTAAACCAATATTATAACGCCCGTAAACCCTTAAGAATTTAAAGTTTAATTGAGCGCCTGCTACCATTGAAAAATCGCCATTCTTAAAAGCTGACTGACCATTCTGCAATAAAGTTTTGTCTTCCTGTAATAGGATTCCGAATTGGGGACCCGCATTCAAGCTCAGAATATTTCCAACATTATACCTTAGGAGTAAAGGAATGGACAGGTAATCCAGTTTCACTTTTTCACTTCCATTGGGGTTAGCAACAGAAGAATACAGGGTCGTAAAATTGGAACGCCTGCCCGATGTCTGGTTCCACATAACTTCGGGCTGTATACCCCATTTCTTGTTAAAGTCTATCTCAAAAAAGGCTCCAGCATGATAGGACAGGTCAAATCCATCATTAAAAGATTTACCCTCAATTTTATTCAGGTTAGTCCCCAATTTAACGCCTGCCCTTACTCCCTGCGCCTGGGAGGCAATGGCAAATATGCCGATTGCCATAACTGTCATTACAATTCGTTTCATAAGAATTTTGTTTGTTTTAGTCATTATTTCCAAGACCGTGCCAAAAATGGAAAAATCAGCTTAAATTTTAAAAATATTATTCCTGTAAGTACTAATTAAACCAATATTAAGTCAGCTCTATTACCGTTATTTCCGGTAAAATACCCACCCGGCCGGGATACCCTATAAACCCAAACCCCCTGTTTACGTATAACTTTTGGTGTCCTTCCTCATACAATCCGGCCCATTGCTGGTACATCCATTTAACCGGACTCCATTTAAAATAAGGATTTTCGATGCCAAATTGCATACCATGCGTATGGCCCGCCAACATTAAATCAATGTCAGGATATTTTGTCCTTACTTCTGCATCCCAGTGGCTGGGGTCATGGCTTAGCAGTATTTTAAAGGGTACTTTTTCGGTACCCGGGTAAGCCTCCTGCATCTTTCCATATTTAGGAAACCTTCCTTTGGCACCCCAGTTTTCGATGCCCAGCAGGGCTATCCGGTCGCCTCCTTTTTCCAGCAAAACATGTTCATTCATCAATAAGCGCCAGCCCAGATTAGCATGCACCTGCTTAAGCCTTTGCAGGTTTTCCGTTTTTGCCTGCGGGGAAGGCCATGAAACATAATCTCCATAATCATGATTGCCCAGTGAACTGAATACGCCCATGGGGGCATTTACCCGGCTAAATACATCCATATATTCAGTCATTTCTTCCGAACGGTCATTCACCAGATCACCTGTGAAGAGTACCAGATCGGGTTTTTGCTGCAAAATCATATCCACGCCATGGTTAACGGCCGCTTTGTTCTGAAAACTTCCGCTATGGATATCACTGATCTGCACAATCTTCAATCCCCTGAATGCCACGGGTAAATTGGGGAAGGAGAGCTTGAGTTTACGTACCTGGTAATTGTATTTATTACTAAATCCATATAATAAGGTACCAAACAGGGTGGATCCGACACCTATTCCCAGCCAGCTCATAAATACTGACCGGGAAATGGAATTATCCTCATTCATATATTGAGCCCCCGTTACCCTGAAAAGCTTACTCATCATCCATAGTGCTCCCCTCCTCAGGTCATCCATGATAAAAAACAGGGACCCCACCAACTTCGCAAAAAATAAGCCCACCAATATGGCAAACACATAGTTCCGGAAGAATTTGGATGTCTGGAGTGAGGTTATGTACGGAAAAGAAAGTAAAAACAGCAAGGTTACCACCGAAATCACCCAATATCCCAGGTGAATGGTCAACCTTGTTCTTTCACCGGCATTTTGGGTGATAGTTTTTAATGACTGGTAAACATACAGGTCAAGTAGTAACATAATGGCCGCAATAATCCACCAGGTTGTCGCATTTCTCATGAAAAAAATATTTTATATTTCTTAGTAGACGGATATCGTCCCTTCATATTGTGCATGGGTATCAAAAACAAGGCGCCAAAGATACCATAAGCCACCCATCCCCATAATAGTAGTATCCTGCGATTACGAGGGACATTTCTGCCAAATTGCCTTGGGAATACCTTAAAAAACGTTTTAACTCTTTCAATACCAGTCCTAAAAGAGATAACAGACTATGGATAATATTGTTTCGGAAGATGTGTGTGAAAGTGTATTTTTGACCACTTTCAAAGAAACAGCCCATCATGAAGCTTACTTATTACGGACATTCCTGTTTTATGGTGACTATCGGGGGAAAGAATATCCTTTTTGACCCCTTTATCACTTACAACGAATTGGCCAAAGACATTGATGTTAATTCCCTTACTCCGGACTATATTTTCCTTTCCCATGGACATGTAGATCATATAGCTGATTGTATATCTATCGCCAAAAGAACGGGTTGTATGGTTGTAGCGAATTGGGAAATACATGAATGGCTGAATAAAAATGAAGTAACCAATACCCATCCCATGAATATTGGAGGCAAGTGGCCATTCGATTTCGGCACCGTAAAATGCGTGGTAGCCCAGCATAGCAGTGGTTTACCGGATGGGAGTTATGGAGGAAACCCTATGGGATTTCTTTTCATGACAGAAGCGGGTAATTTTTATTACAGTGGAGATACAGCGCTGACCTGGGACATGAAACTGATTCCTGAATGGACAAAACCGGGGTTTTCTGTCCTGCCCATTGGAGATAATTTTACCATGGATATTGAAGATGCGATACTCGCCTCAGATTTCATCCAGTGCAACCGTATAGTTGGAGTACATTACAATACCTTTGGATTCATTAAAATAGATACAGCCAAAGCGGTATCTGCATTTGCAGCAAAGGGGAAAGAACTTATATTACCAGCTATCGGAGCAACCATTGAATTATAAGATTCATTCAAAATAAACGCCCAGAAGGGCCGGGAGAATATTATGGCGAGAATTATTGGTGTAGCCAATCAAAAAGGAGGAGTAGGCAAAACAACTTCTGCCATTAATGTGGCAGCAAGCCTGGCCGTTCTGGAATTCAAAACATTACTGGTTGACGCCGACCCTCAGGCGAATAGTACAACTGGTGTGGGCTTCGATTTGCACAATATCACCAACAGCCTGTATGATTGTATGGTAAATAAGGTATTGGCGGCAGATGTGATTCTGAAAAGCGATGTACCCAATCTGGATATTATTCCTTCACATATAGACCTGGTAGGTGCTGAGATTGAAATGATCAATTACCCCAACCGGGAAAACGTGCTGAAAAGCATACTCGATCCCATAAAAGATAAATATGATTTTATCATCATCGATTGCTCTCCTTCCCTGGGATTGATCACCGTTAATTCCCTGGTGGCAGCTGATAGTGTGATTGTTCCCGTACAGTGTGAGTTTTTTGCCCTGGAAGGATTGGGGAAGTTGCTGAATACCATAAAAATTGTACAAAGCCGGTTAAACCCGGATTTACAGATAGAAGGTATCCTGATGACCATGTACGATGGCCGTTTGCGACTGTGTAACCAGGTAGTGAGCGAAGTAAGAAGGCATTTTGATGATATGGTATTTGACTCCATCATACACAGAAATACCCGGTTGAGCGAAGCGCCCAGTGTAGGGAAACCGGTTATCCTGTATGATGCCGAGAGCAAGGGTTCTATCAACTACCTCAACCTCGCCAAGGAAATACTCCAAAACAACGGATTGACTAAAATGACCAACCAGGAAAGAATTATTGAATAATTTCTCATTAGCAACAGGGTAATAAGTTACTATGCCCACAACCGAATAATTGAATGACAAGTCCTAAACAAAATAAAGAGCTGATAGGAAAAGGGCTTCGATCCCTTTTACAAAATATTGATTCTGATCTGAAGACGACAGCCGGTTCACTGAAAACAGAAGTGGCTGAGCAGGTTACCCATACCAGCAGGATACTCATTACTGATATTCAAATCAATCCCAGGAATCCACGCCATGATTTTGACGAACAGGCCTTACAGGAACTGGCTAATTCGATAAAGTTACACGACATCATCCAACCCCTTACCGTAGCCAAACTGGCCGGAGGTAAATACCAGTTGATTGCAGGTGAACGAAGATTCAGGGCTTCCAAATTAGCTGGATTAAAGGATGTGCCGGCTTATGTTCGCCAGGCTAATGACAGCCAGTTACTTGAATTTGCCTTACTGGAAAACCTGCAGCGGGAAGACCTCAACGCCATTGAAATAGCCATCAGTTATAAACGCATGATGGAAGAGCTGGAGTATACCCAGGAACAGGTGGCTGAGCGTATGGGCAAAGAAAGGACAACTGTTACCAATTATATCCGGCTGCTTAAACTGCCCCCGGATATCCAACTGGCGGTACGCAATGGCAGCATGAGTATGGGCCATGCAAGGGCATTGGTAAACATTGATACGGTTGACCGGCAACTGTTTGTTTTTAATGAAATTCAAACAAAGGGACTAAACGTTCGCCAAACCGAAGAACTGGTCAGGAATATGTACAAAGCTGGGAAGCAGGGTGCTGTTAAATCTTCCGTAAAATCGAATTTACCCGCTGCCTACAAAAAAATTGAAGATAATTTAGCTTCACATTTCAGTACCAAAGTAAAGATGGTGCATAATAAAAAAGGGTACGGAAGCATCACGTTGGAATATTATTCACTGGAGGAACTCAACAAACTCCTGGAAGCGATGAACGTCACCGTGAGTTAACATTGCAATGACCAGGTATCGGATTTTCATATTATTTTTTTGCTTTTCCTTCTCCATCACCAGAGGACTTGCCCAACCCGAAAAGCAGGCTGTAGCCACTACTGAATTATTTCCTGCCAGGCAAAATACCCAAAAAACAAAAACGGGTGACAGCCTTACTAAAGTCCTTCCAAAAAAAGATACTGTTGCCAAACACATTCCCAGGATAGCTACCCTTCGCTCAGCCCTGGTTCCTGGTTGGGGACAGGCATACAACAAAGAGTACTGGAAAATACCAATCGTATATGGCATTCTGGCCATTCCTGTAACCCTTTATTTTTACAATAACAGTTACTACAACAAAACAAAGTTTGCATACGAAGCAAGGTTTAAGGAAGCGAGAGGAGACAGTACAGATGTAGCTTTTATTGACGACCAGCTAAAAGGCCTCGGAATTACTTCCCTGCAAAACTACCGCAATTCGTTCCGGCGCGACAGGGATTATTCTGTACTATGGTTTTTACTGGCCTGGGGGCTGCAGGTGGCCGATGCTACCGTTTTTGCGCACCTGAAGGATTTCGATGTAAGTAATGACCTTTCGATGAGTATTACGCCGGTATTCAATCCGATTACCCGTTCCCCCGGAGTTGGACTGACCCTCAACCTGAAAAATTCTGCTTCCAGAAGGGTGATTTCACGGTAAGTTTCTGCTGAATTACTTTACTTTGATGGATTCACCTCAATCCTTTCAGGGAAGGGGCAGTGAAAAAATTAAAAATAGCATGAAAATAGCCTTAATAGGATATGGAAAAATGGGTAAGGCCATTGAATCGGTAGCCATTGAAAAAGGGCATTCCATTGTATTAAAAATAGATATAGACAATGCAGCTGATTTCACCAAAGAAAACCTCATTCAGGCTGATGTAGCCATTGAGTTTACAGGTCCCCATAGTGCCTTTACCAATGTGATGAAATGCCTGGAAATAGGCGTTCCTGTTATCTGCGGATCAACGGGATGGCTGGATAATTATGACAAAGCCCGTTCCTTTTGTATAGCACAAAATGGCACTCTTGTGTATGCCAGTAATTACAGTATTGGGGTAAACCTTTTTTTTGAACTCAATACTTATCTGGCAAGACTGATGTCGAAACATACTGATTACAACGTCTCTTTACAGGAGATTCACCATACACAGAAAAAAGATGCCCCCAGTGGAACGGCCATAACCCTTGCTGAGCAGGTATTACAAGCCATAACTTCCAAGCAGAAATGGACCAACCAGCCTACCAACCAAAAAGAGGACCTGTTTATTTTTTCAGAACGGATAGATCCGGCACCGGGAACGCATAAGGTATCCTATACTTCCTCCATTGATGATATTGAAATTATCCATACAGCACATAACCGGATTGGATTTGCAGGTGGTGCGGTGCTGGCTGCAGAATTTGCGGCTACCCGAAAAGGGGTATTTTCTATGAAGGAGGTGCTGGGCTTATAAAAGAGGCAGGTAACCATACCCCTTTATTTCCAAAACATAGCAGGAACAAAACTAATGGTAACGCTATGCATTACTGAGATATTTTCATTAAATTTCCATATGCTTTCCAAGAAGACGCAATATGCATTCAAGGCACTTACGTTTATTGCTGAACGTAAAAAAGAAGGACCTGTTTTAATAGCTGAGATTGCTAAAAAGAAAAAAATACCACTTAAGTTTCTCGAAAATATATTGTTGGAACTCAAGAAAGCCGGTTTATTGGACAGTAAAAAAGGAAAAGGAGGTGGTTATTTTTTTAAGGAAGACCCCGCTGAAATTCGCCTTGCCAAGGTAATGCGGCTGATTGAAGGGCCTATTGCGCTTCTTCCCTGTGTAAGCCTGAATTTTTACCAAAAGTGTGTAGATTGTGACGAAAAGAAATGCGGCCTGAAGCGTGTCATGATCCAGGTAAGGGATAATACCCTGGCCATTCTGGAAACCAAAACAGTCATGGATCTCGTTAATAAATAAACCCAATTAAAATCAAAACCGATAATTATGAAAAAAGTGATTGTTTTGTTACTATGTATGCCCTTGTTTGCGGGTGCGCAGAGCCTTATTGGCGGTAAAAATATAGTTCGCTGGAACCTAAGCTCCCTGGCATTGCGCAACTATCATTTTACCTATGAACACAGTATCACTAAACGGCTTTCTTTATCGTTGAGCTATCGCACAATGTCTAAAGGATCCGTTCCATTCCAAAGTATGCTGGAAAGTGCTATAAAAAGTGATCAAATCAATTTTGGTAAATTTGAAATAGGCAATACAGCCATCACACCAGAACTTCGATTATACCTGGGACTTGGAAGAATGAAAGGTTTTTACCTGGCACCTTATCTCCGGTTCGCGAGCTTTGATATTTCAGCACCTGTTAAGTACACTGTTACATCCGGTCCCGCTGCGGGGCAATCTAAGGAAGCTTTGTTCATGGGTAAAATCACTTCCACCAGTCCCGGCCTGATGATTGGCTGGCAATTCCAGTTGGCTACCAAGATTGTGATGGATATTCAGCTAATTGGCGGCCATTACGGAAGCAGTAAGGGTGACCTCAATTTTGCAGCCACGCTATCCAATGATGAACAAAATGCACTTAGGCAAAGCCTTGCCGATATCAAACCTGATCCCTTTAAATTCACCAGTACGGTAAATGCCAGTGGCGCACAGATAAAAACGGATGGACCCTGGGCCGGTATTCGTGGCGCCAATATTGGCATCGGTTTCCGGTTTTAATGGTTACAAAAGAGCCACAGATTGGAGGACTAATTATACGCTTTCCAGTCTGTGGCTTCTCTTTTTATTTTGAAAGATTTGCCAGCATATCTGCCGTCATTCTGGCAAGGTCATACTCAGGTTTCCATCCCCAATCTTTGTTGGCTACGCTATCATCAATGCTTTGCGGCCAGCTATTGGCTATGTCCTGGCGATAATCAGGGGCATACCCTATTGTAAAATCAGGAACAGATTTTGTAATTTCTGCGGCTATCTCTTTAGGAGAGAAACTCATCCCGGAAATATTATATGAAGTCCGGATAGCTATTTTTTCCCTGGGAGCATCCATTAACTCCAGCGTTGCCCTGATCGCATCGGGCATATACATCATGGGCAAATAAGTATCTTCCCTTAAAAAGCAGTTATATTTCTTTTTTTCAATGGCATAATCAAAGATTTCAATGGCATAATCGGTAGTACCCCCACCCGGCTCAGACTTATAACTAATTAATCCCGGATACCGGATACTTCTTACATCCACTCCAAAACGATTATGGTAATAATTACACCAGAACTCCCCTGCATATTTACTGATGCCATACACGGTAGAGGGTTCTATAATGGTTTGCTGCGGACAATTTTGTTTGGGTGATGTCGGGCCAAATACCGCAATACTACTGGGCCAGTAAACTTTATGCAGGTTTTCTTCTCTGGCTATCTCAAGCACATTCAGTAATCCCTGCATATTTAAATGCCAGGCAAGTCCCGGATTTTTTTCTCCGGTAGCCGAAAGTATGGCAGCCAGCAGGTATATCTGGGTGATGTTCTGCCTGATCACCTGCACATGCAGCATCTCTTTATTCATCACATCGAGGCTAACATAAGGCCCGGTATCTTTTAAAAGGGGATTTTCTTCTCTCAGGTCGGAGGCAATCACATTGCTGTTGCCATATTGCTTTCGCAAAGCCATGGTTAATTCCACACCAATCTGGCCGGAGGCGCCGATAACCAGTATTTTATCTTTGATAACTGACATATATCAATCGAATTAACCGCAAAGAAAAACAAAAAATGAATAGGGTTAAGGGATAAAAAAACAGGGACCTGGACAGGTCCCCGTAATCAAAACTGCATACTGATTACTAACTAAAATGCCGGATCGGGTGGCGTATTGCTATTGCTGTCCCTTTCGCGGAATGGATAAGGTAATAAGTTACGTTTGCGCTCAGCATTGGGCCTGCCAAATCTGCGCATATCTTCCAGCTTCAACCCTGATAAATACAATTCAATGCAACGGTTGCGGTATATCTCTGTTAACAGAGAAGGGCCATCAACTGTACCTGTATAACCGGTGGTAATATCTGCACCTACACCAAAAGGATCCTGTGCAGGTGTTTGGATAAGTACAGCATCAATTTCTGCCTTGGCCTGTGCCAGGCTGGGGGCAGTTTGCCGTACATAACACTCAGCCCTGATCAGGCGCATTTCATCCGGCAGATAAATGGGTATAGGGGTGGTAGCCCCAATCCAAAATCCATTCAGCCTGAAACGTGGGTTGATGGTGCTATTGATTAAGGTATAAAAGGGAATACGCTTATCATTCAATGCCGGCTGAATTCCCGCAGGTAGTCCCAGTGTAGAATCTACCGGCTGGTAAACGTTATTGGTAGAGGTAACAGAATTGAAAACAGGATTGGGGTTGGCCGCTTCAAAGTTCATGGTAGACTTTTTAGAAAGGTCTACTGAATTAGCAGCCCCTATCGCCTGCGCATAATTACCCGCAAACAATGCATACCTCGCTTTCAAAGCATTGAGTGTATTTACAATATCCACTCCGGCAGGAATATCTGTTAGGAAAGCAGCACTGATGGCATTGGAACCAATGGTTCCGAGGGCCTTATCTATAGCCGCAATGGCACGGTTATATCCTACCACTCTGTCAGAAAATGTTGCAGCAGTTGTACCTACCGTGTCCGGAACTTTTTCCCAGTATAGTGACTGGCAACCCATGGATAAGGCTTTAAATACTGTTGCGTATCCGATTAATCCGCTGGCATATCCCTTATCACTTAAGGAAGCTGCTGCATTTATTACATTATTGGCGTCGAATATTATTTTGTTGGTGGATGACCATACATTGCCCAATAAAGCATTGGTTCCGTCTACCGCATTGCCTCCGGTTACAAATTGTAATTCAGAACCATTACCGGCATTCAGTAAAATAGTTTCACCTGTCAGTAACCCTGTGGCATCTGACATACCATAAGCTACGTTACTGGCATAGGTTTTTTGTAATCCAACTGCAATACCTGCTAATCCCTTGGCAGAACTAAACACCTGGTCAGAAGTGGCTGCATTGGGGTTGGTATAATCTTTCTTACATCCTGTAGCCAGCAGTAAACCCGCCGCCAGTAAGGAATAGGTGATGCTATTTATTATCTTTTTCATACAATACATTTTTTGAGGTTAAAATTTAGCCTGGATACCCACACTGAATGTTTTGGGAATGGGTACAGATCCAAAATCAATTCCCCGCAGAATAGTACTCTGACCACCCGAATTTACTTCAGGATCATATCCTTTGTAATTATCCCAGCTAATCAGGTTTCTTCCACTGAAAGTGACATTCAGATCACTGAATCCTTTTACCCTGCCGATGTGATAGGTAAGAGCCAATTCACGCAGCTTGGTATAAGATCCGTCATCAATTCTCCATTGCTCAATGGCATACACTCCGGCTATATAACCCCTTGGTAATTGACCCAGGTGTTCCTGCTCTGCCACTTTACCATTGCCTACGCCCTGGCGGGTACGCCAGTCGGCATTGAAAACATTACCACCCCTAACTGCATCAATCTGCATTCGCAAACTGAATTGCTTATAATTGAATTCATTTACCAAACTGGCGGTGAAGTCTGGGTTAGGGTTTCCGATAATTCTTCTCAGGGTGGATCCGGTAGGCAAACCAGTGGTTGCGTTCCTGCCCGGTGTGTAGGATAAAACACTGTTCTGGGTACCCAATTCAATCAGCGGGATACCAGCCGCATTCTTTACCAGGTTGCCGCTTCCATCTGCTGCAAAAAATGTTCCGTAAAATACGCCAATGGGCTGTCCTTCAATAATGGAAACGGGAGCACCCGCATTAGTGCTTAACAAAGTAAGTGCCTGTCCGATACTCACCGCTTTATTCCGGTTATGGTTGTAAATACCAGTGACCTCCCAGCTAAAGTCGCGCTTGGCAATGGGTTTACCAGTTACCACCAGTTCATATCCTTTGTTCTCAAGAGAGCCGAAATTATCCAGTAAACTGGAGAAACCGGAGCTTGGGGCGATAAACCGGTTGATCAGGAGGTCTTTAACTTTTTTGTTATACACGTTAAGGGTAATGCCCAATCGGTTGGCAAGAAAAGAAAGGTCCAGACCAAATTCAGTTTCCTGCTGGCGTTCAGGTTTTACATTTTCATTGGCCAGTGTTCCACTTGAGTTTAATGCTGTTCTGCCTATATAAGAAGAGGATGCATAGGTATTGAAACGGGAATAGGCGCCAATACCTGTTAAGTTTCCGCTTTCACCATATGCCACCCTCACTTTCAATAAATCCCACCATTTGGTCACACCCAGTTTATTCCAGAAATCGGTTCCTGAAATCACATAGCTACCACTTGCTTTATAATAAGTTTGGTTACGTTGATTGCTGCCAAATACAGATGACCCATCCACCCTTACAGCACCAGTGATGAACAACTGGTTTTTGTATTTAAAATTTTGCTGGGCAAAATAACCGGATACAGAAATTTCACTTCTGTCATCCACACCCCCTAAAATAGTACTGGCACCATTTACGGTTTGTACAAATGGTGCAAGACCTCTACCCTGAAGAAGTGCGTAATTATTTTTTTCATATTGCTGAGAGAACCCAACCTGTGTTACCGAACTAATGTTGGAAGTAATGCTGGTTGAATAAGTGGCATTCAGGTCATGGTTGATGGCAAAGAAATTATTGTTACCCGTACTGGCATATCCGTTTTGGGTAGGATCGAGTGAAGCAGCGCCTCCAAAGAAAGCTGTATTCACGTTGTAGGCATATGGAGGAATATAGGTGGTACCGTTTTGTCCATAATTATCGATACCCATATTATAATCTATCGTCAGGTTTTTAACGGGCCTTAATTTCAAACCCATATTAGCAATTAAGCGGTTAGTGGTCTGCTTTTGCTTAATGTCTTCAATCACAGATACAGGATTAGCCCTTCCCCTCTCACCTACTGCCTGGATATTGCCCAGGGCATCGCGCTGGAAAATATTGTGGAAATTACCAATAATGTTGATGGAATTCATGGGTGAATAAAAGGAGTTTCCATCGGGTTTTTCATTGGCAGAACTATTGGTATAATTCAGGCCAATATTAAAGTTGATCCATTTGTTGACAACCTGGTCAATATTACTCCTGAAACTGAAACGCTGAAAATCTGTATTGGGGATGATTCCCTGGTTATAGAAATAGGAACCCGATAAATAGTATTTGGTATTATCCGTTCCGCCGCTGACAGAAATAGTGTTGTCGGTACCATTGGCATTGCGGAATATATAATCATTGTAATTGTACCTGGTTACCGGCGTAGTAATGGTCAATGCCGGAGTCAGGATATCCTGGGTTTGGGCTCCGGGCCCGTCAGTAGGTCCGCCAAACTTGGTAGGTGCCCTGTTTACCTCAACTTTTTTACGGATACTGCTGGACATATAACTGGTGGAAAAACTGATAACCGGTGCACCGGATTTTCCTTTTTTGGTGAAAATCTGAACAACGCCGGCATTGGCTCGGCTTCCGTAAATGGCAGCAGCAGCAGCACCGTTCAATACTTCTATGCGTTCAATATCATTTGGATTGATGTCTGCCATTCTGCTCTGGCCAACCGTACCCACAAAGTTGGTACCGTCATAACCTGATTGGGTATTGGTAACACGGTTGGTACCATTGTTAACAATAACACCGTCAATGATATACAGTGGTTCAGAAGAGGAGGATATTGAACTGATACCCCTAAGTCTTACTGATAACCCACCGGCGGGATCCCCTGAATTCTGGGTAATCTGGGCACCTGCGGTTTTTCCCTGCAAAGCAGCAAGAACGTTACCGGTAGCCCCTTTGGTAAGGTCTTCGGCACTTACAGAACTAATATAACTACCCAGTTGCCGGCGGGTAGTCCCTGCAGAAGTTCCGGTTACGATAACTTCATCCAGTTTGGAAATGCTTTCTGTTAGTACAGCATTGATGGTATAGCTCTTTTCCCCTGTAATGGTCAATTCCCTTTCCAGTGTAGAAAATCCATTGCTGCTGAATACCAGAACATACTTTCCGGGAGTCAGGCTGGCTGAAAAAGAATAGCTTCCGGCCACATCTGAAGCGGCACCCGTGTTAGCTTTTTTAATAAATACGGAAGCTGCTTCAACAGGAGCTCCTGAGGCTGCGGTTACTTTTCCACTTATCCGCACCTGCGCAGATAGTGTTTGAAAGGCCGTCAGCAGTAATACAAGAAGAAAACTTGTACCCCATCGTTGGGTTTTGGTGGTTAATTTAATTTTCATATTAGCAGTATTAATTGACTGGATTAAAGGATGACTATATTCTGTGACCGGTATTTATCAAATAACTGATCTTCAGGATCCAATTCCGTGACCAGTGTATCGATCTGTTCCGGCCCACATATCTGGAAACGCTGGTTGGTATTAATTTTGTCTGAAATCGACAACACAACTGTTTTCTGGGAAGCCTGTACCATTGCTTTCTTTAATTGTACCACATCCCAGTCATTGTCTGTTATGCCTTTCTCATCGATAGCATTTACTCCCAGAAAACAGATATCTGCTTTCAATCCGTTAATTCTGGCGATGGCTTCTCCACCAACCGCTATTTGCGAGTTTTTGGATATTTTGTCGCCAATAAATACCACTTCAATATTCGGATGCTGGGCATACTCGTATACCGCAGGAACACTACCGGTAAAAAAAGTTGCCCGAAGGTCTCTCGGCAGTAACCTGGCCAGTTCAATAATAGTGGTCCCCCCTCCAGTCAGGATAAACATTTCATCCCTGATGAGTTTCACCGCTTTTTCTGCAATCAGTCTTTTACTGTCGGCCCTGAAAACATCTGATCGCAAAAAAGAACTGTGAAAGGACTTGGATAATGCACCTCCGTGCACTTTAACTATCTTATTCATTTCTGCCAATTCATTCAAGTCCCGCCTGATAGTGTCCTCAGATACATTTATCTCAGCACTCATATCAGAGGATAGAATTCTGTTGTGCAAATCAATTTGCCGAAGAATATATGCCTGTCTTTCTGTTTTTAGCATTTTTACGAGGGGTTATCATAAAAATAATGCGCTTTTTTGCATTTTTCAAATAATAAATCTTCATTTGTTGAAGTTTTATGCAGTTTTTTGCACTTTTGGGTAATCAAAGGGAAATAATACCCGCAAATTGTCCCAAAAAATGTCGTTTAACCCCGTGTTTTCAAACAAGCGGCAAAAATCGTAGATTCGCAGCCTGCTTATCTTCACCAGCAAAACCTTAGTATGTTACCTTTTTTTCTGAAAGATTTATTCCAAAAACAGTCTTATGATCCCAACAATTTTTTCCTGATTGCAGGCCCTTGTGTGGTGGAAAGTGAGGAAACAGTAATGGAGATTGCTGATAAGGTTTCCGGAATTTGCCAGCGACTGGCAATTCCCTATGTATTTAAAGCCAGCTACCGAAAAGCAAACCGTACCAGCGCAGGTTCCTTTACCGGCATTGGCGATGACAATGGTTTACAACTTATCAAAAAAGTGGGTACTACCTTTCATTTACCAACTACTACCGATATTCATGCGCATGAAGAAGCCGCAATGGCAGCTGAATTTGTAGATATTTTGCAGATTCCTGCATTTTTATGCAGGCAAACAGATCTTTTAATAGCTGCTGCCGAAACAGACAAAGTAATCAATGTTAAAAAAGGGCAGTTTCTGAGTGGTCCTTCCATGAAATTTGCCGTAGATAAAATTCAAATAACCGGGAATAGGAAGGTGATGCTTACCGAAAGAGGCAATAGTTTTGGTTACCAGGACCTGGTGGTGGATTACCGTAACCTTCCCTGGATGAAAGAGCATGGCACTCCGGTTATTATGGATTGTACGCATTCCCTCCAGCAACCCAACCAAAGTTCTGGTGTAACAGGGGGCAACCCCGAATTAATAGGTACCATTGCCAAAGCAGCCATTGCAACCGGCGCAGATGGCTTATTCATTGAGACCCACCCCAATCCTTCCCTTGCCAAAAGTGATGGCGCCAATATGCTGTCATTGGATAAACTGGAGGCACTGCTCACCCAATTGGTCAGGTTACGAAAAGCCATTTTGTAAAAAAATTATCAGAAAGGGTTTACCAGTTCCGGATAGGATTCCTTTTGCCGGCAAGTATGTAGTTTTTGATATTGATCCAGAAAGCAAGGATCATATAAATGATGACGGGAGAACCCAGTGTAAGAAAAGAAATATAAATAAACCACATCCTGATCCTGGAAGAGGCTATACCGAGTTTTTCGCCAATGGCTGAACAAACACCGAATGCTTGTATTTCCAGAAATTCCCTCAGTTTTTGCATATTAACGTTTTGTATTTGCGGAAATGTCATCCACACAGGCAATTTACGAAATTTCAACAAGCAAAAGTGCAAAACAGTTTTTAAACAGCGTCTGTTTTTTTGTAAATTCGCAACTCTTAGCTTTAGGTCCAAAGCTTACAGCGTATAGCAGGCCCAGTCTATTTTGTGCCCGGCGCTTCAGGCTTTACCAACCTTGCTTACCTTGCAAATCAAAAAAATATTAAAAAATGGCCTTTGACATTGAGATGATTAAAAAAGTGTATGCCGAAATGCCGGCAAAAGTGGATGCAGCCCGTAAAACACTGGGACGTCCGCTCACACTGAGTGAAAAAATATTGTTTTCCCACCTGCATTCCAATCAGCCAATGGCTGCTTTTGAAAGGGGTAAATCCTATGTTGATTTTGCCCCTGACAGAGTTGCCATGCAGGATGCTACTGCACAAATGGCCCTTTTACAGTTTATGCAGGCAGGCAGGCCCAAAGTTGCCGTACCCTCTACCGTACACTGCGACCACCTGATTATGGCCCGTGAAGATGCCAAAAAAGATTTAAAAGTGGCCAATACAGAAAGCAAGGAAGTATATGACTTTCTGGCTTCTGTATCCAACAAATACGGCATAGGTTTCTGGAAACCCGGAGCAGGCATTATCCACCAGGTAGTATTGGAAAACTATGCTTTCCCGGGGGGTATGATGATTGGTACCGATTCTCATACGGTTAATGCGGGAGGTCTCGGCATGATTGCCATCGGTGTGGGTGGCGCTGATGCCTGTGATGTGATGGCGGGATTGCCCTGGGAACTCAAATGGCCCAAACTGATTGGTATAAAACTAACCGGCAAACTAAGTGGCTGGACAGCTCCCAAAGATGTAATATTGAAAGTAGCCGGTATCCTTACTGTAAAAGGTGGTACCGGTGCCATAGTAGAATATTTTGGCGAAGGTGCCAGCAGTATGAGTTGCACCGGTAAAGGAACCATCTGTAATATGGGTGCTGAAATCGGTGCCACCACTTCCACCTTCGGTTACGATGAAAGCATGAGCCGTTACCTGAAAGCTACCGGAAGAGAAGAAATTGCTGCGGGAGCAGATGCCATCGCCCCCTACCTGACGGCCGATCCGGAAGTATATGCCCATCCTGAAAAATATTTTGACGAAGTAATTGTCATTAACCTGAGCGAACTGGAACCCCATCTGAACGGACCTTTTACGCCGGATTTAGCCACTCCCATTTCAAAAATGAAAGAAGTTGCGGCAGCCAATGGCTGGCCCACTAAAATTGAAGTGGGTTTGATCGGTAGCTGTACCAACAGTTCTTATGAAGATATCAGCCGTTCGGTAAGCCTGGCCCGCCAGGTAAAAGAAAAAGGACTTGTACTGAAAAGTGAATTCACCATCACACCTGGTTCTGAGCAGGTGCGTTATACGGTGGAAAGAGACGGCTTCCTGGATGTTTTTAACTCCATCGGCGCTACAGTCTTTGCCAATGCCTGCGGGCCCTGTATCGGCATGTGGGACAGGGTTGGTGCAGAGAAAAAAGAAAAAAATACCATCGTTCACAGCTTCAACAGAAATTTCGCCAAACGGGCGGATGGCAACCCCAATACCATGGCATTTGTGGGCTCTCCCGAATTGGTAACAGCACTGGCCATTGCCGGAGATCTTAACTTTAATCCACTGACCGATACCCTTATCAATGAAAAGGGCGAACAAGTAAAACTCGACGAACCCTCAGGACAGGAATTACCTCCTCGCGGTTTTGCGGTAGAAGATGCCGGATACCAGGCACCTGCTGAAGACGGCAGTAAAGTAACTATAGCCGTGGCTACCGATAGTAAACGCCTGCAATTACTGGCTCCATTTGAAGCCTGGGAAGGCATAGATTTGAAAGGACTTAAACTATTGATCAAAGCCAAAGGAAAATGTACGACTGACCATATCAGTATGGCCGGACCCTGGCTGAAATTCCGTGGTCACCTGGATAATATCAGTAACAATATGCTGATTGGTGCAGTAAACTATTACAATGAAAAAACAGATAATGTAAAAAACCAGTTAACTGGTGAATATGGTCCGGTTCCCGCCACACAACGTGCATACAAAGCAGCGGGTATGGGTACCATTGTAGTGGGTGATGAAAATTATGGTGAAGGTAGCTCCCGTGAACACGCAGCCATGGAACCCCGCTTCCTGGGCGTACGTGCCATACTGGTTAAATCCTTTGCCCGTATTCATGAAACCAACCTGAAAAAACAGGGTATGCTGGCGCTTACCTTCTCCGATAAAGCAGACTACGATAAAATTCAGGAAGATGATACCATTGACATATTAGGACTCACCAATTTTACACCGGGTGAATCACTAACCATGGTATTTAGCCATGCAGATGGGTCCAAAGATTCCATCCAGGTAAACCATACCTATAATGAACAACAGATTGAGTGGTTTAAAGCAGGTGCGGCACTGAACATCATCAGGAAACAAGTAGCAGGTTAATTACGCTACAGCAAACCTATCAATAAAGAAACCGCATGAACTGCGGTTTCTTTATTTAACAACCAACCTTGTTGGGACAAAACCCCATCTGGTATGGGATCAAAAAATTAATTTTTGGGGAAATTCGGATCTGCTTTTACCTCATTCATTTGCTGCATATGCCGGTTACTATGTGCGCCAATAAACAGGATCATCTGGTAACTGTCAAATACCCCAACCGGAAGGGGATTTACATGGTTGCGCAGGTCATCATTCGTACTGTTTACATAATCAATGAGCTTTTGCCTGTCTTTTTGAAAGGATGCCAATGCCTCCGCGGCAGAATGAAAAGGCGTATTTACCGGTTCCATTGGCGCATAGGTTTTTACTTTGGTACTCCTGTCTTCTACGTTTTTAATGACGTCATCATCCGTAGCTTTTACCTCACTCCTTTTCTCGGGTGTGGCTGGTTTTTCTAACCCCGATGCTACCATACCCCAAAGCATCTGTTCGGTAATGGCAATGTGTTTCAGACAATCTTCCACGCTCCACTTATCTGCAGAAGCCCGGAATGCAAGCTGGGCTTCACTCAGGCCTTTGGCTGCATTTTCAACACCCATGCGGGTTTCCATAAGAAAATCGGTGGCCTTTTTTCTTTCTTCTTTACTGATGGTATTGTCTGAAAGTGAAAAGGAAAACAATAGCATCAGGGGCAGGAAAAGGAATGACTTTTTCATTTTATTGTATTTTTTGTCAATGATGGGGTCATACGTTTATGACCCTTGGGGGGAAAAAGTACTCAGATTTTTCTGAAAATACAATAGGAGCCCCTTCTAAGATGGCTATTTATTTCCCCTAAAAAAAATCAAGCCTTTATTTCAATTCCTCCAAATGTAACTGGCTAAAAAAGTCGGCTTCCCCCACTTCCCGAACCTCCCCGGGCAAAAGACTTCCGAGTTCCATATCTTCAATGGCTATTCTAATAAGTCGTTTGCAACGATGATGTACTGCAGCCACCATTTTACGAACCTGGTGAAATTTGCCTTCTGTTAAGGTAATTCGTAACCAGGTGCTGGGCACATCTTCCCTCAACTCATAGCCGGATGAAAATAAATTTTCCGGTTTTTCAACCATGCAAACGTCGCAGGGTGCAGTAGTATAATTTTCCCCATTTTTTACCCGAATGGAAACTCCTTTTTGAAGTTGTGCGATACTTTCTTCAGACACTTTGTTTTTTACCTGAACCAGGTAAGTCCGGGTATGCGGCACTTTTCCCTGAAATAATAACCGGGTTATTGCAGGATTGGTTGTTAAGAGCAGTAGCCCTTCAGATTGATTGTCAAGCCGGCCAATCGCATGGGTGCCTGCCGGGAATGCATAAGGCAGGTCGCAGAGTAAACGCACATCATGAGTACTGATAAACTGCGATACCATATTATAGGGCTTGTTAAGCAGGAAATAACGGTGTGGGACCATACAATAGAAATTAAGCGGCTACCCGCCTTTCAGGTTGTTTCTGTGAATTGTGCAACACTTAGCTCTCTAAATGTAAACCAAACCTTATTACGAATCAGACCTTTACGGGATAAAATATTCGGGTAGGGAAAGTTGACATACACCACTTTCCGCTATCATCACATCACATTAAAACAAACAAGAATGAAACAATTTGCCAAAAAAGTATTGCCTTTTCTGATAGGCGCAGTTACCATTACCATGGTCATGGTTTCCTGTAAATCAGGTTCAGATACTAACAAAGAAAAGGTAGATTCCATCCAGGCCAAAATCACCGAAGACTCCCTTAAATTGATTAAGGAAGGCAACGTTAAAAAAGACATGGTTGCTGAAGGGGTCGCTAAACCCAATCCTGCCAAAAAAAATGGGAAGGGAATGATTGTTTTCCAATCTGACTTCGACAAGTATTATGATACGCATTATGGCCCGCTGGCCATTGAAATGGACAAGGAAGGTATTTATACCCATACTGAAATCAGACCCTCATTTCCGGGCGGACAAAAAGCACTCGCCAAATTTATTCAGGATAACATTTTATATCCTGAAGCAGCCATTAATGATGGCGTGGAAGGAAGTGTAGACGTAAATTTTGCCATTGATGAGAGTGGAAAGTTATATAATCCAATGATCAAAGGAGATTTGGCAGGTTATGGCCTGGACCAGGCTTCCCTGGATGTAGTAAACAAAATGCCCAGGTGGAACCCCGGACAAATCAAAGGAAAGAATGTAAAAAGCTATTACACCTTACCCATTACATTTAAAATTAATTAAGCTATTTAAGATGGTATACGTTACCATTGAGCAACCCTCCGGTTAATTACCGGGGGGTTATTTGTATGCTACCGATGTAGAAAAATGTTTTATCATTACAAAAACATAACCATAATGGAAGCACACCCTAACGACCCCCTTCATGGTAAGACCCTGGAAAAAATCGTTTCAGAACTGGTAGCGCATTTTGGGTGGGAAGACCTGGGACAGCATATTCCTATCAACTGTTTTAACAGCAACCCAACCATCAAATCAAGCCTCAAATTTTTACGAAAAACCCCATGGGCCCGTAAAAAAGTAGAAGACCTGTATATCCGGATGATGGAAAAATAAACTATATCCTGCTCCTGAAAGACTTACTTGATTTAACCAAATCCTATATAACCTGTTAGCTTACTATTTTGCCCGCTGGTACTGTACCGGCCATTCAATATCCTGATTAAGCAGCTTCGCTGCCTGCAAAGGAAAGTAGGGGTTGCGTAAGAGTTCCCGCGCCATAAAAATGATATCAGCCTCTTTGTCTTCCAGAATTTTTTCGGCCTGATCGGCTTTTGTAATCAACCCCACACATCCGGTAAGTATGTTGACCTCATTTTTTATCCGGCTGGCAAAAGGTACCTGGTAACCCGGCTTTAGGGAAATAGAGACATTACCTATGATTCCCCCCGAGGAGCAATCAATCAGGTCTACACCCATTTCTTTTAAAGACTGGCAAAGCTTTACTGAGTCAGCCAGACCCCAGCCATTTTCAACCCAGTCGGTAGCAGAAATCCTTACGAAAAGGGGTAGTTCAGCAGGCCAAACAGACTGCACAGCTTTTACCACATCCAGTAATAAACGGATACGGTTTTCAAAACTACCTCCATAATCATCTGTCCTAAAATTACCCAGGGGGGAATAAAACTGGTGAAGCAGGTATCCATGGGCCGCATGTATTTCCATCACTTTGAATCCGGCCTCCACCGATCGTTGGGCTGCCATTCGAAAGTCTGCTACCACCTTTTGCATTGCCTCCTGGCTAAGGGCTTCGGGTAATTGACCACCTTCTTTAAAAGAAATGGCACTTGGCGCAACGGTTACCCAACCTCCTTCACTTTCCCCTAATGGGGTTCCACCCTTCCAGGGTTGTGTACAACTTGCTTTTCTACCTGCATGGGCTAACTGTATGCCCGGTACGGCACCCTGGCTTTCTATAAATTGCGTAATCCGCTTTAATGCAGGAATGTGCGCCTCCTTCCATATACCCAGATCGTAAGGAGTAATCCTTCCCTCAGGCGAAACAGCACAGGCTTCCGTTATCAACAAACCTGCGCCTCCCACAGCCCTGCTGCCCAGATGGACGAGGTGCCAGTCGTTGGCAAATCCATCAATAGAGGAATACTCACACATGGGTGATACCGCAATTCTGTTGCGTAGGGTAACAGAACGAATGGTAAGGGGTTCAAATAATAGTGCCATCGATAAAAAATTTATTGCCTGACCTTTTGTAATAATGTGTGTAAATACCCAGTGTGATCAGGCTTATTGTAAAAAAACATCCCCGGAAAATACGGGGATGTTTTTAATATATCTATGTTACGTAACAGTAGGGTTATTTTACCTCTTCGAATTCTGCATCCGTTACCGTTTCACCACCTGCCTGTGCGCCTTCATTTGGCTGAGCATCAGGATTAGCCCCAGCCTGTCCGGCATTGGCACCTTCTGCCTGTGCTTTGTAGATTTCCTCACTGGCTGCTGTCCAGGCGGTATTCATTTCTGTCATCGCTGCATCCAGACCCGGAATGTCCTGGTTTTTATGCGCTTCTTTCAGTTTGGTAAGTGCGGCTTCAATAGGTGCCTTTTTGTCTGCTGAGATTTTCTCGCCAAACTCCTTAAACTGTTTCTCAGTCTGGAAAATCAGGCTATCGGCGGCATTTAATTTTTCCACCCTTTCTCTGGCTTCTTTATCTGTTGCTTCATTGGCCTTGGCTTCTGCCTTCATTTTCTCTACTTCTTCTTTACTAAGACCACTACCTGCTTCGATCCGGATTTTTTGTTCTTTTCCGGTACCCTTATCCTTGGCACTTACGTGTAACATACCGTTGGCATCGATATCAAAAGTCACTTCAATCTGTGGTAGGCCCCTTGGTGCCGGTGGAATACCATCCAGGTTAAACATACCCAGGCTCTTGTTCTGGTTAGCCATCGGGCGCTCACCCTGTAACACATGTATCTGAACGCCGGGTTGATTATCACTGGCAGTAGAATACACTTCCGTTTTTTTGGTAGGAATCGTTGTATTGGATGCAATCATGGTGGTCATTACGCCGCCCATGGTTTCAATTCCGAGGCTCAAAGGAGTAACGTCTAATAACAACACATCTTTTACTTCTCCGGTAAGCACTGCTCCCTGTATAGCAGCACCAAGTGCAACTACTTCATCAGGGTTTACCCCTTTGTTGGGTTTTTTGCCAAAAAACTTTTCAACTATTTCCTGCACTTTGGGTATACGGGTAGAACCACCCACTAAAATCACTTCGTCTATCTGGGATATGTTATAGCCTGCATCTTTAAGCGCATCTTCGCAGGGCTTCAGGCAACGGGCAAAAAGCTTGTCTGCCAGTTGTTCAAATTTAGCACGGCTTAATTTTAAAACCAGGTGCTTCGGCACACCGTCAACCGCTGTGATATAGGGCAGGTTAATTTCGGTTTCAGCAGAAGAACTCAGCTCCACTTTGGCTTTTTCTGCTGCTTCTTTCAAACGCTGAAGGGCCATTGGGTCTTTTCTGAGGTCAATCGCTTCCTGCGACTTAAACTCGTCAGCCAGCCAATCCATGATTACTTTATCAAAGTCGTCGCCACCCAGGTGGGTATCTCCGTTGGTTGATTTCACTTCAAAAACGCCATCACCCAACTCAAGAATGGATATATCAAACGTACCTCCACCGAGGTCAAATACTGCGATTTTCTGGTCGGCATGTTTTTTATCCAGGCCATATGCCAAAGCAGCAGCTGTGGGTTCATTTACAATCCTGCGCACGGTTAATCCGGCGATTTCACCGGCTTCCTTGGTTGCCTGGCGCTGGGCATCATTAAAGTAGGCAGGTACGGTGATAACCGCTTCCGAAACTTCATGTCCCAGGTAATCTTCTGCCGTTTTCTTCATTTTCTGAAGTATCATGGCAGAAATTTCCTGCGGTGTAAACAAACGGTCATCAATGGCTACCCTTACGGTATTGTTGTCACCCTTTGCTACCTTATAACTCCAATGACTGATTTCTTCGGTCACTTCGTCAAAACGGCGGCCCATGAAACGTTTGACACTACTAATGGTATTTTGGGGATTGGTAATCGCCTGCCTTTTGGCCGGATCACCCACCTTACGTTCACCACTTTTCAAAAAAGCAACGACAGAAGGGGTTGTTCTTCTACCCTCATCATTGGCAATGACAACAGGTTCATTTCCTTCCATAACAGCGACACAACTATTGGTTGTTCCGAGGTCAATTCCTATTATTTTTCCCATATTTCTACTATTTCTGATTTATAATTACTTATGTTGTTCAATCACCATGCCATTGGGCAAAAAATGCAAAAATGTCAGCCCGGAAATCCCCATATTGTTCATATTTGCCAATTTTTGTGTGAATAAGTCCCCAGACTGACAAATTGATTATCGGAAATTCAATTTTAATGGTAATTTCATTGGTTTGAAAAGCCTTGATAATTAAGCACATCCAAAAATTACTTATCCAACCCTGCAAAAACCTAAATTCTTAACCCCAGTAATTGATATAGTGATAGGTATTCGAGTGGCATCCACGTTAAAAAAGGCATTCCTGATCAGTTGCTTACTGATATTGGGGAATATAGGTTATAGCCAGAGGAGTAACCTGAATGGAATTGTCATCAACGATTTTACCAAAGAATCAGTACCCTTTGCCAGCATTTATTGGAAAAAAGCGGGTTTTGGCACTACCAGCGATAGTGCGGGCCATTTCCAGCTCCGCCTGAGCCATAACCTGGTGGATACACTGGTGGTTAGTTATGTGGGATTTGCAGATGTTTATAAACTATTCAAAAACACAACAAAGGATACTGCCCGTGTAGAAATGATTCTGAAAGAGTTGAAATTGTCCAATACTGTGGAAGTGAAGTCTAAGTTCAACAAAGGATTAAGGTGGTGGAAACTCATTGTTGCCAACAAACCCAAAAATGATCCCTATAAGTATGAAAATTATGCCTACGAATTATACAATAAGATAGAACTGGACATCAACAATGTTAACCGCAAATACTTCACTGATAAAAAACTGCTGAAACCTTTTGTATTCCTGCTGGATAATATAGACAGTGTTTCGGACAGAACACCCTTCCTGCCGGCATATATAACCGAATCGCTTTCTGATTATTATTATTCCAAAGCTCCCCACAAAATCAGGGAAGAGATCAAAGCCGCCAAGACAGATGGCCTGAAGAATGAAAGTATCCTGCAGTTCATAGGGGGTATGAATTTTAAGGTAAATGTGTATGAAAATTTCACCAATACCCTTGGTAAAGAGTTTATCAGCCCGTTGAGTAATGTAGGAGACAAATATTACAATTACAAAGGAGCAGATACGCAGTACATTTCCGGACAACGGTACCTCCACCTTTTGTTTTCACCTAAAAGGGAGGGAGAAAATACATTCAGTGGTGATTGCTGGATCCATGGTAGTAACTGGGGGATATACCGCATTAACCTGAATATCTCATCCACCGCCAATATCAATTTTGTAAACCGCCTGAGTATTTTGCAGGAATTCGACCTCCGGCCGGATAGCTCCTGGATGTTTTCCAAGGATAAGACAGTTGTAGATTTCACTCCGTTTGGAAAAGAAAAGCTTTCTTTCATTGCCCGGAAAACCAGTACCTACCGGAATGTCAGGGTGAATGATCCATCCATAATTGCCAAACTTTCTAAAAATGCTCAGAAAGAAGAACTGGTTATTGATGAATCGGCAAAGGATAAAGACAAGGAGTTCTGGAACCAACAAAGACATGAGGAACTTAGTGTGAACGAAAAAAAGGTATACAAAATGATGGATACCATCAAAACCATACCTGCATTTGTACATTACACCAAAGTGCTGACTTTTATTTTTGATGGCCATAAAAAATTAGGAGCTATTGAAATCGGCCCGTGGTTCAAATGGTTTAGCGGTAACCAGCTGGAAAAAATTCGGATGCGTTTTGATATCGGCACCACCGAGCAATTCAGCAAGCACCTGCGATTGCACAGTTACCTGGCCTACGGCTTCAAGGATAACCGGTTTAAAGGTAGGGCCGACATAACTTATAAATTACCCGGTGATAATGGAATTACCCTTTACGGATCCTATACGCATGACCTGGACAACGGGAGAACCCGTTACAATGATGAAGACATCACAACCGATAACCTTTTCAGCCAGTTAATCAGACGTCCAAATGTCAGGCAAAAATTTCTGGGTGTGGATGAAATCAAGTTTTATGTAAACAAAGAATGGAAGAATAAATTCTCTATTCAGCCATTTTTTGTCCGCACAGATTACGAGACTTTCACCCCCCTGCCTACCCGCAGACAATTATCCCACAATTTTTCCGACCAGCTGATCAGCACAGAATTGGGGATCAAATTCAGGTTGGCTCCTGGTGAAAAAACTTTCTCAAGCCATAGAAGAGACAGAAAAATCAAAAGCAATGCCCCCATATATGAATTCCGGTCAGCATTTGGTATAAAAGGAGTTCTGGGTTCGGGTTATGAGTACCAGCGACTGGGCCTGAACATTACCCACACTTTTCGCATTCCCAGATGGGGAAAAATGAATTACATGGCTTATACAGGGAAGCTATTTTCAAATAACCCCTTGCCTTTTATGGTATTAGAAATTCATCCGGGCAATGAAATCTATTATTACAATAAACAATCTTTTAACCTGATGAACCGGTTTGAATACATCAGTGATGAATTTGCCGGCATCAACCTGGAACATAACCTGGAGAAAAAACTCATTAACCTGCTTCCATTCATGCGCAAGACCAATATGCGCCAGTTCTGGAACCTAAAGTCGGTATGGGGTAACCTGTCTGACCAGAACAGGGCTCTTAATATCCAGGATTATTATTATGAATACCGTATGCGCTCCCTTCGCGGCGGATTCTATACTGAAGTGGGTACCGGATTTGAAAACATCTTCAAAATACTCCGAATTGATTTAGTATGGCGTTTTGCACCTTTACGAAATATTCCTGCCGGACTAAACCCGAATCTCTTTAAATCAAACACCAACGATTTTGGGGTGTTTGGCAGTGTCCGTTTCCAGTTATAATCCTGTTTAACCGGCATTCCTTACTTTTATCCAATGACATCATTTGCCAAAAGATCTCTTTTATTTGCTTTGGTGCTACTCATTGGTAAGCAAACAAATGCTGCTCCCGTCATTAAATTAAAAGCTGGTATGGTGATAAAGGAGTCTGTTATTGTCAGCAGTGAAAACTATTACCTGAATGCCCCCAAAGCAATTACGGAAAACCTGATCCAGATTGAGGGGAATAACATAGTGATAGATTTCAACCATGCTGTCTTGCAGGGTTCGACGGATTCAAAAAGACCTGATGCATTTTATGGCCTGGCTATCCGGATAAAAAAAGGGTCCAAAAATATTACCCTGAAAAATGCAAATATCCACGGATACAAAGTGGCTATACTGGCGGATAGTGTAGAAAACCTCATTATACAAAACTGCGACCTGAGTTATAACTGGCGCCAACACCTGCAAAGTACCCGTGAAAAAGAAGACATCAGCGACTGGATGAGTTTTCACCACAATGAAAAGGATGAGTGGCTTCGTTATGGTGCCGCTATATATCTTAAAAATTGTAAAAAAGCCACCATAACCAATAACATTGTCACGGGTGGACAATGTGCTTTACTGATGACTCTTTGTGAGGAAGCAACTGTTAACGACAATACTTTCTCCTTCAATTCCGGTATTGGTATTGGCCTTTACCGAAGCAGCCACAACAGGGTTTACCATAATCGTCTGGACTTTACTGTAAGAGGATTTAGTGATGGGTTTTACAAACGCGGCCAGGATAGTGCAGGCATCCTGGTTTTTGAACAAAGCAGTGATAATATTTTCGCCTTCAACTCGGCAACCCATAGTGGAGATGGTTTCTTCCTTTGGGCGGGCCAGTCAACCATGGATACAGGATTAGGGGGTTGTAACGACAACTTTATTTATGGTAACGACTTTTCCTACGCTCCAACCAATGGTATAGAAGTTACTTTCAGCCGCAACCTGGTTATGAAAAACAGATTGCTGGAATGTGACCATGGCATCTGGGGGGGATATAGTTATGATACAGATATTACAGACAATATTTTGGCCAATAACCGGATTGGTATTGCCATTGAACACGGACAGAATATCAATATTGCATTAAACAACTTTACAGGCGACCAAACAGGAGTCAAACTCTGGTCCAGAGAAAAACAACCCGATGACTGGGGCTATGCCAAAATGAGGAATACGCAAAGTCAAAATTACTGGATCGCTGCCAACCGTTTCACCAGTGTGGGCACGGCATTTGATATCATGGGCACCGATACAGTAGTTTTCAGCGGGAATACAAAGTTGCTGGTGGAACATAGCCTGGTATTGGGCGACAGGGTTGACAATATAGATACCTCCCGTGAGGCAGACATGCTTGATATGGATTATCAGAAAGACCCAAGACTGAAAACCATTAATGCCACTAAATTACCCGAGGAAAGGGTATCCAGGTCCAAAAAAGACATGCGGATAACTGAATGGGGACCGTATGATTTCAGGTATCCGCTTCTCTGGTTACAAAACATTTCTCCGGAAGGTGTACACCAGTTTGAGGTTTTGGGACCTGAAGGGAAATGGAAAATACAGTCAACCGAAGGATTTCAAATCCTTAGCCGGGGAGCAGACAGTTTTCCTTCCTTTATAACGGCAAGAGTTGATTCAACCAAAGCAATGCATACAATTAAGCTGGCTTTTGAAGGGTCGGTTTTTGTAAATGCTTTTGGTAAAAAAGAAGACAGTACTGCTGAACGCCTGTTTCAATACGCCTCCTTTCAGCCGCCGACAAAATGGGCAGTGAAATGGTTTAGCTGGGATGCGCAACATGATCCCGCCCTGGGTTACGAAAATTTTACTGACATATGGCAACAATCACCCATTAAGGCAACCGAGGCCTCTCAAATAGATTATACCTGGTGGGGGCGCATTGGGGAAAACCTACCGGCAGATTCCTTTGCCACTTTAGCCACTACCCGACTGTCATTGAAAGAAGGGGATTACAGAATTGGTATCACAGCAGACGATTTCGCCAAAGTATTTATTGACGGGAAAATGGTCATAGATGCCTGGGACGAAAGTTTTACTGCATTGGATGAAAATACACATCACACACTTAAATTACACCTGACAGCAGGAGACCATTTCATTAAAATAGTACACGCAGAAAAAAGAGGTCTGGCTACTTTAGTATTCAACATCAAACCGGAAGATTGATCAGGCCTCAGCCAGCTTACCGCTTTTAAAAGTATAATTCTTTTGAGAGAGGTAACTGAAGATGACCACAAAAAAGGTAGTGACAATTTTGGAGGGTGTGGGATACCAGCCAAATACATCCACAAATAATTTCAGAAACCCGTAATTGAGCAACAGACAACCCAGTACTACCAGGAAATATTTACGCAACTGTTCTCTCTTAGCCACCGATGTGGCTTCAAACACCACATAACGGCTCAGGTAAAAGCCAATGGGAAATGTGATACAAAAACCAATTAAAAATGCGGCAATATGCGCTCCAATAGTGAGTGGCCCAATATGAACGGGCAGCTTTCGCAGGATAAAATTGTAGGAAATAAAGAAAAGGGTAATATCCAAAAGCGTATTAAATCCGCCACAAGCCGCATAACGGAAAGTCTGTAAGGGCATAAACCGCCGGAACAACGGATAAAATATATCCACCATCCGCCAAACCAGCCCCTGGATAAATTCATGCAGCTTTCGCATAATAGCGGCGAAGGTAGGCCTTAATTGGTTACTTTTGCCCTCCGAAATTGTTAAGAAATGAGTGTTGTTAAACAGATAAAAGAAGCCGCAAGCAAAGCCCTGATTCACCTTTATGGTATTGATATACAGGTACAGGAAATATTGGTGAATGAAACAAAACCCGAATTCAAGGGAGACTATACCCTGGTATTATTTGCCTTTATCAAACAACTGAAAATATCTCCCGATACCCTGGGAGAAGCATTGGGTAAATACCTGGTTGATCAATATCCCGACCTGTTTGCTGAATTCAATGTAATCAAGGGATTTCTTAACCTTACCATCAAAGATGGTTTATGGCTGGCTTTTGTTCAGTCAGCATCCGGCAATTCCTCTTACGGAAAAGCACAGGCTAATGGACAAAAAGTAATGGTGGAATATTCATCCCCCAATACCAACAAACCCTTACACCTGGGGCATTTGCGGAATAATTTTCTGGGGCGTAGTCTCGCAGAAATATTAAAAGCCAATGGTAATGAGGTAACCAGGACCTGTATAGTGAATGACCGGGGTATCCATATTTGCAAAAGCATGCTGGCCTGGCAATTATTCGGAAACGGGGCAACACCCGAATCCACCCATACCAAGGGTGATCATTTTGTGGGAGACTATTATGTAAAATTCAACGAAGAATATAAAAAGCAGGTAGCCGAATTAAAAGCACTTGGGAAACCGGAAGCCATTGCTGAAAAAGAAGCGCCGATCATGAAAGCTACCCAGCAAATGCTGCTCGACTGGGAAGCAGGTGATCCTGATACATTGGCACTCTGGCAAAAAATGAACGGTTGGGTATACGAAGGATTTGCGGCCACATATCAGAGAATTGGCAGCGACTTTGATAAAACCTATTATGAAAGTGAAACCTATTTGCTGGGAAAAGATTTGGTAGAAGCCGGCTTACAGAAAGGGGTCTTTTACCAGAAAGAAGATAGCAGTGTTTGGATAGACCTTACTGCAGATGGGTTGGATGAAAAAATTGTGAGAAGAAAAGATGGAACCTCTGTATATATCACCCAGGATATCGGATTGGCAGAACAGAAACAAAAAGAATTCAATGCGGGTCAGAGCATTTATGTAGTAGGCGATGAACAGAATTATCATTTTAAAGTGCTCAAATTAATTTGCCAGAAACTGGGACTGCCCTCGGCAGATGGCATTTACCATTTAAGCTATGGCATGGTTGAGTTGCCCACCGGTAAAATGAAAAGCAGGGAGGGTACTGTAGTAGACGCTGATGACCTGGTAGATGAAATGGTAAATATTGCCCGCCAAAAAACAGAGGAACTGGGCAAGGTAAAAGATTTTAGTCCGGAAGAGTTGAAAGACCTCTATGACATTATTGGCCTGGGTGCACTTAAATTCTTTCTGTTAAGGGTAGACCCCAAAAAGAAAATGGTTTTTAATCCTGAAGAAAGCATCGATTTTCATGGATTTACAGGGCCCTTTGTGCAATACACCCATGCCCGAATCAGGAGTATCCTGCGTAAGATGGAATCCCCAACCATTCCCGATTTGGCAACTGATCAGGCATTATTGCCCCTTGAAAAATCATTGGCCATTCAGCTGGAAATGTTTCCCACTGTGCTGGAAGATGGGGCCACTAACCATGACCCATCCAAAGTGGCTATTTATGTATTTAACCTGGCCAAAATTTTCAACACCTTTTATACAGAACATTCCATTGGCAATGCAGAAAATGAGGAGAAAAAGATTTTGCGACTGCATTTAGCCCGGTTAACCGCGGGTGTTATCAAAACCGGCATGGAGGTATTGGGTATCCGGGTGCCGGAAAGGATGTAACCTTACATAGGGAATCCCTAATAAGGCAACCCGCTGCTTTGCATCTTTGCCTTAAAAAAACCGTAAAATTCTATTTAATTTTTTTCCGGCTCACCTGCTTTCCTTTACTTTTGCAGCCCTACGCGGAGGTGGCGAAATTGGTAGACGCACTACTTTGAGGTGGTAGCGCCCATAACCGGGCGTGGGAGTTCGAATCTCCTCTTCCGCACAAACCCGGCTCAAACGAGCCGGGTTTTTACTTTAGGCAACAAAAGTTAACTTACACTAAATTGTTTTTTATATGTCGACAGAGATCAAATGCCCCCACTGCGGACAACAGTTTGAAGCGAGTGAGGCCTTTAAAAAAGAGGTACAGGACCAGCTGAATATCAAAGCCGATGAATGGAAGAAAAAAAAGGACCAGGAATTTGAAGAAAAAAGCCTGCAACTGAATAAAAAAATTGAGTCATTGGAGAAAGCCAGCCAGGAGAAGGAACTGGAAATGGCCGATAAAATAAAAAATGCCCTGAAAGACCAGGAGGAACAAACACGTAAAAAAATAGCCGAAGAAAATAATGCTAAATTTTTATCCTTACAGGAACAACTGACAGAAGCCAAATTAAAGAGCCAGCAACTGGAGCAAAGCCAGTTGGATGTGTTGCGTTTACAGAACCAAATCGAAGAAAATAAAAGAAATGCAGAGGTTGAAAAACAAAAATACCTGCTGGAAAACAAAGCCATCATCATAGAGGAAGCCCTTTCCAAAGAAAAAATTAACCACGACCTGCAAAAAAAAGAATGGGAACTGAAAGTGGAGTCTGCCATGAAACAGGTGGAAGAAATGAAACGCAAGCTGGAACAGGGAAGTATGCAAACACAGGGAGAAGCACAGGAATTACTATTGGAATCCCTTTTACAAACAACTTTCCCTTTTGACAAAATTGAAGAAGTGGGTAAGGGTGTACGAGGTGCCGACTGCATTCAAACGGTGAGAAATAAATTTGGAAATGAATGCGGCAGAATCATCTTTGAAAGCAAACGCACCAAGGATTTCCAGAACGAGTGGATCGAAAAATTAAAAACCGATATGCGCAGTCTGGGAGCCGATGTTGCGGTGATTGTAACGCAGGCCCTCCCCAAAGACATGGAACGGTTTGGAGAAAAGAACGGTGTATATATCTGTACTTTTGCAGAAGTAAGAAGTGTGGCCATGCTGTTAAGGGACGCCATCATCAAAATTGCCGATGCCAAAAAAAGCCAGGAAAACAAGGGCGATAAGATGGTAATGCTTTACGATTATCTTACAGGCAGTGAGTTTAGTGAAAACTGGAAAGCTATACGGGAAGGTTTTATGAGCATGAAATTAAGCATCCAGCGTGAGCGGGAGGCTATGGAAAAATTATGGAAAGCCCGTGAAAAACAACTGGAAAAAGTATTGCTGAATGCAGCGCATATCAAGGGTTCCGTGGAAGGCATTGCCGGTTCTGATGCTGTAAACCTCGACCTGCTCGAAGACAATGAAACCTTATTGATTGAATAATTCGTTTGATGATATCGCTCCTTCCGACCAGCCGGACAAACCTTCCCGTAAGAAACCTATTTTCCCGGTAAATGACTCCCTGCGTCAATACCTCGATAAGTATGGCAGGGAAGTGACACTACCCGTAAGTTATAGCGACCTGCAACGGTATACCTATACCACCCCACTTAAAGACAAGTACGGTAAAGAAACTTCCTGGGAAAAAACGTCCTATGACATGAACCACTGGAACTTTCTTCGCGAAAACCTCGTGAGGATATATGCCATTCTGAAAACAGAGGGTGATATGAGTTTCAGTAACCACCTGGATGTGGCCAGAATTGATTTCTGTTATTTCGGAAACAGCCAGCCATTCCGCATCCGGATTGTCAACAAGTTTAACGATAATTACGACCATTATTACATCAAACAGGCCGATGCCAGCCGGGTTTATGGTTTGGAACTGGAACACCTTTTATCACCCAATCGTATCACCTATTTCACTTCCGGCAATACCCTGATTGAAGAACACATTCCGGGCATTCCGGGCGATATTTTTATCCAGGATTACCTGACAAACAGTAATACCAACCTCATTCGCCTGGCCAAAGAATTTGTGAAATTCAATGAACGTTGTTTTGTAATGCTACTGGGCGATATGCGGTCTTATAATTTTGTGGTAAACATTACTCCTGACATAGAGGACTTCCAGTACCGCATTCGCGCCATTGACTTCGACCAGCAGTCTTATGAGGGACGAAAGAATCTTTACCTGCCCCAATTTTTTAAAGAAAACAAAGCGTTGGTAGATATTGTGATACAGCACCTGGATCGTGAATCCATTGCCCAATACCAGGCAGAGGAAAGAACCATGATGACCTACCGGCTGGTATCTGCCCGCTACCGGGTAAAAGAATTGCTGGACATTATGAGCCGGGATATTATTTCTATACCCGAAAAACTGGAACAGTTAAAAAAAGAATTAGCCACTTATTTTGTGGGTTCACATACTTATCAAAAAGCCAGAACCATGGGGCAGTTGGTGAAAAAACAACTGAAACAAACCTTGCAAAAAAACCTCCTGCTGGTACCTAAACCGAAAAGCAGGTTTGATGAATAATCAGGGGTCGGTTACCACCCAAACCAGTGTCATCTGCTCAAAAAAGGTATAAGCCAATTGCATATCCTGCCGGAATCCCTGCTTTTGAAAACTGGCGGCAATGTTTCCTTCTTTAGCCATTACAAAGGGTTCTATCCGTAGCACTTCACTGAAATCAACTTCTCCCCTGCCCCACCATTTAAACATGGCTTCTTTTACACTCCACAACAAAGTCAGTAAGGGAATCTGCTGTTCTTGCGGGTACTGTTTAACCAATAACAACTCATCCGGATGCAAAAATTTATGTTGAATTTTAGTAACCCTGGGAGTAAATATTTCAATATCAATCCCCACTCTTAAGTCACTGCTAACTATGGCAGCTGCATAGTCGCCACAATGGGAAATAGAAAAATGGTATTTTTCACCGGGTAAAAAAGGTTTGCGGGTATCAGCAATTTCTATTTCCTGATTGGGAAAGTCCGGAAAAAGATAGGGCAATAAATATCGTCCCGCCAGGTGTTGTAATCGTTTATGCGGATGGGTAATTCCCTCACGCAAAGGGGTGCCTACCCCAAAAAAAACTTCTTCTTCGGTAATCTTCCAAATACCGGCACGGGTTGTCGGGTTGATATTTTGTTGATAAAACAGGGGCACGGCTTGCTTAATAGCATTTAGATTGCAGATTTAAGACTTATTTGACTTCGAACCTATAAATATTGGTAAAGAATGATCCTGACTGATTTGCGCATACTGGAAGAAATGGAAAAAGGTACTATCAAAATCGAACCTTACCAGCGTGAAGACCTGGGGAGTAACAGTTATGACGTGCATTTGGGTAAATGGCTGGCTACTTATGATGATGCAGAACTGGATGCCAAAAAACACAATACCATCACCTATTTCGAAATCCCTGATGAGGGATTTGTTTTGCACCCACACGCTTTTTACCTGGGTGTTACAGATGAATATACCGAAACACACGCGCATGTACCCTTCCTGGAAGGCAAATCATCCACCGGCAGGTTGGGAATTGACATACACGCCACTGCGGGCAAAGGGGATGTTGGTTTTTGTGGAAACTGGACACTTGAAATTTCCTGTAAACAACCGGTAAGGATTTACAAAGGCATGCCTATTGGGCAACTTATCTATTTTCCGGTGGAAGGAGAAATTGGCACAAGCTACAACCAGAAATCAAATGCCAAATACAGCGGGCAGCCCAATAAACCCATCGAAAGCATGATGTGGAAGAACAGTTTTTAGCGTCTGACATTATTTATTCAGGTACCAGATTGCTGCGTTCAGTATAAAGGCAAAACTTACCCAACTGATATAGGGTACCAGTAACCAGGCTGCCGTTTTAGAAATTTTGGCAAAAGAAAAAATCGTCAGCCCTATCAATATCCATAAAATTGCCATCTCTATAAGTGCCCATCCGGCTAAATGGGCGCCAAAGAAAATAAACGACCAGCAGATATTAAAAAGGAACTGTACAAAAAATAAACGGAGGGCCTGGTTTCTGGTTGGGGATACTTCCTGTTTCCATATCAGGAAAAGGCTTATGCCCATTAAAAAATAAAGGGTTGTCCATACAGGACCAAACAGGTAATTGGGGGGATTGAAGGAAGGCTTCTGCAAACCGGCATACCATCCCTTTATCTCACCCGCAGTAGAAAACCCACTAAGTCCCCCGATAATAACGGTGAACAATACGGCCCCGGCAAATTTTAAAACGTTAGATTTTCCCATATTTTTTTTGGTAGGCAATCAGCCATCCGATTACTTCATTATAACTGTTCAGGCCCTTGGTTTGTTTATTCATTTTTAAATATTGGTCGTACAAACTGCTTACTGCAGGCGATATACTATTCTTCCTTTTCGCAAAAAAATCCCTCACCGCCCGCCTGTCTTTCTTCGCTAAAGTATCCAGGTGTTCCCGGTTATATTGAATCACTTTTTCAAAAGCAACAAAGTCTTTTTCTTGACTGTACAAAAATACCTGCTCTGATTGGGCATAGGAAAACAGGTCATTGTATACAGAATACCTTACATAAACATCCCCTGAAGAGGCGGCTGCAAGATACCCCACAAAATTGGCTTCGCTTTCGCTGGCATAGCCAAGTTGGTGGGCTATTTCATGACAGGCAATATAAGGAACCAGCATGCGGGGGATATCCGTACGCAACTGGGCCTCCCCGGTAAAAGGATTGTAATACCCGGAGAACCCGATATAATCCCCTAAAAAATTGTAGAGGCTGGGTTTAACGGAGGGATAGCTGTACTGGATAAAAGGATATATTCCCTGTAAGTTGGCAAAACTTTGATAAGCTTCATTGTAAATACTATCAAGTGGTTTCACAGGCAGGTTGGTATCAGGTATCTGTCGGCGGCATTCATTTACCTTATTAACCAACTGTTGGGTCAGCGCCGTAACCTCCTCCTTTGAATAGTCCACCTTAGTAATTTGTAATTGCCAGGCAATACCCAATCTGTCATAATTAAGTCCCCAGATCAGCTTAAAAACGATATAAACCCATAACAGGTTTCGGCTGAACCGGTAACCCAAAAGGAGCAGCCGTTGCCGGGAAAATTGTTTTCGGTAGATTGATTGGCTAATTCTTAATAAATTGATTACCAATAGTATAATAAGAATTGAATACCCTACATCGCCTATGCTAAAAGGGATATGGTGGTTCAGGTACCTTAAAAAAGTACCCAAAGAGGGGTAAAAAAGGGTTGCATAACCCGTTTCTACCTGCATGGGGAAATATCCATACAGGGCTATGAGCAGGGCCATCAATAACTGGACAGCCAAAATAATCCAGGCCCTGACAGAAATAACCACCCCTTTTTTCATATATACAAATATGCTATAAAAAAACCGTTCGGGCAGGCTTTCGGCCGAATCAGGGGGTTCAATTTTACTTTGGTATTTCCACTGTTTTGAGCTACCTTTGCAAGCCCTTAAAAAAAGGATATGAATCAGCGGCGGGAATTTGAGATAGCATTTGTGGGTTTGAAGCCGGGGATGCATGTATACGAGTATCGTATTGAGGATAAGTTCTTTGTACCTTATGGTGAGCAGGATTTCGAAAATTGTGTCGCCAATATCAAACTAAGCCTTGAAAAAAACAACGGCTTTATGCTGTTGAAATTTGATATTGACGGAGAATTAAGCGCAACCTGCGACAGGTGTGGAAACACACTGCCAACACAACTCTGGGACGAATTCAACATCATTGTAAAAATGGTGGACAATCCGGAAGAGATGAACGAACAGGAAGAAGACCCGGATGTCTATTATATTGGCAGGAGTGAAAGTCACCTGCACCTGGCAGACTGGATTTATGAATTCGTTAACCTTAGCATACCTTTGCAAAAAATGTGCGGGGAAGCCGAGATGGGTGGGCCAAAATGTAATAAAGAAGTGCTTGCCAAATTGAAACAAATGGAAGACGAGGCCCGGAAAGACTCGGGCAATACGGTCTGGAAGGACTTAGATAAGTTTAAGAATTTAGATTAACAGAAAAATTTGATACTATAAATTTCGCATTATGCCGAATCCTAAACGCAGACATTCTCAGCAACGTAGCGCCAAAAGAAGGACACACTACGTAGCACAGGAAGTTACATTAAGCAAAGACAGCACCACCGGTGAAACCCATGTACGCCATCGTGCGCACGTGAGTGAAGGAAAATTGTTCTATAAAGGTAAACTGGTGGCTGAAAAAGCACCCCTGAAAGCATAACCTTTTAGTTCAACTTTTACCTGCTGCTGCTATGAATATTGGCCTCGACATGATGGGTGGAGATTTTGCACCGCTGGAAGCGGTCAGAGGTCTGCAACTGTACCTGTCAGGTAAACCCAAAGCTGCCAGCCTGCTGGGAATAGGTGATGAAACACAAGTAAAACCACTTCTGGAGGAGCTTGGTGTATCCTCACCTTTTTTGCGTGTAATGCACGCACCTGAAGTAATCGGGTACCACGAACATCCTACCAAAGCATTAAGGGAAAAACAAAAGTCTTCCATTGCTATCGGGTTTCACCTGCTGGCAACCGGGAAAATTGATGCTTTTATCAGTGCCGGTAACACGGGTGCCATGCTGGTAGGTTCCATGTTCAGCATCAAAGCCATTGAGGGCGTGTTGCGTCCCACCATCGCCACCATCGTACCCAAAATCAGCGGTAAAACCGGTCTATTACTGGATGTGGGTCTAAATGCAGACTGCAAACCAGAACAACTGAACCAGTTTGCCGAACTCGGCAGCCTCTATTGCCAGCATATCTTAAACATAGAACAACCCAAAATTGGACTGATGAATGTGGGTGAAGAGGAAGGCAAGGGCAATCTGCTTGCCCAGGCCACTTTTCCATTATTAAAAGAGAATACCCGCATCAACTTTGTAGGTAACATTGAGGGCCGTAATGTATTTGATGATAAGTCAGATGTAATTCTATGTGATGGCTTTACAGGCAATGTGCTGCTGAAAATGGCAGAATCTATATATGACCTGACCCAGGAGAGAGGTATCAACGATACCTACTTTAACCGCTTCCATTATCAAAATTATGGGGGTACCCCTGTACTGGGCGTTGCCAAACCCGTTATTATCGGACATGGGATCAGTAAAGCGGAATCCTTCAAAAATATGATCCTGGTTGCCGAAAAAATGATTGAAAGTGACCTTTGCGGTAAAATTACCGAGCAATTCCGGTCCTAACCCCTATCCTTACCCCCTCCATAGCCCAATCCTGCACCTCCAGCAGTAATAGAATGACCTGAAAAAGTCAGTAACAATCCCTGAATTCCCAATTTTCATCCTTTTTTTAAACCGTTCATCACAATGTCATTTTTTAGTGTTACACCACTAAATATGGCGAAACCCTTGTGTTTACTGCATTCCAAAGCATAACTCATTATTATGCGCTGACAATTACCTTCTTTAAATTGGTACTATGTGTTGCACAGTACTATAATTATGTATACTTTTGATTTATCAAACAAAACCAATTAAACCAAACGTTATGAAAAAGTTTCTATTTGCCGCTCAGTTATTTTTAGTTCTTGCCATGGTGCCTGCAGCAGTTTATGCATATCTGCATACCAACTCTGACGAAAATGCCAAAAATGCAATGGCGAAGGATGTAACCAATGGACAGGAGGATGCAGCTACTGTAAGTCTGGTAAAATTATTTTAGTGACTCTAAGGATTGGGGAATATGAAACCCTTTCCTGCTGACTAAACCAACCAGGTATTCAGTTGGCTTCTAACTTAATTATAACCCGGCAGATGCCGATACGGGTGTACAAAACTTTACCTTTGCTGAAATAAGTAAGTACACTATGTGGTTAAACAATATACTCGAAACGATTGGCAATACCCCTCTGATCAGACTTAACAGGATTACCAAAGAACTGCCCGCCACAGTTCTTGCCAAAGTGGATTATTTCAATCCTGGCAACAGTATCAAAGACCGAATGGCCCTGAAAATGGTGGAAGTGGCCGAACAGGAAGGCAAACTCAAGCCCGGAGGCACCATTATTGAAGGCACCAGTGGCAACACTGGCATGGGATTGGCCTTAGCAGCCTGTGTAAAAGGGTACAAATGCATTTTTGTTACCACCGATAAGCAATCCAAAGAAAAAGCAGATATACTCAAAGCGGTTGGTGCAGATGTGATTGTTTGTCCCACCAACGTTTTACCCGAAGACCCCAAAAGTTATTACAGTGTAGCCAGGCGACTGGGTAAGGAAATCCCCAATTCCCTGTACATGAACCAGTACGATAACCTGGCCAACAGGCAGGCGCATTATGAAAGTACCGGTCCCGAAATATGGGAACAAACCGGCGGAAAGATCACCCACCTTGTGTGTACGGCGGGTACCGGAGGTACAATAACCGGAACAGCTATGTTCCTCAAAGAAAAGAATCCCGCAATAAAAATATGGGCCATTGATGTGTATGGCTCCCTGCTCACCAAATATTTCAATACGGGCGAAGTGGATATGAATGAAGTGCATCCTTATATTTCAGAAGGATTCGGAGAAGACTTTGTGCCCCTGAATTATGACATGAGCGTAATCGATAAATTTGAACAGGTTACTGATAAGGATGGAGCCGTTATGGCCAGAAGAATCGCCAAAGAAGAAGGACTGTTCTGTGGCTACAGTGCGGGCAGTTGTTTACAGGGGCTAATGCAATTGAAAGCAACCCTTACCCCTGATGACCTTGTTGTATGTATTTTTCACGACCATGGCAGTCGCTATGTAGGAAAAATTTATAACGACCAGTGGATGATGGAACGTGGTTTCCTGGATGTAAAAACTTTTAAGGATATTGTTAACGGCAGAACCGCCAAAAGGCTGGTAGGAATAGAACCTACCCATACTGTTGCAGATGCGGTTGAACTGATGAAAAAATATGGTATTGACCAGGTCCCGGTGATGAAGGACGGTGAACCCATTGGAGCGGTAAGTGAAAGCGGTCTTTTTCAAAAGGTATTCAGTAACCCTGAAATCAAAGATGCCAGTGTTGAGAGTGTATTAGAAGCTGCCTACCCGGTAGTGGATTTTGAAACACCCGTAGAAAGACTGGGTAAATTGATTACCAAAGAAAATGGTGCGGTACTGGCTAAGGATGAAAAGGGCGAATTGCATATTGTGACAAAATATGACGTGATACAAAGCATGACTAAATAATTTTTCATTAGCCTTTGGGCTATCCTTTAATCAAGGCCAATGATTTCGACCAGGCATATGGTTTTCCTGACAGTTGCACAACACAAGAGCTTCTCAAAAGCAAGCCAGGCATTGTATGTATCCCAACCTGCTATCAGTAACCATATAAAATCACTGGAGGCATTTTATAAAACACAGCTTTTTACCCGTAAGGGCATACACATTGAACTAACGCCGGCCGGAAAACTGTTGTTTGAAAAAGTTTCAGAGGTAAAGAGAATACAGGAACAGACAGAATTTGAAATTTCCACCATCAAAGATGTCATGCAGGCGAAAGGTGAATTGAAATTGGGTGCCAGTACCACCGTAGCCCTATACATACTTCCCAAAGTTTTGTCATCCTTTAACCAGCATTATCCCCATACCAATATCAGTCTTTTGAACAGGAATTCCGAACTGGTCATGGAGGCTTTGTTAGACCAGAGCATCAACCTGGGTATCATTGAAGGACGATCCAAATTAACCCATGTAACTTACCAGCCCTTTCTCACCGATAAAGTGTTAGCGGTATGCAGCCGCAACAGTCCTATCGCCAAAAGAAGGAATTACCAGTTAAAAGAAATGGTTACCATGCCAATGGCTATCCGGGAAAGAGGTAGCGGCACTTTATCAGCATTGAAGTATACACTAGAAAAGCACAAGATAAAAATCAGTGACCTCAACATCAAGGTAAGACTGGGTGGTACGGAAGCTTTAAAGAACTTCCTGATAGAATCTGACTCCCTGGGTTTCCTGCCCCAGCGTTCCGTAAGAAAAGAACTGACCTATGGAGAACTGACAGAAATCAATTTCGAGGACCTGTATATTGAAAGAAACTTTTATTTCATCCAGCGCAAAGGAGAAAACAGCGAACTCAATAAAAGTTTTATCCGGCTGGCCATGAAGTTATATAACTTGTAGTTATAGATTATAACAACTTCATTCGTTTAAATTATATACTTCTTTTTAGATTTGTGCAGTGGAAACAAGCATTGCCTCTCACTCTTTAATAAGCCAGCTACGTTGTCCGGTATGTAATGAACGGTATAGTTTCTTTACCCTGCAATCCTATGCCACCTGCTGTAACCAGCCACTGGTAGCGGATTACCAACTTACTACCGCTGTTTCAAAACCTAAAAGCAAGAGTCCTGAAACCATCTGGCGCTATGCCAGTTTGCTACCGGTTCTGGATAAGGCAAACATTGTATCACTGGGCGAAGGATGGACACCCATTCATGATTTATCCATTCTGGCAGCTTCTCTTCCGGTTAATCGATTATTACTGAAAGATGAAAGTGTAAATCCCACTGGCTCGTTTAAAGCCCGGGGATTGAGTGTGGCCATTTCCAAAGCCAAAGAACTGGGCATCAGTCATTGCATCATACCAACAGCAGGTAATGCAGGCGGTGCCATGAGCGCCTATGCAGCCAAAGCGGGCATCAAAGCAACCGTAATTATGCCCAGGCATACTGCTGAAACACTCAAAGAAGAATGCCGCAGCTATGGAGCAGAATTGATTTTGCTGGATGGACTAATAGATACCTGCGGTAAAAAAGCCAGACAACTGAGTGAGCAAACCGGTGCCTTCGATATGTCTACCATGAAAGAACCCTACAGACTGGAAGGAAAAAAAACACTGGGCTTTGAAATCGCTGAACAACTGAACTGGCAATTACCGGATGTAATTATTTATCCCACCGGTGGGGGTACCGGACTGATAGGTATGTGGAAGGCTTTCCATGAAATGAAACAATTGGGTTGGATTACCGGTAAACTGCCCAAAATGATTATTGTACAATCTGAAAAATGCAATCCCATGATACAGTTATTTGAAACAGGCTCCGTTCCTGAAACCTTTTCTCCTGAACCCAGTATGGCCAGCGGACTGGCGGTGCCCTTTCCATTTGCCAAAGACATGATTCAACAAGTAGTCAGGGAAAGTGGCGGCCGGGCAATTACGGTTTCTGAAGAAGACATGCAGCGGGGTATATATGAGATCGCCCGCAAAGAAGGGATGCTGCTATCACCCGAAGGAAGTGCCGGTTATATTGGACTGAAAAAGTTGATTGAAAAAGATTATATACAGGAAGATGAAACCGTTCTGCTTTTCAATACGGGAGGCTGGTTCAAATACCGGTAACCAAACCAACAGGTAAATAAAATCATGGTTCGCTTAGAAACGAAATACAAAAAATCCAACAGGCCAATTACTATCTCCATGAGCCGTATTTTTGTAACATGTTTGCTTATACAGACCAGTTGGGTAAGGTTATCCGATTAGCCCAAACACCTCAAAGAATTGTTTCGCTCGTTCCCTCCCAAACAGAATTGCTCCACTACCTGGGCCTGTCTGATAGTGTGGTGGGTATTACCAAATTCTGCATACACCCCAATGAATGGTACCGGAATAAAATGAGGATTGGAGGTACCAAAACAACCAGCATGGATAGCATAGCTTCTTTGCATCCTGATTTGATTATTGCCAACAAAGAAGAAAATGTTCAGGAACAGGTGGAAGCCCTGGAAAACCTGGCACCGGTTTGGACAAGTGATATCAATACAGTTGGTGACGCACTACAAATGATCCAAAGTATCGGAGACTTAACCGGAAAAGCGGTAGAAGCCGGTCAATTGGTTAAGGATATTCAAACCAGTTTTGCTGCAGTCAGACAAAAAGCAGCCAATTCTCACCAACAAAAAATCAAGACCGCTTACCTTATCTGGAAAGACCCTTATATGGCCGCCGGTGGAGATACTTTTATCCATTCCCTGATGGAGGTATGTGGTTTCGAAAATGTTTTAAGCGACCATAACCGTTATCCGGAAACCAGGCTTACTGAACTGGCTTCCAGACAAACTGAACTGGTATTGCTTTCTTCCGAACCCTACCCTTTTTCCCAAAAACACCTGATAGCCATTCAGGCTGCCTTACCTGACTGCCGGATACTGCTGGTTGATGGAGAAATGTTTAGCTGGTATGGAAGCCGGATGTTAGCAGCAGGCCCCTATTTTGAGGAACTGATTGCTAAATTGTCCCCCTGAATAACCCCATACTAACTATCCCAAAAAGCTAACAAGCGTTTGCGGATAGTAAAGTATCTTGCCCCCATCAAAACAACCCAAACAGATTGTTCAAAAATCACCTAACAACATGAAAAAATACCAACCCGGCGTAGTATTTGGAAAAGAATTAGCAGCATTGTACCAGGACGCAAAAGACAACCAGTTTGCGCTTCCTGCGGTAAACACCATTGGCACCAATACCATTAATGCAACACTGGAAACTGCTGCCAAAGTAAATTCACCGGTTATCATACAATTTTCCAACGGGGGTGCACAGTTCATTGCCGGAAAAGGCATGCCCAATGACCAACTCCAGGGAAATATTTCAGGAGGTATATCCGGTGCTTTACACATTCATAATGTAGCTAAATATTATGGTGTTCCGGTAGTACTGCATACAGACCATGCCGCCAAAAAATGGTTACCCTGGATTAGTGGACTGATAGACGCGGGCGAACAATATTTTAAAGAAAAAGGACAACCCCTTTTCAGTTCACATATGCTGGACCTTTCTGAAGAACCCCTGGAAGAAAATATTGCGACCTCAGTAGCCTTTTACAAAAGAATGGCGCCACTGGGAATGGGTATTGAAATTGAATTAGGGGTAACTGGCGGTGAAGAAGACGGAGTGGATAACAGCGGTATTGAAAATGACAAACTTTATACGCAGCCCCAACACGTAGCTTACTCCTATACCGAACTAAGCAAAGTGGGTAGCCTTTTTACGGTTGCAGCAGCTTTTGGTAATGTACACGGTGTGTATAGTCCCGGAAATGTAGAATTAAGGCCTGAAATTCTCAAAAACAGCCAGGATTACATACAGAAAGAACTGAAGACAGGACCCAAACCCGTTTTCTTCGTATTCCATGGAGGAAGTGGATCTCCCCAGAACCAGATTAGGGAGGCCATTGGCTACGGTGCCATTAAAATGAACATTGATACTGATTTACAATGGGCTTTCTGGGAAGGTATCCAGCAGTTTTACAAAAAGAACGAGGGTTACCTGCAGGCCCAGTTGGGCAACCCCGAAGGAGCGGATAAACCCAATAAGAAATTCTATGATCCCCGGGTTTGGTTGCGCAAGGGAGAGGAAAATTTTTCCAAACGCCTTGAAGTAGCTTTTGAAGACCTGAATTGCATTAATAGAAATGCCTAAAAAAAGGATAAAAGCCGTAACCCATTTGTTACGGCTTTTATGTTTTCGTAACTTGTTATCATAACAACAAGCTTAACAATGGCTAACCAGCATACCGTCGCATTACTAGGTGACTCCGCCGCATATTTACTTGAACACCAGTGCAAATCCATTGATAAATCTTCCCTGCATCTTCCCACAGCGGATCATGTAGACAGGATTTGGATCAACAGTAACCGCAACAACCCAACCCTTCGCAGCCTTCAGGCCTTATTGGGGCATGGTCGTTTGAGTGGTACAGGCTATTGCAGCATATTCCCCGTTGACCAGGGCATTGAACACAGCGCCGGATCTGCCTTTGCCCCCAACCCGATTTATTTTGACCCAGAAAATATCATTAAACTTGCTTTAGAAGGAGGGTGTAATGGAGTAGCTTCCACATTTGGCGTTTTGGGATTGATGAGCCGTAAATATGCACACAAGATCCCTTTCATCGTAAAGATTAACCATAACGAATTTCTAAGTCTTCCCAACCGGTTTGATCAAACGATGTTTGGAACCATCAGGAGCGCCTGGAATATGGGGGCTGTGGCAGTAGGTGCCACCATTTACTGGGGCAGTGAGGAAAGTAGCCGCCAGTTAAAAGAAGTGGCAGAGGCCTTTGAAATGGCACATGAACTGGGTATGGCAACCATTTTATGGTGTTACCTCCGAAATCCGGGATTTAAAGTGGATGGGGTTGACTACCACACTTCCGCGGACCTAACGGGCCAGGCCAACCATTTAGGCGTTACTTTACAGGCAGACATCATTAAACAAAAGTTACCCACCAATAACGGAGGTTATCTGGCAACCAAACATGGCAAGACCAGTCCGCTGGTATATGAAAAAATGACTACCAGCCATCCTATTGATCTTTGCCGTTACCAGGTTATCAACTGTTTCAATGGGAGGATTGGACTGATTAATTCTGGTGGAGAGAGCAAGGGTGCAAGTGATATGGCGGAGGCAGTAACTACAGCTGTAATCAATAAACGGGCCGGGGGGATGGGCCTGATACTGGGCCGAAAAGCCTTTCAAAGACCTATGAATGAGGGAATAGAGCTACTCAATGCCATTCAGGACGTTTACCTTGACCCGGGTATTTCCATTGCATGATTACCGGGAGTATGTTTACTAAATATCTCATTTACAAGCAATTCGGGTAATTAGTTTAACTCATCGCGGCGTTCAGAATTATTATTATCTTCGACGCCCCAATTGTATTGACCGTTATGAAAAAAGAACGAGAAGAAGATTTCGAAGCCAACCTTACCGGAGAGGAAACCCAGGGTGGAGATCCGAGTAAACCCCGATGGTTTAAACGCATCCGTAAAGGGATATTAACCTCTACCGCCGACAAGAAAGAAACGCCTGAAGGTTTATGGAATAAATGCCCTGAATGTAATTATATCTGTACCACTACAGAACTGAAGGAAAACCTGTTTGTTTGTCCCAAATGCAATTACCATCATCGCATTGGCAGCGGGGAGTATTTCGATATCCTGTTTGATGACAAAGCTTATACAGAACTATTCGATAATATCCGTAGTAAGGATGCGCTGGGTTTTACCGACCTGAAACCCTACCAGAAAAGATTGGATGATATCCATGCCAAGACCGACCTGAAAGACTCTATGCGGGTAGCCGTAGGAACCGTTAACGGAGAGGGTGTGGTGATTGCCTGTATGGATTTTGAATTCATTGGCGGATCGCTCGGCAGTGTGATGGGTGAGAAATTCAGCCGGGCAGTGGATTATTGTATAGCCAACAATTTACCTTACCTGGTGATCAGTAAAAGTGGTGGTGCCCGAATGATGGAAAGTGCCTTCAGCCTGATGCAACTGGCCAAAACCAGCGGTAAGCTATCCCAACTGAGCGATGCAAAGCTCCCTTATATTTCCCTGTTAACAGATCCTACATTTGGCGGTATATCAGCCAGTTTTGGTATGCTGGGTGACCTGAATATTGCAGAGCCCGGAGCTTTGATTGGATTTGCAGGACCCCGGGTAATCAAGGAAACCATCAAAAAAGACCTCCCGCCCGGATTCCAGCGCAGTGAGTTTTTACTGGACCATGGGTTCCTGGACTTCATTGTGGACCGCAAAAAGCTAAGGGAAAAATTATCACAACTCATCCTACTTTTCAGGAGCTGACACCGGATAGCATTCCGAAATGTAAATACCCTAAATATGAATACTGCTTTGTAAGGCAGTTAGTGCTATGGCAAAAGAGATGAATAACAGGCAGGCGTATTTCAACTACAATATAGAAGACAAATATGTAGCGGGCATCGCTTTGATGGGTACGGAAGTTAAATCTATTCGCGAAGGCAAGCTGAGTTTCAATGATGCATTCTGCTTTTTTGATAAGGGTGAACTTTGGGTAAGGGCCCTCTTCATTGCTGCCTATACCCACGGCACTGCTAATAACCATATTGAAGTACACGACCGGAAACTACTCCTCAATAAAAGAGAACTCAATAAACTCCTGTTGCGCATGAAAGACAAGGGTTATACCATTATACCCCTCAAAGTCTTTTTCAATGAAAAGAACCTTGTTAAAATAGAAATCGGTTTGGGCCGCGGAAAGAAATTGCACGATAAAAGAGAAACCATTAAGAATCGTGATATTGATAAAGAGATAAAGCGGTTTTTGAAATAAGCAAACCATGGATTAGTCCAGGTACTTACGTTTTTTTTCCTCCGTATTATCCAATTGCTCCACAACAGCTTCGGGTGTTGGATTGTTGGTAATAGCAATGGCCACATAAAACAGGACTACATAACCCACCAGCGAGTAAAGCAATTCCTTCCAGCCAAGCCAGTATCCCCAAAAAGTATATACCGCACCCCTGGAAGGTGTTCCGGATTCATAAATTACTTCTACCCGCTCCCCCACGGTAAGTTGTCTGAACAGGTAGCGGGCATCAATACTGTGTTGGTTTCGGCCGTCATGGTATACCGCTTTCAGCATTTCCTTTCCGGTGGCACTGTCAGCCTGCAAGGCAATGGTAGCGGGCACTTTATCCCCATCAAAATAATCAGGCTGCCGCGTAAAGAGGATATAACAAAAAAAGCAAACAAGGTATAGTATGGTGACGCTTTTGTACAAGTGGCAAAAATAACCCTAATGTTTTTACCATCATCAGGGTATGGGCAAATAATTGCCTGACTAAAAGGCAAAAAAATAACTGCCCAGGGGCAGTTATCATTATATAAATCAGCTTTACCTGTTTAATTAGCCAGACTCCGGAAATCAACTGGTACCAGTTTGCTCACGCCGGGTTCCTGCATGGTTACACCATATATCACATCCACCGCACTCATGGTTTGTTTGTTGTGGGTAACAATGATGAACTGGGAGTTATCGCTGAACTTCTTAATCATTTGGGTAAACTTACCTACGTTGGCATCATCCAATGGCGCGTCTACCTCATCCAGGATACAGAAGGGTGCCGGCTTAATCAGGTAGATAGCAAACAGCAATGCCGTTGCCGTAAGCGTCTTCTCTCCTCCGCTTAACTGGGTAATGGATGATGGGCGCTTACCCTTGGGCTTGGCTATAATATCTATACCCGTTTCTGCCAGGTTTTCGGGATTTACCAGGATCATGTCGGCAGTATCTTCTTCCGTGAACAATGCCTTGAACACTTTTTGGAAATTCTCCCTTACTGCATTAAAAGTATCCAGGAATTGCTGGTTGGCCGTAGCCTCTACTTCCTGGATGGTTTGTAACAAACTTTCTTTCGCTGATACCAGGTCATTTTTCTGCTCCAGTATGAATTCATACCTTTTTTTCATTTCGGTATAGGCTTCAATAGCGGTCGGATTCACTTCTCCCATGTTCTCCAAACGTTTGCGCATCCGGTCTGAACTAGCCTGTAACTCTTCCAGCGGCGTAGTGGTGGCTCTGTCCTGATCCAGTATTTCATCCAGTTCCACTTTGAATTCTACAATCAGCCTTTCCTTCATACCGGCCAGTTGTAGTTTCAGTTCGTTCAACCTGTCTTTGATTTCTGTTACCAGGTGATCAATCATTTCCTTGCTCTTCACTTTCAAACGAAGCCCACTCTCTTTTTCCTGTAAGGCATTACGCAGGTTATAATAAGCCTGGTCCGCCTCATTGAGTTTTTTCTCTTCCTCCTCTTTTTTCCGCATCAGTTCCAGTAAGAATTCTTCAGAAACAATCAGCGCCTTTTCACTTTCTTCAATATTGGAAGTGGCTTCTGTTAACTGAGCTGAGTTGGTATTGATCTGCATATGCAGGTCATTCAACTGGTTTTCCTTAAACACCAGTTCCTGCTTAAGTGTGGTAATTTTACTTTGCTGTCGGGTAAGTTGCAGGTTGGTTTCGTTGTACTGGGCAGAAGCCATATTGTAGGCCTGCTCAGAATACTGGTAATCCTGCTCCACGCCTGTCAATTGTTCGGCAGTTGCCTGCAACTGGCTGTTCAGTTCCAGGAACTCCTCACGGGTGGAAGCAATGGAGTCGTGCTCTGTCTGTAATCTTAGTTCTATGTCTTCCAGACGCTGTAACCCATTTTGTTGGGCTACCTGTAAGTTTTCAATGCGGTTTTTAGTAGCAAATACCTGGTTGGTTAACTGACTGATTTCATTCTCTGTTTGCTTAATCAGGTTTTCCTTCAGCTGGTCGTTAAAGGCAATCACTTCATTGTGTTTGGCCTGAATGTCTGATTTCAACAGGTTACAAACAGATTCCTGATCGGCTATTTCTTCAGATAATTTTTCCAGGTTCTTGGCACGCCCAATTTTTTTACCCTCAAACAAACCAATACTGCCACCAGTGAGGGTGTATTTGCCTTTCACATATTTCCCGGATTTCTCCAGCACTACTGCACCATTGCTGTTTTCCAGTGCTTCATCATTTTCGCCAATGTATACATTGCCAAGCAGGTATTCTGCTAATTTGAGGTATTGGTTGTCCACCTCAATTACATCCAATGCTTTAATGGTATTGGGAGGCTGGTGCGTATCGATACGCAGGTCTGCAAATTTTTCAAGCATAAAGAAGTTGGCCTTGCCCTTCTTATGTGTATCCAACAGGTGAACTGCCTGCAAACCTTCCTGCAGGTTATTTACCACGTAATAGTTGAGGTAGGGTTCCAGCACATTTTCAACAGCGGTTCTGTATGCTTCCTTTACATAAATAATGTCGGACAGGATGGGGGCTGAATGATTCCACTCCGGATTTTTATGGAGGAATTTGATACTATCCGGATAGCCTTCCATAGAATCAATCAGGCTTTTCAACAGATTGTATTCATTGCGCCTGGCATCCAGCTTGCGATTTTCCTCATTCAGCTCATTCCGTAATACCTCAAGCTGGGCCTGGGTTTCAAAAATTTGCTCTTTGGTTTTTTCCTGGTGAGCCTGCAATTGCTGAAGGTCGGTGCGTTTGGCATCCAGGGTAGCTTCCTTTTCTTCAAGTTCAATGCCCAGTTGCTGCAACTGCAACTCACGATTTTGTTTTTCGTCGTTCAGTTGCGATTGGGCCCTTTGCAGGTTGAGTATGGAGGTATCAGCTACGGCTACTTTTTTCTCTGCATCAAATTGTTTGCGTTGAATCTGCTGGTAGCTGGCGCGTAAGGCATCAACCCCACTCCGTTTTTCGTCAAAAACGCGGCGCTTGTCTTCCACTTCCATTTTGGAAGTTTCAATCCTTTCCTGCAGGTCCATCAGGTTGGCTTCTTCGTCACCTACCTGAAGCTGTGTATAGTGAATAGAATCGCCAATGGTTTTTAACTGCCCTTCTGCTTTCTGCAAAAACTCTTTCAGGTTGGTTTCCTTTTCCTTCAGGTAATGCAGTTTCTGGGTGGCGAGGTTTTTGTCGTTTTCTTTTGTGCGCAGGTCCTGCAGAAATTCATTGAATTCGTGCTGCATGCTTTGCAGGGCTTTCTCTTTTTCAATGAAACCTACTTTTTCCTGTTCAATGGCTGCTTCTTCAGTAGCAATTTCTGCGTCGAGGCGAATGCGCTTGTCTATTTCAGACTCCTGCTGTTCATTGAGTTCTTTATAAGTAATGTTAAACCCTTCCAGTGCTGCTTTGGCCAATTCAATAGCTACTTCCTTGTATTCTTTTTTTATCTCGTAGAATTTTTCGGCTTTCTTCGCCTGGTTCTCGAGTGTCTTCAACTGGTTATTGATTTCAAACAATAAGTCTTCGATACGGGCAAGGTCCTGCTCCGTAGCATCCAATTTGTTCTTGGCTTCTTTTTTCCTGGTTTTGTAAATCGTAATACCGGCAGCCTGTTCCAGCATCCGGCGCCGGCTGTTTTCTTTGTCTTTTATGATGTCATCCACCATACCCAATTCAATAATGGCATAGCTGTCTGTACTTACACCCGTATCTAAAAAGAGATTGTGGATGTCTTTTAAACGACAACTTACATCGTTCAGCCGGTATTCACTTTCTCCATTTTTATAAAATCGTCTCGTAACCGTTACCGTATTGAACTCGGTGGGCAAGAGGTTCTTGGTATTTTCAAATGTCAGACTCACTTCCGCCAGCCCGCTGGCACTTCTGGTTTTACTGCCATTAAAAACCAGGGCTTCCAGGTTTTCACTTCTGAGTGCAGAAATTTTTTGTTCCCCGATTACCCAGCGTATACTGTCGATGATATTACTTTTACCACAACCATTGGGTCCGATGATACCGGTGATGCCCTCATCAAAACTTACTACGGTTTTATCAGCAAAACTTTTAAATCCTTTGATTTCTAATGACTTTAATCTCACGTCTAATCCTGTTTAAGTACCTGCGAACATACAGTAATTGGGGAATAATCGGGGAAGTTTAAATAGGGCTGTGTATAATAAGTGGAGAAGTAACAAATATAAAGCATATGATATCATCCGATATATCACAACTAACTATATATCAATATATTATGCACATTTACTTTCTATTAAAATAAGGATACTTTCGGAGAGGATTGCTTACGAACGAGCCCTTATATTTGTTACTAACTGTACACGTTTTGTTAAAGATTCTATTTACCGTAACCAATGACCTCAGCTATGACCAGCGTATGCACCGGATTGCCGGTACCCTGGCAACGGAAGGGTATTCTGTTTTACTGGTAGGCAGACTATTGCCTGATTCCATTGCTTTAAGGGAAAACCCATATTCCCAAAAAAGATTAGGCTGCTTTTTTAAAAAAGGGTTCCTTTTTTATACTGAGTATAATTTGCGATTATTCCTTTTTCTCCTTTTTCAAAAAGCAGACATTCTTTGTGCCATAGACCTTGATACCATTCTTCCTGTCCTTTTCGTTTCGGCATTAAAAAATCAAAAACGGGTTTATGATGCCCATGAATGGTTTACGGAGATGAAGGAAGTAATCACCCGCCCCGTCATACACAAAATATGGTCAATGGTGGAACGTTTTGCCATTCCTCGATTTCCCAACGGGTATACGGTGAACAGGTATATTGCCGATACATTTCTGGAAAAATATGGTGTACAATATGCCGTAGTGAGAAACCTCCCCCAATGTTACAACCTTCCGGTAATCGCAAATAAGGCAGAAAAATGGATTATCTACCAGGGTGCTGTTAATGAGGGAAGGTGTTTTGAAACGCTGATACCTGCCATGCAATGGGTGGATGCCAGGTTGCTGATTTATGGGGATGGTAATCTGTATGCTTCCGTCAGCAAACTGATTACAGACTATCAGTTGGAGGAAAAAGTTTTGCTGAAAGGAAAGGTATCACCTGATGCATTGAGAATGATCACCCCTCATGCCTATATGGGACTTACGCTTTTTGAAGCCGTTGGCCAAAACCAGTTTCACTCGTTGAGCAACCGTTTCTTTGATTATATTATGGCGGGGATTCCCCAGGTTTTTGTAAACTATCCGGAATATGCTTCCCTCAATCAAATAAATGCAATTGGGGTGCCTGTTGCGCATACAGACCCTGTTAACCTTGCCAAGGCAATGAACAATTTACTCGGAGATAGTGTTTTATACGATATATTACGAACCAATTGTTTGTTGGAGCGTAATCATCTCAACTGGGGGCATGAACAAAATATTCTCATTGATTTTTACCAAACTTTGTAAGACTGGAAAAGCACCTACATATCATCGACCTGGATATCCCCTATCCCCCAAATTATGGAGGGGTTGTTGACCTTTTTTACAAACTGCCCGCCTTACAGGAACAGGGGGTCAAAATACATTTACATTGTTTCAGCAACGGACATGAGCAACAACCTGCTTTGAATGCATTTTGTGAAAGTGTTCATTATTATGACCGCTTTCACGGACATAAGGCTATATCCAATACCCTTCCCTATATCGTTTCGAGCCGGCGCAATGAGCAGTTGCTGTTGAACCTGCTGAAAGATAATTATCCCATATTCATGGAGGGCGTTCATTGTACTTATTTATTGCTGGACAAAAGGTTCCGGAACAGGCAATGTTTTGTACGGCTTCATAACGCAGAATTCCAGTATTACCGTGACCTGGGCCGGAACAGCACCTCCCTACTGAAAAAAATATTTTACTGGATGGAAAGCCGGTTATTGAGAAAATATGAAAAAAAGATAGCCGCAAAGGCTGTTTTTTGGGGTGTAACCGAAAAAGACGTACTCACTTATCAAAAAGAACTGGGCTGCAAGAATATTGATTACCTGCCTCTTTATTTGCCCGATTGGACAGTCAGTGGTGAAGCAGGAATGGGGTCTTATTGTTTGTACCATGGTGACCTTTCTGTGGAAGCCAATGAAAAAGCAGCCATCTGGTTATTAGATAAGGTTTTCAGTAAAATAGAAGTGCCCCTGGTAATTGCCGGAAAAAATCCATCTCCACTATTGGAAAAAATGGCACATGCGTTCAACCATACCTGCCTGGTGGCCAATCCTTCAGAAAAGGAAATGCAGGATATGATTGCCCGCGCACACATCAATGTCATACCTTCTTATATTTCTACCGGCATCAAAGTAAAACTTTTGAATGCCTTGTTTAATGGAAAGCATTGTGTGGTTAACGATGCCACAGTAACAGGCAGCGGATTGGCAGCCGTTTGTCATATCAGTAACCAGGCCAATGGTTTTCGCGATTTGATAGAACAACTCTTCTCCCAGCCATTTACTACCGAAGAAATTATACAGAGAAAGCAATTATTGCAACCCATGTTTAACAACACCGCCAATGCCAAAAAGCAAATAGGCTGGATATGGGGTGAGGATGCCCGGTAATGGGTGCATCGGATTGAAACCGTAGTTCCATTTATGCATGTACTGCGGCACTGTCAATAACTCTGCCTCCTTCGGTTTTCAGCATCCGCGAAGGGTACCGGTTGATTACAATAAAGTCATGCGTCGCCATTAATACCGATGTCCCATAGTCTTTGGCTATCTGAATCAGTAACTGCATAATTTCATCACTGGTTTCCGGATCGAGGTTCCCGGTGGGTTCATCGGCCAGGATCAGTTTAGGCGAATTCAGCAGGGCACGGGCAATATCAACCCGCTGTTGCTCCCCACCACTCATTTCAAAGGGCATTTTAAATCCTTTGCTCCTGAGCCCTACTTTATCTAAAACGTCATTTATTTTTTCTTCAATCAGGCGTTCGTCCTGCCAACCTGTTGCTTTTAACACAAACTTGAGGTTATCATACACGTTCCTGTCTGTAAGCAATTGAAAATCCTGAAAAACAACACCCAGGTTTCTGCGCAGGAAGGGAACTTTTTTCCAGTCCATTTTGCGCAAGTCAAAGCCAACCACGGATGCTTCCCCTTCAGTAAGGCGAAGTTCCCCATACAGGGTTTTCAGTAAACTACTTTTACCGGTGCCGGTTTTCCCGACAAGGTAAACGAATTCTCCTTTGCTAATTGTGAAATCGACATCCTGTAAAATCAGGCTGTCGCCCTGGTAAATATTGGCATCTTTGATGGAAATGACTATGTCTGGCATATTGCGAATTTACAATTTCCTGCTAAGTAATAGACCAAAACAGCTGAAATAACCCAAGCATGGTCAGTGAAAGAGCTGTTAATATTCGTAAGTCAAATCAACGAGGGGACTCCTGAGTAATAAGGTTGATTTTGCTGAATCGGTTACCCTGCCTACTACTTTGGCTTCAATACCCAGTGATGCAGCAATGGCAAGCATTGCATCCGCGGCCTTTTCGTTGGTAAACAGTTCCAGGCGGTGGCCCATATTGAATACCTGGTACATTTCCCGGTAATCAGCACCGGAATTTTCCCGGATCAGCCGGAAGAAGGGTGGTATTTCAAAAAGGTTATCCTTTATAATAGTTAACGGTCGGGGCAGGTATTTCATGCATTTGGTTTGACCGCCACCACTGCAATGTATCAGGCCATACACATTTTCGAATTGTTCGTCCAGAATCCGCTTCAGCAAGGGTGCATAGGTTCTTGTGGGAGAAAGGAGCAATTTACCCACGCTGATTTTGTTACCATGGATGGTTAACTCATCGGTGAGTTTATTTTTTCCGATATACACTACTTCCTCCGGCAGGGTTGATTCGAAGGTTTCCGGATATTTCGCAGCATAATATTTTTCAAGCACATCGTGTCGTGCACTGGTGAGTCCATTACTGCCCAGGCCACTGTTATACTCTGTTTCATAAGCCGCTGTACCCGAACTTCCAAAACCAATAATCAGGTTACCCGGTGCAATTTTTTCATTGGTAACCAATTTGGCTTTGGGCCATCTGGCAGTCATGGTTCCATTAACGGCAATGGTTCTTACCACATCTCCCACATCAGCGGTTTCCCCACCCAGGTAATGGATATGAACGCCATAGGTTTTTAGCTGGTCAAAAAAAGCCTGGGTACCATTGATAACCGCTTCGAGAATTTCTCCGGGAATCAATAATTTATTCCGGTCGATGGTGGAGGAGAATAATATATTGTCGGTAACACCCACACAAAGAAGGTCATCCAGGTTCATGGCGATAGCATCCTGGGCAATCCCTTTCCATACAGAAACATCTCCGGTCTCTTTCCAGTACAGGTAAGCGAGGATGCTTTTAGTACCTGCCCCATCTGCGTGCATGATGTTGACCCAATCCGGGTCACCTCCCAGTAAATCAGGATACATTTTGCAAAAAGCATGGGGGTATAAGCCCTGGTCAAGTTTAAGGATGGCGTTATGAACCTCTTCTTTCTGGGCAGATACACCCCTTTTGGCATATAAGGACATGGCAGTTTTAGGACTTTTACACGGGCAGATTCACCCATTCGGGAATGTTGCGAAGGTACAGATTAACCGGTTGAGAAGGATTTTCTCCGGATAAAATATCCCATTTTATCCTCGCGATAAGCATAAGTGCCGGTATTTTTTTCCCGATATAGTCCCTTACTTTTGTCTACTTATGAAGGTACATCGTGAATTGGCGGGTTCTTTGCCCGAATTTGAAAAAGCAGTGGTTACCATTGGAACATTTGATGGTGTACACCGGGGTCACCGGCAAATCATCTCACAATTAAAGGCTGAAGCCCTCAGTATTGGCGGAGAGACCGTTATTATTACTTTTCATCCCCATCCCCGCAAAATAATTTCATCTGTTCCCGGGGATATTAAATTATTGAATACACTGGCCGAAAAGATATCCCTGCTGGATGCAGCGGGCATCGATCACCTGGTGGTTGTGCCTTTTGACCATGTGTTTGCCAACCAGACTGCCGACCAGTATATAAATGACTTCCTGTATAAATATTTTAAACCGCATACCGTTATCATTGGCTATGACCACAGATTTGGAAAGGGAAGAATAGGCAACTTCGGGCTGCTGGAAAATTATAGTCATACACTGGGTTTTGTGGTAAAAGAAATTTCGGAACAGTTGATCAATGAAGTAGCTGTTAGTTCTACCCGCATCAGGCATGCTTTACTGGATAATGATATTTCTGCAGCCAATGAATTTCTGGGCTACCCTTATTTTTTGGAAGGCATTGTTATTGAGGGAGACAAACTGGGACGCACCATCGGATATCCCACGGCCAACCTCCACATAGCCAGTGAGGAAAAACTGATTCCCGGCAATGGAGTTTATGCCGTGAAAGTGGTTACCAGATCTTCCTCAGGTCAACAGTTATACGGGGGTATGATGAATATTGGTATCCGGCCAACCGTTGGTGGTAAAAAAAGGGTGATAGAAGTAAATATTTTTGATTTCGATGAGGAGCTATACGGACAGGTATTACAGGTTCACCTGCTACAATACCTGCGGGGTGAAGAAAAGTTTACGGGTCTCGATGCCCTCAAAAACCAGTTGGCAAAGGATAAGGTAGCTGCTTTAGCCATCCTGTCCTGACGCTATCCCCGCTTCCTTTCCTATCTCTTTTCGGGTAAACAATGTATCAGGATCAAAGTCAATAATTTGCCGGTAGTCTTCCAGTTTCAGTATTGCAGCCAGTTTGATGAGTGTTTCAATTTTGACTTCCGTTAATCCATTTTCCCAGGTGGAAAGGGTTGATCTGCCGATCTGCAAAGCGGATGCTACGTATCGCTGGTCAAAATTGCGTATCTCCCTGATCAGTTTGATATTTCTTGCAATGCGGATTCTTTCCGGATTTGGTTGGTACATGCTATAAAAGATTGGTGCCATTACAATAATACAGGCTTCTGCAGCAGATAAATAGGGTGAAAATACCCTACCCAATCCCGTCAATCGACCCTAATTTTCACCCCGTAAAATATTGCCCGTTTACCCGACATTGTTCTGGTGCGATTACTGGGACAAATGTAAAAAGACAGCGAATTTTAAGCCATCATTTGGCCAATGGTAATGGGCTATTTATTCCTCCAAAACCCATGCAGGATGCGAAGATGCGGAGGGTAACCAAAATCGAAATCGTATGAAAAAGATAGCATTACAACAAATGGGGCTCGTACCTATGGAAATGGCAGAAATGCAATCCATAACAGGTGGTGGCAAGTTTTCCAGGTGGTTTAAAAGATTTGGAATCGCCGGCATCATTAATGAAATCGTCAATAATTGGGATGATATCAAAAGGGGCCTCCATGACGGCTGGAATTTTGACAAAGAAATTCATAAATAAAAAAAACAGAAACCATGAAAACCAAAACATTCAATTTCGCTTCCATACCCTCACTGGAATTGCTTGACCAAAAAGAAATGATCCAAATTGAGGGCGGATCCTTTTGGAAAGACTTAGCCTATGTGGCAGGAGTAACCTTGAAATGCATTTATGTATTCGGCAAAACTGCGGGGGAATTCCAGGCATCTCTTTCTCCAAGTTTGAAGAAGTAGTCATCATAAGGGATGACTAAGCAGTCATCCCTTATACAATGTTTTTAAAAAAATACATCATGAAACTTTTTATTCCGGAAAGAAAGCAACTGGATAAATTTATTTTGCGATTCGCTGATTATCGGCTGCATCAGATACTTTTAGTAAGTTTTGGGCTGCTCTTTATAAACAGCTGGATCTTTTCCTATCTCCTATCAGAAGTATATACCAATAAACCGGAATTTACCTCAGTTATTGATGAAATGGTAACAGCCCTCCTACTGGCACCGTTATTAGAAACTTATATCTTTCATTATTTCGTGATTAGACAGTCAATGCACTTTTTTAACCAGGATAAATTATTAGCCATTTTGCTTTCTGCAACTTTATTTGGATTGGCACATTCTTATTCGTGGCCTTATATGCTGAAAACTTTTTTTTCGGGATGGGTGTATGCCACTCTCTATTTTGTTTTTACGGAAAAAAAAAGGTACCCTTTTCTTTATATCTGTTTACTACACGCCAGCTATAATGCGGTGGCAACCACCATAAATTTATTATCAGGACAATAAAGTTTATAAACTGTCAACCCCCTCCTATACTTTGATAGCAATAGGGTTATATTTTTGATTACACCCTATCGCCTTCATCTGGTTTTAGGAAGAAGTATTGCCAGTTGGATTGTTTTCCCGATTGTAAATTTGTGCTTAAGGATTGCTCACTTTGGACAAGTATAGCCAATAAAGTATGGTACAATTGCCCTGGAAAGGAGGCACCCAAAAGCTTGAAAACCACCGAAGGATATGTTTGATTGGGTTCCTAAATTTTGGAGTTACATTTAGAAAATTGCTGAAAATGGCTGTGAACTTTTGACACCCGGGTACAGTTAATAGGTTGCACAACCCTTTCAACTGTGCATTGTGAAGTAGAATTTGATGCACAAGTATGAGAACATCCAGGTAGTTTCAGGTAGTAAAAATGGCCACTCCTTTTCTGAAATGGCCATTTAAATTGTGACTATGAAAACCGGGACTGTAGAAAAGTCTAC
>CAVVSL010000031.1:0-60954 GCA_963750825.1 uncultured Bacteroidota bacterium | reverse complement strand
GAGGTAGAGTTTCGTAAGTGGACTCGCCAATCTGAACGCTGGTGATCATGCCAAGTGTCTTTTTGCAACACACATGTGCCCCTTCGCATGAAGCTCCGAGCATGCGTGCACCTTGCTCATCTGATCGCCCATCAATAAGCCTGAGCAACTGCCAAGACACAAGTAAGAAATGTGCAAACGACCTGCCAAAAAGAAAATGATTGAGATGTGAGCGGCGCACCCAGGCGGAAGACAAGTTGGCCTCGAAGATCATGACCTCCACAACCCTGCCGCACGAGCCGCTGGACCGCAGGGTAGGTGACGCTGACTGGCGCGTCGGCAGACGTCACTTCGGCGGGCCAGAGGTGCACGTCAGCGGACGCTTGTAGCTCAGCCAGCAGCTCGCTGGCCGCCGCCTGCTTGTCTGCCATGCTGGCGAGCGCGCGGGCCGCCATGGCGTGCACCAGATGCTCCAAAACCTGCAGACACTCAGCGGACATAGGACACACGGGCAGGACTGGTATGTCGGCAAATATGGCTTCAGCGGGCCAGAGGTGCACGTCTGCGGACGCTTGCAGTTTAGTGCGCGCCGCCTGCTTGTCGCTGATCGCCACCTGCTTGTCCGTCATGCACCTGCTGCCAGACTGCTGGGCATTCAACTAAACGGCGCGCTGTGGTGAGTCGCCCTAGATCATGCAAACGTGCGGTCACTTAGTCATGTCGCTGCAGCGCGTGCTCGGACATGAGGCACGGCGCAAAACAGAAACCCAAAAGACTACAACCAAAGGGCGGGCTAACTGCGCACCTGCTGAGCGTGCATGTACACAGCGCGCTGCGGCGAGTCGATCTTGACGACGCACACGTGCAGCAGCGTCGCGACGTGGCTGCCCAGCGCGTCGGGATGTTGCAGAGCGAGCTCGGACATGAGGCACAGCGCGGCATCGGCGCGCGACAGCGACGAGGCCGCGGGGGAAGTTGCGGAGAGCGCTGTGCCATCGAGGGAGCCGGAGGAGGGGCGGCCCACTGTGGAGAGGGCGTTGGTGTGGCGTGAGTGCTGCCTGCACCGTGCATGCGTTTCAGGGCGGCGCAGAGAACGCGGTTTGATGCATACACTGCGTTTCTAGGCGGCGCAGAGGACACTGCAATTCTGAAAGTGGCACCATGCGTGCCTTTCTCGGCGGCAAAGCGAAAAGCTGCGTGCGGGTTGACGTGCAATCGGTGGAGTGAGGGCACGCGCGTCGATCACGTCCCGTCGAAGCGCCAACGAACCCTGCATCTCAAACCGCTGCGCGACAGACACGACATGATCTGCCAAGGCTGTGAACCTGTGCAACGAAGCATCAGTCGCGCCTGCAGCACAACAGACAGCGAGGTGCTGGCGAGGGGCGCACGCGTTGCTTGCGGCGCGATGCAGGCCAAACTGCAACGCCTCGGTGGCACTCATGTTGCGAGACCGCGAGCGGCTCGGCACGTCAACGACGCGCGCTGCGCCTGCGCTCGGCACGTACGTGCTGCTGGCCACGTTGAAGCTGCTATTGAGCGCGCCGAGGTCACCAGAGACCACGGAGGGGGGGTTGGAGCCGGCGGACTGCCAGAGGGAGGAGAGGGCCGACTGCGCAGAGGCGGAGATGGTGCGGTTGTGGTGGCCGGAGGGCGCGAGCGTGGCACTCGGGACGGGCGGCAGCGGCGGCTGCGCGGCGAGGAATGCGTTCTGCACGCGGCGACAACCGATTGAACTGCTGGTCACAATGGCGCACGAACATGCTGCCGACTCGCAACGCATGTGTCATGCGTGCATTGCGTACCTGCTGATTTGAAACCAGAGAACAAGTGTAACTGGAAAGCACGTAGATCACAGACGTGCATGCGCAATACAAGCGGGAGCTCGAACGATGTCGATCTCCATGCAGACTTTTGAATGAACATGACGCACTGAACGTCACAAGGCTGACCCAGAGCACAGAGCGGTCGATGTCGTGAGCATCCAGTGCGCGGCGCGTACATGCTGCTTGAACGCAGAGAGCTCGTCAAGGCCATGGACGGAGAGGGAGCGGCTCGGCGCCGCGGAGTCGCTCGGCGTTTCGTCCGCTGCCAGCTGCGCAGCCTCGGCCATCACTTCGTCGATCGTCTGCTGTGCCGCTCCTGTTGCACACAGGAGGACGACCTGCTTTGCAACGGCCAGGGCGGCCTGCATGCAAGCGGTCCTGGTTGACACGAACCATCCTGTTGCACTGCTTGTGCCAAATGTCGACTTGACAGCGTTGTGATCACGGATCAGAAACTCGAACAAAATCACAGCATTCAAGGCCAAAGTATCGGCACAACAGTTGGCTTTTCTTGTCCCGTGTTTCTAGACCAACGTCGGATGACTCGAAGACTTTGAAGCTGGATCTGAAGCATCATGAACCGAACGCACGGCAGGCATAGGTGACGGAACGATGGGCAGGCATAAGCGCATCATGGCTGAATGATCTGCAGGCATCGGTGACCAAATCATCGGCAGGTGCAAGCGCACCAGCGCGGCCGCCGTCGTCTGCGAGGCGAAGGCGGTCACCACACGCTGAAGCACGTAGTCCAGCACCGTCCCCGAGTTGGCAGCGTGAGAGCTGATGGTCTCCCAAAGCTGCTGCGTCTCTGTCGGATGCGCGCTGGCGTGCCGTTCCGTCGCAGCAAAGAGCAAGGCCAGGAGAGTTTCGGTGGGCGTGCCGGCGTGCTGCTTGCGCAAGACCAACGTTGCCAGCCAGGGTGGCGCGCTCGCCAGGATCTGCACAGCAGACAGTCAGTGCTTGTGCGGTGTTGTTGTGAACGATTGGCGTTGTGGAGTTCGGCAAGCGCATTTGCCAGAATGAACGATGATGCTCATGCCGCGTGTTCTCTTGCAACACAGCAGCCTTGAGACTGAGAGTGCGCTGCATGGCAGCCCACTGGCTAGCATGGGCCATGCAAGACACATGGTGCCCTCCTGTGCAATCGATGACGGCGATGCCATTGCACGATCGTCTTGGGTGAGGCAATCGGCCGCTCGTCTTGCCAATGCCAACATTTTGTCATCACACAGCAGGAGCAGCCAGCCAACACTGTGCGCTGGGCAAATTGGCGGCCAGGGCACATTGTGCACAGTGCCCTTTTGTGCAATCAAGGACGGCAATGCCATTAGACAATTGTGGGTGAAAGTTTCAGCTGCTTGTCTTGCCAATGCCACCATTTTGTCGTCACGCAGCAGGAGCAGCCAGGAAACACTGTGCGCTAGGCAATTTTGCAGGCAGGGTACACCATGCACTGTGCAGGGCGGTTTGGCAGCCAGGGCACACCATGCACCGTGCAGGTCAGTATGGCAGCCGGGCCACACCGCGCGCTGGGCGGTTTGTCATTGCACAGCAGGAACAGCTCGGGCACAGCAGGAGCAGGCAGGGAACACCATGCACTGAGCAGCTGGGTCCCGCACAACCACTCGCCAATTTGTCCAATTTGGCATCCCGCAGCAGGAAGAGGCAGGGCACACCGTGCGCTGGGCAGCCGGGTCGCCGCACACGCTGAGGCGCTGCAGCAGCTCAACACAAAGCGCCTCACTCACCTCTGGATGCTGACTCGCCAGCCTCTCGCTCAGCTGCGCCTGGAACAGCTGATAGCTTGCTGCCAGCTGCCCGATGACGATCGCTCGCGGCACAGCTGGCTTTGCCTGCAGCACACCGACGACTGACAAAGCATTCATTGCAGGATGATGAGAAGATGGTGTCTTGCATAGAGTCAAGCAGGTTTTGAACACAGGCAAAATGCATGGAAAAGCAGGCCATGCAAGTGCAAAATGCAGGGCTGCCCTGGGGCAGAGCGAGTCGGAAATCTCGTGTAGAAAGGAGGCACTGCAGCGCAAGGCTGCCTTCTCATAGCTAGTTCGTCATCCTCGCTAGATTGTGCAACCCGTGTACAATCTGTGTCCCACGATCACACCACACACCTCAATAGAAACGTGATGCTCTGTGACATGCACTGTGCTGTGTCCCACCATCACACCACACATGAACAGCGACGTTATTCTCCGCGACAAGCGCTGCACATACAAGAGGGAATGCACATTGTGAGATTGCATCCATCTTCAAAAGCTACAGTCTTGAGATGCAGCTGAGAATAGAGGGAGGAATGCTGCAGCGCACCGCGCGAGCTTTATCCATGTGCACGCCGGTGTTCTGCCCCCACGTGACCTCCACGGTGACAGCGAGCACGTCGAGCGCGGCGCGCCGCACCGCCGGCGCCGCGTCGGCGAGCTTGCACAGCGATTGTGAAATTGCATCCATCGGCACAAACCACACTTTCAAGGTGAGAGCATATCAGACAGTAAGAAAGCTGAGGGATGCCATGGCGCACCGCGCGGGCCTTGTCCGTGTGCACGCCGTTGTTCTGCCCCCACGTGACCTCCACGGTGACAGTGAGCACATCGAGCGCGGCGCGCCGCACCGCCGGCGCCGCGTCGGCGAGCTTGCACAGCACGAGCGCGAGCAGCTGGTGCGGCGGCCCCGGCGCGCGCTGCTGCACCGTCGCGACTTCGGCGAACACGGAGAAAAAGGTGGCCGAGAGGGTGGCGTCGGGGAGGTAGCAGCGGTCGAGGCAGTGCGGGAGCAGGGCGGGGTTGTGCACGAGGTGGTGGCGGAGGGCGCGCTGCGCGAGGGAGCTGAGGCTCGGCGTCGGCCCGATCGCGGAAGATTCCGGTGCGGTGGACGCGAAGAAGGCGTCGGCCCAGGCGAGGACAGTGCTGTGCTCGAGGCCGGGCCATGCCGGTGCGCAAAGCAGGGCAGCCATCGCCTGCACGCTGTCGTGCTCCTCAGATCAGCCCGAGCGAGCGTGCGGACGACGGCGTCGTCAACGCAGAGCGTTCCGACCATGGAACTTGGGCTACCATCCTTGGTGGCCGGGACCAGCGCGACGCACGATCAATTTTCAAGGATTGACGCACGATTGCTCTGTGATCACATCCAGTCTGTGTCACCGATCTGCTACCGCACACGGCAAGCGAGCGGAATTGCGAGCGGCCGCAGGCCGCAAAGCAATGCGGCGAGCGAGCGCCCCCAGTGTGACTTGATGGCCCTGTGATCACATTCAGCCTTGTACTACGATCGCACCAAGAGTGTGCCTATTGCGCTGAAAGCTGTGCTTCATGTTGCTCGGTGATCACAATGCAATTCACATGCAGTCTTTGTAAAAACGGGCACCGAGAGTGTGGCCCAGTGATCACATGCAGTCTTTGCAAACAAGGCGCACCGAGAGGGAGCAGATGCGGAGGCAGTCGACGCAGAGCTTGATGTCCTTGGCCACATTCGACCGCGAGTCAGCGTCGCGAATGCGCTCCACGAAGCGCTGCCGCTCGCGCGCGCCCGCGGCCACTTCGTCCGGAAGGGTCCGGAAGGTGTCGTCGAGGCAGAGCCACTTCTGCACGGCGGCCCAGAGCGCGGGCCGCATCTCGTGCCGGACGCCCGACTGCTCGCTGCCGCGCTGCGGTGCCAGCTCCGCGGTGACGGCGGCCACGCAGTACGAGAGCTCCTGCGCACCAAAACGTGCCGTGGGTAAGTGTGCCTGTCTGAATGCCATGTGTCCTGAGTGTTCACAATGCAAGCACAGCAGACGGAGGCCAACACGCCTGCAGGTGCTACACGCATGTCTGGCACACCTGAGCTATCAGTGACTCCACTGCATGTGGTGGATATTCTCAAGTAAATTTGCCAGTCTGAATGCTGGTGATCATGCCATGTGTCCTCTTGTAACACACGCAAGTCTGGCACACCTGAGCTTCCCAGTAGACAGAGACCAACAAGCCTACAGGTGCTACACACGCATGTCTGGCACACCTGAGCTTCCCAGTACATTGTGGACGGGCCCTTCGTCACATGGCGCAGCGTGGCGTCCAAGAACGTTGCGTAGTGCGCGCCCAACGCTGCCTCCGATGCGATCGCCCCCGGCGGCAGCGCGATGGCCGACAGGCGCGCGATGTGGCCCACTGCCAGGCGCAAGTTCTCAGAGCGCGCAACCTTGCCGGGCCGCCGCGCTGCCTCCTCGATGCTTTCCTGGTACGGTGGCAGCAGCGCCTGCATGGAAGCGGCACATTGCTGACTGTCGAAGCCTGGCCTTCAGCGCAAGCTTGAATTTGCCAGCCGCAGCACAGAGGAGAACGCTCAACTTGAACTTGCCAGCCCAAGCACAGAGGAGACGCCAAACTCCTGCTGTACAATTCACAATCGCACGGCACCGGTGGTGGCTGCTGTGCAAGCCACAATTGCATGACGCAATACCAGGTCGCAAAGGCGTCATCAAGTGCAAAAAAGCTGTTGGCGCCTTTTGTGATGGCTTCCAGGCGATTGCGCCACATCTTGCAAATTGAACGCGCACACAAACCACCGCAAAGATAGCCGGCAGACACCTTGTGTTTGCGGCAACAACACATCAGAGGACCACACCTCGAGATCGGTCGAGTCAGTGGAGTATGTGGTGGAGAGTCGTGAGTGAATTTGCCAGTCTGAATACTGGTGATCATGCCATGTGTCCTCTTGTAACACACACAATGAGACGCACCGCAAAGATGGCGGGCAGGTGCGCGACATGCGCGTTGCCAAGTGCCGCGTGCGCGGCGAGCATGTGCGCCTCGACGCCGCCCTTTGTGATCGCCACGAGGTGGTTCCGCAACTCTTCTGCTGTCAAGACGCCGGGAATGCGCTTGCCGCTGTCAGGGTACGGCGCACAGGCGCACAGGAACGTGGTGTACGCGCGCCACAGGTCCGACCGGTCGCCCTGGTTGATGGGCACCGCGAGGGTGCGCGAGTCAGTGCGCAGCGCAGTGTTCAGGTGCACGCTGACCTGCAGCGGACACGGAGCTTATCAGACAACCATGGCCAGCTGTGTTCAGTGCACGCTGACCCGCAGCACACACAGGTTCACAGATGAGCATGGCCAGCCGTGTTCAGGTGCACACTGACCTGCAGCTCTCCAGCTCATCAGTTGCCAGCATGACGACTGCATAGGCCAGGCGCACCTGGATGTAGGCGAGGTGCACAGAGCGGGCGCACAGCGGCTGCAGCACCGCCAGCAGGCGAGGCATCATGCTCGCCCAGCGCTCGCTGTGCTGTGAGGCGAGCACTTTGGCGAGCGTCGTGCCGGCGGGCACCGGCTTGAAGCGCTGGTGGAGGTGCGAGAAGAGGCCGAAGTTCCAGAAGTTGTCGCGCGCGAGCTGGTCGCCGACTTGCTGCAACACGGTGATGACGTACATCCGCGGCGGCATCAGCTCGTCCGGGTCCGTGTCCGTGCAGGCCCTGCACATTCTGACCAGCTTTGTTGCGGAGTTGATGACAACACACGATCCGCAAGCAGATCATCGTCTCAGAGTGCGCGTCGACCGGTATAGCCCGATGACGCCCAAAGGCGTCCGAAAACAACACCCTAACGTGCTCAAATCACAGACGAGGCGGAGGATGCGCACGGGTCGAGATCGCATAGAAGGCGCTATTTAGGCTTATCAATTACCTGTATTAATGGCGTTTCCTTTCGGAGCGTTACTTTTGTGAGCTCCAGATTTTTCACTAACTCCGTAAGAATTAATGTATTCGCCTGAACATCAAACTGCTTTTTTTGCGTACCTGATTTTTTAACAAACAGTGCGGGATTCATATTAAATGTGTTTTCCGATTCAGCTGCTACTCCAATGATTGATTGGTTTAATTCAGCCCTAATCGAATCTGTTTGTCGTTGTAAAATGGAAATATTCTCTTTGGTTCTCTTTGTTTTGGTATCCACATAATATTGAGAAACTTCTCTAGCAAGATTATCTGTAAATAATTTTGCAAATTTTTCATTTGTCGACCTTACATTCACTGTGATAATACTCACCTTTTTATCCTTTTGAGAAACAGATAAAAAATTTTTGACAATATCCTTGTAGATTAATCCGAGAACACTGTCTTTTGCAATAGATGAAGTTGTATTATTATCCAGACTATCAACACTAAAATCAAGATTTACATTATTTTTTTTCCATGCTTCTTTGATCCCTTTAAATTCCAGGTATATATCAGCCAATGTTTTCTGGCTTCCATTATACTCTACTTTTTTTAGCAATGCTCTTTCAGTCATTGATCTGGACTTAAATAGTTCAATCAAATTAGCACTACTAAAAATTCCACCAGCGGAACCACCTAAATCAATACCGAACTGACTAGCTAAACCCATAGCACCTGAAAGCCCCCCCCTAGACTGGTCATCTTCAAGAGCAAAACTTAATGTAGCAGAATAGATTGTTTCACTTCTGCTGTAGTAAAATAGTCCAAGTACAATACCAACAACTCCTGCTATGCCTAATAATTTCCAATTGCGGAGGAGGTTAAAAATAACTTCTCTGGAAATTTGGAAAAGATCATGAATTGAAATCTCAGTTTCGTTTTTTCCGTTCATATTTTTTATTTGGGCATTACATTATAATCTTAAAATAGCAATCACAACACCTGCCAAACTTGCCAACGCACTGGATATTCCAATAATCTCACCCGTACTTACCTCTCTTTTCTCAGTTTTCCTAGGTACAATTATTTCACTTCCTGGTTGTATTTTAGGATAAAATTTTAAAAATAAAAAATGTGAGGTAGTAGCCGCTTTCCCATTAGCATATACAACATAAGCTTTCTTTTTCCACGCATTTGCGTTGAATCCGCCTGCCTCATTTATATAATCTTTTAAGTTATTTTTTTTCTGGTAGGGTATCTGGGTGGCCAATAATACTTCACCGCTTATTTTCACTTGTGCATCAAAATTAGGTATGTACAATTCATCATTTGCTTTTAAAACCATGTCTTCAATAGAACCAGGATTAGAACTTATGTAAACCAAATTCAATGGAACCTTGTCATAATCACGTAAAATTTCATCAGTAATAGTACCAGAAGAGTCTTTAAGCCTTTTTTCCAATTTGATTGCAACCTCTTTTGCCCTTAATTTTTCATCCGCTGATTTATAGCGTTTTAAATAGGCCCCTTCCGGATAAGCACCAGGTGTATATCCTCCAGCCCTTTTTATCAGGTCGCTTACCCTTTCGTTACGGTTGCTTAATACATAAGGTCCTGGATATTGAACTTGTCCTAATATCGAAACTGATTGGGGCAAAACATAGCCTGCCAGCCTACGTATGGTCACTACATCAAATGGCTGTAAAGGAATATTAATATCAGATGTAGACAGATCCCCATTAAGTTGTGTATTGATAATAATACTGGCCCGGGAATCCGCAGATGATATACTGTCTCTTTTTATCAAACGTGCAATCTCAATGTTCTTGTATGCCGCATCAGTAAAGCCACCTGCTTGCAGGATAATATCCTTCAAAGTCAAATTTTCTATATAATCGTATTTACCGGGTAACCGAATTTCCCCCTGGATGGTTATTCTAAAGGAGTCCCGAAGGTCTAAAACAGAGCTTATCAACACCTCGTCTTCTCTTTGTAAAAGCATATTATTTGTTTCATCACCTGCCAAAGCTTTTTTAATATCAAAAGACAGTATTGACCTCCTCGTGTCTTCCTGTAGTCGTATGATTTGACCCCTATCTGTAAAAGCATCTTTTTTTAACCCATCGGCCCTGCGAATTAGGTCGGCTACTTTTAGTCCCGGAGTCAATTCATAAGCATCAGGTCGGTATATCGCACCACTGATTTGAATCCGGTTCTGGAAACGGTTTAATATTTTAGAAATTACAAAAACATCACCGGATTGTGGTTGGTATGTATTATAAGCAGATAATGATAGGTCAAATATTTTCCTTTCTGTATCGCTTCGCTGAAAAACTTTTGTAGATGCCTGATAAGCAGTATCCGTGAAACCCGAGGCATATGCCAGAACTTTAGAAAAACTTTCTCCTGACAATACTTCAAATATACCGGGTCTTTTTACCTGCCCCTGAAGTTCTACACGTGTTTTATATGCAGGAATACGTATTACATCGTTATCTTTCAACCCAACATTATCAGATTGATCACCCTGAAACAGTAACCGGTATAAATCAATTTTACGTTCCAGTTTATTATTTCGAAATAATTCAATTTCCCGGAAACTACCAAACGGGGAGGGCCCTCCGGCCACATATAGTACATTGAAAACAGTTGCCAATGAAGACACTGTAAAATTTCCGGGCCGATTACTACCAATGACGGTAACCTTGATACTCCGTATCTTACTTAAAGTAACAGACAACTTGGATTCACCCGACTTCAGATATGTATAAACACTATTCCCCATAACCGTTTTCAGCTTTTGCGTGGCTGCTTCAATCGTCATACCGGCCAGTTTTATCTGTCCAACGTTTGGGATGGAAATGGCTCCTTCTGAGGAAACTGTCAGTTCGCCTTCATATTGCTGTACTCCATACACAGAAACCAGTATCTGGTCGCTCGGACCCAGAATATAGTTAAGGGGGGTTGCCAGGTTCAGGTTTGGTTCAAAACTGGGGGCAATACCTGTATACAATTCAGAACCAAAAATAAGGGGATTGATTAAAGGTTTGGTTCTCTCCGTTTTACTGTAAATATCTAATGTATCGGAACTATTATTACGCTTACCAGAAGCAATAGGTTCTTTGGAAGCATTTAATTTTCCAATTTCGGAATTCGCCTTATTTTCAGAAAGACGCAGTTTTAGTTTAGCAAACTCTGCCGGTGGCATACCCTTTGCCAAAGCCATCTGTTCAGCTTGCTCAATTGTTAAACCGGAACTACTAAGTTGGGCTTTAAACTTAGCTAAATCTGCATCAGTAAGCTGATCCACCCGGACCTGGCTCAAATCCTTACCTTTTAGCAAGTCTTGACCATGGATGGTTTGCGTATTGCACAATAAAGCAATAAAAAGAAAAAGAAGTGTAAATAATTTATTCATGATTGGCTATTGGAAGTTTGGTCATAGGCCTAAACAAACTAAATAAAAATGCACCTACCTGTTGAACTCAGCGAATATTGTAAACAGAAAATTAAAATATTGCCTTTTCTTGCCAGTACAAGTTTTAAAAAGTCATTTATATCGTTTTTACTTTTAGCTATCGGCTAATTAGTTTAGTAATCCGAAGCAGAAAAACCAAGAAGTATTCTCCTCATGTTATCAGATTTCCAGCTACGAAGTAATAAATCCTACCCCGAAGCTAATAGCTTTCATTTCTAAAACTCCGTCAAATTAATCATCACGCCCAAATCCTTCAAATGTTCTTCATTGAATTCATTAGCCGAAAAAAGCCCAACACGAATTTTCTTTTCAATCAGGGGTTCTACTTTTTCAATTAATTTATACAGATAGGGTTTGTCAATATCGCCTACTATAACCAGATCCACGAAAGTAGAGTTTTTACCATGTGCCAGATCGCCGGTTAGGTAAACTTTGTCTACATTACCCAATTTTTGAATGATTTGCTCAGCAATCTGGTCTAAACCTACATAATTAAGGATAATGCCCCGAAGAGATGAAAATAGGGGGTGCTGGGTATTTATGGAATAGTGCTTGACTTTAGCATGGTCATCATTTCCCTTTACTTCAATCAGTTTCATTTCTGTCAATTTATTCAGTTCCAGACGGACAGTATTACTGCTTACACCCAAATCACGCTCCAATCCGCGTAAATATACTTTACTGGTTGGATTGAGTAATAGCTTAGTCAATAACCTTACCCGGATTTTACCTGAAAAAAGTTTGTCTAAGATCAAAAGATACTTATAAATAAAGGAAATTAAATGGCTTCGCCAATCTGAGTTACAATAAATACTATCAGAATGATACAATAACGAGTAGTAAAACTACAGTATTTTTGGGTAATGTTTCAAAATAAATATTATTTTTTTTTAATAAACTGTAATCAAATGACTAACAGGCTAACAAATCACTAAACTGTTTTTACTGGTTGACTATAGTAAATTCAGGAATCAAATCCTTCATTTTTGCCAGTAATATTTCATTATTGGTATCACTCTCTGCCAGGTTAAGTAGCATATTTAAGGAATTAAGGGAGAAATTACCATAGGAATAAGGGGAAATAACTCTTCTGATTCGTTTATTTTCTACCAACTCACTCGTTTTTTCCTCTTTCCACAATTCATCATATAGCCTTTCCCCCGGGCGCAACCCAACCATTTGTAAATTAATATCTTTACCTGATGTCAAGCCCTGGAGGGAGATCATCTTTTCAGCCAGTGAAACAATGGAAATGGCTTTTTCCATCTTAATCATATAGATTCCACTCGCATTATTTTTGAATGCAATTTCAAGAATTAGCCGGCTACAGTCACTGATGGTTATAAAAGATCTTGAAATATCCGGGTGCGTAATCGTTACAGGTCCCCCGGATTGAATTTGACTTTTGAATATAGTAGAAACTGACCCACTGGTTGCCAAAACGTTACCAAAACGAATGGTTATAAAATCAGTTTTACAACCAGGTTGCTCTGAAAGCCAGGATAAATACACTTCACTGATACGTTTAGTGAGATGAAGTACATTATCAGGATGAACAGCTCGTTCATTAGATAGAAATATGAATTTCTTAACTTTATTTTCATACGCCAGATCCGCCAGCACTTTAGTACCCTCAATATTATTTTTTATTGCGGTAGGGATTGATTTTTCCAACAATGGAACCTGTTTATAAGCAGCAGCATGAAATATGACCTCAGGTGTATGTTCATTAAGTAATTTTCGAAATTGATCTTGCTGACAAATGTCGCCAAAATGAAGTATTAGTTCAGTTTTACCCGCAACGCCCTTAAGCTCTTCGTGTAAAAGATATAGTCCTGATTCAGCATTATCAGCCAGAATAATTTTAGCCGGGTTACAGGTAAGAAGCAATCGTACAATTTCACTTCCAATTGAGCCAGCGGCTCCGGTTATTAAAATATTACTACCACTCATCTGCTCTTTAACGATAGTTGGAAACTCATGTAACGTTTCCTTTTTAAAAAGACTTTCAATATCAATGGTTCGAATTTCTGGACTTTCAAGCTGTCCTTCCATCCACTTGTCTAACGGTTTCATATATAAAACCTTTATACCATTTGTCGAGCAGAAGTCTGTAATCTTATTCTTTTTTTCAATTGATATAGAAGCATTGGCCAAAACTACTTCATCAACTTCCTGTGAGAGCACAACTTCCTGAAAATCCCTTATATGGAATATTTTTATGCCTTCTATGGTTTGTCCTGCCTTTTGAAAATCATCATCCATAAAAGCAACAATTGTACTTTTTCTGGCATCTTTATTGTTTTCAATCATCCGCTTAATAGCGAGTCCATCTATACCACTTCCATAAATAAGCACATTACGCTTATCCGACTTTCGCCTACTCAAATAAGAAAATAATAGTTTTACGAGAACCCTATAAAAAATTAGCAATAAGGTAGTGGTAAAAAAACTCACAACGAGACCAATTACTGAAAAATATACTCCGGCTTTAAAGAAAGTTCCGAAAAGGCTAATGATAAACAGTACCGCAATAGCAGTTAGTACTGCATATAGTATCTTAAGTAAATCCTGTAATCCGGTGTATCGGACTATTCCTGAATAGGTTCTAAAGGCGATGAAGCTGATCCCCAATACGCTTAACCAAAGCAAAATTGCTCCACTATTTGTATGCAAATCGAACCCATTGAGCGAAAATCCATTTTTTAAATAATAGGAGAATATAAATGTGAAATAACAAATAAGAAGATCAAATAAATAAACTACCCATTTGGGAATGATGCTACTATTTTTAAACATAACAGTATTTTAAAATGATAAAAGTTTAGTTACTTAATATATTTTCAATTCTATCAAGAAGTTTAGTATATTCAAACTCTTTCTGGAAATAATTAAACCCATTTAAACCCATTCGTCTTCTCTCTGTAATTGAGGTACGTTTAAAAAGTAGAATATTTTTAGCAAGGCCCTCTGCATCCTCTGCAGCAGATACAAATCCACAGTCCGCACCCAGTATAATAAGACCACCCTCACCATCCAGAGAGCCTATTATTGGCTTACCACAAGCCATGTATGACTGGAGTTTTGTGGGAACTGTTAAGGAAAAGATGAAATCTTTTTTTAACGAAATTATCAATGCATCCGCTGAAGCAAAAAATTCAGGCATCATAGAAGATTCAAAAAAACCCGCAAAATTAAACACATCATCGATTTTTTCCGCTCTTACCAGCTTTATCAACTCTTCCCTTCGCCTACCGTCTCCAAGAATAAGCCATGAGATATCAGGGTCAGTTGCTTTAACAAGCTTAGCAGCTGCAATTAGCGTGTCAAAGCTTTGCGCTTCCCCAATATTACCAGCAAAAACCAACGTAAGCTTACTGGAAAAATATTTATCTAAATTTGTATTTCGTTCAAAAATATTGTAGAGTGCTTCAGTTGAATTTGGCAAATAGATGATTTTTTCAGGAACAACTTTTCTACTAATCAAATATGTACGGAAAGCTTTGGACTGTATTAGTAATATATCTGCCTGAGAATAAATCCAATTACAAAGTCTGTATAGTATTTTTTTAACAAGCTGACTCTTGATTCCCGTAGTGGCTTCAATAGATTCTGGCCATAAATCCTGTACATAAAGAAAGCTTTTGGCTCCTGATTTCAGTTTACAAATCATTGCAGGAAATGCAACAGTTATAGGCGATTGCTGATAAATAAGAATAGCGTCATAGGAACCCGGCAGGAAAAATGCCCGAATACACCCAAAAAATATAAAGGATATGTAATTTAAAAAAAGCATTTTCCCCTTTCCATTGCCCCTGGGAATTAAGGGTACACGGTAAATAGTGATTCCATTCCATTTTTCGATTCTTTTGGCAAACATTGAATAGCCTTCATAAAAAGAACCAAGCGGATAATTGGGTTTACCTGTTAAAACACTAACCTCATGACCTTTTTTTTGGAGCCCCTGGGCAATATCATTTATCCGAAAATTTTCCGGCCAGAAATATTGAGCAACAATTAGTAATCTCATTTACTGGTAATTCGGATATAAGCTTTTATTTTGAAGCATCCATTCCCTCATTTCTATAATCATTGTTTTGTAAGAGGAATGAATAATGGCTCCTTTGGTATTGATAAGTGATTTATTTACAACATAAGTATCAAATGGATCAACACTAATGTGATCGCAATCAAATACATCTTTGAACAACACTACTAAATCGTATTTACTAATAACTTCATTATTAACTAAATGAATAAGACCTGTTACTTCGTCCTGAATCACGACATGAATTGCGTGTGCTAATTCAATGGTAGTAACACCTGTCCATATCGCATTTTTATAACCATTGATATGACCAGATTGGTGCATAAACCAATGAAATAAACCAACACCATTAACTTTTAGTTCCGGGCCAATTAGTGAAGTACGAATAGTTAAATTATTCCCATAATACACTTCACCTAAACTTTTAGACTGTGCATAGGAACCAGTTCCGTCCTGTATATCAGACTCTACATAGTTTCCCTTCTTTCCACTAAAAACACAGTCAGTCCCTATATGGATTAACCTGAATCCCAATTCTTTCCCTTTTCTTGCCAGATAATGGGGTAAATAGCTATTAATTAGAATTGCCCTGTCTGGGAATGTCTCAGCCTCTTTAATGAGAACACCAATACAATTAATTACAAAATCCGGTTTCTCTGTTTCTAAGACATGCGTTAATGAATTGAATTCAGTTATATCAACAATTGTATAGGTAGATATAAAATGAGCATTATTCCTTGAGACATCTGAAATTTGGTACTGATTCAAAGTTTTAAGGTAATGGTATATAACATGCCCCGCCATTCCCTTTGAACCCAGAATCAGAATCTTTTTTTTCACTTGTCCCATATAACTTTATTTATAATGGAAGTATAACTTTGAATTATCCTTATCACCCTGTCTGAAGTATTTACAATTGTATACTCAGTGGCTAATTGAATGACATCTGTAACCGGAGTAGCTTTTACAATTTCAATAGCCTGCAACATTTCTTCAGAATGAATCCCGCCTAAAACAATTGTTCCGGCATCTACTGCTTCGGGTCTTTCCGTACTGGTTCTGATACTTACTGCATCAAATCGAATCATGGCAGCTTCCTCACTTATTGTACCGCTATCTGACAATACTATAAATGAGTTTTTTTGCAGTTTTACATAGTCAAAAAAACCAAGTGGTTCAATGTTTTTTATAAGGGGATGAAAAGTGATTTTCTTTTCGTTTATCTTTTTTTGTGTTCTTGGATGTGTGGAGAATATTATTGGTAACTGGTATTTTTCGGCAACCTTATTTAAGGACTCAACTAAAATTTCGAAATTATCCTTAAGGTCAATATTTTCTTCCCTATGTGCACTAACTACTATATACTGATTATTAGCAAGATTTAATTTTGCAAGAATCTTACTATTGTCAATTTTATCAGCATATTTAGAAAGCATCTCTTTAAGGGGTGATCCGGTCACAAAAACATGGTCCTTACGGAATCCTTCACTTAATAAATATCTTCTGCTATGTTCTGTATAGGTTAGGTTAATGTCACTAATATGATCAGAAATCCGGCGGTTTATTTCTTCAGGAACGTTTTGGTCAAAGCAGCGATTCCCCGCTTCCATATGAAATATGGGTATTTTAAGTCTTTTGGCAGAAATGGTACACAAAACACTATTTGTATCCCCTAAAACGAGTAAAGCATCCGGTTTTTCTTCCAGAAAAACTTCGTAGGATTTGGAAATAACATTTCCTATTGTTTCACCCAAATGTTTTCCTGCAACATTTAAAAAATAATCAGGCTTTCTTAGTTCTAACTCTTTAAAAAATATTTCATTGAGGTTATAATCATAATTCTGGCCAGTATGTATGAGGATATGCTCAAAAAACATGTCACATTTTTTGATGCATTCGGCAAGACGGATAATTTCCGGCCTGGTACCTATGATGGTTACTACTTTTAATTTCTTCACCTGTTAGTTAGTTAACGTATTAATGAGTAAGCGAATATTGTTTTTAATCTTAATTTCAGGGGTAATACTATTTACATTAGAACATGCTGTATGAACTCCTTTTGCAACATCATTACTACTGTATGGATTAAAAATAATTGAAGAATTAAGTACCTCAAATACAAAGGGTAAATCACTAGCCAAAACACCGCATCCTTCCTGAACCGCTTCAATTAATGGCAATCCAAAACTTTCAGCCAATGAGGGAAAAATAAGGTAATCACCCAATCTATATAAATTGTTTAATTCCTTTTTACCCAAAAAGCTTTTGTTTCTTATATCGAGCCCTTGTTGTACTAATTTATTCATTCTTTTATGAATTTCCACGTATTTATTTGGCACAGTAAGATAAAGGGTTGGTTTTAATTGATATTTATTATAAACTATCCCCCATGCGTCCAATAATATTTCGTGATTTTTTTGTGGAACACCGTCTGCTATATAGATAAAAATCGGAGGGTTATTGGCAGATTTCTTTTGCTGTATTATTTTTTCTTCGTAAAAAGGTAAAACAAAAACGGATTCACTTTTTAACCTTAATGAATTAGTTATCCTTAGCTTCATTAACTCAGTTTGTACAACCCATTTATATTCTCTTCTTTTTTTAAATAGTATGTAAATTCTTTTTAAATAAAAAAGGAATTTTGAATAAATCGAATAATTATTTTTTTCAGAAAAGCCTGAAACAATTAATACGTTATGAAATAGTATAAACACTTCAGCTCCATTGACATTCACAGGCGGAGGCACATTCGCAAAACAAAAAATCGTTTTGATTCGATTCGAAATTTCTCTATATATTTTTAGCCGGCTCTTCTCAGAAGGCTTACAAATAATATATTGTGCAGGTAAAAAATCCTGATACATTTCACTGTCAATTCGTTCATCGAATAGTATTACAAAGGATTGGTAGCGTTTTACCAATTCTTTCATGAAATAATTTAATAAAGTCTTGCCCCCACTTTCATGTATGTATACCGCATCAATTAATAGCAATTGAGTCCGTTTTATTTTTTTACGACCAAAAATGTATGGGAAGCCAATAATCCTTCCAGTAAACCAACTGTCAGTTTATTAATAATGTGACTTTTGGATGGGTTTTGTATCACCCAGGATGCATGTGCTACCTGAATGTCATTTTTTTCCAGAAGGGCAACGATGGATCGTTTGGTAAAAAACCTAAGGTGCGTATAATCCAATATACCCCAGGGAGTGTATTCCCACTTGTCTCTGAAAACAAGATTTAGCACTTCTTTCCAGTGGCGGATATTGGGAACAGAAATATACATTTGCCCTCCTTTTTTGAGCTTTTGCAGTAATTTCTTTACTGCTGCTACAGGTTCAATCAGGTGTTCGAGTACATCTCCCATCACTATGGCATCAAAGGATTCATCTGCATAAGGCAATTCCATCATTTCAATATTTCCTTTGATTACCCCGTCAAGGTTTTTTTCTGCTTCTTTAAAAGCTTTATCATTAATCTCAATCCCATACACTGAAAATGACCTATTCGTTCTAAACCATTTTCCCAGGGCTCCGGTACCACAGCCTACATCCAACAGGGTAAGGTTTGTCCCGGTAATGGCATTGATAAACAATTCCCTTTCCAAAGAAAAATATTCTCCTTCTTTAGCGGAATACATATCTGCAACAATATCTCCTGACATGCTTTTTATCGTTTTGTTGTTTTTTTTTGAACCCAATACCTAATGTTCCAGAGAATACTCTTTACCAATAAATAATTATTGTACAAAAATCCATGTCTTCTCACCCGCTCATGACTGGGGTGTGAATTTTTGAAGAAAGGGTTATAAATCTGGTTGATAAATGAACCCAACATTTTGAGCGTCTGCCAAAAACTAAGGTTTTTTTGGGCGAACAGGAATGCATTCCGGTAGGTGCGCCAGGAAGCCAGTTTACTATCGGTGGAGGAACTTTCAGAATAGTGCATTACAGGAAGCAAAGTATTATACATAGAAAATCCTGCTTTTTTGGTCCTTTCATAATAATCATTGTCCTCGCCATAAATGAAGTACTCTTCATCCATGTAGCCGATAGCGGCAATCAACTCAGCAGTGATGATAAAAAAGAAGCCCGGAATATCATTCACCTTTATCGTTACTGAGGGGTTGTAGGTTTCGTAATCAAAGTCCCTGAAATATTGTTCTCTTTCCACCCACACTTCTTCAAAAGCGATAAGTCCTACTTTTGCACTTTGTGATTTGATGTGGTTGATGGCTTTTCTGAGTGCTTTGAATAAACCCAAACCCACAACCACATCGTTATTGGATATGATATAATGGTCAAATTCCCCAAATTCTTTTCTGGCATATTTTATCCCATTATTGGCATTGGCAGCAAATCCGTGGACTTTGTTATTATTAATGACAAAATGATAATTACCTTGAGTTAAGTAATTTATGGATTCGTCTTTAGAATTATCATCTGCAATTACTAAGGTTACTTCATTTGCCTGACAAACAGCCGAAATTCTTTCCAGATAAGTCGCCAGAAACTTTATGCCGTTATAATTGGTGATGATGAGACAAATACGCATAGAGCCTATTTTTTCCAGAATGTATAGATTCCTTTTTCCAATTCATATTTATCCCACTCTTTTCTTTCCCGCCGGGGCTGTATTTTCGCCCATTCCCACATAGCTGATAACCCCTCCTGCAAATCTGTTTTGTCGACGAAATCAAGTATTTCAACAGATTTCTCATGGGTAGAGAATGCATTTTTCACTTCGTGCCTTTGTTCTAAAAACACAAAAGTGGCATTGCCCATAATCTCTTTTAAGATATTGGCTGCTTCCAGTAAAGTGGATTCTTTGCTTCCGCCAAGATTAATTATTTGTCGGGATGCCTTCTCACCAGCTACCGCATTCCAAAGAGGCTCCATACAGTCGTCTACATAGGTAAAAGCCCTTTTTTGTTCTCCATTTCCGAAAATAGTCAATGGCTCACCGTTCAGGTGCTGGTACATCCATATACCCAGTACATTTCTGTATTTATCCCAGATATTCTGGTTTCTTCCATAAACGTTATGGGGCCTGATGATACACCAATCCAATCCGTGCTGCTCCCCGGCAATTTGTATATCGGTTTCACAGGCCAGCTTGGCCACACCATAGGGATCCACCGGGGCCGGCAAATCTTTCTCATCAAAAGGTGGTTTACCATTGCCATAAACGGCCATACTGGAAGTGAACACCAATCGTTTGACATTATATTGTATACAAAGATTGACAATACCCGCTGTGGCCACCAGGTTATTGATATAATTGTACTTCCTGATAAATGGACTTAGCCCTTCTGCAGCATATGCCGCAAAGTGGAGTACATATTCAATCTGGTTATTGGCAAAAATGCTTTCAATAGCATCCGAAGCAAGATCAAGATTATGAAATTCCAACCCGACTGGCAGGTTTTCAGTATACCCGCCACTCAAATTATCAATGCCTATTACTTTATAATCCCTGTGATTGTCCAAAATCCATTCCGCCATTCTGGATCCAATCATACCGGCAGCTCCGGTTATTAAAATAGATTTCATTAATTTAGTAAAATTTAGGTTACTTATTTTAGTGTCCTGCTGTTACCTGCACAAAGCCAGCAAACTATTCACCCTGTCATTAATAGCATGCTTCCCATTAATTATTTTTTGGTGACCATTGTTACGAATGGTTTCAAAATCTCTATTATCCATTGAAAAAATTTCCTTTATTCTTTTATTTAACGCACCTGCCTCCCAAATTGGAAAATAGAAAGCATCGCTATCCGCATTGACTATCTTTTCAGCTTCTTCAGAATAACTGGATAGTAAAAAACCGGCACAGGCAGTGATTTCGAATAATTTTAAATTGGTTTGGTCATAATTCAGGTCATTTAATATGTTGATGTTTACCCTGGCCTTCCTGAAATAAACCGGAAAGGAACTTTGACCCAGTATTTGCCTGGTTAGTTTTGTATTTTGTCTTTTCCGTAACCATTTGGATTTTGCCCAACCGGCTCCATAAACTTCCAGTGGAAATTCGGTAGCAATCTCCGATAAGAACCAATCTCTTTTGGGACTATAGGCACCGGCATACAAAATTTTATTTTCTACTTCCTCCTCCTTACTTACTTTATAATGCAGCCAGGGAATATAATACCAATCGATGAATTCAATTCTCTTAACACCATTGTCCCTATAATGTTCGTATCGCTTAGTACGGGAAGAAATGACTATGTCATATAGGGGCAGGGAAGCGAGCAAATGCTTACTGGAATTACTTTGGTTGAAATAATCATCAGGGTTCCAATTGATGACCAGGATTGATTTTTCACTGATGGCTGCAATGGTTTCCGGATAAATATTAATTCCTTTGGAAATGATTAAAGTAGAAGGCTTGTACGTATTCACACATGCTAATAATCCTGCATTAATCCTTCTTTCAATATGGGTGTATACTACCCTATTATAAATACGGTCAAAGTAATTTTCAAACTTATTTTTTGCCTCTGCTGCATTAAGAAAATATTTGTAGAAATCAAATATTTTATAATCTACTTGTAAATCTTTCAGGACTTTTCCGATAGAATCTACATGCGTGCCTTCCCAATTTTCCCCGTATAATAAAATCTTCATTAGTGTGAATAGTTGGTTAAATTTTGCAGGGTCTGGGTCACAGACATAGCCAGTGCCAAATTAGAAGCTGATTTGTTTTGTTCAATGTTAGAAATAAAATCTGTTAACATAAATAGCATTGCATTCGTTGCATAATCATCCTTAAAATAAAAGGATTGGTCATCAGCCTGCATATTTAACCTCCGCGATTTGGTATTTTCTGTAAGTGTAAATTCATTGATAACAGTAATCCCATTCCCTACTAATTTATACGAGTACCCCCTTTCTGATTCTTTCACAAAGTCAATTTGCAGCGGAATGGCATTACCAATGATATGAAAGGTCATTGCCAGATCGTGTGAGGAATAATCCCATAACAATGAATATTCCGGCCGAAGGACAGTACCAAGCGATATATTCTCTATTTGTACATTCTTACATGGGGATGAGTATACTTGTCTATAGTTCAGAAAAGATGGGTTCCACAAATACTGATAGGCAACCAGCACAGAAACCTTATTAAATTGGGCCAATTGTTGAATTTCGGATAATTGATCCGGTTCAAAAACAGCCGGTTTTTCCACAATTACGTTTTTTTTATGGCTTACAAAATATTTTATCATATCAAAATGAACATCAGGTGGCGTACAAATACAAGCCACATCTATATTTTGTAAGTTGATCTGCCGATAATCTGAAACGTGCAGATATTTTTCAAGTTCTTCGGGTAAATCCATTTTATTACGGCTGCAGATACATGTTACCGGCTGCTGCAAATGCAACAGGTTTTTCAGGTAATGCTTTCCCCACTTTAGGCCCACCACACAGAATTTCAATTTATTGGTAATTTTCTTTTGACCAATGGTAAATACGTTGTAACATTTCATCCAGTTGCACCCTAGGAAAATAACCCAACTCTTTTTGGGCTTTCATTACTGAGGGGCACCTTCTTTTTGGTTCATTTTTGTACAAAACAGGGGTTTCTACCAAAGCCACCAAATCTGATTTACCCGCTACCGCCTGGAGTTTGCAGGCAAGGTCAAATATGCCGATTTCATTTTCGGGGTTTCCGATATGGTACAGAATGTCTTTTGCATTAAGCAATACCAGAAGGCTTCCTGCAATAAAATCGGTGTAATAACAAAAGGTACGGGTTTGTGTACCCGGCGCAAATACTTCAATTTTCTCATTCCGGGAAATTTTATTCAGAAAATTAGGAATTACCCTGTAATCATTTTGGGAAAAGCGTCCAATTACATTAAAAGGTCTGATCACCTTACAATCAACTTCGTACTTATTTTTAAAGACCCAGGAAAGTGTTTCAATGTATAATTTAGTTACGTCATAGGGACTTCTCTTATCCATACTGATAATGGAGGGTGCTACATTTTCATCTGTGGGTATCTGGTCTTCGGCTGGTGTACCCAGCACTTCACTACTGGAAAAATTGAGGATTTTCGCTTTCTTATAAAAAGCCAGTTCCAGCAAATTTTTAGTCCCGATGGTTGAGATTTCCATGGTTTCCAGTGGATAGGCTTCATAATTTTTAGGCGCGGCATTTCCGGAACAGTTGATGATGAAATCGATATTTCTGTTTCCCAGTTTTACTCCCAGGGGTACTGTTAAATCGTGATTTAAAATAGTAAGATTGTCATCCTGGGTTTCATCATTGATGGTTGTGGTCCCCTTAATGTAATTGTCAACACTGATCAATTTACAAACAGGGCTGATCAATTCCTGGTTGTTGCAGTAAATAAAAAATAATTTATAAAAAGTACCTAAAAAGCCGCTTCCCCCGGTAATCAGTATGGTTTTTCCGGAAAAGGCAGACAGGTTTTTCTTTCCCAGTACTTCGGCAATGTCCTCTTTAAATTCTTTGGCAAGGCTTTTGTCAATTTTCATATAAACTATTTAAAGGGGATTATCCATTTTCCGTTATATGCTTTGTTTTTGGCGATGATATCATCGCTAAAATTGTAAGCGCCAATCATGGTAGCAGGGGCCTTGTCTTCCAACCATTCCCGGGAGGACTTAATCAATATTTTTGTACCGGGAATGTATTTCCCCACTTTAATTGGGGAATCATCAACAGCATATCGGATATATTTTTCAATTCCAAAATAATTAATCAGCAGGACTATTTTGGCCGGCACGCCATACAAAACTACTTTTTTAAATTTCTTAAGTTCACTAACAAGCTTTGACTTTTCCATTTCTACCTCGCGCAGTAATCTGACAAAGGTTTCAGGTTCGGAAAGTTTAAAATCCGTTTCCAGTTTTATTAAATTATTCACAGAAGATGAAGTATTTCTTTTTGAAGACTCGCGGCAAACAAATACACGAATACTTCCCATCTGAACCTCATTCAATTGAATGTCAAAAATCCTGAGACCATGCTTTTTGAAAAAGAAGTCAAGTGGTTGTATAGAATGGTAAAAAATGTGTTCTGCATAATATTGACCAATGTCTTTATTGATTACGGTATTTAATAAGTAGGCATTCTCAAAAATAAAAACACCCTCAACGGTCAAAAGGTTTTTGATACCCTTCACTATACTGTTTAAATCAGGAATATGGGCGAAACAATTGTTACTGGTAATGAGCGTTGCTTTTCCATACTTTGCCAGAAATTTTCTGGCGGTAGCTACATTAAAAAAATCAGCAATTGTATTGGGAACTGATTTGGCAGATAGCGCCGCTATATTGGCAGCCGGCTCAAAATTATAAACATGGGAAAACCCCAGTTTGATAAATTCGTGTTCCAGAATGCCGCTATTACCCCCGATTCCAACGATGGTATCCTTTTTTTTCAGTTTCATTTTTTGGGAAACTGTTGCAGCATATTCTTTAAAATGAGGAATTAAATTAGGTGGAGTTGCATATTGGTAGTTTTTAAACAATATCCCGGGATCTACTTCATACAATAACTGGTGGGACCCGCATTTTTTGCAGGTGGTGGCCATTAATGGGGCTTTGAATTCATTCTTTCCAAGGTTTTCAAGGGTTTTCAGGTTATTGGCTAGTGGAACCAGCCCAAAGTTGATTACAGCAGCCGGTAATTTTGAGCCACACAACCTGCAGTTAGCAATTTTTTTAACTGTTTTGGTCATACAGGTCTTTTAAAGAATAGGCGAAACGGACAGTCTCATTTTCATAATTTTCAGAAGTCCTTTTCAGTTTGCTATAGCAATCAAATACTGTATCAGTAGGAAAGTACATGGTATGCTCCCAGCCGGCCTCTGTAAAAATCATATCCCCTTCATTTAGAAGATATTTATCCGGGATCCGGGTTGAACCAACTTCCCGTTCATAGTATTCAATCTGGCCGGCATTGACCAGAATCCAATGTGTATCATGCTTATGCCAGTGATTGGCCCGGGTCGTTCCTTTCAGGGAATCTATTCTTGAAATACTGCCAATATCACATGATTCAAGAACCATTTGAATTTTCCCCCTTTCATCATTATGTGCATTAAGATTACCAAGGCTTACTATTTTCATAAATACTGTATTTAAGTAAAAGAATTGAGTTAAAATTGGGTTCCCAGAACTGTATCAACTTTTTTTTCATTTTTAGTCCTCTGTCGCAGCAATGTTTGGACGGGTAATTCAAAGAACCTGTAAGATAAATAGCCTACTGTAATAGCTATTAGCAGATAGGTGATAAAAAATAGCTCATTATTAAAAAAGGAATAGCCTTTATTATAAAACCAAAGCATGAAAATCAGTTGAATTGAGAAATGTAACATATAAATGGCATAAGTCATATTCCCAATAGTTCTTGCCATTTTTTGTATACGATTATTCGCTGAAGAAAACATTTTGCAAAAGATAACCACTATGCTGAAAGAAATGATGAGCTTAATTATACAATCAAATGCTTTTACTATATAAATATTCTGTGGCAACCAACCTGTTTCATACTTAATCCAAAACAGTGCAGGCAAAAGTATACAGGGAATGAGGATTTGCTGAAATGGTAATTTTTGGATTGTGTTCATTAAAAGGCATCCGGCGAAAAAGTAAAGAATACATTCATAAAATGGGCTTAAAATTCCCAAACTATAGAAACCAAAAGCAATTACCACTAGCAGAAAAATATTTTTTCTTGTATTCAATAAATGTACAAATGCGGCAATAAAGAAGACTAAATAAACAAATAATTCGGCTGATACACTCCAGAAAGGCCCATTAAACGATAAACCAAACTTGGGGTTCCAGAAATTTACCATGAAAAAATTCAGGATAAAATGTACAAAATCATTATTAGTATATACAAAATTCGTGTGATGTCTCTGGGTGTATACATATTGCAGGAAAGCAACCAGCACTAAGGTTAGCAAATGCAAAGGATATAATCTCGACAGACGGAGTAGTACAAATTTTTGTAGAGATATTTCCCTTTGGAAAATGGCATCACGGTAAAAATGATAAAAAATGATACCTGATACCATCCAAAATATTTCTACTGCAAATCCCCCATAATTATATAATAAATGAAGTGAATTTTGAAAAGGTAAAATTATTATTCCATTCTCTTTTGAATTGACAAAGGGGCTTATAAAATGCGGAAAATGCACAATTAAAATCGAAACTGATAACAGAAATCGCAAAAAATCCAGTCCTACCAGGTATTTCGAATCTCCTCTCATAGGGTTACCTTACTAATCAGTTGCTGTAAATAGGCAAATCTTGATTCCCAGGTACAGAACCTTTTTGCTTTATGGTAACCGGCTTTTCTAATTTCCATGGCCAATTCGGGATGATTTTTTATAAACTCAATTTGTTGAATGCATTCGGAAAATGAACGGTAGGCCAATACTTCCTTACCTAAAATAAAATAATCAGCCAGCCCTTTGGAGAATTGGGTTAAATACAGTCCGCCGGATAGGGGAACCTCAAAATCACGGCCTTTAATGGTGGTAACATTTTTGGTATATCCCACATTTGAAAAACCAAGGGTAACTGCTGCATTTCTGACGGCCACTCTTATCTCCTCATCAGATATGGGGCCATTTGGCCAACCGTTTCCATAACAAATTACCCGGAAACCCTTTTGGACAAGCCGGGCTATAAACTCACTCCTCCATCCATAATTAGACCCAATAAATAAAATATAGAATTCCCGGGTATTTCTAACAGGCAAATCATCATAGTTACCCATCCTATTCAATGGAAGGGAATTCCAGAAAAAACAAGGGCGATTTAATGCCTGGTAACGAATGATGGCTTCCGGAGATAGGGTAAGGTTTATGTCCGCTACCCGGGAGATTTGCTTTACACCCACAGGTTGATCTTTCACCTTTCCATGAAAATACAACAAATCATCCCAGCAAAAGCTTACCAACAATGAATTGGTCCTGGACAGGCATTCGAGAGATTCCTTACTAATACTGAAATCTGATGCATAAATGAAGACCAGTATATCAGCATCGGCTTCATAAAATTCATGAAAGGTATCTTGCAGTTTGCGGTTTACATCCCGATGAAAATCCTGCCATAGTTCCTTGTTTTCAAAAAATAACTTACCATCCGTCCAATTGAAATGACAAAGTTCTCCGAAAATCCGGAGGGGCTCCAAAAAAACTGATTCCCAATTATTAAGGGCAAAAATGGCAAATACTTTGGTTTTCCTTTTTTTATTCCATTCAAAGTTTCTGGCAGCCAGGATTTTTTTTACCAGTGCCTTTGGATCCCTTTCAATAGCTATTCTTGAAGCAAGCCATAATGAAGTCCTGATAACGATGGTTTGGTAAATGCCTTTGATAAAGGGCATCCATTTCATGTTTCCAAAATATTGATCATAGACTCTACCGCCATTTGTGGCGTAAATTTCGAGGATTTAACAGGTTTATTTTGAAGCATATTTGAAAAAATCAGTTCCCTGAGCTGCAATTTGACAGCCTGCACATCATCGGCATTGCAAACCAAGTGTCCATGTTCCAGTAAAAGATCCCTGAGTTCTTTGTTCTTATATGTGAGTGCCAGAATCCGTTTTCCCGAATGCAGGTAATCATAGGTTTTAAAAGGTATGGTACCAATACTTCTGTCATCGGTATTCTGGATAAGTAATAAAACATCTGCAAGGGCAGCTTTCTGCAAGGCTTCTTTCCGGCTGACCAAACCATGTATGTGTATTATGGGATAGGGAAATTGAAGGATACGTTCTCTGATATCCGTGTTCATGTTGCCATATAAATGGATTTCCGGAAGTTCCTGAACAGGTGTTCCTTCTGATACCATTAGCTGTAAAGCTTGCATAATACAATCCAGGTTTCTGGTCTGGTACAAAGATCCCAGATAGGTAATATTTATTTTCGGTTTTCCTTCAGTTGGTGCCCCCGAAAGCTCATTCTGGTGGATATCCGAATTATTTATGGGATAAGCACCAGGATACACATAAAAAATATTACGAGCATAGAGGGGATATTTTTCTCTTGCAAATTGCATGGCATTCTGTGTACAATAAATGGTTTTATCAGCAAACCTGACTACCCATTTTTCTACAATACCCAGTCCTTTATTTGATAATTTATTTCTTCCAATATCCTTACCACTGAGGGGATCCTGTAATTCGGCAATGATTTTTCCTCCCAACAACTTCGCCAGTAGAATTCCGGTAAGATGTGCACTAGCGGGTCCTCCCGTAGTATAGATAAAATCTGCTTTTCTGATTTGATTCATTTTACCCACCCCAGCAAAAAGAGAGGTGAAAAACCAGGACCATTTGCCTTCACCGGAGCTGATGCCCATTTTTTTTAAAGCCTTATCCAGTGTGGACATAACTACCAGGTAAGTCTGTTGAATAAATCCGGGAGAGGAAATTTTCCTTCTTTTACTTTCTTCAAATTCGAAACCAGCACTATGGGGGCTAAGGGCGGATATTTTATAATGCCTGATGTGCTCAGACTGGTAAGTAAAACAACAGGTTGCACTAAAAACCACCATATCATACCCCTTTTCAATTAGGGCAAAGATTCTATCGTCAATCCATTCTGCCTGGCAGGATCCGGGCATATTGGCATAGTATGAAAAAACGGCTACGGTAGGTCGCATCATTAAAAGGCTTTTGCATTGTAAAACCAATGGATGGTTTCCTGTATTCCCCTGTCCGGATCCATTAACTGTATTTGATAGTCCGGTAATAAGTTATTGACTTTTTCAATGGACAAACATTTGGTCGTAGCACCTGTATACCTGGATATATCATATTCTATTAACTCCGGATTATACCCAACTAACCGGCAAATGGTTTCTGCAAAAAAGCGGATACTGTATTCTTTACCCGATCCCAAATTAAAAATATCGTTTGATGCTTTATCTGCTATCAAAAGCATAGACCGGATAAAATCCTGTACATGAACAATTTCTCTTTTCTGGTGGCCATTCCCCCATAAAACAACTTTTTCGCCATATTCTTTGGCCCTGATTATTTTTCGGATGAGGTCAAAGATGAAATGCATTTGACGGCCATCGGTATGGTATCCCGGTCCGTAAAGCGTAGATGGGACCATACAAAGCCAGGATAAACCGAATTGTTTTTCCATTGCCCTTGCTCCCTGAAACAGCATACGTTTGGTCATAGCATAGGTATACAAGCTATCGATAGGCTCTCCTGCCATATAATTTTCTTCCACCAGGTCTGTTCCGGGTGCATAGGCACAGCTCGTGCCCATAAATACCAATTGAGCCTGTGGCTGGGTTGTGTGCCACCAATGTAAAAGATTAGTATTGATTTGCTGGTTGATTATCCACTGTTCGCCGGGATGGTACAAGCAAAAATCTCCAGCCTGGGTCCAGGCGGCCAGGTGAAATATCCTGTCATATTTAGCTGTAGCATATTTATCAAGGCTTCCCTGTAGGGTTATATCGCAATCTTTTGAGGAGGGAGCTATGACATCGCAACCCTGAGCGAGAAGGGTTTTACATAAAGCCGTTCCCAAAAACCCATTACCCCCAGTTACAAATATTTTCATAAGGATTCCCTGGGATTAACCGGAAAATAAAATTCAACCCCTTTTTCTACCAGGTGTTGATTGTTGTGTAGTATTTCCTTTTTAAAATTCCACGCAAGCACATAATAAATATCAGGCACTATTGCTACTTCGTTTTCCATCAGTATGGGAATGTGCATTCCCGGGGAATACAATCCTTTCCGAAGTGTATTCTTTTCCAATAAGCAGTCAATAAGGTCAGTTCCCACCTGAAAATAATTCAATAAAGTATTTCCCTTTACCGGTGCTCCGAATCCAAATATTTTTTTCCCTTCTTTTTTGGCTGTTTTCAGGTAAGTAATATTTTCTTTTTTCATTTTGACAATCCGCTCACTGAATTCCTTGTAAGCCTCAATGGCATTGCAACCAGCCTCCTGCTCATCCCTGATAAGTGTCTTCAGTCGCTCAGTTTTACCATGCTCACCCGGGTGACCCACAAAAGCAACCATTTGACCACCATGCATAGGCGATAGGTAAGCATCAAACATTTCAAGTTGGTGCTTTTCTAATAATACCTGGATGGTTTCAAGGGTATAATACAACAGGTGCTCATGGTATATTTGGTCAAAAGCATCATTTTCCATGATAGATTTCATGTAAAGAAACTGTACCACAAAGACCCCATTTTTTTTAAGTCCTGCTTTGATGCCCTTTGTTACTGAATGAAGCTCTTCCAAATGAAAGAAAACGCCGGCAGCATTGATGATTTCAAAAGTTTTCCCAATTGACTGCATGGTTTCAAGGTTAAAGAAAGTATGCAGCGTAGGGATTCCCGCTTCGGAAGCCATCCTGGCCGTAGTTGCAGAGGATTCAACACCTAAAACCTCCCAACCTAATTGCTGGTAATGCTTCAATTGGGTACCATCATTGGAACCGATATCCAGTACAGCTAATGGTTTATTATCCGGATTGAATCTTTCCTGAACTTCTTCGGCAATTTTCCGAAAGCTTTCCGATAAAGATTTGGTGACTCCGGAAAGATAAGTATGGTCGCCAAACATGATTTCCTTCTTCACCGTAAAATCCAATTGTGCTGTATGACATTCCTGGCAAAATAGTACCCGCAAAGGATAATAGGGTTCTTTCCCAATTTCGTCTTTTGTAAGAAAATGGTTACACCAGGGCTGCAAACCCAAATCAATTACCAATTCCAGCTCTTCGGAATCACAGACCCTGCAATGCATTTTCAATTATTTTAAATATTCCCATAGTGGGTATTTCTAAGAATGGTATACCCTTTGATTAATTCCGTAATGCCCCTGTCCAATCCCCATTCCGGCTGGAAACCTGTAGCCATAAGTCTTGCATTGGATACGATGTAATTTCTTTTATCCGGGTCTTCGCCGATGGGTGCTTCCAGGTAAACAAATTTGGGGACCTGCTTTTTAATGGCTTCTGCCAGTTCGTTTTTGGAAAGGTTGGCATCTTCTAACCCGACATTATAAGGCAGGCCTTTCATTTTTTCAAAATTTTCTATACCATGCAGAAATACTTTAGCCACATCCTGAATATGAATATAATTTCGTTTAAAGTGGCCTTCAAAAATGACTACTGAAGAATCATTCAGGGCCCGGTAGACAAAATCATTTACCAATAAGTCAATTCGCATCCTTGGCGACATCCCGAATACTGTTGCCAGCCGGAAAGTAATGCTGTTATCCCTTGCTAAAACTGCTTCTTCGGCTTTTACTTTTGTGATGCCATACAATGAAAGAGGGCGTAATGGTGACTCTTCTGTACAAAACTTTCCGTCTTCTCCGATTCCATAACCGGAATTACTCACCGGCATCAGAATGCGCTGGTCTTTTGAAGCCAGTTCACAGATCATTTCTACGGCGGTTTGGTTGATAGTTTCAGCGCCAATCGGGTCATTTTTGCATAGAGGAGCGCCTACTAATGCGGCTAACGGGATAATGATATCTGCATCCTTCATCAGCTTTTTAACTGTTTCGCGGTCCCTGGTATCGCCCCTTACTACCTGAAACTTGTCGAATTGGCAGGCATCCGTGAGTGACCCCTGATTCCACATAAAATTGTCCAATACAGTAACGCCATAACCTTTCTGTAATAATTTCGGAACCATCACGGAACCAATATAACCGGCCCCACCTGTAATTAAAATATTCATAATTGATCTTTAGGGTTACCCATAAATGATGGTAGCACCCGGTGCTTCCAAAGAAAATTCGATTTCGCAATATCCCTGCATGGCTTTTTGGAGTCCTTTCCTTTTTTCAGGAGGTATAAAAAATAATAAAAACCCACCGCCACCCGCTCCCAATAATTTTCCACCCAATGCTCCATTTTCCATGGCAGTTCGGTACATGGCGTCAATTTCCGAATTGGTAACTCCTGCCGCTAAACATTTTTTCTCTTTCCAGGATTTGTCCAATAATTTACCAAAGCCGGATAAATCTTTTCCGGAGGTCAGTAAATTATAGGCTTCATCAACAATCATCAGCATAGATTTCAGGTTACCCTCAATATTGGCTATTCGCTTTATCTTTTCGGCCTCAATATTGACGGCTCTTCGGGTGATTCCTGTAAAATAAAGGATGAGTGACTGACTTAATTCTTCTTTTGTATCCTTACTGATACCTAAGGGTTCTACTTTAATTTTACCGTCTTTTTCAAAAGTGATCAGGTTCATCCCTCCAAAAGCAGCAAATGCCTGGTCCTGACAACCCACCGCTTCCTGCAGGATTTCCCTTTCTATACGGATGGCTTCATTAGCCAGTTCCAATGTGCTAATTTTTCTTTTTTGGAATCCATTCAAAGCATTTAGCAATCCTACTGTAAAAGTGGAAGAAGAGCCAAGGCCTGAAAAGGAAGGCAGATCTGCCGCAACGTGTATTTCGATGTCTTTGGTGATTCCGGATTCACGAAGTATCTCCCGGAAAGGAACGTGTTGAATTTCATCGATTGCCTTTACACACTCCACTTTACTGTAAACAATTTTAGTGGTATAGTCGAAAAGTTCTGAAGGAAAGGGGGAAACGGTATGATAAATGTATTTATCAATGGCAGAACCGATAACAGCTCCACCGTTCTTTAGGTAAAACTCCGGTAAATCTGTTCCGCCTCCGAAAAAGCTGATACGCAGAGGTGTCCTGCTTATTAACATTGGTTATTGTTTCTTGTGGTATTTAGCAATAAAAGGAGGTTATCAGAAAAATTTTCAGCAGCATGAAACTTGCGCCATTTTGCTGACCATTCAGTTATTTTTTTAAAATAGACATCTTTTTCCCTAATGATGCTGTCCAATAACGTTTCCAGTATTTCCTGTTGGGAAAAGTCTACCGAAAGTTCTGAAAGACCGGCTTTGGTTAGTTCTGCAGCCATCCATGTATTAACAGGCACAATGGGAATTACCTGTAAAGAAATGGCTTCCGTAAAAATGTTAGAGGTACCTTCTTTAAACTGCAATGAGGTATAGGGTATCAATATCACATCCATGGATCTTAACATGTTCAAATAGGCACTTTCGTCGGGCCTGTAATAGGTTTTAATTTGTGGCAAACGGGATTGGAAAATTAAATATGCGGCTGGGTCCAAAACAGTTTGGGCAAAACTTAATAAGTCATCAATATCGCTGACACCATGAATAATCAATTGAACATTTGGAGAGCGGAGATTGACTATCATTTTTAAAAAACGGTCAAGTCCCTTATAAGCGACTACTCCTCCAATGAATCCAATAGTAGTAATACCGAAAAGCTGCTTGGGTATATTAAGCAATGCGCTTTCATACATTTCCGTAGCCAATGGAATCGGCAAAAGTTCTATTTTTTTGCCCAGGTTTTCTTCATACATATCCTTGAGCAAAGTACTATCCGTTAAGAGTAAGCAATCATTATTCCGAATACTACTATTGGTGATTTTTACAAATAGTTTATGCAATAGTTTCTGGAGATAGATGAGCCCTTTTGAATTTGAACCATAGGTAAACCTGAAAACAACTACCAGGCGGATGGAAGGATATTCCTTTTTGATTTTTTGGAAAGATGCTGCTAAGGCTATCACTCTGTCATTCTGAACTGTATCAACAAAAAAAATCGCAGAGGGATATATTATAGCCAGTTTTCTGAATAGGTTTTTATACTCAAAGTAACTTTTGGTATTTTCAATGGCAATTCTATTCAATACACTTATCGGATCCGCTTTTTTGACAGGCCTGTTTTTGAATGCCAATTCTGGATCAGCATAGCTATTGTCTAAAAAGAGTTCGTTGGCAATTAATTGAGTCGTGTGCCCTTTAACTTCCAGACGGCTCCTTATGGATTTTATGTATTGAAAATAATGTGAACTGGTGCTGGTTCTTAATTCTGGTTGTATAAATATGAAATGCACGTACTTTATTTAAACAAACTTTTTCCCTTTTCCGCCTAATACCAATAATAATATTCCGCCGATGTATACACCACTTACGGCAAGGGAAAGCAAGGATGTTATGAATCCGGGGTTTGGAAAATAACTATATACAATGTTTAATCCAATGATTACCGGAAGGGTTAATGCCAACCCATACAGAATCCTTTTCACCGGCCAGTTTATGGGCAACACTTTGTAACTAAGCCATACATTGATCATTAATGCAACCAATCCGGCAAACAATAACCCGGCAATCGTTCCATATACAGGATCTATTTTACCCAAAAAATATACACCCAGGGGTGCCAAAATCGCTCCAGCCAACACAGGAGCGATGGTCATGCGATTATCCACTTTGGCCATACCCAACTGGAACATCATGGCACCGGCGGCCCGCATGGTTTCGATAACGGCAGCCCAAACGGTAACTTTTATCGCTACAGCCCGGTATTGTTCACCCAGAAATAGGGTACTCATAAACGGTGTGCTCACTGCAACATAGGCCCCCATTATGGCCATACCGGGTAAATAAAGTGCTGCATATTTATTCCAGGCTTTTACCTGGCCTTCCCTTCCCTGGTTTTTCAATTCGCCAAAATAAGTGGGTTCGAGAAATTGCCCGATGATGCTTTCATATAACATGATAGGCATAGCCGCCAATGCATAGGCTGTGGCAAATAAACCCACTTGTGAGATATCCTGTATCCTCTCTAAAACGAAACGATAACTTTGGGTCTGGATCCACCATAAGGAAGAAGTGAATACAAATGGCCAGGAAAATGCAAATATGGCAGACTTTGAAAACGGGATTGCATGAACATGCTCTGCAATATTCAGCCCATTCTTTTTTTTTATCTTTTTCCAAAGAAATAAAATGGATGTCCCTCCTGCCACAAAACCCAATGCCTGTCCAAGGCTCCATGAAAAATTATCCCTGTAAAAATAAAATAAGCTCAGAGAGAAACCCAGGGCTGACCAGGCAACCAGGTTGGTAAAGAAAACATTAATCTTTCTAAGTCCAAACAGGTTATAACCGGTAGCACCAAAAGCATTAACAGGCTGGGCGAATATATTCATTCCCACCAAAAGCATTACAGCTGCTATTCCAAAGCCCTTTACCAGGCTCCATTGCCACTGGATAAACCCAGACAACAGAACCGATAACGCTACGATTAATAATACATACTTAAAATATTTCCGGGTATTATCCAATAACTTACCGGAATCATACCAATCCAAAAATCCCCTGGTCATATAATGCGCAACAGGAATGATCAGGGTGATATTGAAGAGGTTTACGAGACTATTCAATTGGGAAATGCTTCCTAACTGATCAGGACTTAACAACGTGGTTGAAATCTTTACAGTAGCGATACCTGCCAAACCAATTCCAATCCTTCCTAAAATGATGGTCACTAATGAAAATCTTTTAGTGCCATATTGGATAACCCTTCTGATCAGGAAATTAATTGACAAGGAAATATTGCTTTATATGATCGATAATCCGCTCTGCAGCATTCCCATCTCCATAGGGATTTTTTTTCAATGACATTTGTTGGTAAAAGGCTGTATCATCCAACAATCGATAGGCAGTATGTAAAATTTTTTGTTTGTTAGTGCCAACCAGTATTACCGATCCTTCCTCAACTGCTTCCGGCCTTTCTGTCACTTCTCTTAGAACTAGCACCGGTTTCCCAAGCGAAGGTGCTTCTTCCTGAATACCGCCACTATCCGTCATGATTACCCAGGCTTGTTTCATTAACCAGATAAAGGCCCCATAACTTAACGGTTCAATAAGGTGAATGCTGTCGGACCCTTTGCTATATTTTTCTGCGACCGATTTGATCAATGGATTCGGATGAACGGGATAAATAACCTGGATATTTTTTCTGGTTTCCAGTAATGATCCCAGGGCATCAAAAATTTCCTCAAATCCTGCCCCAAAATTTTCCCTTCTGTGCCCGGTAAACAAAATTAATTTCTGGTCAGGGTTAATGAGTTTTTTGAGATGCAGGATTTCGGGTGCTGTTTCATTAACCAGTTTGAGGCCATCCATCAAAGCGTCAATAACGGTGTTACCGGTAATATGTACCTGACTGGTGACTCCTTCCTTTTGTAAATTCTTTGCTGCAGTAACGGTAGGTGCAAAGTGCATATCACTGATTACAGAAGTCAGGTGCCGGTTTATCTCCTCCGGAAAAGGAGCTAATTTCTGGTAGGTTCTGAGACCTGCTTCCACATGACCCACTTTCATTCCCGAATAAAAAGCTGCCAGTGCAGTAGCAAAAGAAGTGGTTGTATCACCATGCACAAGTACCATATCCGGCTTGCATGATGCAAGAACCGGTTCTATTCGGCTAATTACGGAAGCTGTTAACTGGTGCAGGGATTGACCCGGAGCCATGGTTTCCAGGTTGTAATCAACATTGAGGTTAAAAAAATTCAGCACCGGAGTTAATAATTCCCTGTGCTGGCCGGTATTGCAAACCAGGGTTTCGAATGCAGGGGATTCCTTGAGTCTTTTTAGTAAAGGGGCCATTTTAATGGCTTCCGGCCGGGTCCCAATGGTTACCAATAATTTTATCAATGATGGATTATTTACATGACTACGTCAACCTCAGTCCCATGCCGGGAATGAGCTATTTACCCATTAATTGCGTAATAATGAGGCTATAACAAATATAGTTTACCCTTAGGTAATCTGGAAGTTTATTTGGGACCGGGGAAGGAGATAAAGAAGGATGAAAAATGCTAGAAATTATTCCTGATCTCCTGATAAACGCGCAGTATGCCCTCTTCTAGACCTATGGTTGGGAGCCAACCCAGGGAATTGATTCGGGAGTTGTCCATTAATTTACGTGGGGTACCATTGGGCTTATCCTTCTGGCATTCGATTTTTCCGGTAAATCCTGTGATTTTTTTAATCAATTCAGCCAATTGCCGTATGCTGATTTCTATACCTGATCCCACATTAATAAAACCTGCATCATTAAAATGATCCATTAAATACAAACAGGCATCAGCCAAATCATCTACATGCAAAAACTCTCTTAAAGGAGTGCCATCACCCCATATATTCACCGAGGTTGCATTATCCTTTTTTGCTGTAATAAATTTTCGTAACAAAGCTGGCAAAACGTGTGACTTCTCGAGGTCATAATTGTCATTGGGTCCATATAAATTGGTAGGCATAGCCGAAATGAAATTACATCCATATTGGGCCCTGTAGGCATTACACAATTCAATGCCGGCAATTTTAGCAATGGCATAGGGCTGGTTAGTAGTTTCCAAATAACCCGACAGTAATGACTCTTCTTTTAAGGGTTGTGGAGCCATTTTTGGATAGATGCAGGAGGAGCCCAGGAAAAGCAATTTTGTAACCTTGTGAACATAGGATGCATGGATAATGTTGGCTTCCATCATCAGGTTATCATAAATAAATTCTGCGCGATAGGTATTATTGGCAAGTATTCCTCCCACTTTGGCTGCTGCCAGAAAAACATATGCTGGTTTTTCACGCGCAAAAAAATCATTTACATCACTTTGGCTTCTCAAATCCAATTCGTTAGAGGAGCGTTTTATGATATTATTATAGCCCCTATTTTCCAGGCTTCTTACCAAAGCACTTCCCACCATGCCTCTGTGACCAGCTACATATATCTTTCCGTTTATTTCCATTGGTCTTCAGAAGAATTAATCCAAATTGTGAATAGACTAGCCAATTCATTCAAACTCATTCCTGATGGAGAACCCATTTTTCTTAAGGAATTCATCTTTTTCAAATAATTTTATATCACTCGCTACCATTTCAGCAATCATTTCTGATAAAGTATACTTAGGCTCCCATCCCATTTTTTCTTTTGCCTTTGAAGCATTCCCAATAAGCAAATCAACCTCTGTTGGCCGGTAATAATCAGGGTCTACTTTAAGCACTACTTTTCCTTTAGGCAATGCGTATTTGCCATTACAGGAATGAACACTCGCCAATTCATTCTGGTCATCACCCTCAAAGTTCAACGCTACCCCTATTTGTTCAAACGCCAGTTTAACGAAATCCCTGATTGATGTAGTAATCCCTGTTGCCAAAACGAAATCCTCCGGTACATCCTGTTGCAACATTAACCACATTCCCTCTACATAATCTTTTGCATGCCCCCAATCACGTTTGGCATCCAGATTTCCTAAAAATAATGTCTCCTGAAGACCCAAAGCGATTTTCGCAACCGCTCTGGTGATTTTTCTGGTTACAAATGTTTCACCCCGTAAAGGTGATTCGTGGTTAAATAAAATGCCATTACAGGCATACATGCCATAAGCTTCCCGGTAATTAACCGTAATCCAATAGGCATACAACTTTGCAACCCCATAGGGGGAGCGGGGATAGAAGGGAGTTTTTTCATTTTGAGGTACTTCCTGAACCAACCCATATAACTCAGAGGTTGATGCCTGGTAAATTCGGGTCTTTTTTGCCAAACCGAGCAATCTGACAGCCTCTAAAATCCGCAAAGTGCCTATACCATCCGTATCCGCAGTATATTCCGGGGTTTCAAAACTTACTTTCACATGACTCATCGCCCCAAGATTATAAATTTCATCAGGTTGCACTTCCTGGATGATACGTATAATATTAGTGGAATCTGTTAGGTCGCCATAATGAAGGATCAGGTTTCGATTAGGAATATGAGGGTCCTGGTATAAATGATCTATCCTTTCAGTATTAAAGAGCGAAGACCTTCTTTTGATTCCATGAACTTCATACCCTTTTCTAAGCAATAGTTCTGCAAGATAGGCTCCATCTTGTCCAGTGATTCCGGTAACAAGGGCTTTTTTCATCATATTTCTTTAAAACAATACGAAAATAGGTGATTCTGACGTTTCATAGTTCAATTAGAAGGTAAGGTTTTTAGGCTATTCTTCATGATTATTGCAGATTGAAAGATAATATCGGCTTTGTGAAAAAAGAAACTTACCATTCCTGCAAATCATCAAACATATTGATTGGAGTAACCCTTTTTTATAGCTTTCCCGGGATTAAAAAGTAGTATTTATTACCGGTTAAGCATTTCCTCTATTTCTTCTTTATTTTCGCATAAATCTCATCAATAAATGGTCAACCGACTTGTTGCGCTTGTTCTCCTGATTTTGTTATCACCGGTTTTTATTTTGATTAGTCTTTGCATATTATGGGAGGATGGAGCACCTGTTTTCTTTACACAAAAGCGCGTAGGCGTACGTTATACTTTCTTTCAAATCTATAAGTTTCGCAGTATGAAGAAAAATACACCTAATGTAGCCACGCATTTATTAGAAAATCCTGCTCAATACTTATTAAGAATTGGAAGTCTGTTGCGCAAATTAAGCTTAGACGAATTACCCAACCTTATCAATATACTGAAGGGTGAAATGGTATTTGTAGGTCCCCGGCCGGCATTGTATAACCAGGACGACTTAATGGCACTTCGGATGGCAGCCGGTGTAGATATTCTGAAACCAGGCATTACGGGTTGGGCACAAATCAACGGACGTGATGAAATTTCAATTGAAGAAAAAGTGAAACTGGAGAAGGATTATCTGGCAAAAAAATCAGTTTGGTTTGATTTTCGGATTATCATCCGAACATTTACGGATGTTTTATTCAGCAAAGGGGTGAGTCATTAAATAATTCATTGGAAACTAAAAAGCCAAGGCTCATTCTGGGATTTAAACTTTAGCTGGTTACTTCAGCAAGTTGGCGGATATTTTCCCCTTTATTATTGGAAAAATAAATGCTATTTCTCCAGCAAACAAACCGCATGCGCCACTAACCCCTCTTCCCTTCCCACAAATCCCATGGTTTCGGTGGTGGTGGCTTTGATGGAAATATCCTTTTTCGTGATACCGGCTATTTCGGCAATCACTTCCTGCATCCGGCTTACATAGGGTTTAATTTTGGGTGCTTCCAGGCAAAGGGTGGAATCAATATTCACGATGGTATACCCCTCCTCTCTAATGAGTGTTACTGTTCTCGCAAGCAGGATTTTACTGTCGATATTTTTGAATTCTGTAGCGGTATCGGGGAAATGTACGCCGATATCGCCCAGACAGGCAGCGCCCAATAATGCATCACAGATGGCGTGCAATAAAACATCCGCATCACTATGCCCCAAGGCCCCTTTGGTATGGGGAATTTTTATCCCGCCAATATACAAATCCCGCCCTTCCACCAATTGGTGAAAGTCGATTCCATAACCTATTCTCATTCCCATTTGCATTGTATTAGCTGACGAATTCCCTTTTCCATTCACCTGGTGACAAGGTATTTTATTCGGGACTGGCCAGGTTAAACACGATACCAAATCGCAGGGTGTTCGACAATGGATTTCTGGTTACCCCACTACCTGATGGCACCAGGTAAGAAAAATTAATACTCATATTATCCAGGTTAAACCCTGCCCCTACAGAAAAAAACTTTCGGTTACCCCGGTTTTTATTTTCATAGAAATAGCCGGACCTGAGAAAAAACTGGTCATTGTAATTGTATTCAGCACCCAGCGATACCTGTAAGGAATTCACCTGGTTAGTGCCATCGCTGAACGACTTCATCCAACTGGAAATGACACTCGAACTTCTGTAATTAGCGAGGTTAGAACTATCAATTGAATAATTCCCCGTTGCGGAAGGCGCAGATGGCACCAATAGCTTATTGACATCAAGACCCACTGTTATTTTATTGCTTTCATTAATGGCCATACCGTAAGCCACACCCAGTCCCAAATTGGCGGGTATATAATCTTTGTTCCTGGAATCATTCGTATAGCCAATCTTACTGCCCAGGTTAGACAATACCACCCCCCAGGTAAGTCCCAGTCCCTCCTCATTAGTTCCATTGTAATACAAGGATACATCGCCTGCCAGTGCATTGCCTGCTTTATACACCACCCCTGTTCCCACATCTCCCACTACTAACCGGGAATTGATATACCGCAACGCAACACCAATACTCATTTTCTGGTTCAATACCCTTGAATAGCCCAAATCTATGGAGAACTCACTGGGCTTAACGGTATTGAGAATGTTTCCTGAATAGTCAGTCAACTGGATATTACCCAGGCTAAAAAATCGTAAAGAAGAGGATATGGCCTGCTGGTCATCCAACTGGTGATAACCAGCCATACTGGCCAGGTATACATCATTTAAGCCCAAATCCTTTAACCAGGGGGTATAGTTAACAGCAATGGCTGTTTTCTTTTTAGCAAAGGGAACTTTGGCCAGGTTCCAGAAGGGGGAATTGGCATCAGGCGACATGGCAATGGCCAAATCACCCATTCCACCTGCCCTTGCATCCGGAGAAATGCGCAGGAATGGTACGGCTGTTGATACGATATTAATGGAGTCGGCCTGTCCATAGGCACCGGTCACCAGTATGGTTACCACAGTGATAACCGTAAATATTTTTTTCGTAATCGGAATCATCAACTATTGATTTGATTAATAATTTATTGGTTCTATTAAGAGCACTTAATCACCTGTTTCGCAGCCAACCGGAAAAGAATCCCTGAAAACGATTCATTGTTATGGATATACCATTCAATGACTGGTTTTCTTAACCAATGAGGCTTGCTACCACACAATGATATTAATAAAAATGTAAAACTGAAAAAGCACTTACTTTAAGTAGACATCAAATCATTCAGACAATTTTAGTATAGCCATAATTGTTGGGTATTTTCAGCTTTACTGGCACCCGTGGACACAATTATATGGTAAATATAGATACCTTTTGCCAGTTTTGCACCTGATTGGTCAGCCCCATCCCATTTTATTTCACAATTTCTGGTTCCTCCTGTATTGACAACCCTGTTGATTTGCCTGACAAGGGCTCCGGAAATGGTATAAATGTTGATTTTTACTGCTAAATCCGTGTTCGGCTGGTTGTGTTCAAACGCAAAACTCGTGGCTACCGAAAAGGGATTGGGGAAATTGCGGACATTGGTCATTTCGATTTTTTCCCTGATTGCTACCAGACAATCCAGGGTTACTTCACTGGAGTTATTGGCTACATCCCAGGCCTTAATCCTGACGGAATGTTTTCCGGGCGAAAGCGTGGGTAAAGGGAAGATAACCTGTCCCTCACGGTAACTGTCCTTATTTGCTGTATAAAAATTATTTAATACGAGGATGTTTCTTTCATTTCCGTCAATGACAGCGGTGATGTCATGCCCAATTCCATTTCCGGAAGTACTGATGCCCGAAGAATCAGAGAGTTTCACCCATAAAATGGGATTTTCGTGGGTCAGGCCACCATTCAGGAATTTGTCATCATTAAGGTAAGGCCTGATTTCTGGTCCCGTTACATCAGCAATGCCAGCACCCTGCCCACCAATGTACAGGGAAGTATTTACCCCATTGGCATCCCTGTTTCCATCCTCGGCATATAGGCTAAATTTACCTTTACCTACCTGAAAATTGATGTCTTTTGGAAGGATAAAAGTAAAATTAAAACGACCATTCGTTATGGTAGAAGTTCCTTTGTACAATACACTCAACTGCTGGGAAAAAGACGTTACGGGGCTTGTTACATCATTCCCCAGGGTTTTTACCTGACTGGCTTTGTCATAAACCGTTTCCAGTAAGGTACCATTGAAATCATTGACCGGATTTCCCAGACCATCCAACACCCGTCCTTTACAAGTATATTTCCCCAATGCCCGCAGGGTATCTGCTGCATTAATGGGTTTGTCATTGACTGAGTCAATCACTAACCGCAATTCCGGAAAAGCCAATCGCATAGCGGGGTCTCCGAGGAGGGTAAACTTTCGATTGTTGAGTACATCACCAAAATTCCTGCTGGTCAGGTTTTTGGCCTGCCGGACAGATTCTCCAAGGGTAAGGTACCGGCCATTTTGCCCGGGTTGCAGGGCCACTTTCAAATAATTATCATTCATAACCCGGTTACTGTAGGCAAATACGAGGCGGGTGGTGGTTAGCAGGGCAATGGCACCATTGTTATTGCCCGTAAGTATGCCTTCCCCCAATGAATTTTTAATGGGGTCATCATGGGGAGCAAAATCACAACTTGCCGTAATAAATAAGGGAAGTTTATCCGGGTTGTTAAACCGATTTACTTCGGTCTGGGTTAAAATGGCTTCCTCGGCCAGGCGCTGGTAACTTCCGTGGCCACTGTAATTCAAAAACAGGGTACCATTGAAAACCTGGTTAATAATGGATTCGTTTACGGATGGATAACGGGCACCCCCACTTCCACTTACCAGGGGATACGCATCCAGGTAAATCTTTTGCTGGTTTAGGATCGGATTGGCGGTTAATGCAGTGGCAGCAATGGTTTCGGCATCATTCAAATGCAGGTTATTATCCTGGTCATCCGCAATGAATACCGATTGGTTTCGCCAGGCACCCAGGGATTTGGGTGAACCATACCGGAGTATCTTATCCACCATGGTTTTGGCCTCTGACTGGTTGCGTGCGGGTATCCTTCCAATACCAATATCGATGGTAGCTGCCGCACTATTCTGGTTAATATCTTCCCCGTCGTCCAGCAGCCCAAAAAAATCATCTGAGGTATATGAAATAAGGGGATCCAGTGAATTGACACTTTCATACCCAGGCACCAACTGTATATTTCCGGTTACCCTGTTCTTATAATCGAAGGAAGCTGTACCGAAAGGCAACAGGTATTTAGGCCTGCGCGCACTATCATTACCCGCCCGGTCGTAAAACATTTTTACATAGTCACGGATAGCCGTAGGGTCTGGCATACCACCACTAAATTCATTAAATACCTTTCCGGCTGTGGTTACGACTGATGTATACTTATCTTTTTGTAAATGAAATTGCGCAAGCCGTTGTGCCTCGGATAAAAGGCTTTCATCCGTAATGATCATCAGGTCAGCATAAGCCAGGTTGTGGAGGTCCTGGTTAGCCAATTTCCCCAATGGAATCACGGCGGGGCAATTGGCAGGATTGAAAGTGATGTATTCCCTTAAGTTAGCAGCAGCCCTGTTAAAAGTTGTTTGGGACCCCGTTACAGTAACCTGCATTTTCTCGGGTTGCAGTGGCTGGGTTATTTCCCAAACCTGTTGGGTGGAACTGGTATTGGCAATCTGGAACTGGGCAATTGCCCCGGGTGAAACAGACTGCCAGTCGCGAAAAGTCAATTGGCTATTGGTCACCACGCTCAGGCTTCTTCTTCCGAACAACTCAAACCAGTTCAGCCAACCCTGGGTACCGGAAGCCGTGGGGATAAATTGAAAATTGAGGGAAAGGCTGCTCTGTGAGGCAGTAAAAACTGTCTTCTGGGTCAGGGAACTGGCATACAGGTCCAGAAAATTTCCTGAAACCCCCGGCAGGTTCATCTTTTGTATTTCAGTATTGTTAACCTTAATGGAAAAAGAGGCAGTAGCGCCTACTGAACGGGCAGCCAGGTCAGCAATAAGGGTTACCGGAGCTGAGGGAAGTAAACCGGGCCAGTCAATCGAAAAACTGCGACTGGCTGTGCCGCCGGGATTATTAGAGAAAGACTCTCCATACCACTCTTTGCCTGAGTTGAGGAAATTGACCAGCTCCTTTTCATAATAGTATCTTTCGGAAAAGCTATTGACAATCGTATTCGGGACAATTTGCGTTACTGGCTGTGTTATCCTTTTACCCTGCCCTCCAACCGTAAGGTAATAGTACACGGTATCTGAATAAAGATTTTTTCTATGGCGAAAAAGCTGGTTACTGCTGTCTTTTTCCCAGCGGTCCGGCCCGGGTGTATACAATAAAAAATAATCGGACCCATTAAAAATACCGTCTCCCCCATCCTCCATCATAATCGGGTTTTCAACCAGGTCATCCGGCCTTGGGTCGGCATTGTTTTCAGACAGCATACCCCCTCCGTTACCATACACGCGGATAGCTGAGGAGCTGAGATTGGTAGTATTTACGCCCAAAGCTGTCAATAAGGGAACATCAATTTTGTAAACAGCTTCCTGTTTCATACCGATTGTATACCAGTTGCCTGTTGCCAATACAGAATGAGGTGCGTATACCCTTTGGGCGGATGCCTGAAAGATAAACAGGGAAAATAAGGGGTAAATCAGGAATGTATTCCGCAGCTTCATATCATAACAAAATTGTAAAAATTCAGGCAGCATCTTTCATCCATCCGGAATCCTGTTTAAAATTAGGCTTTTGCTAACAGACAATCGGGGAGGACAATTTACATTCATAAAAGGAAATCTTCTATATTCGCATAGACGTTTATTGTGGATTTTAGCAGAATCTCATTTCAAATTCAATCTATTGAAAATGCAATTATTGAAAACGACCAGGCATCTCGTTTTATTGTTAGCTGTTTCCGGTTCAATGGCCTCTTGTAGCTTTTTCAAAAAGAAGCCTGAAAAATCTACAGCTACCGGCTGGAATTACAATGATAAAGACCAGGGCAATTTCACCGTTGCCAAACCCAAGGATGTACAAACGGCGCCAGGATTGGTATTTGTACAGGGTGGTACGTTTACCATGGGTGCTACCCAGGAAGACGTGATGGGCGACTGGAACAATATCCCCCGCAGAATAACGGTTAACTCCTTTTTCATCGACAAAACGGAAGTAGCCAATGTGCATTACCGGGAATACCTCTACTGGCTGGACAATGTATTTGGTCAGGCAGGAATGGACTCTGTGGTTGAACAGGCCAAACCGGATACCCTTGTTTGGAGGAGTGAACTGGCTTTTAATGAGCCAATGGTTGAATATTATTTCCGTCACCCTTCTTATAACTACTATCCTGTTGTGGGTGTTAGCTGGAAGCAGGCTAATGAGTATTGTATATGGCGCACAGACAGGGTTAATGAAGTGGCGTTAATGGACAAAGGTTTCCTGGACAAGAAAACCCAGATCAAAAGGGAAATGAACGGAGCCGGACAGGATAACTTCAACAGCAAAGCCTATCTGATGGGTGAGTACCAGGCAACCCCCGGTAAGCAGGCCACTTCCAAAAGCAACCCATTGAGGGATGCTCAGGGCAGGCCCAGGACCACTGTGAAGTTTGAAGATGGTATCCTTTATGGAGAATACAGGTTACCTACAGAAGCGGAGTGGGAATATGCCGCCTATGGTTATATCATGCAGAACCCCCAGAAAAAAGCCAAAGGATCCAAGAACCGGGGCGAAGAAGTGATTTCTAACAAACAGATTTATGCCTGGAAAAACGATGGATTTGATAACCTTCGTTATACCAAGAAAAGTTCCTTCCAGGGTGCTTTCCTGGCTAACTTCAAAAGGGGTGCGGGAGATAATATGGGAGTAGCCGGCGGATTGAACGATAATGCTGCGATTCCGGCTGAAGTGAATGCATTTATACCCAATGGATTTGGCTTGTATAATATGAGTGGTAACGTGAATGAGTGGGTGATGGATGTATTTCGTCCAATTACCAATATAGGGGAGGACGATTTTAATCCCTTCCGTGGAAACGTTTTTAAGAAAGTGGATATGAGTGGTGGAGCCGGCAATTTGCGGGACGACAAGGGGCGCATTAAGATGGTTAGCGAAGATGATGCTGATCTCAGAAACAGAAGAAACTACCAGCGTTCTTATGCTACCAATTACCTTGATGGAGATTCTTCCAGCAATGTATTGTATAACTATGGTATTACTACCCTGGTTTCTGACAATTCAAGGGTTTACAAAGGTGGTAGCTGGAATGACAGGGCCTATTGGCTAAGCCCCGGTGCCCGCAGGTTCCTGGATGAGGATTTAAGTACTGATGATTTAGGCTTCCGTTGTGCCATGACCCATTTTGGCGCACCTGATGCCATTTCCAGGAAAGCAAAGACGGGTACATTCTTCCCAACCCGCAGAAATAACAGATAAGGAAAATACAAATACAGCAAAAGCCATCCTCCCAAAGAGGGTGGTTTTTTTATGGGGACACTGTTATTTTTTTGATACATGCAGTAACTTTCCATTCAATAGTAATAACTAATTCAAACCATAAACTACGTGGAGATAGCAGAACTGTATACAATTTTCCGGCAATACCCTTCTGTCCAGACAGATACCAGAAAATTAAAAGCCGGGGATCTTTTTTTTGCCCTCAAAGGGCCCAGTTTCAATGGCAACCTTTTTGCAAGGCAGGCATTGGATGCCGGCGCCTCTTTTGCCATCATTGACGAAAATGTTGAGGGCCAGGATGAACGTTGTATCAGGGTTCTTGATGTATTAACGACGCTTCAGGAATTGGCCAAATATCACCGGGAACAATTTAGCATCCCCTTTATTGGCATTACCGGAAGCAATGGCAAAACCACCAGTAAGGAGCTGATTCATGCCGTGTTATCGTCTCATTACAAAACCTATACCACTTCCGGAAACCTGAATAACCATATCGGGATACCCCTTACCCTTTTATCCGTTAAAACGGATGCGGAAATGGCTGTCATTGAAATGGGTGCCAATCACCAAAAAGAAATTGAAGGATATTGCAGGTATGTGCAACCTTCTCATGGGGTTATTACCAATTGCGGGAAAGCCCATTTGGAAGGGTTTGGAGGAATTGAGGGTGTAAGGAAAGGAAAGGGGGAATTGTATGATTATATACGTTCTCATAATGGTACTATTTTTTTATTTGCAGACTATACGTACCTGAAAACCATGAGCGCCGGTATCACCAATATTGAACAATATGGAACGGAAGAAGGAAGGGTACAGGGAAGACTGCTATCAAATGAACCTTTTTTGGAAGTATCCATTAAAGCCAATGAGGTACTGAATAGCCTACAAACGAAGCTGGTAGGTGATTATAACCTACCCAATGTTTTGTGTGCTGTGGCCATAGGCAGGTATTTTTCCATTCCTGATGAAAAAATAAAAGCGGCCCTTGAAAATTATACACCTTCAAACAGCCGGTCTCAATGGATACAGCGGGGATCCAATTCCTTTATACTGGATGCCTATAATGCCAACCCAACCAGCATGCGGGCAGCCATTGAAAATTTTGCGAAGATGGGGGTAAGTGAAAAAGTATTAATGCTGGGCGGGATGATGGAACTGGGGGAGGAAAGTATTCTGGAACACGCTGCCATCATATCCCTGATTAAACAGTATGCCTGGAAGGAAGTTGTTTTGGTGGGAGGCGATTTTGCCACTACCCATGAAAACTTTACTTTTTTCGCAGACGCAGCAGCTGCCAGGGAATGGTTTCTCAGCCGCCCATTCAAGGATACTTATTTTCTGGTAAAAGGCTCACGTAGTATGCAAATGGAGAAAATACTTGCACAATAAGATCAACCGTAATCTTTTACTATGCCTGCTTTACTAATCTAAATCAGACTTCCTGCTTATATTGAGTACCTTTGCAGTTGCTCAACCAGCAACCATGCCAAAAAAATATTTTTTATCCGCCGTCATTTCCAACAGATGCCCGAGGTGCAGAAAGGGAAAAATCTTTGTATCAGATAACGCTTATTCCAAAAAAAGCCTTGACATGCATGAAAAATGCCCGGTTTGCGGACAGCCTACAGAAATTGAGGTGGGCTTTTATTATGGTACCGGCTATGTTAGTTATGCCTTAAGCATTGCCTTCCTGGTGAGTACTTTTGTAGCCTGGAAAGTTTTGATTGGGGTAACTTTTTCCATAGATGATAACCGAATTTTTTACTGGATGGGCATAGCATTTGCTTTGCTTTTCGCAATACAACCCTTACTGATGCGGTTATCAAGGACACTCTGGCTGAGCTCTTTTGTGAAATACGATGCCAGTTGGGAGAAACACAACTCTTCCCATTTACCGGAAGAATCAGTACGCTGATGCACATTGCTTATACAGGGTTTCTTTTATTCAATTGCGTAGAATCAAATGCCAGATGGGTTCCATGTGCATAGTCGTACTGGCTGCGAATCAGGAAAAGGCTTAAGGGAAGCGTTTTTTTCAGAATCATTTTCTTTTTATCAGGATAGGTAAGGCTGATATGATTGCCATCTACCCTCATAAATTCATACTTAAGCGAATCGGCTCCCACCACAGACCAAACTACCCTACCCCTTGTTGCACTGGTAATGAATAATGGCTGCTTATCGAATTTCCAGATTATCTGGTTGCCCTCTGTTTTCATAGCACCATGCAAAACATTAGCTGAATCACCTTTCTGAAGTCTGTAGGCATAGGTATTTACTTTGAAATCTCCCAGCCTGCTTACGTACAAATAACTGCTGTCTTTTTTAGCTGCCATCAACCAGTTTTCATTACCAAATACTTCCTCCAGTGCATTGTAATCATTCAAAAAAGACATGTTGTTCCTGATGGATTCGTTGACTTTGGTACTGTCTGTTTTGTTTTCCTCAGGTGTTTTTTCCTCAGCCGGATTGTTACAGGCAAAAATTAAGGTTAACGCTATTAAGAATGTTATGAATTTTATAGGCATAATTGAATTGCAAAATTGGTATACAATATACAAAGCCGCTTTGTAATAATACAAAGCGGCTTTACATTACAATGAAATGTTTATTTGAAAGAAGACCATGTTTTCCACCAGGTATCACCCACACCGCAGGCACCTTTGTAAGTAACTACTTTGAAATCGGCTACTCCATTGGTAGAAGTGGTTAATTTACTGCTGCTGAAAGAAGCTCCGCTCGAAGCAGGAGAACCAGTTGCTGAAGGGTTAAAATCAGGCGCGGTATAATTGAAAGGGGCTGCCAGGGCAACTTCTCCATTTGATGCGAGCATCGTATTTCCATAATTGCTATTGTTTACCCAATCAGTAATAGTGGCTTTGGTAGCACCGGTTGGTGTAGTTGCACTGGGTGCATAAGAAACTGCATTGGCAGAAGGACCAGCAATGATATTATTCTGAAAATTCAATCCTCCGTTGGGTGACAGATTCAGGTCTGTTGGTATACCCTTACTGCCATCAATTAATAATCCATTTACAGAACCTCCGCTCCATCCAATAAATACAGAATTAAATATACTCTGCTCACAGTTTCTGCGCAATTGTGCACCTGCCAGGAATAAACTGTTACCAATTGAGGTGGCAGTAGCTTTGGGTCCAACCAGGGTCATATTACTGAAAACAGCACTGGTTTTCACAGGAACAATGGCAACCGGGTTATTCGCACTTACGCCGATTGACTGTAAATAGGTTTTTCTGTCTGAACCATTGGCATCATTATCGCACTCGAATGCTTCACTTTTGGAAATATCGGCAACCGCTGAGTCGCGGAGGGAAATACCAAACTGAACTTTACCGCTGAACCCATTATCTGTGTCAAAATCATCATCCAGTGTGCGGAAAGAAATCAGGTGCTTACAGTTTACGGTACCACCAAACCATTCGAAAGAATCGTCATTGGCATAAGAAACCTGCACATAATCAATAACCGTTTGGTTACCCACACCACCGAAAGTCAAACCATTGATTTCTTTATCCGGCAGAAATGCATATCCGGCATATTCGATACGAACATAGCGCAGGATACCGCTGTTATCCGCAATGTTTGAACTGGCGCCTAAGCCATACAATCCCAAACCATCGCTATTGTTGATACCACCTTCAATTTCACCAATACCATCCACCCCGTTAAATGAAGAGTTATTGGGTGCCTGTCCCAATATCACCACACCTGCCCAGTCTCCACGCTGTGGTGTTGGCGCTTCAGAAGTAAATACAATGGGTTTATCGGCAGTTCCATCCGCAATTATTTTGGCTCCACGTGTTATGATCAAACAACCATTGCGTCCATTCTCACCTACAATTTTTGTTCCGGGTTCAATAGTCAGAATGGCTCCACTGGTTACATACACCAGGCCTCTTAACTTATAAGTATAGGCTGCCTTCAGGGTAAGGTTAGTGATAATCCTTCCTTCCAGAATAGTATTCTCTGCTGTGGGACTGGGAGTGGTAGTTGTGCCAGAAGCTGGCCCGTCCACTTCAATCTTCCGACAACCGGTGGCGATCATACCCACAGATGCAATGAGGATCAGAAACTTTTTCATACTTGCTATTTTATTAATGTTTATTTTTTATTTAATTGTATAAGAAAATGATAAGCTTACATTGGTTCCATACCGGCGTGCTATGGCAATGGCATCACCTGTTTTTTCAAATTTTCCATTGTTATCAAGGTCATGGTAGTAATAAGCCATCTGGTTGAGCAGATCGGATACATTGAGTTTCAGCTCCCCTTTCTTTTTCAACACTTTCTTAGCTATCTGGAAGTCAACCAATGATCTTGGATTTTCCCATACCGGCGGGAAATCATTGCTTCCCACATAAAGGATTCTGCGGCCAATCCTGTTATACAGCAATGTGGTGCTCAATCCAATTTTTTCAACATCATACTGTAAAGTACCATTGATGAGGTAAGGGCTTTGTCCCTGCATGGGCCTGTCCAGACTGGTTCCGGCACTGGTAACACGGTTGTATATATAGGAGAAGTTACCCTGTAAAGTGAAGTTCCGGAGACCATCAGCAACAAAATCCAGTTTTTTACGGAACTCCGCTTCCACACCATATCCGGATGCTTTGTCAGCATTGATGTAGTTGAATGTACTGGAACTTCCGGCTCCTGTTTGGTTAAAGAATAATTCAATGGGTTTATCAAAATATTTATAAAACAATCCTATGGTGAACAATTCACCTGCTCTGGGATAAACTTCATAGCGCAGATCAGCATTGGTAACCTTGGTACGCTGAAGTAATTTATTCCCCGTAGTAGTGGCACCCAGGTCAAAGTCAAAGAAAGCGAAAGGGCTCAGTTCCCTGAACTCAGGACGGATAACTGTTTGTGAACCGGATAAACGCAGATTGGTTTGCTGGTTTACTTTGTAAGTCAGGTTAAGGCCGGGCAGAAAATCATCCACTTTACTGTACACATGGCGGGGATCTTTCTCATACACACTACCCACCACCTGGTCGAAGTTTTCCCAACGCAAACCCCAGGTAGCACGGAGTTTGGCAGAAAGCTGGTTATCGAATTGCAGGAAACCTGCATTCAATATGGTGTTGGCGATGTACCGGTACTGGTCACCATAAATTTCATTAAAGGCAAATTTGTTGTCAAATCCTGTTCCGAAATTTTCCGGACTGAACACAACGTCTTCAGATAATAAACGAAGGGATGGATTATCGGAAGGAAGGTAAATAGCAAATGGCCTTGAGTCAAACAACCTGTCTTTCACCTGAAGCATATAACCCACTTTCACCGACTGGTTCAATCCGCCCATACGAAAACTTTTGGTTATGTCTCCACCACCTGTGTATACATAGTCATTGAGGAAACCAAAATAACGGCTGCCACTTTTCTGGGAAGTTTTGGAAGCAGATATCAGCAGGTAATAAGGTGAATTGGGAACCAGCAGGTTTTGGTTATACTGGATTCGGCGCTGGTCGGGGATATACTGGTCAAGTATATTGAAGCTTCCATACCAGTGCAACTTGGTTTTCAGGGAAGGGAGATTATGCTCTCCGGTTAACTGGGTATTGAAGAAGGTATTGGCTTTCAGCGCCAGTTCAGTGGCCCTGATGTTTTCACCATTGATTGGATCATTTTCGAAATCCTTACCGGTACGTTTGGTGGCGTAATCGGTGGAGTTGATGTTGAGGATAGATTTCCAGGATATTTTACTGTTATTTCCCAATTGGAGGGTCACATTACCCAGGGCACCCCATAATACATCCTGGCTATATTTATCATTGAAGTAATCGAAGTTCAAACTTGCCGTACCGCCACTGATAGAGTATAAACGGTTTTCAAAATTGGTGCGTTTGAAACTCTGGTTATAAGTAAGTGCGAGAACCACCCCCAGCTTGTTGTTTTTTCCAAATGGCGAATTGAATCCACCACTAACCTGAAAGGATTTATTGGTAACCGGAAAAAATTGTGAACTATTTTTTTGGGTAGACCAGATATTGGGAAACTGTTTTCCCAGATTGGTTTTTTGTGTCTGGTCGTAACTGTTGAAAGTAGATTTGGTAGGAAAACCATCTGCTAATCCCCTGGTTCCATCATCCATACCCAACCAGTCTGTTTTACCGCCCTTATAAGTGTAATAATCATTTCCGGCAGTTTGGGTATTGAACCCTGTACCGATAGACACATTGAAAAAATTACTGGAAGGGATGTCTTTTGTATTTACCTGAATCAATCCTCCAGCCCACTCACCAGGCAGTTCGGGAACAAATGCCTTGTTGATGATGATGTTATCAATCATGGGTGCGGGAAACACATCAAAGGAAAATGTCTTTCTATCAGGCTCGGTACTGCTCAGCAATACGCCATTTAACATGGCCTGGTTATACCTGTCGGCCAAACCACGAACCACCAGGTATTTGCCATCCTGTACGGAAGTTCCGGGTACTCTTTTCAAAACCTCACTGGTGTTTTTATCCGGGGACCTTCTGATGGCTTCGGCTGATACTACCTGGGCCACAGTAGAAGTGTTTTTCTGGTAAGCAATAAGGGCATTGATGGTTTCTCCCTTAGCAGTGCTGCGGGTACTGGACTTTACCACTACTTCATCTAGCACCTTACCACCTTCCTGGAGAATTACGTTTACAGTTTCTTCCTGGTTGTTGTTAGAAAGGGTGATATCCTCAATGACTTTCTCTTTATACCCCACATACGAAAGGGTGATGGTGTATTTTTTACCAAATTCGGCAGTAAATGAGAAGTTGCCCGATACATCAGTCCGTACAAAACCACTTGCGGCACCTGCAATCTTAATGGTTACGCCGGCCAGTCCTTCATTTCTGTTATTGGAAACTTTTCCGGCAATTTTTCCTTTTTGGGCAAAGGCAGATAATGAAAAAGTAACCAGAATAATTAATGCAACAATATTCTTCACAAAAATTCAGTTTTATTGAATGCTGCGAAAGTAGATTCGGCGTGTTAAGGAATTGTTACGCCAGTATGAACTAAGTGTTACCATAGGAGTTATCAACCTTTTTCAGGTGTAAAATCAATATTTGTGGAAAACCCGAATTTCATAAAATGGGCTCTGGAAATTTTAAAAATGGAAAATTGGTGGCTTTAGCCTTATTTTTTGTTACTTAGTAAAATATGGATACCCACCTTCACCACTCTCCGGAACACCATACTGAGCACCATTTGAAGGGTTCAGAAATACTAACGGATATAGTCATTGGCATGTCAGACGGGCTTACCGTTCCTTTTGCCCTGGCAGCCGGTTTAAGCGGTGCTGTAAAGGATGTAAACCTCATCATCATTGCCGGTATTGCAGAAATTGCAGCAGGCTCCATTGCCATGGGATTGGGAGGTTACCTGGCCGGTAAAACAGAACAGGACCATTATGTGAGTGAATTAAAGCGGGAATATGAAGAAATAGAGAAATTGCCGGAGGTTGAAAAAGAAGAGGTCAGGGAGTTTTTTGAAGGATTGGGACTAAGTCCGGAGGTTCAGCAACAGGCGGTTACGGAACTGATCAGGGACAAAGACCGCTGGGCCAATTTTATGATGCGGTATGAGTTGGGATTGGATAAGCCAGACCCAAAGCGGGCCCGTAAAAGTGCATTCAACATAGGCGTTTCTTATATAGTTGGTGGCATGATTCCACTCAGCCCCTATTTTTTTGTGGGGGATGGCATTACCGGTTTACAAATTTCGGCAGGGGTTACATTATTATGCCTGTTTGTTTTTGGCTATTTTAAAAGCCGGTTAACCGGCACCCCTCCCATAAAAGGTGGACTGAAAGTGGCCTTTATTGGCGCCATTGCTGCCGGTTGTGCATTTAGTATTGCCAAATTAATCGGCGGGTAATCCGCTGGCTTAATTATGTTTTCCCTTAGGTGGTTCTTTTTTGCCGGGGAGCCTCCTTGCCTGTCGCAAACTGTTATGCAGCATCCATTCAATTTGTCCGTTTACACTTCTGAATTCATCTGCTGCCCATTTTTCAATGGCTTTCATCATCACTGCATCAACACGCAAGGCAAAGGGCTTCTTTTCTGGCACGATTTATTGGTTTAAGGTACCCGTATTGATAACCGGTTTTGTTTCACTATCTCCACACAACACCACCATCAGGTTGCTGACCATGCTAGCTTTTTTGTCCTCATCAAATTCCATTATTTTCTTTTCGGATAAGAGTTGTAAAGCACTTTCCACCATGCCTACTGCTCCCTCCACAATTTTATGACGGGCAGCCACTATAGCAGATGCCTGCTGGCGCCTTAACATGGAATGGGCAATCTCCGGAGCATAGGCCAGGTAAGCAATACGGGATTCAATCACTTCTATACCTGCTATTACCAGGCGTTCTGTAACCTCATTTTCCAATGCTTTGTTCACATCATCAAAATTGGTACTGAGGGTAACCGTGGCGCGTTCATCTTCAAAGTGGTCATAGGGATAGGAACCTGCCAGTTTTCTGACAGCAGAATCCGTCTGAATCCTGATGAATTGTTCATAACTATCCACGTCAAAAGTGGCTTTGAAAGTATCCTTTACTTTCCAGACAAGAATAACACTGATTAATATGGGGTTGCCCAGTTTGTCATTTACTTTTATCTTCTCGCTTTCAAAATTTCTGGCCCTTAATGAAATGGTTATCCTGGTATAAAAGGGATTTACCCAAAAAAAGCCATTCTGTTTGATGCTGCCTATGTATTTCCCAAATAATAAGAGGACTTTGGAACTATTGGGACTGATGACCACCATCCCTCTAACGATAAGCAGGAAAAAAGGCAGCAGTCCAAGGATAATAAATGGATTTTCAGTCAGCAAACCCAATACCTCTCCAATGCTAATCAATATTAATAGGGTAATGGCCAAATAACCGTTATAGGGTTTGGCAGCTTGTTCCGTTTTCATGGTATAAATTTATTATGATATCAAAATGATATTGTAAATATATCATACATTTTTGATTAAAAAAAGTCCCTCTTTTTTTGAGGGACTTTTTCCAAATCTGTAAAAATGCAATGACTTAGTTTCTTCTCGGGGAACTGGCTTTTAGTTCATAGTCGCGGGGAGGTTCAGCACCCAGGAGGTTTTCTACAAAATAATCCCAGCGACGGCGCATCATATAGGGAGCAAAGGATCCATAACCATGGGCGCTGTTGGGAAATACAATCAGGTCAAATGTTTTATTGGCCTTAATCAATGCATCCACTACCAGCATAGTATTAGAAGGGGGCACATTATTGTCCATCATACCATGTGCCAGTAATAATTTCCCCTTCAGGTTTTTGGCATAATTCTGATTGGCCTGGGCTTCGTAATTGGAATATTCCACCAACCCATTATAGCGCTCACCCCAGTCATCTTCATAGTTTCTATTATCATGGTTGCCGGATTCAGAAATACCCACTTTAAAGAAATCGGGATAACGGAACATAGCGGTTGCCGTGGCAAATCCACCACCGGAATGTCCCCAAATACCCACTTTGGTAGTATCCATGGGATATTTCAATGACAATTGCCGGATGGAAGCTATTTGGTCAGGGAGCGTATTCTCGGCCATATTGCCATAACTCATATCGTGAAAGCTTTTGGAACGCAAAGGGTTGCTGGTTCCTTCAATAACCACCACAATGAATCCCAATTCAGCCAATGCCTGGTGATCGCTTCTGGCGGCAGAAAAAGACCAGCTTCCCACGCTTCCGCCCTGCGGTCCGGGATAGATATAATCAATCACCGGGTACTTTTTAGCCGGGTCCATTTTTGATGGCGTAAAGACCAATCCATAAATATCGGTTTTCCCGTCAGCCGCTTTCAGGGAAACCGGAACCGGTGGTTTCCAGCCGGAAGCCAGTAGTTTAGAAATATCGGCTTTCTCTAACGGGGTAATCAGGTCTCCCCTCATGTTGCGCATTACAGCCACCTGGGGAACATCCGGTTGTGAATAGGTATCTATAAAATAGTTTTTGGAAGGAGACAGGGTTATCTGGTGATTACCTGTTTCAGGAGTAAGCAGTTTCAGGTTGTTTCCATCGAAGCCAATGCTGTAAAAATGGGCAAAATAGGGGTTGCCTTTTTCACGTCCTCCTGCCATAAAATAAAGGGTGCGGTTTTGCTCATCCACGTGCAGCAATTTAGTCACCACCCATTCACCTTTGGTGATTTGGTTTTTCAAATTGCCGGTTGCAGCATCATATAAGTAAAGATGTCCCCAGTTATCCCTTTCAGAAAACCAGATAATTTCATTGGATTTAGCGAGGTAACGCCAGTTGATGGCGTCCCAGCCGGATTCGTATTGGGTAGCCACTTTCTCTTCAAATACTTCTCTTACGACACCAGTAGTCGCATCAGCTATCCGGAACTTTTCAATTTTGTGGTCACGGGAAGTGGAGAGAAATGCCAGTTGTGAAGCATCAGCATTCCAGTCAACATCATCAAAACCGCCACTGCTGGAGATATCATCACTCAGCGAAGCCCTGTGCGGATCCGGTGGGATCTGCAACTTCACCAGTTTTTTAGCCTCAACATCAATGATGATTCTTTCGATCGTGATGATCTCTTTATCACCCGGCAAAGGATATTTCCAGGTTCTGAGGCTGGGCTTTCCCACATTGGTGGGCACCAGGTACATATCACTCACATTGCGTTGGTCTTGTCTGAAAGTGGCTATCTTTTTAGAATCGGGTGACCAACTGATTACCGGGCGGTCACTGGTGGTCCATCCCGCATTATCGGTAGCATAGCCATAATCTTTGATTCCATCAGTAGTTAACTGAATCTGTTTGCGGGTAGCCAGTTCTGTTATCCATAAATTATCATCTTTGATAAAGGCGGTATATTTTCCGTCCGGAGAAACCAGGTTAGCCCCTATGCCTCTGCCCATTCGTGCCTGCATGGCGGCCCGCATATCATTGGGAGATTCATCTGCACTAAGCTGGTCTGCCTGTATATCGTATTTCCATTTTTTACCAAGGTGTCTGAATAATACCATCTTCCCATTCTCAGAAAGTGTCAAAGCAGGAGAAGATAAATCCGCAGATTGAACCTGTTTACCCGATGCTTTGCTAACTGCGGCAACTAATTTGTCCATGTTGAATGCCTGTTCGCGTGATTGCTTTTCAGGATCGACCAGTATCATACTGGTGGTGTTTCCGGTATATTTCAGGTACCAGAACTTATCACCGCCCAGCCAGTTGGGGCGAATATTGACCGCATCAATCAGTTTTTCGGTATTATAGCCAAGCGATTTTTCTGCCTGTTCGTATTCTTTGGCAGAAATTGTTTTTTTCTGCGCTTCAGATACGGATACCAGGGATAAAAAGAAAAAACAGAGGAGGGAAATTCTCATAGTCATTTGATATAATTGGTGGAATGATTTAAAGGGAAGCAATATAAGCAAAATAAAAAAAATGCCCAGGTCGTCTTACACCCTAACCCAACATTAGGTAAATAGTTGGTATATGATTGACAAATGCCTAATCCGCTTTTAGAGCAGCAGAATCTATCCATTTTTTTTCCATAAAGAAATTTTCCTAGGGGGCCTGTAATAAACCCAGTATGTGTTGAATCCGATGAATGGTTGCTTCCTTACCCAGGCACTGTGCAATGTCAAATACACCTGGACCATATTTTCCCCCTACCAGCATGATCCGTAACGGTAACATCAATTCTCCAGGCTTCAGTTGATTGACAGCTGCCAGTTCTTTGAATGTATTTTCCATATCAGCCGCATCCCAAAGGGTACTCAATTGCCAGGTTCTGACCAGTTCGGTGAAAAAAAAATTTTTAGCCCTATCCCATTTAGGTTTAACGGGTGATAAATCTATTGTTTCCGGAAATTGAAAAAAGAAACCTCCCTGTTGCACAAAATCGGGCAACAACGCACACCTATCTTTGACAAGACTTATCACTTTCAAAAGAAAATCATCATCCTGTATTTTGATACCGGCTTTGGAAAATTCATGCTTTACTCCGGATACCAAGCTAAGACTATCAGCTTGTTTTATCCATTCATGGTTATACCACCTGGCTTTTTCATAATCAAATTTGGCACCCCCTTTATGTACCCTGTCGATGCTGAACTTTTGTACAAGTTCTTCCAATGTGAAAATTTCCTGGTCAGTGCCGTCATTCCATCCTAACATGGCCAGTAGGTTCACAAAAGCTTCGGGAAGAAATCCATTTTCTTTGAATCCAATTGTGGTTTCTCCGGTTTTGGGGTCTGTCCAGTTCCTGGCAAAAACGGGGAATCCCAATCGGTCGCCATCACGTTTACTTAATTTGCCATTGCCATCGGGTTTTAAAATAAGTGGTAAATGGGCCCACTGGGGCATATCCGTTTCCCAGCCCAGGTATTTCCATAATAAAATGTGTACGGGTGCTGAGGGAAGCCATTCTTCGCCGCGGAATGCATGGGTAATCTTCATTGCATAATCATCTACCACCACGGCCAGGTGATAGGTGGGCATTCCATCTGCTTTCAATAACACTTTATCATCTACCTGGCTGCTGTGAAAACTAACTTCTCCCCTGATCATATCGGTAAACTGAACCGTTTCATCAGCGGGCATTTTAATCCGGATAACATGGGGTTCACCTTTAGAGAGTAAATCTTCTACGGTTGCCCTTTCCATGGTAAGGGAATTGCGCATTTTTTCGCGGATGGCCTGGTTATACTGGGGTGATGGGTTCTCAGGTGTCTTATATTTCACCCGCATATCTTCCAGTTCAGCAGGCGTATCAAATGCATAGTAGGCATACCCGGCTTCAACCAATTGTTCAGCGTATTGCCGGTAAGCGGGTTTGCGCTCACTTTGCCGGTAGGGACCATAAGCACCGCCATGTACGGGACTTTCATCAGGCTCAATGCACCTGCAAGTCTCGGCTAACCAAAGATGCTGTCTCAGAGCAGAACCCCACTCAAGTGACCCTACAGACAACACGTATCACGATCTCCGCACTGAAACGTGGCCGCAGAGCTTTTCCAGTGGTCGCGCACAAAGCTGTACGCTTTGTGCGCGACCACTGGAAAAGCTGCCAACGCGGGCTGCCAGTTGAAAGGTTTGTTCAGCCGAACAGCCCACTGTGTCGAATGCTGCCATCTCAACAGGAAACACAGGCGCTGTGGATGAGGAATGGCCTCAATGACGCCTGGGCCCAAATCATCGGTGAGTTGGTGAGGATTCTCAAGTCGCGAACCACGTCAGCTGTTTAAATCTCATTATTCAAATGTGGGCTATCGTGGTGAGCGATTGAGCCCACGTCAGTCAACGTGGGCGCTGGAGCTCTGCTGTCCGAGCAGCACACCCACACAATGGAATTACGGTGCAGGCCACAGGCCCCAGCAAGAGCAGCAATCTGACAGCCAGCCATCGCTGGGAGAGATAGCCACAGATGCATGTATTCCCATTTCATCCAGAATGTGGCAACATCTTCACGCGGGGCTATGATCCTTGCGTGCCAGCGTGGATCTCCACTCGGCACTGGTGTTGTTGTTGAGGGAACAGCTCCCCACCATATGATACAAATGACAGCAGCAATCTCAGCGGTACTCAAGAGAAACAGCCAGCGATATGCTGCGTCATGTAAATGATGTGCCAGACGCATGCCTCGCTCCGGCTTTGCAAAGCTTAGCTATCAAAGAGCAAGCAAGAGCTGTGCACAAGTGAAAAGGTGGACGTAACACCGCAAGCGTTCGCACCAACAGCACGTTGACTCACTCAATGCTACTTGCAAGAGTAAGCTACACCGGGACGCAGTGTTCTGACGCCGGTTGACTCGTCGGGCCAGTTGCACGACTCGTTTGGACTTGACATTTACAGGTCCAAGACGCCTGTAGACTCACACTGAAAGGGTTCCGCAATTCAAGTCAGAATGGAATGATCCCTCACAAGCCCTTCAGTTCTGGTCAGCTGGACGGTGATACTGCAGCTCACCAGTGCAAACGCAATAACGAGAGAAAAAAGGAAAAGACGCGGAGATCTCACACAGCACAGCGTCGTTGCTTGTACATCAGACCAAGAAGGAAGACACTGCAAGTCGATCATACAGCACAGACAAGCACCACAACCCCAACAGCATCACGGGCAATAAACGATATGAT
>CAVVSL010000030.1:0-22884 GCA_963750825.1 uncultured Bacteroidota bacterium | reverse complement strand
CTGATAGCTATTGCAAACAAGAGCCTTTAACTTGTATTCAAAATCAATTTTCAGTACTTTCGAACAAATCAAAAGCAATAGTGAAATCATGCGTAGACCAGTTACTTCATCATTCTTAAGGTCAGTCTTACTCGTTATTTTTATTATCTCGGCTTCATCTTCTCTTGCGCAGGGCATCACCAACCGGGACTCACTTTCAAAAAAAGCATCCCAACACAAACAGGAAGAGCATGTAGTGAGCAAGGGGAAGAAAGTGCACAAACTTTCGCAGGGATTACTATTTGCCGCATTTAGCCCGGGTGGAGAAAAAGAAAAAGTACTGGAAGATTTTATGAGGGAACAGAAAGTAGCCGGCCTCATTATTTTACAGGATGGAAAGACCCGGTTGGAACGATACGCTCCTGGTCACAGCCAATCGAACCTGTGGTCGTCACTGTCTGTTGCTAAGTCGGTAACGAGCACCCTAGTGGGTGCTGCCATCAAGGATGGTTACATCAAAACTATTGATGATTATGTAACTGACTACATTCCCGATTTAAAAGGCAGCGCTTACGATAGTGTGAAGATCCGCCATCTACTCACCATGACTACAGGTGTACGATGGAACGAGAACTATACTGATCCGAATGCTGACATTGCCAGATTTTCTACAGATCCTGTTGAGGCAGGTATGAATGCAACGGTAAGTTACATGCGGCGTTTGCCGGCTGAGGCAGAACCCGGCAAAAAATTTTTGTACAGTACTGGCGAAACGCATCTGCTGGGTGTTCTTGTAAGCTCAGCTACGCATCAAACCTTATCGCAATACCTTTCCTCTAAGATCTGGATTCCATTTGGTATGGAGCAGAATGCGACCTGGAGACTGGATCGAACTGGCCAGGAAATGGCAGGCTGTTGTCTACAGATGACACTCCGCGATTTCGCAAGATTCGGACAATTCGTTCTGGAAGAAGGGCGTATCAATGGGAAATCCATTGTTCCGAATGGTTGGTTTAAGACTGCGACCCATATACAGGTACCCCTTTGGCCCGGTGGGGGATATGGGCTTGGATGGTGGATATTTAATGGCAATAGTTTTGAGGCATTAGGGATCTATGGCCAGATGATACATATTGACCCTTCAAGGAAACTTGTGATTGCAATCAACAGTGCATGGCCTGAGGCTGATAGTAACGAGCGGCATTTAGCAGTCGCCAATTTTGTAAAATCCATTGACAGTGAAATTGACAAAGAAGGGAAAGGCAACTAAACTGACAAAGTTTAGTGAACTATAAGTAACAGTGACTTACATAACCACTGCTAAACAACTACAAAAAATAAAAATAGGAGAGACATAGAAAATAAAAGCCTTACCATTATCCCGCATTGTCTCACCGTTAAGTTGTTCAGGTATAGACAAGCAAATAAAAGCCACTAATAGTGCATTGGAGTGATTGAGGCTGAAAAATAAAGTTCTGCAACTGCAACAAGTATCCGAGCATCAGTTTCGGCTGAAGGAATTCTAATCGGCAGCAGTATTTATCATAATCTTTGGTAACTTAGTTCAGCGACAGTAAGCCATGGGCGACGGAATAGCATTCCCCAACCGCTTTAATACCTTGACGTTAACACATTTACTACAGTAATGAAAATCATGAATGAGCCACAAGTATTTTCTGTGTGCCAAATTACCAGGGAAGAAATATTTTACCTTAAAAAACAGGGAAAACTTAAGCGTAAGGTTTATATTCAGCATTCATAAATGAATTGCCAAATCAGTGTAAATGAAAAAAACAATACTACTGCTTTTACTTAGCGTAACATCCACTTTTCTTTGGGCGCAAAATGCCTACATACAGGTAACAGGCGAATCCGGACTTTCGGTTTTCCTGAATGGTCGGTTTAAGGCCAAAACAACCGCAGAATACAATGGCTGTATCATCGAGAACGTGAGCCCCGGAAAGAACACCATTAAAATTGTAAAAGACGGCTATGCTCCCTATGAAGAGGTCATTACCATTTCGCCGGGTGAAGTTTTTGCGTACAAGGTCAAACCATTTGCAAAACACATTGTAACCATATCTGAACAAGGCAATAAAGGCGAAACCGGGAAAAAGGTGGAACTGGAAACGGGGAAACTGCTCGTACAATCTGTGCCTATTAACATTAAGATCAGCATGCCTGCTATTGAAGGCGTATCCGATATTCCAAAAACAAAAGATGAATGGATCGCAGATAAAATACCCGCAGGGAATTATACAATCCAATTTTCTTTCAATCAGAAAATGATCGAAAAAAAACTGGTCATTAAGAAAAATGAAAAAACAAAAGTTTTTGTGAACCTTTTGAGTGGCGAGTACAAAGAAACCTATATGAGCCAAAGTGTGGTAATGGAATATGTTTCCATTCCGGCGGGTACATTCATCATGGGCAGCGCAGCAGCAGAAGACAATATGCGATCGGACGAACTGCAACATTATGTAACCCTGGATGCATTTAAGATGAGTAAATATGAAGTTAGTTTTGAGCAATACGACATGTTTTGCGAGCTTACCGGCAGGCCCATGGTAAGTGACAATGGCTGGGGAAGGGGAAAAATGCCGGTAATAAATGTTAGCTGGGATGATGCTGCAGCTTTTGCCGCATATGTGGGCGCAAGATTGCCAACCGAAGCCGAATGGGAGTACGCATGCAGGGCCGGCACCACCACCCGTTATAATACGGGCAATACCCTTAGCACTTCACAGGCCAACTATGATGGGAGTTATCCATACCGAAACAACCCCATCGGCCTAAACCGGCAAAAAACATTGACTGTAGGCAGTTTCGAACCCAATGCCTGGGGATTGTATGATATGCATGGAAATGTTGCCGAATGGTGTAGCGACTGGTACGAACTTTATTCAGCATCGCCCCAAAGAAATCCGAGGGGGGCTGCATTTGGAACCACCCGGGTATATAAAGGCGGGTCGTATCTCGGTATTGCAGGTATATGCAGAAGTGCCAAACGGTTTAGCACCAAACCCGATTACCGTATGAATAGCACGGGCTTCAGGGTGGTTACCAAATAAAGGCCCTTCAGGTATGTCGATGTTCAGGAATCGAGGCGAAACAAGGATTTTTCCATCTCCGCATCCATCATTCCACGTTCCCCGCTACGGTCTCTTGAAGAGGACTTTGCGGTTTCCGCATAAGGACAGGTAAAAAAGTAGACGCCAAATGTATCATATATCCGTTTCCTTACGGTCATAGTGAAGCAAATGTAAATAGTAAGTATGTTATTATTTCAGCGATAAATACTTGTTGCTTGTACTTACCGTTATGCGAAAAAGTCGCGTAATGTTTATGCATGCTTGTGTGCAGCAGGCGCAAAGTCCCCCTTCGGGGAGACATTTGCGAAGAACTTAACAAGGTTGGTGAAAGTACATTTTGTGAAAAAGTGAAATAAGGTCGTAGTTACACTTACCTTCTTCGCAAAGTCTCTCGCAGAGGACTTTGCGCCGTCCCGCATTAACGAAAGATGAGTTTTAGGAATATTTTGGCATAGAGAGGTCGATGTCCTACAATTCCATGTATGCGGAAAAGTTTCGTAATGGTTATGCATGCCTATGTGCAGCAGACGCAAAGTCACCCTTCGGGGAGACATTTGCGAAGAACTTAATGCGGTTGGTGAAAGTACATTTCGCGAAAAGTGTATCAGGTTCGTAGTCACCCATACCTTCTCCGCAAAGTCTCTCGCAGAGGACTTTGCGCCGTCCCGCATTAACGAAAGATGAGTTTTAGGAATATTTTGGCATAGAGAGGTCGATGTCCTACAATTCCATGTATGCGGAAAAGTTGCGTTATGGTTATACATGCCTATGTGCAGCAGGCGCAAAGTCCCCCATCGGGAAACATTTGCGAAGAACTTAACGCGGTTGGCGAAAAGCTGTGTAAATTATTTTATAGGCAATGCAGATGCTAAATCCCCTGTAAGCATAAGCTCAAAAACAACCTTTGGTTTTTGGATAAAATAGAATTTATACTATCATCAGAAATCAAATCCCAACCCAACCCATATGTAAAATATGTGCTAAGGCTTTTGTACATTTATTCAGCGGGAGTTGCCGGGCTTAGGGTAGCAAAAGTGCCGACTATTCAAAGCCTGCCGTTCTGCCCAATATTTTGGATACATAACTGAATCAAACTGATTGTATGAACAGCTATTTCCTTGCTTCCATCTCTCTTTTACTTCTTACTGCCTGTAATACCAACAGGCAGCCAAACCAACCAGACAAACAGCCAATCGGCTGCTACAACACCATTACCTCAGACAAGGGTTGGTATACTTCAGGAAAAAAAGCCCCAAAAATTAATGGCTTAACTGGTATTGATTTTACCATTTCAACTAATAATCCGGAGGCCCAGGCGTATTTTAACCAGGGTATGATGCTGTCTTATGGCTTCAATCATGCAGAAGCGGCAAGGTCATTCTACGAAGCTATCCGGCTGGATTCCACCTGTGCCATGGCCTATTGGGGCTATGCATATGTATTAGGGCCCAACTATAATGGCGGTATGGAAAAAGATAATTTTCAACGGGCTTTTGAGGCTGCTACTAAAGCCAATTTATTAGCAACAACTGGCTCACCTAAAGAAAAAGCACTCATTAAAGCTTTGACTTACCGATATGAAGCCAATCCACCGAAAGACCGCAGTTCATTGGATAGGAATTTTGCATCCGCTATGAAGCAGGTGTATGGCCAGTACTCTTCCGATCCCGACGTTGAAACGCTGTATGCAGAAGCCTTGATGAACTTGCATCCCTGGAATTTATATAACAAGCAGACAAAACAGCCCAGGGCCTGGACACCGGAACTGGTGGCAGTATTGGAACAACTCATCAAAAAAAATCCCCTGCATCCCGGAGCAAATCATTTTTATATTCATGCGATGGAAACATCAGCCACCCCTGAAAAGGCTTTGGGGAGTGCAAAATTGCTGAGCACATTGGTTCCGGGATCAGGTCATCTGTTACACATGCCTTCTCATATTTACATTAATACCGGTGACTATCATCTGGGTTCATTGTCTAATCTAAAAGCTCTGGAGGCAGACAGCCTGTATACAACTGCCTGTCATGCACAGGGCGTTTATCCTTTAAGTTATTATCCGCATAATTACCATTTTTTGGCTGCAACGGCAACGCTGGAAGGTAATGCCTCCCTGGCCTGGATGTCGGCAAAAGAATTGCAAAAACATACAGCCAATGATATTATGCACCTTCCGGAATGGGGTACCTTACAGCACTACTACAGTATACCCTATTATGTGGCGGTAAAATTGTTGCTGTGGGACACGATACGCTCTCTGCCACCACCTCCCAAAGAACTGGTATATCCGAATGCCATTTGGCACTACGCTAAAGGGATGGCGTACCTTGGAAAAAAAGATGTACCACATGCACGTGATGAATTGAACAGCCTCAATGTCCTGGCTACTGACACTTCACTACGGCAGTTGACAGTTTGGGGTATAAATTCCTGTGCCGATCTTGTACAAATAGCTTCAAAAGTGTTAACAGCCTGCATTGCCGCAAGGCAAAGTGACTATGAACAGGCAATCACCCTGCTTACGCAAGCGGTAGCTATAGAAGATAACCTTAATTATAATGAGCCGCCTGACTGGTTTTTTTCGGTCAGGCATCATTTGGGAGCCGTATTGCTCAAGGCCGGAAAATATAATGCGGCAGAAAAAGTATATCAAGAAGATCTGCAAACATGGAAGAAAAACGGATGGGCATACATTGGATTATACAATGCTTTACAGTTACAGAGAAAAGAGAGGGATGCACAAGCCTGCAAATCCCTTTTTGACGAAGCATGGAAATATGCAGACATAAAAATAAAATCATCGTCGGGTATTATTGACGAGTAAACCTTTTCCGTCCATACAAGTCCGACTTCAGTTGCGGTACTACCCAATCCGGCTCGGAAGTATAATAAGTCCGAAACCTTATGGATACTTCTGGTGAAATTGCTCATGATAAACTTTATAAAGCCATACAAATTGAGAAAAGTAAAACTACAAATGCAAATGACCATTAACGGATATGTTGGTGGCATTAACGGAGCAAATGACTGGATGACCTGGAATCCTGATCCTGAATTTATCGGGTTTCTCGAATCCCTGCTGGATACATCTGATACACTTTTGATTGGCAGAAAACTGGCCGACGGTTTTATCAAACATTGGGAACAGGCTGCAGACAAAGATCCGGCTCCTCCGTTTGCAAAAAAAATCGCGGCGATGCCCAAAGTTGTTTTTACCAAAACCCTCGGCCAATCTGCCTGGAACCATACCCGGCTGGCCAATGGAAACCTTGTGGAAGAAATCACCGCTTTGCGAAAACAGGCGGGGAAAGACATACTGGTTTTTGGTGGCGCAGGTTTTGTTTCCTCCCTCATACAGAAAGACCTCATTGATGAGTATCACCTGATTATCAACCCCACAGCCATGGCAGAGGGTATGACCATTTTCAACTCTCTAAGTAACCTTAAAAAGTTTACGCCCATCCAATCTAAACTGTTTCCGGGTGGTAAAACTGTTTTGAGTTGTAAGCCTGTCAGGGAGTGACTTTTCCAGCATCGCTAAAGTTAACTTTACCTTCCATGTATAACCTACACAGGAATAGTTGACATCTTAAGTTTACTATAACAGGACAGGCTATGTTGGGTAATAAAAAGATCACCGGAAATGAGCAACCGGCAATAAATTGCATAACCATGTTGATCCAACCCTATTCTTCCGACTGGCCCCGGGCTTTTGAAAAAATAAGGGATGCAATCATGGCCGGGCTTCAGGGTTTTGACTATCGTATAGAACATGTGGGCAGTACGGCTGTTCTCCAAATGGCAGCCAAACCGATCATTGACCTGGATATTATTTATTACCAACCCGATGCGTTTGAGAAGATCAGTTGGGGATTGACCCAAATCGGCTATTACCATAATGGAAACCAGGGAATAGATAACCGGGAGGTATTTAAAAGAAATGGAAAATCCACCTACCCCATTTTAGATACCCTGCTTCACCACCTCTATGTTTGTCCTGCGGGCAGCAAGGCACTGGAAAGACATATTTTATTGCGGGATTACCTGAGAAAAAACGAGTGGGCCAGGATAGCCTACCAACAACTGAAATACGAACTTGCCGAAAAGGCCAACCAGGACAGAAAGCAATATGCGGCGTTGAAAGAACTATACAGTAACCAGTTAATAGACCTGATGATAGAAAAGGAAAAAAACGAGCTCACTGCATCGGATGGATCTTCGGACCGTTGAAAGGAAGGATCATTCCATTCCCGTAAAAACAATACAAATCCATTTATCATAAATAAAACTTATGGTGAGTATTAAAAACATAAATAAACACTAATGCATAACAATGCCCATTTTTGCGGCGCTTTTACAGGATATCCTGTGCCTGCTACTTATACCCTTTGTTATGAATTTTAATCTGCTATTTGAAAACCTGACCAATCCGGCATTATTGTTCTTTGTTTTGGGCATTGTGGCCGTTTGCATGAAGAGTGATTTGGAGATACCCCCCAATTCTTCCAAATTCATTTCCCTGTATTTGCTTTTTTCCATTGGTTTTAAGGGAGGGCAGGAACTGTCTCACGAAACCTTTACGGGAGAGATAGCCTGGTCAATGTTGCTGGGCATCTGTATATCGGTACTGATACCCCTCTATACTTTTTTTATCCTGAAAAAGAAACTGAGTATTTATGATGCAGGCGCCATTGCGGCAGCCTATGGTTCGGTTAGTGCGGTAACTTTTGTTACAGCCGTTTCCTATCTGGAAACCCAGCAAATGGTGTTGCACGGACACATGGTGGCCATCATGGCTTTGATGGAGTCACCTGCCATCATCATCGGTTTGGTATTGATAACCATATTTAACAAAGAAGCGGTGACTGCCCGCATTAAAATTCCGGCTGTGGTAAAACATTCCCTCACCAACGGAAGTGTATTATTAATCCTGGGCAGTCTTGTTATCGGTTTCCTGGCCAATACCCAGCAGGCAGAAGGCATCAAGCCCTTTACCAACGACCTGTTCAAAGGTTTCCTGGCCATTTTTTTACTGGATATGGGTATTACCAGTGGCAGGAAGTTAAAGGCATTTTTTTCATTCGGCCTGTTTCCTTTTGTATTTGCCATACTCATTCCCCTGGTGAATGGTTGTTTATTTGCTTTTATCAGCGCCCTGGTAACGGCAGATACGGGTAATCGTTTTGTATTTGCTGTTCTAGCAGCCAGTGCCTCTTATATCGCTGTACCCGCTGCCATGAAAATAACCGTACCCAAAGCCAATCCCGGACTTTATTTGCCCATGGCACTTGCGGTTACCTTTCCCATCAACATAACCGTAGGTATGCCTTTGTATTTTTTGATTGTACAGCACTTTTGAGGAGACATTTATTGATAAGTAGCTTTTATATTTTGCAGTTTTGAATGTGCATTCAGTAAATAAAAAAACCACCTATGCAATACCTGCATAAGTGGTTTTGATCAATAGGTTAGCTTGACTCAACCCTTGCTTCCCGGCCGGTGGTACCTGATGGGTGGCGGGGGTTCTTTCTTCAATTCAATTCCCTGTGTGGGCAATAGCCTGAGTGCTTCCTGTACTGCCCTTTCCAGTTGCGGATCTTTGCCCTCCATTATGGCTTTGGGGTCCTGGAACACTTCTATATCCGGCGAAACCCCAGTGCCTTCTACGGCCCATTCTCCATTGGTGTCGAAGAAGCCACCGCGGGGTGCCACCATGGTACCGCCATCCACAAATGCGGGTGTATCCCAGGTGCCTACCAATCCGCCCCAGGTGCGGGTGCCCACCAATGGTCCCAGTTTCATTTTCTGAAACATATAGGGTAAAAGGTCACCGCCCGAACCTGCATTTTCATTAATGATCATCACTTTCGGTCCCCAGATACCGGCCATGGGTGTGGTGGATACTTTGTGCCCATACACCCGGTTATTGAAATAGCCCTGCAGTTTGCGGCCCATGATGTCGATCATGTAATCAGCGGCCGAGCCACCTCCATTATTTCTTTCATCAATCACCGCACCCTTCTTATCCTGCTGGGCAAAATAATAGCGGTTGAAATAGGTATAGCCGGGATTACCCGTATTGGGTACATACACATAGGCCAGCCTGCCACCCGATAAAGAATCCACTTTGCGGCGGTTATTCTCTACCCAATAGCGGGAACGCAAAGGCCCTTCATTGGCTACCGGAACCACAGTGAGTGTTTTTGCGCCATCCATCACGGGTTCCGCATTTACTTTTATGGTCACCTGCCTGTTGGCCGTGCCTTCAAAAAAACGATAGATATTCTGGTTGCCGGTTACCGGCTTGCCGTCCACTTCGAGTAAATAATCACCCTCTTTCACTTCCATACCCGGGCCACTGAGGGGTGAACGCAATTCAGGGTTCCAGTTTTCGCCAGTATAGATTTTTTTGATTTGGTAAAATCCATTCACCAGTGCATAATCTGCGCCCAGTAATCCACCAGGCACATTCGGAACATCGGGAAAATCTCCCCCGCGTGTGAAGCTATGGCCCACCGATACTTCACCACCCAGGATATCGATGATGTAGTTTAAATCGGAGCGGTGCTTAACATGTGCTACCCAGGGTTTGTACCACTCATACACTTTATCCCAGGGAGCGCCATGTACATTGGTAACATACAAAAAGTCGCGCTGGAAACGCCAGCCCTCGTGGTAAATTTGCTCCGCCTCTTTTCCGGGATCTACATATACCTTCAATCCTTCTGTTGCCAGTTTTCCTTCACCCGGTTTGGGGGCCGTAGCTGTTCCTACGATGTACCAGTTACTGCCTGTTCTGTACAACAAATTTTTCCGGTCAAAACTGGTAACGGTACTTTGTACGCCTTTCAAAAATTCGGTTCCCTTGCGGTCTTTCAAACTATATTTATACAATAAGGAGCCATTTTCATTGGGGACTTCCTCCTTATAAAAAACAGTACCCTCGGGCCCTGCCACCAAACCACTGTATTCCCTGGCAGGTATATTGGCCGCCAGGATTCTCTGCGACAATCCATCAAAGTCAATGGTCACCTTTACAGTTTTGTCTTTGCCGGATTTATCAGCATCCGGTGTTGCTTTTTTATCATCTGTTCCACTCTTCGCAGGCTCCTCATCACTTTTGGGTGCAAAGGGCGATGGGGCATCTTTGGCCAATACTGCCACATACAATGCGCGGTTAACGGGATAATTGTAACTGCTCATATCGAGCCAGCCCGTGCCCAGCCCATAATCGGTACTGGCCAGGAAATACAGGTATTTACCACTTTCATCCCACTGCGGATCTATGGCATCGGATAATCCATCGGTGAGTAGATGTGTGGTTTGGGTTTCCATGCTGTACACTTTCACTGCCTTAAACTGGTTTTCCTGAATCTGCACATAGGCGAGCCATTTACTGTCGGGCGACCATACAGGATTCAAAGTTCGGTTGGGATGCGCCATCCTGTCTGTATCCCCCACTTTTACCAAACCTGTTTCCAGGTTCACAATCCATAACTGGTATTCTGTACCGGTAAAAGCAATGTATTTACCATCAGGTGACCAGGCCGGTTTGAAATAAAATTTTTTAATGGGGATGGTATAAGCTTTGGGTGGCTGTAGACCCTGTTGGTCGCCCACCATTAACTGGTATTCGCCGCTGATATCAGAGAACCAGGCAATTTTTTGCCCGTCGGGCGACCATACCGGAGAACGGTCGGCAGCGCCGGGGGAATGACTGATGTTGCGCCAGTCGCCATTTTCTTTGGGGATGGAAAAAATCTCACCCCTGCTTTCAAATACGGCGCGTTTTCCGGTGGGAGATAAATTGGGATTGGTTAGGGAAGCACCGGTTAAGGTATTCCACCTGGGTCGGCCCCAGTTAAGGTCGCCCTCGGCATGGATTACTAGTTGTTGGGACTGACCGGTTGTGAGGTTCAGGCTGTGCAGGTAACCGCCTTGTTCAAAAACCAGCGTATGGTCATAGGCGGCAATATTTTTGATGTCGAAATCTTTTAAGAAGGTAATTTGCTTTTGCACTTTGGTAGCCGGATCGTATGACCAGATATTATTCAGGTAGTCCTGTTCTGAAAGAAAATACAGCATACCATGGTCCCATACCGGGCAGCTTTGTCTTTCCTTATCACCCTGGCGGGTTTTCACCGTTTCATGCGATACCATATTGAAGAGCCAGATAGGTTGTGCCTGGCCGCCCCGGTAGTTGCGCCATTCCACATCCCACAAGGGGGAGGGCTGGTATGCCATGGTTTGTCCGTCATCAGACAAACTACCGGCATTGCCAAAGGGGAGTACCATGGATTCGGGTGTGCCGCCATCTATGCTTACTTTGTAAAATTTGGTGGTGGCCGTCGGGTAGCCGTCCCTTCCCGAAACAAAATAGATGGATTTGCCATCGGCTGTCCATCCCTGCACAATATCCGCTGCAGGATGCCAGGTAAGTCTCCTGGGTTCTCCGCCATTGATGGGCAGGACGAATACATCTGTATTGCCATCGTATTGTCCGGTGAAGGCAATCCATTTTCCGTCGGGACTGAATTTGGGACTGGATTCAGATCCCACAGCAGTAGTGAGGCGATGGGCTTCACCGCCTTCTCTGCCTACCATCCAAAGATCGTCGGCGTGTACAAATACAATATGGTCTTTGCTAATGGTTGGCTGCCGCAGTAGCATGGTGCCCTGGGCAGTTACCAAAGAAGTCATTAAAATAGCCTGCACAAATAGCAATGCCCTTCTTTTGTAAGAAGACTGGTTTTTCATAGTCAGTATAGATTAGGGATAACAAATTACACAAAGAGTTATTAAAAAAGGTATATACCAAAAATTTATCCTGGTTTCTGATTCCCCAGAACCAATCATCTCCTGAAAACACTTTATGGGTTTTTCGGTTATCCTGATTCTTGTGTACCTTACTTCCCAATAAAAAAAAGGATATGCTAGTCAATCCCCGTTTCAGGTATTTACTCAGTTGGGTCTTTTTGACGATTACGGTATGCCTGCAGGCGCAGCAAAAATTTGTTAACCCCAATGGGGCCTACCGGCCACCTGTATTCAGGGAAACAGACAGGCTGGAAAAAATAGAAAAATATTTTCCGCTGGTAGAAAAAATATACCGGGAATACGCTGCCAAAAACCATTTCCCGGGCTATGCTTTTGGGATCATGCTGGATGGTAAACTGGTGTATTCGGGAAGTGGTGGTTATGCAGACATAGCAACCAAAACACCTGCCACTACGCGTTCACAATTTCGCATTGCTTCCATGAGCAAGAGTTTCACCGCCATGGCCATACTACATTTGCGGGATGCCGGAAAACTGAAACTGGATGATCCGGTAGCACAGTACATCCCTGAAATGAAGGGCCAGCAACTTACTGCCGATGCTCCGGTAATCACCATTCGAAATCTGCTGACCCATTCCGCAGGTTTTCCGGAAGACAATCCCTGGGGCGACAGGCAACTAGCCGATACGGATGCTGAACTTATTGCGATGGTTAAAAAAGGAATTACTTTTTCCAATGATCCGGGAGTGGCCTATGAATACAGCAATATGGGTTTTGCCATGTTGGGTTACATCATTAAAAAAGTTTCGGGCATCCCTTATAGTGAATACATCCGAAAAAATATCTGGCAACCACTGGGTATGGACCAGGCCGAATGGGAATACACCAAAGTGCCTGCCGGTGAATTTGCCCATGGGTACCGCTGGCTCAATAACAACTGGCGGGAAGAAATTCCATTGCACGATGGCATTTATGGAGCAATGGGGGGGATGATTACTTCTGTTACGGCTTTCAGTAAATATGTGGCTTTACACCAAAACGCTTGGCCCGCAAGCAATGTGGCAGAAAAGGGTCCCGTAAAAAGAAGTTCAATACGTGAAATGCACCAGCCCTGGCGTTTCATAGGGCTGAACCCAACCTATACCTATTCTTCGGGCAGGGTATGTGCTACCAGCACTGCTTATGGATATGGATTGAGCTGGATGCACGACTGTGAAGGACGCGAGTACATCGCACACAGTGGCGGACTGCCGGGATATGGCAGTAACTGGCGGATATTACCCGAATATGGGTTGGGCGTAATCCTTTTTGCCAATGTTACCTATGCACCTACCACCCCCGCGAACCTGGCGGTGCTGGATACGCTGATCAGACTGGCCGGATTGCCACCCAGAGTCTTGCCGCCTTCTGCTATTTTAACCCAAAGAAAAAATGAGCTGGTAAAATTGTTGCCCGATTTTACTGGTGCCCAAACTTCCGGAATTTTTGCCGAAAATTTCTTTGCCGATTATATTACCGACAGTCTTCAAAAAGAAGCCCGTACTATTTTTGACAAAGCGGGCAGGATACTCAGTGTGGGTGAAGTAATACCCGAAAACCAGTTAAGGGGGTATTTTATCTTAAAAGGGGAGAAGGCTGATATAACCATCAGTTTTACCCTAACGCCTGAGAACCCGGCATTGGTGCAGGAGTACCATATCAGGTTAAGGACTAACCGTTAAATGCGCCAGTTGGAATTGTATATCAAAAATATGGTCTGCCCCCGTTGCGTAAAAGCGGTTCAGGATATTTTTCATAAAATGGGTGTTACCGGTGCGGTTACACAATTGGGAAAAGTTACCCTTGCCGAAGCAATTACCGAAGAACAGTTGGGCAAGCTTGCTGAAAGCCTTATGGAAATCGGTTTTGAATTGCTGGATGACCAGCGAAAGCAGCAGATCGACAGGATAAAAACCATCATCATTGAACAAGTGCACTATGCCGGTGATGCTAAAACCAAACTTTCTGCCATACTCTCCGGCGAATTAAACAAAGAATATTCTGCTATCAGTAAATTGTTCTCTGAAACAGAAGGCATAACCATTGAACAATTTGCCATATTGCAGAAAACAGAAAAAGTAAAGGAGCTTCTGGTTTATGATGAATTGAATCTGAATGAAATTGCCTACCAACTGGGATACAGCAGCCCTGCCCATCTCTCGGGACAGTTTAAAAAAGTTACCGGCTTAACCCCTACACAATTCAAAAAACTGGGTATTCATCTGAGAAAACCACTGGATGGTGTTTGAAACGAACCGCCTATCCTTACTTCATTGCATAAGCATATAAATTTTTTCCATAATGCTGTAATGCCCGCTCATACAGGCTGTGCTAGTTTTGCGTTAAATTATCCATCATGAAACATGAATATGCAATTACAGGAATGACATGCGGAAGTTGTCAAAAAAAAGTAGAAAATGCCCTTGTTGCACTGCCTGGTGTGGTAGCTGTTACAACAGATCGTACCAATGCAACAGCTACTATTGAAATGAGCAAGCACCTGTCGTTACCTACCCTTCAGGCAGCCCTGGCTGATTTACCCAAATACACCATCGCAGAAATCAACCCGCCAAAAATGGTTATTGAACCTACTATAGAGGAAGAAGTGAAATCTGATTGGAAAACCTACCGCCCTTTGCTGCTGATTACCGGCTACCTGCTGGTAGTAGCCCTCATTGCCGGTTCAGGTACCAATGGGTTTTCACTGCCATCTGCCATGCGGATTTTTATGGCTGGGTTTTTTCTGACTTTCTCTTTCTTTAAAATGCTGGATCTGCAAGGATTTGCAGACAGTTATGCCATGTATGATGTTGTGGCAAAAAAAACCAGGGCCTGGGGATATGTATATCCTTTTGTGGAATTGGGATTGGGCATTGCTTACGCAATAGGTTTCTATCCCATGATCACCAATAGTATCACCTTACTTATAATGATCGTTAGTATCATAGGTGTTTTACAAAGTGTACTTAACAAACGTAAAATTAAATGCGCCTGTCTTGGAGCCGTTTTCAACCTGCCCATGAGTACTGTTACCATCATAGAAGACGCTACCATGCTATTGATGAGTATAGTAATGTTAACCGGACTTATGTAGGTACGGCTACCTTACTGACCTTTCAGGGGTTTGCCAACTTCCACTGCACAATCATGACCAGGCTGGCCATGCGGGGGATTCAGTTTCTGTCCCTCTGCATTGGTGGCAGGAAAATTGGGTACGGGTACCGGTGTATTGCTGGTGGTGGTAGGGGTTGTTTTACCCGGAGGTGAATTAAGGGGTGCTCCAACAGAAATATCACAACGATGGCCGGGTTGTCCATGCGCAGGGTTTAATCCGTTAGCAACAGTATTGGATGCGGGTATGGCATTGGCAGGGGGAATGGTGGTTGCTTGCACTGTATTGGCTGCATTGTTGATAGGTGCACCTGTCCTGCTCATCAAAGGAAAGGATTGTCCGGGCGGAACATTGGAAACCGGCGTACTGGGTGCTGCCGGCGCACTGTTCAAAGGGGCACCCACTGCAATTTCACAACGATGTCCGGGAAGTCCGTGTGCGGGATTCATCGCAATGGCAGATGAGGCGGCGGAAGCAGCTGGAGCAGCAACAGGAGCGATGGCACTGTTTGCAGCCGGAGCCGGTTGTAATGCTGATTCCGCTTCGGTATCACTGGCACAGGAAATGGCCAACATAGTAGATAAGGCCACAAAAGGGAGTATATATGTCTTTCTCATATCCGAAAGATACAAAATCCTATTGAAAAGGGCTATTACGCTGGGATTCAGCCGACTCCGCCTCGGGGAGCTGTAAAAGTATACAAACCAGACCCAGGAAAACGACCAACCTGTCGGCGGCTGCCAGGCCATTCCAGGTGGCACTTTGCCACATACCAAACCACTCCCCGCCAATTACTTCAAATCCCAGGAACCAAATGAGGATACCGATGGCGACTCCGGCCACGGCCCATTTTTTGGCAGCGTGAAAAAGAATGGCAGTAGATTTTCTGGCCTGAAACATATCCCATGCACCACGCAAACAGGCAAAAGCCATCAATGCTTCAAAAGCAATCAATAGTATATAACCCGCATGAAAAAGAAAAGGCTGGTGAATGGAACGGTAATGGAGTTGGCTATCGGGGAAAATGGTATCCATTTTCATCACGTGCTCCACAAAATAATAGTTGCTGTAATAATCGGTGGTATTGCCCACCACTATCAATACAGCCATTAATCCGATGGATGCTACAAATGCTGTTTTCGCCAGCCTGAATAGGGAAACTGTAGTAAACATTACTGTTCAATTAAAATGAATTCATTAAAATAGGTACAGTTTTTTTCTTTTATTCCCCGGGGTGATAGGTTTTTGTTGCATGCTTCAAAACGTCTTCTTTGTAAAACAAAACTTCTTTGAATGTTCCCTTCGTGTACATTTCTGCCTGGTCACCAAAATGCGGGGACTGCGGGTTACCGCTTTCACCACCTGCCAGTAAGGATTTGGCTATCACTTTTTTGCCAAACTCCACTGCACAGATAAAACTATTGCCATTGTATCCATAACGAAGATTGGTGCCTGTATAGGTTTTGCTGACAAAAGAAGGCAAACATCCCCAGGTGGAAGCAGCAAAACCACAGGGAATACTGGGCTTTGTGTCGTCATGTTTATCAACTAGGTCGCCGGATAAACGCTGGTAGCGATTGATTTCTCCCCAGGGCTTTTGCCAGTTGCCGAATTTTTTTGTTAGGTCATTCACCGCATTCGCCAGTGCATCCAGTAAGGTTTTGGGATCTGCTTTGGCTGCATATCGCTTGGTCTTTTCTACCTGGTCTGGCGATTCTTCGGGGTCGCCACTGCCACGCATTACAGCGGGCCAGATTTTTTGTGCCCATTCAATGGCAATGGTAGTGGCAACTGAACTTTCATTTGCATGGCGGTCCCAGTTGTTCAATAAGGTCATAGGTACTGCCAATTCACCATACGCAGGGTCTTTGGCTTCTACAGTATAGGCTTTCACCAATGCAGGAATCAATACATCAAATGCAGCTAAATGTGTGTCGTATCCCGTGGCAATTACTTTATCAATTGTATAAGCCTTGTTTGCCTCCAGTAGTTTGGCGGCATTGAGTCCCCTGAAATTTTCGCCATTGGGTGCCATATATACAGGGAAGTCTGCTTTTTTGGGACTACTGCTCCCCGAAACCGTAAAGGGAGAACTGTTGCAGTTCTGTATCCATCCGGTAGCCGGGTTCTTTACCTGGATCAGTTCAGCCAAACTGTGCAGTCCCTTCCATTCGGTTTGGGAAGTACTGCCATCAACCGGTTTAGACCAGTTGTATTTACTGTCGCGCTTAGGCATAAAATTGCCATGCCAGTAACTGATGTTCCCTTTGTCATCCGCATACACTGTATTGTTAGAAGTATTCGCCAGTAAGTCCATTGATTTTTGGAAGGAGGCATAATCGTTAGCCTTTGTGCGCTGCCAGGACTGTACCAATCCCTTTATGTCACGATTATTGGCTTTTACCGAAATCCACTGCCCATCTCTTTTGGCCATCACAGGTCCATGCGTTGTGTAGTAGGTAGTGAAAGTTTTGGTAACCATCTTTCCCCCTTTCAGGTATTGTATGCTGGTAATTTTTTCTGTTACAGGTTTTTCAATACCATCATAGGTATAAAAATATTTTCCGTTTTTAGCCGTTACTTTTTCTTTGTAAGAGTCCGCTACATCACTGTAGCTGGAGGTATGCATCCAGCCTAAGTGTTCATTGAATCCCTGGTACACAAAAAACTGTCCCCAGGTAACAGCACCATACGCGTGCAATCCCTCTTCACTTTCCACGGCCACTTCGGGACGGAAATAAAAAGTAACGTGCGGGTTGATGTACAAAATGGCATTACCCGATGCGGTTTTGGAAGGTGCAATGGCAAAACCATTGGAACCTGAGGGTAAAGGATCTACTTCCTTTGGCGCAAGGGCTGCTGTAGGGGCAGTAGTGCCACCGTAAAAACTTTTGAGTTCGTTTACGGAAACATCAGCGATATCAATGGCACCGATACTGCCATCTGTCCACAGTAGCGGATACCAGGGTTGGAAACGGGTAAGCAATGCTGGTTTTACACCGGGATGGGAAGAGAGGTAATAATTGATGCCATCCGCATAAGCCTGCATCAGTTTTTTCAGCCAGGCAGGACAGTTGTCAAAATCTTTTTTGGCATCGGTGGTGTCGATGATCATTCTTATCAGTAAGTCATTGTACAAATCTTTTTCACCGGTTACTTCTGACAGTCTGCCCAGCTTTTCAATATAGTTCATTTCCACCCTGGCGAAATCGTCTTCGCACTGTGCATAAAGTAATCCGAATACAGCGTCTGCGTCTGACTTACCATAAATATGGGGGATGCCAAAATTGTCTCTGATGATGGTTACTTTTTTCGCTTGTTGCTGCCAGTCGTTGATTTCTTTTTGGGTAAATGGCTGCGACAAAAGTTGTAAAGGAAGTAGTGCTAATAAGAATATTTTTTTCAGCATTGGAATCATTTATACTAAATTAAAAAATAGTTTATTTTTCATTGGCCTTCAATACCCGTAGAATATTGCCACCCATGATTTTGTTGATGTCTTTTTTGCTGTATCCCCTTTGCAGCAGGGATTGGGTGATGATGGGATAACTGGTCACATCATCCAGATGCAGTGGTGAAGAATTGATGCCGTCAAAATCCGAGCCCAGTCCCACATGGTCTACACCTGCTAATTTTACGATATAATCCAGGTGGTCGAGCAACATGGATAAAGGCGCACGTGCGGCCTGTGCCTCCTCTTCGTATTTTTCAGCCAGCATGGTTATGGCGTATTCTTTTTGCACACCGGTTTTGATAAGCTCCTCCAGTTCTGCCCGATGGTTGACAATAAACAGCGTTTCTTTTTTCTTTGAAGTACTGTCTACAAATCCGGAATAAAAATTAAGGTCAATTACGCCCCCGTTTTTTCCAATCGCCCTTATCTGGTCGTCTTTGAGGTTGCGGAAAACGGGGCAGAGCGTATACGCATTGCTGTGGGATACGATTACGGGTTTGGTGGTGGTTTGAATGGCGTCCCAGAAAGTTTGTTCGCCCACATGCGACAGATCCACCATCATACCCAGCTCATTCATGCGCCGGATAACCTGTTTGCCAAAATCTGTCAGGCCCTTGTGGGTTTTGGCCAGGCTGTCTTTTTTAGTGGTTTCATCCATGGCCGAAGTAGCCCAGGAAGTGGAATTGTTCCAGGTAAGTGTCATGTAACGGGTACCCCGGGCATACAGTTGGTCCAGTTTTGAAAGATCATCTTCCATCATGTGTCCACCCTCCACCCCAAACATGGCTGCCAGTTTTTTTTGCCTCACTGCTTTTTTCAATTCCTGGTAATTGCGAACAAGGGTTATCTTATCCGGGTTACGACGAATGACCGCATCCAGTGTATCCATTTCCTGGTTGGCCCAGGCATAGGGGTGAACTTTGGCACCATCGCACCAAACAGAAAATAACTGCACATCCACGCCGCCTTCTTTGAAGCGTTGTAAATCAGAATGCGTTTTGCCTTTCAACGGCTGGTCCATACTCACTTTCTTTTCCATGCAGGCCGTAAGGATATCATTGTGCGAATCCACTACAATGGCATTCCTGTGTATTTTTTGGTAGTCCTGTGCATGAACCGAAAAGGGAAGCAACAACAGGCAGATTTTTTTCAGCATATTTTTCTCTATTGGGATATAATCTGTTGGTGAATTGCGTTACTGATTTTTTCAAAATCACCAGATGCATTATTACATAAGATGATGAGGGTTTTGTGTTGGTCAAGATAACGCATGATTTTGGTTTTGTAGCCAGGATTATCGCCATTGTGCCAAACCACTTTACCCGCAGGTGTTGTCGCCATTATATCCCAGCCAAATCCATAGGATGAAATTTTTCCATCATTTAATACCATCGGGCGAAAAGCCTCAGCCAAAGTTGTTTGGTGGACAAGTTGCTCGCCATACAACGCCTGGTCCCATTTGAGTAAGTCTTCTGCTGTGGAACTGATGCGCCCCGGCCCTTTGCGGTTACCCAGCCAAATGGTATAGTTAGACGAGGGAAAGGAATCGGAACGAATAAATTCATTCCTTTCACCAACCCACTGGTGCCCAATTGCGAAATTTTTTGTCTTTGCTTTTTCTGCGAGGGTACGAATGGCCGTTTGGTGCATACCCAGCTTTTGAAAGATTTCTTTGTTGCAGAAAGCAATAAAGTCCTGCCCGCTCACTTTTTCTGCTATGCTGGCCAGTAAAACATATCCTGTATTGCTGTAATTGTATTTAGTGCCGGGGGCAAATAAAGCGGGTGGTGCATATTCAGAAAGGTAAGCGAGAATATCGGCATTGCCCGCTACTTTGGATTTGTCCCAGTGTTTGTCCATGATCTCCTGGTAATCCGGAAGTCCGCTGGTATGTGTTAACAGGTTACGGATACTGATGCCTTTATAAGGAATGGACAAGTATTTATCCACTGCATCATCGAACTGCAACAATCTTTTTTCCTGCAACAGCATAATCACCATGGCGGTAAACTGTTTACTCACGGATGCCAGTTCAAAAATGGCTGATTTTTTCAGGGCTTCTTTTTGGGCAAAATCGCGGTATCCCACTGCTTTTTCGTAAACGATTTTCCCTTTATCGGCCACCAGTACCACAGCACTAACATAATTACTGCCATGACCTTCCATTAGCAGACTGTCAATAAAGGAATAGGTCTTCGGTTGTGCATTGCCCCACAATGCGGCAATGCAACAAAAAAGGAATAAGGTCTTTTTCATAAACGTTGGTTCAGTCTAAGGGTTTGTCCAGCGCGGGTTCCATTGTGAACACCTTCTGCTACTGTAATTACGCCATTCACCAATACATAACGGAATCCGGTGGAGTACTGGTGTGGCTGCTCATAGGTAGAAAGATCTTTCACTGTTTGCGGATCAAATACCACGATGTCGGCGGCATAGCCTTCTCGTAATAATCCCCTGTTGGATAATTGAAATTTTTGTGCAGGTAAGGAAGTCATTCTGCGTATGGCTTCTTCCAGGCTGATCACTTTTTCTTCGCGTACATATTTACCCAGAACCCTTGCATTGGTACCATAACCCCTGGGATGCGGATTCCCCGATTGATAGATTCGGATACTGGCATCACTCGCAAACATATTAAAGGGGTATTGCATGATGGCTTTTACGTCTTTATCACTCATGCCATGAAATACCATGCCTGCGCCACCCAGTTCCATCATTTCAATAATGGTTTCGGCTTCTGCAACGGCTTTGTGTTTTTTTCCTTTCAGCAAATTCACGGCTTCAATGCTTTTGCCATTGTAACTGCTGTCGGGCCGGTATGAGGCCACCACAGGATAGCTGAAATGTTTCAGTTTTCTTCGCTGCAGTTTTTTCAGCATATATTTTGTCACTTCCCTGCGCACTTCGGGCCGGGAAAGCCTGGCTTTAATGGAATCCTGCCCATCCGCCAATACCCAGTCGGGTAACAAAGTACTAAGTGAAGTGCTGCTGGCGGTATAGGGATACTGGTCAATGGTTACTTCCAGTCCCTCCTCCCTGGCCTGCTTAATCATGGGGATGGTTTCTTTGCTTCTGCCCCAGTTCTGTTGTCCGCTGAGTTTGAAATGGGAGATTTCGACTGGTAATCCGGCTTCCCTGCCAATGTGCATGGCTTCGTCAATGGCCTGCGTTACGCTGTCGCCTTCATCCCGCATATGGCTGGCATATACACCCTGATAGGCTGCAGCCACTTTGGCCAGCCGCACTACTTCTTCGGTTTTGGAATAGGTACCGGGTATGTAAATAAGTCCGGTAGACAAACCCACTGCCCCATCCTGCATAGCTTTTCGTACGATGGTTTCCATTTTTTGCAGTTCCGCTTCTGAGGGATCACGCTTGGCAGCGCCCATCACAGCTTTGCGTACATCGTTGTGGCCAATGAGGCTGGCCACATTCACAGAAGTTCGGAGGCTGTCGAGCATGGTAAAATAAGTGCCCAGGTTTACCTGCGACAAACCGCAATTCCCTGTAACAACGGTGGTTACCCCGTCATACAGGAAATTATCTGCTGTGGGGTTTTTCTTTTCATCGCCCTCAATATGGGTGTGTACATCAATGAATCCCGGGGCAATGATTAGTCCCTTAACGTCAATGGTTTTATCTGCAGGTAGGTTTAATTCCCTGCCTATGGCCATGATTTTACCGTTTCGGATGGCTACATCGCCCAAATACCAGCTATTGCCGGTGCCGTCGAGAATTTTACCGTTTTTCAGGAGGATATCGGCTTTTTGGGCACTAATACCAACGGGTAACAACAGGAAAAAAAGGATTCGGAATCGCATAAGCTGTCTACTAGGCCATGAAATTAACTGAAATTTGGAAGCGTTCAGCGGGCTCTCTTTCACAAATAATCCTTTTATCTACCGGGGTCTGTTGCAATCCTGTATTTTTGCCGCCTGAAATTGAAAAGTGTATGCTGAATAAGCTCGATGGGATTAAGGCCAGGTTTCAACAGGTGGGTATCGCCCTCACCAATCCCGAAATCATTAATAACCAGAAGGAGTTTGGTGCCTATAGCAAGGAATACCGTGCTTTGGAAAAAATTGTGGTGCCCTATGAGGAATACCGCAGACTCCTGAGCGATTATGAATTTGCCCGTGAAGCCATGGCCGGCAATGATGATGAAATGCGGGAACTGGCTAAAATGGAACTCCCTGCACTGGAAGAAAAGAAAGCCACCCTCGAAAAAACACTTACACAACTTTTAATACCCAAGGATCCGCAGGATGATAAGAATGCCATTCTCGAAATCAGGGCCGGAACGGGTGGGGATGAAGCCAGCCTTTTTGCGGGCGACTTACTGGGCATGTACCTCCGATACTGCTCACGCCGCGGCTGGAAAACCGCTATTGTGAGTGAGAGTGAAGGAACCGTTGGAGGTTATAAGGAAG
>CAVVSL010000029.1:0-118950 GCA_963750825.1 uncultured Bacteroidota bacterium | reverse complement strand
CAACGTATTGCTGTCTGACATCGAAACGCTTGGCAATATCGGCAAGATGCTTGCCAATTGACAATGACAACACGGGCCGGGAACAAAGTTTCCGGCCCGTGCCACGGCTGAACCGGGCAGGCATGAATGTCACGTGTGAAAACCCTCCAGGCACTGTTCAAGCGCTACCGTCGACCGGGTGATATCGTTTTTGTAAATACTGGGCGATGCGTAAAGACTACGATACAAAAGGCCTGCGCTGGATTGTTGATTATGATGCCAAACGGGTAAGAACCTTTCTTAGTTCAAAATTCATCAGACGTAACGTTAAAAGGGTTGACATTTAAAAATGCAGGATTCTGGACTGTTCAATTATTATATTCAACACGTTTAACTGTTGATGGCGTTACCATAAAAAATAATGAAGACGGCAGTGGCCCAAGCACTGATGGCATTGATGTGGATTCATCTACCTGGACATTAATAGAGAACTGTGATATAATCCTGTAAATTTGCCATTCAGTTTAAATAGTAACCATGTCATATATCCCAAAGAATAAGGTCAGGATTGTTACCGCGGCAAGTTTATTCGACGGACATGATGCTGCCATTAACATCATGCGCAGAATTATGCAGGCGAAAGGCGCAGAAATCATTCATTTGGGACATAACAGAAGTGTGGCTGAGATAGTGGAATGTGCCATTGAGGAGGATGTTCAGGGTATTGCCATTACCAGTTACCAGGGGGGGCATGTAGAATTTTTTAAATACATGAAAGACCTTCTGGACCAAAACGGTTGTGGTCATATTAAAATATTTGGTGGCGGGGGTGGTACCATTCTTCCTGAAGAAATCAGGGTACTGCACTTATACGGTATTACGAGGATTTATAGTCCGGATGACGGCAGGCATATGGGTCTAGAGGGGATGATTGAAGATGTTATCAAACAATGCGATTTTACACTAAACGGGAATGGGGATTACAAAAACCCAATGACCCTTGGTGAGAGCAAGGATGTACGTAAAGTGGCCAGATTGATTTCAAATGCAGAAAGTGGTCAGGGATTGCCTCCGGGTATTAAAGAGCAAGCTTCCGCAAATATTCCTGTTCTGGGAATTACGGGAACAGGGGGCGCCGGTAAAAGTTCGGTTACAGATGAAATCGTCAGGCGTTTTCTCAGTGATTGTAAGGATAAAACCATTGCAGTAATATCTGTGGATCCCTCAAAGAAAAAAACGGGTGGGGCATTACTGGGAGACAGGATACGTATGAATTCGATCTCACATGGTCGCGCATATATGCGTAGCCTGGCAACCCGTGATGATAACACAGCCCTTAGTGCCCATGTACAGGATGCCATTGATATATGCAGGGCAACCGGTTTTGATTTCATCATTCTGGAATCTGCGGGGGTAGGCCAAAGTGACGCTTCCATCCTTGACTTCTGTGACGTTAGTTTGTATGTAATGACACCTGAATATGGAGCAGCCTCTCAGTTGGAAAAAATTAATATGCTCGATTATGCAGACCTGGTTTGTATCAATAAATTTGATAAGGCCGGTGCACTGGATGCCTTGCATGATGTGAGAAAACAATTCAAGCGAAACCATGGTTTATGGTCTGCTAAGGATGAGGACCTTCCTATTGTGGGAACCATCGCTGCACAGTTTAATGACAAGGGTATTAATGAGCTATTCGAAAAAATTTTTGAAGTTGTTGAAAAAAAATTAAATATCACCTTCTCTTTATCTACATCCGGGATAGTAAAAGAAAACCGCTCTGTAAGTACTACTACTAAGTCTAAAATAATTCCACCGCAAAGGGTACGCTATTTGTCGGAAATTGCGGAAACCAACCGTAATTACGATGATTGGGTGAAAGAGCAGTGTAATATAGCTACCAGGCTATACCAGATCAACGGAACCAGTAAGTCTTTCGAAACCTACACTCAAAATAAAGAAAGCAAAAAAGTAACAACGGAGGCGTTGCTCGACATGAAAAATCATTATGATGGATTGTTGCATCCGGATTGTAAGAAAATGATTGAGGACTGGCCTGCCATTGAAAAAAAGTATGCCGCTGATTTTTTGGAATACAAAGTAAGAGACAAGGAAATAAAGCTACCTCTTACAGTAACTTCTTTAAGTGGCAGCAGGATTCCCAAAGTAGTATTGCCAAAATACAAGGATTGGGGAGACATTCTGCGCTGGCAACTATTGGAAAACTTACCGGGTGAGTTTCCATTTACTGCTGGCGTATTTGAATTGAAAAGACAGGGAGAGGATCCTACCAGGATGTTTGCCGGTGAAGGCGGTCCTGAAAGAACCAATAAGCGATTCCATTATGTTTCCCTTGGCCAGCCAGCCATAAGATTGTCTACGGCATTTGATAGTGTGACCCTTTACGGAGAAGATCCGGCACCGCGTCCGGATATTTATGGTAAAGTGGGCAATAGTGGGGTAAGTATTGCAACGGTAGATGATGCCAAGAAACTATACAGTGGCTTTGACTTATGCGATCCAAAGACATCGGTAAGTATGACTATTAACGGGCCGGCACCCATGATACTGGCCTTCTTTATGAATGCTGCCATTGACCAGTTATGTGAAAAATGGATAAACGAAAATGGTGACTGGGCAAAAGTGGAAGCGTATATTAATAAGAAATTTGAACATGCCCCTAAACCTGTTTATTATAATCCGGCTTCACCTGAAAGGTTGCCAGAAGGAAATAGTGGATTGGGATTACGGTTGTTGGGAATAAGCGGGGATGAAGTATTATCCAAAGAGGTATATGAAAAGATTAAGGCGGAAGCCCTTAGTCAGGTGAGAGGAACCGTTCAGGCTGATATCCTGAAAGAAGACCAGGCTCAGAATACCTGTATTTTTTCAACCGAATTTGCTTTGAAGCTGATGGGGGATGTACAGTCCTATTTTATCAATCATAAAGTAAGGAACTTTTATAGTGTCAGTATCAGCGGCTATCATATAGCAGAAGCTGGTGCGAATCCCATTACCCAGCTAGCTTTTACACTGTCAAATGGGTTTACCTATGTAGAATATTACTTAAGCAGGGGAATGCATATCGATGATTTCGCACCTAACCTGTCATTCTTTTTCAGCAATGGCATGGATCCCGAATATAGTGTAATCGGTAGGGTAGCAAGGAGGATTTGGGCCAAAGCGATGAAGCTCAAGTATAAAGGGAATGAGAGATCTCAGAAACTGAAATACCATATCCAAACAAGTGGACGGAGTTTACATGCACAGGAGATTGACTTTAACGACATACGAACTACACTCCAGGCTTTGTATGCCATATACGATAATTGTAACAGCCTGCATACAAACGCATACGACGAAGCCATTACCACCCCCACCGAAGAAAGTGTTCGAAGGGCTATGGCCATACAATTGATCATTAACCGCGAACTGGGTACAGCTGTAACCGAAAATTTCATCCAGGGAAGTTTTGCTATTGAAGAATTAACTGATCTTGTGGAAGAAGCAGTATTGACGGAATTTGATAAGATAACTGACCGCGGTGGTGTTCTTGGGGCTATGGAAAGAATGTACCAGCGAAATAAGATACAGGAAGAAAGCCTTTATTATGAGACCCTTAAGCATACTGGTGAATTGCCCCTGATAGGGGTCAACACATTCCTCAATAAAAAAGGAAGTCCAACCATTCTACCCGGGGAAGTTATACGAAGTACCACGGAGGAGAAAGAGCAGCAGATCCAGAACCTGCAGTCATTTCACAAACGCAATATTGAAAAAAATATATTGGCTTTGCAACGGCTAAAAGAGGTAGCTGTACAAAACGGGAATCTTTTTGCTGAATTGATGGAGGCGGTGAAGTATTGCTCCCTGGGTCAAATCACCAATGCTTTGTATGAAATTGGGGGACAATACAGAAGAAACATGTAGCAACCGGGTTTGATGAATAATATATGTCACCAGCCACTTTGGAAATTTATATTATCTTGAAACCGATTCTTCCTACAAAAGCAAAACAATTGCATGAATAATAAACTGTTTCTCATCCTCGGCTTATTGGTAATTTTTTATGCAACCGGTACTGCCCAGTCAAAGAGGTTTGACACTTCCATGAAAATCGGAAAAGTGGGTTACCGTGTGTCAACCAATAACCGGAATGCTGATAAGAATACGGTAACTGTCAACCCAATTGGCTTTGAAAATACAGCCAGAGAAGTATCTTTTGAAGTCCAGGGAAGGATTTCGGGTTGCGAGGTAGATGATATGAACAATGATGGGTTTCCTGATTTGGTTTTGTATATAGCAGGTGGTCCTCCAAAAAATAAAGGTAGTGTTGTTGGAATCAGTTCAAAAGAGAATCAATCCATTGCCCCAATTTATTTCCCCGATATTGTTGACGACCCCAAAATTAAGGTAGGATATTCCGGTAATGATGTTTTCAGGCTTATGGAGGGTACTTTGCTCAGGCGGTTTCCTTTATATGAGCCGGGAGACAGTACCAATAGCCAACCAACCGGCATGCTTCGTCAGGTATTTTACCGGGTTTCCAGCTCAGAAAAGGGGGCGCTTACCTTTAAGGTGTTGCGGAGCTATGACACCAGGAAAGAATAAACCTAACCAACCAGAGATATTTGTCGTTTAGGACCAGCCTCCTAAAAGTACAAAGCCTATTTTCTTCATAATTATTTTATCAATTGCATTATTACATACAAAGGGTGATTGCTACCTTTAGTCAATTCAATAGGGACTTATATGTATAATAAAATCGTTTTTCTATTCAGCCTTATCCTGTGTTTTTCAGCCAATGGCCAAACCATTCAGGAAGTTGAGTCTAACAAGGTAAACTTACCAAACAGTTGGAGCCTGACCCCAATTGGCAGAAATTTACCCTTGGGGGATCTGCCCTTAAATATGGCAGTAAGCAAATCAGGTAAATTATTAGCCATAACCAACAATGGACAGAGTGTACAAAGTATACAATTGATTGATCCCTTAAGTGAAAAGGTGTTGGATAATGCAATTGTTCCCAAAAGCTGGTATGGGCTGCAGTTTAGTGCAGATGAAAAGAAATTATTTGCCTCCGGGGGTAATGATAACTGGATTCTGGAATATGCAATTGAAAACAGGAAACTCATACTGAAAGACAGTATCATTTTAGGAAAAAAATGGCCAAACAGGATTTCCCCTGCCGGTTTAGCGATAGATGATACCAGAAACATCCTATATGTGGTTACAAAAGATGACAGTTCACTCTACCTGATTGACCTGAAAACCAAAAAGACAATCAAAAAAGTGGGTTTAGACGGAGAGGCATATGCCTGTATACTGTCGGCCGATAAAAAAGAGCTATTCATCAGTTGCTGGGGTTGTGACAAAGTATATGTGTATAACACAATCGAAAATAGCATAACTGCCAGCATCAATGTGGGAGATAATCCTAATGAACTTTGCCTCACCAAATCAGGGAAAATTCTTTTCGTAGCCAACTCCAATGACAATTCTGTATCTGTTATCAATACAAGCGAAAAAAGAGTAATCGAGGTGCTGAATGTGGCCTTGTATCCTGATGCCCCCAATGGGTCTACTACCAATGGATTGGCATTAAGCAAGGATGAGAAACGATTGTATATAGCCAATGCGGATAATAACTGCTTATCAGTATTTGATGTTTCTAATCCTGGTCAAAGTGCCAGCAAAGGATTTATACCAGTCGGGTGGTATCCCACTAACGTGAAAGTTATTGGTAAAAAAGTTTTTGTAACCAACGGGAAGGGATTTTCATCTTTTTCCAATTTTTATGGTCCCAACCCATTCGGTAATAAGCAAGAAGTGGTTTACCAGCAAGGTGATCCTGCAAAGCCGGAAACTGTGCAATATATAGCCGGATTGTTTAAGGGTACGATGAGTATTTTTGAAGAACCTAATGAAGCAGCTTTGAGTGTGTATTCACAGGTCGTTTACCGAAATACGCCCTATAATAAAGTAAAGGAACTATTGGTAAAGGGTGAAGAGGGTAATCCCATTCCACGAAGGGTGGGCGAGAAGAGCCCTATTAAGTATGTATTTTATGTGATTAAGGAAAACCGCACTTATGACCAGGTTTTAGGGGATATCAAAGAAGGAAACGGAGACCCCCGACTGGTATTATTTGGAGAAAATATAACACCTAACCAGCATGCGCTGGCAAAGGAATTTGTGTTGCTTGATAATTTTTATGTTGATGGAGAGGTAAGTGCAGATGGTCATAACTGGAGTATGGGTGCTTATGCTACTGACTACCTGGAAAAAAACTGGGTAACCAGTTATGGTGGTAGGGGAGGGTTGTATGATTCGGAAGGAAACAGAAAGATAGCCAATAACAAAGGGGGTTTTATTTGGGACCACTGTAAAAAGGCCGGGGTGAGTTACCGAACCTATGGTGAGTTTGCAGATAATTACAAGCCAAATATTCCGGTTTTGAAAGACCATTTCTGTCCTTATTTCACTGGGTATGATAATAGAGTTCCAGATACTACCCGATTCTTTCAATGGAAAAGGGACTTCGATTCATTATTAGTTGCCGGAGCAGTCCCACAATTCAATAGTATCAGGTTTTGTAATGACCATACTGAGGGCTTACGAAAAGGCAGGCCAACGCCTTTTGCACATGTGGCAGATAACGACTATGCTGTGGGCCTTTTGGTGGAATACTTAAGTAAAAGTCCGATCTGGAAAGAGACTGCTATTTTTATCCTGGAAGATGATGCACAGAATGGGGCAGATCATGTGGATGCCCACCGGAGTACCGCTTATCTGGCAGGTGGATTTGTAAAAAGAAATCACGTTGATCATAGCATGTATTCCACATCTTCTATGTTGCGTACCATGGAAATGATACTGGGTATACCCCCAATGAGCCAATATGATGCAGCCGCACAAACTATGTGGCGTAGCTTTACAGATAAGGCAGACCAAACACCATTTATGCTAAGGATTCCTCAGATAAACCTCAATGAGCGAAATACGGTATCCAATATTTGGCAACAACGTTCAGAAAAGTTCAACCTAACCAAAGAAGATGCTGTCCCTGACCTTGAGTTTAACTGGGTACTTTGGCATGGAATAAAAGGAGATGATGTTCCTTTCCCGGGACCCAGACGCGCAGCATTTTTCAAACAAAAATCGAATGAAGGGGATAAGGACTAATTGCCAGATATTACTACAATTTTTGTAACCTGTTTTTCAGATCCGGAGTCATCCCTTATTATAACGAGATATACACCACTGGCAATTTTAGAACCATTGTAATTTTTACCATTCCAGATTGCCTGTCCACCCAATGCACGTGATTGGAAAACCAATTTTCCGGATAGTTCAGTAATTTTTACCAGGGCATTTTCTGTAAGTCCCCTGATAGCAATTGTTCCGTTATATCCGGGAGGAACCGGATTGGGGAATACCAATACATTACTCATTGATTGCGTGCCTTCTGTAGCTGTACTTCTGAAACTGCAGATACCCTTAAAGGTTGATATAAATACTTCACCATTTACAGGGTCGACAATAATTTTTTTGATATCGTTATTCAACAAAGGACTATTATCTTCTGTGAATCGGTAAATGACTTTATCCCCATCCGGAGAAACCAACCAAACTCCGTTTTTAGTTCCTATCCATTTTCTGTTGGCGCCATCGATAGCCATACATTGCACTAATTCATTACTAAATAGTAAGCCTGCAAACTGACCCTGCTGTATAATGGGTAGAGTGGCATCGCAGCTTTGGGGATTAAAAACATCTCCCGTACAATTAATGATGCCAATGCCGCGGTCTGTCCCAACCCATATAAATCCATTCTTATCTTTTAGTATAGAAAGTACATTATTACTGGGAAGGTTACCATTTCCGCTTCCCTGTCTGAAAAATTTCCATTTATCATCAATTGTATTGTCTATTGATTGCCCATAATTGAAACAAAAGAGGCCATTGTCTTTAGGACTAATCACCCAAAGTTGGTTATTGTCATCTACCACAATTTGGCCCACAGCGTTTTCAAGGTGGGTAAATGGAATGGTAAAAGCTTTCCAGGATTTATCCGTTTTGCGAACCTGAAGATTCTGGGGGGCACCATAATTGCTAATCCATAGGTTATTAGCCTGATCAAAGGCCAGGCCGCTAACCCGGAAACTACCCGGATCTCCAATAGCGGCCTGCAAAGTGCTATTCCCTTTTTTATATATGAGGGGTGAGCCATTTTCCGGAAAATTAACCAGTCCACCGCCATAGCTTCCTGCCCAAACAGTTTGGTCTACAGGATCTACAGCTACAGTGATAAAATCCAAAACCGAATCTAAAATGGGAGAGTTGAAAAATCCTTTAAATGACCAAAGGTCGTTTTGAAAAGTATAAACACCATCGCGGTTAAATTGGTAATTCCAGGCATTGTTTACACTTCCGGCAGCTATATAAAGTGATTCATTCTGAAATGCCATTTCCCCACTGGCAGGACCAGGAGGGCCGTTGGGAATATATCTTTGGGTAGTTTGCCCAAACATAGAAAGTCCCCCAAACTTATCGGCAATCCAGGGTATTCCAGTATGTAAAATAGCGGATTGGGGGAAAGATATGACACCACTTTGAGAAATATTTTTTTCTATCTGGCCATCAGTACTGAGAAAAATGACTCTTGCATTTCCATTAGAATTTCGTTGGCAAGCCCAAATTTTATTTTCAGAGGATCCGGTTTGAATGATAGTCCAGGCTGCATCATGGTATAAGGTATTCCAGTTATTACCATTTTGAAGCAACAAAGAATCTTTTTTTTGTATTATAACTTTTGAATTTGTGACAAATACATTTTTTATTTCTCCGATTGGTAGATTATTTTGTCCGCTAAGGTTCTGCCAATAAGCAAAATTGGAGAGGTTAGGGGAGTTGACAGCAATGGTTTTTAAACCCTCTTCTGTTGCGGCAAAAAAATTGGTTCCATTGCTGCAAAAACCATTGACCTTGCTTTGGTTGCCATTGTTGCCAATTATCCAGGTATCTTTTACTTCAAATTTGGAAAGATTAACGACAATCATACCCAATCCGGTTGACAAATATGCCAGGCCTCCATTACAATAAACCTGGTTAATATTTTTATTGCCCGGGAAATTGCTTCTTTTAATATCTCCGATATTGATAACCTTGTTTCCTTTAACTACATCCAGGTTGCTATTATTGTAGGCAATTACTAATTGCCTGGTGGTTTCATCCCAACCAATATGCTGAACACCAATATCGTTTAGTCCGGTTACCTTACTCAATCTTTCCAGTTCACTTTTTTCATCAACGAGGAATAGATTATTTACAGTAGCACAATAAATATAATCCCCTTTAATCACCTGAATAGTTTGCTGGTAATTAAGGTGTTCACGCCACTGTCCAATTGGAGGTATCGGATTCTGAGCAATGAGGTTATTTGAGAAAAGAACTGCCAGTGGCAGGACTAAAAATTTATGCAATTTGGTAAATTCAAGTAGCATGATGGGCTGTGCATTGTAAATATAAGGCACAATAGGTAATTCGTAACACTAATGAAGACAGCGGGGGCTTATACAGTGACGATATTGTTTTTAATAGCAAATATTGCCAATCCTACCCTTGTTTTAACATCCAGTTTTTTAAACAGGTTATCACGGTAGGTGTCGATGGTTCTTGGGCTAAGGCACATTTCATCTGCAATTTCCTTATAGGTCTTTTCGGTACAAATCCACTTTAGAAAGGTGATTTCATTTCCGGTTAGTGTATTCAAGGTAAATGTATCGGCTTCCGCAACTGTTTCCCTATTTATATACCTGATCATTTTATTACTTACCAGATCATTAATGAAATAGCCGCTATCACGTACACTGTCCAATGCTGCTTTAAAAATTTTGGGTTTGCTGTCTTTGAGGATATAGCCTCTAGCTCCGTTTTTCAACATTCTAATTATTGCGGTGTCTTTTTCTATCATGCTTAAAACCAGCACTTTAGCCTGGGGCAATATTGATTTAATTCTATGGGAGGTCTCATATCCATCCATAATGGGCATAGTAATGTCCAGCAATACGATATCTGGTGAAGGTTTAGTTTTGACTTTTTCTATAAAGTCCAGGCCATTATTGGCCTCCATGATAACTTTATATCCTTCAAAGGAGTTGATAATTGCGGCAAGACCTGACCTAAGTAGTTCGTGGTCATCTATTAGGGCAACCAGGGTCATAATTAAGGTGATTTTGCTTTGAGGGTTAAAGTTATGGTTGTTCCATAACCCGGGGTACTTTTAATAGCTAATTTACCATTTAACATTTTAGCACGGTTAGCAATATTGCGTAATCCAATTCCCAGGTTTTCGCTTAACAGAAAATCTTCATTAAATCCTATGCCATTGTCTTTTATTTGTATTAGGCTTTTTTCCTGATTGGTAACTATACTGACATCTATAGTGTTGGCGTTAGCATGTTTGATGATATTATTGATAATTTCCTGGACCATTCTGAAGATAATGATATCGGTTTTGGGATCCAGTATATGAAAATGATCATCACTTTGAAAATGTATCGTGTATTTACCTGTTTTTTCAAGTGATAGTAATAGTTGGCGGACTGATTCTACAATACCTATGTCATGAATCCGGTTGTTTTGTAAATTATGACTCAACTCTCTGAGGTCCTTAATCGCTTTACCCAATAATTCGTCGGTCTGGTTAATTTTATCCTCTGAGATAGGTTCTTCAAATGTGTTTAGGTTAAGCCTGACCAGGCTTAGTACCTGACCGATATTGTCATGAATTTCCTCACTGATGAAAGCAAAAGTTTGTTCCTGAATTTCTAATTGGGTTTTAAGAAGGGTTTGCTCAAAACGGTTCTTCATTTCCTCTTTTTCTTCTTTGTTCTTTCTTTGCCTTCTCAGGAAAACAAAGACAAGTAAAAGGAGAAAGCTACCGATTAGTATAAAAAATACGGAAGCTACTACGATGGTGATGAGTATGTCTTCCTGTTGTTTCGGCATAGAAAAAAGGCAATACAGAAGGAAAGATAAAGCAGAATATTAAGAATTTGATTTATGATTCCATAAATCCTTATTCCTTCTGCCTGGAGGTCATTGTTTCGTAAATATTCAAATAAGGCGTTAATTATAACAGATCCAAGATAAAAAATCAGAAGCCCACTGCTAATCCAGAAAAATGGTTGCTTTGATAATTGCTGATCAATTTTATCAGGTAGTACAGACTCATAAAAAAAGCAACAGCAGAAAATAACAATGAAAAATGAGCCCAGTAAAAACGTATAGGTATTGAAAGTTTTATTGATTCCCTGTAAATATGCCATGTTAATAATAACACACAAACAAAAGGTAGGGATAAAAATCAAAATCAATTTTTTAAAAATCGATTTTCGAAAGTATTTGTAAAAAATAAGAGAGTAAAAAATGAATTCTAACGTTGTAAAAACGTTATACATCCAATAATTCTTGATGCCTTGGGAGGTTAACCAAATACCAGTAAATTCGACTATGACAGTAAGTAAAAGAAAAGGAATAAAATATAATAGTAGATTATCCTTTTTTCTAACGTAATTAAATATTGAAAATAATAGACTTAAAAACTGTATATAAAAAAAAGAACCAATAGCCATATTATGGATAAATAGCTCCGTGATTCAAATATTGACTACTATCCTGTCCACTAGGTGCCCCATTTGATTTAATGTTTCCAGAATTTTGGAGAGTATTATTATTCCCAGTAAAAAAGACTGTCATACGACCATCGTCTTTAGGATTGGGAGCCGGAGAACCTTTTCCGTATACGCCGAAATTTACATATATCAATTCTGACTTTTCAGTGTTTTGTAGCATCTTAATAAATTCTACTAACTCTTTTGCATCAAAAGCAACCTGGTAAGATTGATTCTTATTGCGGTATTCATTTTTGAAATTTTGTTGTAAAGCATCTGCATATGAGGCTGATACTGACCCTTTAAATTGTACTCCGTTAGAGGATATACCTACTATATTGCTTTTATCTGCAGATGTATTTGATTCCGGATTTACTGTTGCTTGATCCTTTTGGCAGGAACCAAAGAACAATATTGCGGCAATTGGTAATATCGGAAAACCAGGAAGTAGAAAAGCCTTTTTCATAGTAAATCATTTAATAATATTGATACAAATTAAATAGCGTATTTATACCTAATTTAATTATATGCAAGTTACCTGTTTAGTCAATCTTTTTTTTGGCTTTTTTTGATTTATTGCACTTAAATTTCATAATAAAATGTAAATCAATACGTTATAGGCATTTTGGCTTTAAAAAACCGTTTATTTCCCATTTTTCATTTCCTATAAAAAGCAGTAAGCAATTTCCCATTCCCTATTTATTTCAATGAATACCTTATACCTTAATTTCCCTGAAACCTTATCGTTCAGGTCTGGGTAATGTATTTTCTAATGGCTGACCGGTTAACCAACCACACCAAACCCAAGATAATTATTGCGGATATGAGCGTAATTATTGAGGGATAAATTGGAAGATTAATATTTTGGACCGCCAATTTGAAATGTAAAAAGTATTGTAAAAATGATAGCAATAACATTGATATACCTGTTATATATAAGTTGGCTGGGAAAAAGCGACGAAGTAAAAAACGTTCCAGTTGAATTGGGGAAATTCCTAAAGTCACTAAAAGTTTGATTTCTTCCTGACAGGAAGCAATGGTAAGCTGAATAAATAAGGTAAATATCAACAGCGCAAAGCAAAATAATACTACTCCCGTTATCCAGGATACTGTAGCAATCATGCCCACAACCTGTCTGTAACGACTAAACCTTGTCTTGTCCTTATCTGTTGTTAGATTGGACTCCTTTAAATATTTTACCAGCTTCGGATTACCCTCATCGCCGGTTCGGATGATGACACGGGAAGTTTTTTCCTGGGTCTCATTACTAAATTTCCGGTTAGCATATTCCATGAACTCCTGCGGTACCAGTATGGAAGAAATTCTATCACTAAAGCCTATAACGCGACCAGTAAAGCTTTCCGTACCATTTGGCCCAGATAGGTTAATTCTGAATACCACCATTTTTACTATTTCAGGCGTTAACTGAGGTAAGCCCTGTGAAATAGAAAATTGAAAATTATAAAAATCAAGAAACTGATTGGGCATAATAATCGGAACCATGTTTTGATTTTCTTTCCATACCCAATTCTTATTGTTTACATCTATGAATTCATCAGGGACACTCTCAAAAGCTATATCTGTATAAAAAGGAAACCTGTCACTTACACTTTGAATGGATGCTTTAAATCGGCTGGGAGTTAATAATCCTACTGATTCAACAAACTCCTGCTTCCTGATATCCGCAACTTCTTTTTCAGTTAAAGTAGTCGCGCCGAGGGTTTGGTCACTAATAACCTTATTGATGATTAAAAAATGCGCAATACTGTCGCGATTACTCTTATCATGTAATAAATAATCATAATTGGCCTGAATCTGTATAGCTGATAAGATTAATAATATAGCTACCGACATGCCAATTATAGTCATCAAAAAACGCATCCGCCCTGCCCCGGTTCGGATAAGTTTTTTCAAAAGAATAGTAAGTTCTTTCATTTGGGTGCAGGGTTATAATTTGAATTTCCGGCTAAATGATAAATCTTCATTTTCATCCAAATTGGTGAGAATATATCCTGCCTCCCTTTTATGACATTCCTCCTCAATTAGTCTGGCAGCTTTTCGGGTATTTGCCTTATCTAAATGGCTGTATGGTTCATCCAATATCAGCCAGGAAAAAGGCTGCACCAATGCCCTGATGATAGCGATACGTTGCTGTTCCCCATAACTGCATAACGCAGCTGGCTGATCGAGTACATGATTTACCCCTAAGTTTTGCGCAAACTCCTCCACCCTATTTTTTGCATAATATGGTTTCTGTAAAACACGGTTTATTTCAATATTTTCCCTTCCGGTAAGATTGGGGAATAACCTCAAATCCTGAAAAACGATACTAATCACATTCTGCCGAATATCCGCGAGCAAATTTCCATTTAGCTTACTGATATCCTGCTGATCTAGGGATATTTTACCTTCATAATCTTTGCGCAGATTATATAAAATATGTACAAGGGTTGTTTTTCCTGAACCACTGGGAGCCACTACGAGAATTTTTTCCCCGGCATTGAATTGTATTGATCTACCCCAAATCTCTGATTGGTATATGTTATTTTTATCTTTTAAGGGAATGGGAATGACCTGATTGAGTTCAATCATCATTTGGCAAGGAACATTTAAATATAGCTACTGAATGAAAAGCATTATATATCGGTTGCTCATCAATGATAATCAATTAGTTCTTATAACTGCCGGAACACCACCCTGAAAGGCCTTATCAGATAATTCCTTTTCCTTTCTGGCCTGTAATCGATAATCAATAGCAATATCCGAAAATAGCCTGATCAGTGTAACCAGGCTGTTTTGTTGGCGATCTATCATATTTATTTCAAATGATGCTTTAATCCCTTTTCCATCAAAATTATCAGAACTTGCAATAAGGTCTTTGAAAGTTTCTCTGGCTGTTTTCATGGAATGATTGAAATCTCCGGTTGTATCCTTGCTAAAACCTTCTAGTGTTTTGGTAATGTCAAAATACATAACAGTAGATTTGTTCTTTAATTGATCGATTAACCCTTTATCAAACGTTGCATTACTATTTCCGGAAATGTATTGTTGGTAGGTTAATGAATCACTCGCGATGATAAGGTTTTTTTCATCAGCCATAACGAATAATCCCATCTTGGCTAACATACCCGAAGCTTTATAGACATTATTAACCCTGACCAAAAATCCCTGTTCGCTGGCTTTTTTGAGTAATTTGCCAAAGTTTTCCTTGTCACCTACCGGAGCATTGAATAACATCTTACCAATTGGCCGCTCCTTAATCATATTTCTTTCATCCGTTTTTTTACCTGGCTCTGTTTGCGCCAATCCCATATCAGATACTACTACTGCTATATTACCTTTGAGTGATTTATAAATATCCTCTTTGCTCAATTGTGACTTTTCCAGAAAACTGTTAAAAATTCCTTCTACTTCCAGTTGTTTTAAAATGCCACTGAAAATTTCAGGATTAAAAGAAGCCATTACAATCCCGTTAATATTCTTTGAAGGATAATGCTCAATCAGGGATAGATTGACAGTTGGTCCGGCATATTGTTTCAGGATATGACTCAGGACAGGATTAGTATAACTGGTGGATTTGGCTATTATTTTTCCATCTTCAAAATTCAAAGTAGCGGTAGCATAGTTATCCTTGAGCAATTCTTCCAACTTGGGTATCTGCAGCGGCATCATACTTAATACACCCAAAGTACTGTTTGCACTGGTGAATACATACCCATCAGCCTTTTCTTTAAACATTCCGGCAAATACTTCCACTTTTGCCATTGACTCATTTTCCTTTTGCGAAAAATACTGGTCAACCTGTTCTTTCAACTCCTTGCGAACATTGGCCTGATCAGGTTTTTTGAAGGTCATGGCAATTGTATCATAAACCGGCTTAAGATAATGTGTATACATGCTGCTAATGATGACTTTTTCGTCCCAGGCAATTATACTCCCCTCGCCATATTCTATGTAGGAGTATTCTTTTCCCTGCTGAATTTCCTTATTCCGGAACTCCTCTTGCTTTTTCAGGAAGGTTTCCATCTTTGCTTTATCCTTGATGCCGCCCAAAATACTGATGGTACTTGATTGGCTATTGTCTGGAAAGCTATTCTGTAACTGGAAGACATACATTTTCCGTTCCCAGTCAATTCCGGCACTATCCCTAATTGTTTGGAACATTCTGCGGTCGTCCTGTTCAACCCTTTTTCCCTTGAATATTCTTTCAATAAGGGTATCAATGCTAATACCGCCTTTTTCAATTTTATCTTTCATTTGATTGGGGTCAGCCACCAAAACAAAAGAGGCAGTTTTTGGGATATATTTTGCTTCAGGAGGGGTATTATTACTACAGGAACTTAACAAAACTGTAATCAATAATAGTATAGACGCAGACGGGATTAACTTTTTCATGGCCGGTTTATATGGTTTGTGCTAAGTTAACTATTGTTTTTAAAGTATTTACCGGATAATAGCATTGTAAATGGCTTCCTGTATATTGGACCGTACATTTAACTGGCTTAATTTATTATTATTTCTGGTTGGGGTTACCCGGTTGGACAAGAAAATATAAATAAGGTCTTTTGCTGGATCTACCCATACACATGTGCCGGTAAAGCCAGTGTGACCATATGTTTCAGGAGATACACTGGCTGAAGGATAGGGCTCTTTACGGGTAGTATTATCTTTTTCAGGCTTATCAAAACCTAATCCCCGCCGACTATACTGGCTGTTATAGGCTGTAAACTTATCAATTGTTGCTTTCTCTAAAATCCTTACACCATTTATTTCACCTCCATTTAACAACAACTGGTACAATTGTGCCAAATCATAGGCATTGCTAAAAAGCCCCGCATGTCCGGAAACGCCTCCAAACATCGCTGCGCCTTCATCATGAACATCTCCCCTTATCATTTGCCTTCGGAAATGTATTTCCTCCTCAGACGGTACAATTAAATGAAGGGGTAACCGGTACCTGGGCCTGAAAGTTGTTGATGTCATACCAAGGGGCTGGTAAAATTGTTCAGTAGCATATTCATTCAATGGCTTTCCGCTGATGGCTTCAACCACCTTTCCCAAAAAAATAAAATCATTGTCGCTATATATATAACGGTCTTTAGGAGTGAGTTTGCTCTGCAATATGCGTTTGTATAAAGTGTCTTCCCAGTCATTTCTCACATACAGACCTTCTGCTACACGGTATTGGTGTGCTTTGTCTTTCAAACTTGAAAAATAACCCGGAAGGGGAATGCCGGTAACGGAATCAATTACTTCTTTGTAAAAAGGAATAAAGGGATTCAGGCCTGCCTGGTGTAGCAAAATATCCCTTATCCGAAGGGGCGCTTTATCCGTTTTCCTTACCCATGTTAAGTAGTCACCCAGGGTTTTATCAAGGTCAAGTTTACCTTCCTCATACAATTTCATGACGGAAACGGTAGTTGCGGAGATTTTAGTTACAGATGCAAGGTCATATACCATATCTGTGGATATGGCTTCCTTCTTGTCAAAGTTGGTATACCCAAATGCTTTATTGTAAACCAGTTTACCATTTTTGGCCACTAACACTACACAACCCGGAGTAGCTCCATTGCTAATAGCAGCGGTAGCTAAAGAGTCAATCTTCAATAAGCCTTCTGAATTAATACCTACTGTTTCAGGTATCACTGGAGGGAAATAGCTATTATAAACAATCCCATCTCCGAATTGTAGCTTATCAGATACGGTTACAGGTAACTTTCCCTTTGCCTGTATTTTTCCACTCAGCAAATCAAATGCGGCATGCTGGGTAATGTCATCGTCTTCATAACAGGCAATGAGATTCGGGGCATTTGAAAAATTATGTATGGCATAGGGATTGCCAAAAACAAGTGTGATAGTATTGTTTTTTTGTAAACTGTTTATCAGGAAGAGAGAGGCATTACTCAAACCAAAATTATTGGCAGGTCTGCGGTTGTAATTATGCAATCCTACTATAACCACATCATATCCTTTTTTGTCAAGTTCATTTATTATTACCTGCGCCCCTGCACTGTCAGTCTGTTCGGAAAACACGGTTGTTGATTTGTCGTCCATCAACTGCCGGCCAGTTTCTTTTTTATTGCCAAAAAAATAAACATCTGCCTGGTAAGCTGTTTGCAAGTCGGTAGCCATTCCGGAATCTGAATGAGCCCCCATTGAAACGTAGGCCACCCTCTTACCACCGGATAAAGGAAAAATGGATGGATTTTGTTTATTCAGGACAGTCAGGGCATTCTCAGCAATTTTAGTTTTGATGCTATTGGTTTGTTTATTCAGGTCATCCAGAAGTCCCTCTGTTTGGATGGCGGTTATTTTATGTAAACCCAGGTGGTATTTTGCCAACAGTACTTTTTGCACCTTTGCATTAATATCCTCCCAACTCAGTCTTCCTGCATGTATGGCTTCCTTCACTTTGGCAATGCTGCCGGGAATGTCGCCTGGTAAACAAAGCATATCATTTCCTGCGATAAGTGACAAAACCGAAGCATCTCCTTTGGGAAAAAATTTGGCTACACCCTGCATTTCAAGTGCATCAGTAAAGCTAATTCCTTCAAATCCCAGCTCATTGCGCAGTATTCCGGTTACATTTCTGGTAGAAAGGGAACTGGGAAGATTTGGGGTGGAGTCTATGGCGGGGATCGATAAATGGGCTGTCATAATACTGCCCACGCCTGCTTTTATCAGTTCTCTAAAAGGGTAAAGTTCCAAATCGTCCAGTTGTTGCCTGCTTTTAAGGATTACCGGCAGGTCTTTGTGAGAATCCACTGAAACATCACCATGACCGGGAAAATGTTTGGCAGTAGCCATTACCCCAACATCCTGCATGCCTTCCATATACGCAACACCATAAAGGGCTACTTTATATTTGTCTTCGCCAAAACTCCGGTCATTAATTACAGGGTTTAAGGGATTATTATTGACATCAACATCCGGAGCATAATTTACCTGGATACCCATTCTTTTGCATTGTTCTCCCACAGCTTTTCCAAATTCATATATAAGTCTTGCATCTCCTGTAGCACCCATCATTAATTGTCGGGGATAGTTGATAACACTGTCCAGCCGCATTCCCAGCCCCCATTCTCCGTCTATAGAAATCATGAGGGGCGTTTTGGCGATGGACTGGTAATAATTGGTTAACCTAGCCTGTCTTATGGGTCCCCCCTGGAAAAAACACAGGCCTCCGATATTGTATTTCTTAATCAGATCAGTAACTTCTGCTACATGTTCCGGTCCCAGATTACTATGGGCACGGATAATCATTAGCTGGGCTATTCTTTCATCCTCACTTAATTTACCAAACTTCTTTTTTACCCATTTTTGTGCAGCTTTGGTTTTTTCATAAAATTTTTGTGAGTATGCCTGTTGCTGAAACAAAGAGATGGCGATCGCCAGTAAAACAAAATAGTATATCTTTTTCATAGTTGCTTTTAGGGAACACAAGTTAATAATATTAGAGAATTACTCCCTTTCTCTAGGATAAATGGTTATACAGCATAAAAAAAGCCGTAATAGATGACTATCACGGCTTTCAGGAACTTAAAATAAGCTAATCAGATTCCCCGGTTTCTTCCCCGGTTTCCTCCTCACTTAGTTTAACCTCAATATTATTGGCCTTAATGATGGCAAACCATTTGATCATTTTTTTCATGTCACTGGCATATACACGGGTGAAATCCATGTCAGGATATACTTTCTCAAAATAAGCTTTTACCTTTTTGGGATCCTTGTCATCTGGTAAGGCCGATTTACTTTCTCCCATGGCCTTGAAAACTTCCACAAGGTTTACATTTTCCCTAACTGTATATACCTCAATACTTTCCAGGTGTGAAAAATTGTGAACCCTGCTGCTTACAAATTTCGATGTGTTATCTTCAAGTGATTTTACAATAGCACCATCTGTTTTACTGCCCACCAGTTCAAATAAACCGGGTAGCCCGGTAACCGATATCAATTTACTATACTCCATATTTCTGTCTTTAAGCATGCAAAGTAAGGGGAAATTGCATAATTACAGTTACTGCTTACCCGTATCAATTTCTATAAATGATAATTTGCCTGTTAGAATACTCGAAAATGATATTTCCCTGATAAGCAGCATATTGTATGAAACTCGCATTCAGTTTCCCTTTTTTGGGATAAAAATCCACCTGTAAAGTCCTATTTTGTTGGGTAAAAGCATTTTATTGCTAAGTTGTTTAATCAGTTTTTTATATTAAATTAGACAAAGAATAATAAAATGGTTACATGAAATAACTCATCACAACGCTTTTGGGGTTATTGGTAGTAATTTAAGTTGATGAATTGGATGGACTAAGGTTAAGTATATTTCTTAAAATGAATAGTATGCCAGTAAAAAATGCTATTAGTTGGTTTGAGATACCCTCCGCAGATATACAACGGGCACAAAAATTTTATGAAACAATTTTTGCCATTTCACTGATGGTGATGGATTTGCCCAATATCAAAATGAGGATATTTCCCCTGGAAGACAGAATGGGTGTGGGTGGTGCCATAGTGGAAAGTGGAGGTTTTCATAATCCTTCCATCACAGACGGACCTTTACTTTACCTGAATGCCAATCCTGATGTTCAAAATATTTTAGACAGGGTGGAACCAGCCGGAGGTAAAATCCTGGTACCCAAAACCCAGATTTCTAACGAATTCGGATACATGGCAGTTATTATTGATACAGAGGGTAACAGAATCGCGCTTCATTCTATTCCCAATGACTGATCAGGACCCGGTAGTGGGTTTACTGAACCGTCCATTTTAACAATACCAGGGTCGTCTTACTTTTCGAAAAGAGCTGTTTTCAGTCGGCTTGACAAGGTTTCATAATCAGTATATCCCCGGGCAAGTAAATGAAATTTACTGTCACTTACCTGTAAAAAAACACAGGGATATCCGGTAACCTGCAATTGTTTGCATAGTTGAAATTCATAATGCGCCTGCTCCTGGTATGCTTCACTATTTAGTTTGCTGTAAAAAGCTTCCTCCTGAATACTGTATTTCTCCAGTAGGTGCCTGTAAGTTTCGTCATCTGTCAGGTCCCGTCCTTCAAAGTGCAGGGCATATTGCAAATCTGATGCAAAAGCTACTTGCTTTTCGGGATAATATTCTTTGAATATACAAAGTGCAATGGCTGCCTTTTCAGAGTCTGGGAACCAGTCACTTAATTCAGGATGATTAATATGCCAAAGGTAATCAGCCCCAAATCGGATACCAGTTAGTTCCTCTATCTCGGGATAAGCTTTTTGGATATAATTAGCCGTTGCGGCAATCGGTACCGGATCTACAGCAATGATCATCCCACCTGAAAGGACGTCAATAGGGAGTTGGGGATGATTTTCAGCTATTTTTTGCATAACAGGACCAAAACCATAGCACCAGCCACAATAAGCATCATAACAATAGTAAAGAGTAGGCATCATAGAACAAAGTTAAATAACAATGACAAAGTACACTGATTAGGGAGGTATACGCTCGGGCATTTGATTCTTTTATATCTTTGTTTTTTGTATCAAGCTCAAAATAAACAACATGCCCGGATTTGAATTATTTGGTGATGAAGAGAGAAAAGAAGTGAATGATGTTCTGGAAACCGGTATCCTTATGCGTTACGGGTTTGACGGCCCCCGCAAAGGAGTGTGGAAGGCCAAGGAACTGGAAAAAGCCATTACGGAAGTCTTTGGTTGTAAATATGCACAGCTAACCTCCAGCGGTACATCTGCGCTGACAACGGCTATGGCAGGATTGGGAATAGGTTTTGGTGATGAGGTAATCATGCCCTCCTTTACTTTTGTGGCAAGTTTTGAAGCGGTTTTGAGTGTAGGCGCTATTCCGGTGCTGGTTGATATTGACGAGACGCTTACCCTGAGCCCCCAGGCGGTAAAGGCAGCTATAACGCCCAGAACGAAGTGTGTGATGCCAGTTCATATGTGTGGCAGTATGGCAGACCTGGATGCTTTGCAACAAATCTGCAGGGAGCATAACCTGATTTTACTCGAAGACGCCTGCCAGAGTATCGGCGGAAAGTACAAGGGCAAATCGCTGGGTACCATTGGCGATGCGGGCACTTTTTCCTTTGATTTTGTAAAGACCATTACCTGTGCCGAAGGAGGCGTGGTGATGACCAATAACCAGAAATTGTATATAAAGTCTGACGGATATACCGATCACGGACATGACCATATAGGGGTTGACAGAGGTGCTGACCTGCATCCTTTTATCGGGTATAATTTTCGCATCAGTGAACTACATGCGGCTGTAGGGTTGGCGCAGATCAGGAAATTGGATACTTTCCTGTCGATACAGAAAAAAAATAACCAACTTTTGCGCAAGCACCTGGAACCAATACCCGAAATAAGTTTCAGAAAAGTGCCAGAAGGTGGTGAAGACAGCTACAGTTTTCTTTCCTGGTTCCTGCCAACTGAAGAGATTACCAAAGCAGTAATAGCCGAGATGAAAGCAGAGGGAATTTTAGCGGGTAACTTTTACTGGTATGTCAATAACTGGCATTATATCAGCAAATGGGATCACCTTACTACTGCGGCAACCTTGAATACTATTGGGGAACAACAAAAAGCAGCACTGGTAAACCTGTCGGCCACCCAATTTCCTGCAAGTGATGCCATTATGAGCAGATGTGTTTCTACCGCCATCAGTTTGTTATGGACCGAAGAACAGATAAATGAAAAAGGCGAAAAAATGGCCAGTGTGATTAAAAAAGTTTTGCAAAATCAGCTAACCAGCGCTTAGATCAATGCCTGTTTTTAATCCAACAAGTAGTAGCAGCGCCCTAAAAAGCAGAAAGGTGAGACCTTTTCTTTGGACATTCCTTGGTGTAATTTATCTGTCAGGCTGTATTTTTTTTAGGAGTCTGCAACCCCTCCAATATCTCTTCAACCCCATACTAAGTATTTTTTGCTTCATCACTGCTTTTAATGCGTATCAGGGGGTAAAAAAATCACTTTTTTTGACAATTGATGAAGGGATGATACATTGGCGAATAAACCCAAATTCAGATGCCATGAAATGTATTTACTGGAAGGATATAAGATGGATGAAAAGGGAATACAATGGAAGCATCAGTTTTTACCAGGATAGTAGTTTTTCCGAAAATATTGCCTTATTGCATTTTAGTGCAGAAGAGCAAAGAAAAATTGAGGAGTGCATTCTGTTCGAGGCAGGAAAATGGCCAATCAAAATCATTGGCTTTTCCTAATTTCGGAAAATGGGGGCTTTACATTCCTGCCCTTTCCTTCCAGCGTATTTACATAATCAAGACTGCCCAATCTTACCCGAAAAGGAATGCCCGTAATTTTTTCAATCTGTAGTTCTTTTTTGCAAAAAAAAGGAAGACTGTTGATGTAATAATTATCAGGCAATAAACGAATAGGAAGGTATGGTATACTGTCTGCTTTCAATGAATGGCTCAATGGAAACACTTTTACTTGCTGGGAAATGGCCGTGCTGGCAGTAATTAGCAATAATTTTACAAACAAACAAATTCGTTTCAAGGCAGGGTTACTTTGATTTGTGTGTAAATTTACAACATTAAAACAAATTCTGATTTGCAGGATTAGCGGTAGTTTATAAGGTTACATTTGTCTATAGAAAAAGAGTAAGTGGTATTATGTCTTTAAGTCAGTCATTCCAGCAAAAGCTGTTACAAAAGCTTTCACCTCAGCAGATTCAGTTAATGAAACTGCTGCAGGTACCTACTGCCAATCTGGAAGAAAGAATCAAGGAGGAATTAGAAGAGAATCCGGCCCTGGAGCTGGACGAAGAAGGGCATGATGATGAATTTGCGGATGATGTCCAGGATGAATTTGACAATGCCACTGACGATGAGGCCGACCTTGATGGTAGCGCCGAAGAATATGATAATGTGGATATCAGCGAATATATTGCTGATGATGATGGAGAGATTCCTGACTATCGTATGAAGGATGATAATTATCCTGAAATGGATGACCAGCAGGTTATACCTATCCGGGTAGAGACAAGTTTTCATGAACTGATACTTACCCAGTTGGGCATGCTGGAACTGGATGAAAGGGAATATAAAATTGCGGAACAGGTAGTGGGCAGCTTGGATGACGACGGATATCTCAGGAGGGAGTTGAGTTCTATAGCCGACGATATGGCTTTCCGGCAAAGTTTGGAAGTGAGTGAGGCGGAAATTGAAAGTATTGTGCAAAAAGTGCAGCAATTTGAACCGCCCGGCATTTGTGCCAGGGACTTGCAGGAATGTCTCCTGTTGCAATTACACCGAAAGCAAAATGAAGGCAAAAGTGTTGTATTGGCCATACAGATACTCAGCAAATATTTTGAAGAGTTTACCAAAAAACATTACGAAAAAATACAAAGAAGCCTGAATCTGACTGATGAGGAGATAAAGGAAGTGATTGGCCAGATTATTAAACTGAATCCAAGGCCCGGAGGTAATATTGGGGAAACCAACAAAGCTGAAAATTATATCGTTCCTGATTTTTTTGTTTTTAATAATAATGGCAAACTGGAACTAACCCTGAATGCTAAAAACGCACCCGATTTGCGAATAAGTGATGGCTACAGGGATATGCTGAAGGATTATGATAAAGGCAGTAAAAAAGACAAACGGCAGAAAGAAGCTGTATTATTTATTAAACAAAAAATAGATTCTGCCAAATGGTTTATTGACATGATCAAGCAAAGGCAGGAAACGCTTATTAATACCATGAGTGCCATACTTAAATACCAACGGGAGTTTTTTCTGACCGGGGATGAAACAACCATGCGGCCGATGATTTTGAAAGACATAGCAGAAATTACCGGATTGGATATATCAACCGTAAGCAGGGTAGCTAATAGTAAATTTGTGCAGACTGAATTCGGAGCCTACCGGCTGAAATTCTTTTTCAGTGAATCCCTCAGTACTGATAGTGGCGAGGAGGTAAGTACCCGTGAAGTAAAGAAAATATTGAGTAATATGATTGAAGCTGAAGATAAACGCAAACCTTTCAGTGACGAATCCCTTACCGATATGCTGCAGGAAAAAGGCTATAATATTGCCAGAAGAACAGTCGCTAAATACAGAGAGCAGCTAAATGTACCTGTGGCAAGACTAAGGAAAGAATTGTAAAAATGCAACAGGATACGCAAAACTAAAGACTAACTATTAAAATGGATACAATGGTAACTGGTGACAATCAAACCATACCCCGCTACTCTCAGTTGCTTACCATTCCGGCTAAGGCGATTTCTTACTTGTTCCATCCCCTGTTTGTACCTACTTATATTTTTCTCTTTCTGGTTTTTCAGGTACCCTATGAGTTTGCTGGAATAACTGAGTGGCAGTTAAAAATGAGGATATTCAGTGTGTTTTGGATTACAGCATTTTTTCCTGCCTTTGCAGTATTTCTGTTATGGCGCCTTAAATTCAGCGATAGCATTTTTTTACGTACCCAAAAAGAGAGAATTGTACCCTACATCATCACCATGTTTTTTTATTGGTGGATGTATTACCTCAGTAGAAATTTCAGCGACCAGCCCGCTGTACTTAAATTTTTTTACATGGGTATATTTATGGCAACAGTATTCGGCCTGACGCTTAATAATTATTACAAAATAAGTCTGCACGCCATGGCGGCAGGGGGTGCAATGGCTTCAGTTGTCTTATTTGCATTTTACTATAGCATACCCCTGGGGCTGTCCATCAGTATTGTTACCCTCGTAGCCGGGTTAATTTGTACAAGCCGGTTTCTGGTAAGTGACCACAGCAGTAAGGAAATTTATTCGGGTTTGTTGGTCGGGGTAATTTCCCAACTAATTGGTTATTATTTTTTGATGTAAGGTAGGATTGATGAAAGGGTCGTTTTTACCAGTTAGTATAAGAGAAGGCAATGTTATTGCCACAGTGTTGGGTAATTAACTACCTTGTTAACAGGCTTAAAGAGAGATGATTAGCCTTTACTGAAATTGTTTTATTGTTTTCTTTGCAACTGTTTATTTTTAATAAAAGCTACATGTGGTATAAAGCGGGAAAATTCATTGTACAGTCAAGACTTATTTTATTAATGCTATTACTGGGAGCAACCTCCTTTATGGGCTGGGAAGCTTCAAAGGTTAGTCTGAGTTATGATTTTACCCGGGCACTACCCACAGACAATCCCAAATACATCGAATACCAGGACTTTTTAAAAAAATTCGGAGGAGATGGGAATACGATGGTATTGGGTTTTGAAACAGAGAAGTTCTATACCATCGATTTTTTCAATAATCTGGACGCATTACACCTGGAACTGAAAAAAATTCCGGGGGTAAATGAAATTGTTGACATACCGGAAGTGGTTAACCTGAAAAAAGATACGGCCATCCGGAAATTTATGCCTGAAAGGGTTTTCAGGCATTCGTATACCTCACAGGCTTCCCTGGATAGCGACAGGCATGTATTTGAAAGCCTTCCTTTTTACAGGAATCTTTTGTACAACCCCGAAACACATACCTACCTGATGGGTGTGACAGTTAATAAGGATACCATCAATAGTAAAAGCCGTACCAGGCTGATCAACGAAATTCTTTTAAAACTGCACCAATTTGAAAACAGCGAAAAGATAAATGTACACACCAGTGGTCTTCCTTTTATCAGAACTGAGATAGGTAACCGCATTAAAAATGAGATGAACTGGTTTTTGATAGGCTCCTTAATTCTATCGGCAATAACACTGCTGCTTTTTTTCCGCTCTTTTAGTGCCATGTTTATGAGTTTGCTGGTAGTGGGTATGGGTGTGGTCTGGAGTCTGGGAACCATTGTATTACTGGGGTATAAAATCACCCTGCTAACGGCACTGATACCTCCCTTAATTGTGGTAATTGGTATCCCCAACTGCATCTACTTTCTCAATAAGTACCATACCTACTTTTCGGGAAACAGGCGATAAACAAAAGGCCATCATACAAATGGTGGGCAGGATGGGAATTGTTACACTGTTTTGCAACATAGCGGCTGCCATTGGGTTTGCTGTATTTGCCTTAACCCATAGTGATTTGTTGCGGGAGTTCGGTGCCGTTGCAGGTATTAATATCATGGTCCTGTTCCTGATCTCGCTGATTTTTATACCCGCGGTGTTAAGCTATCTGCCTTCACCCCTGAACAAACATACCCGTTACCTGGACAACCGTTTTCTGGAAAAAATACTGGTGAGAATTGAGCGATGGACATTCAATCATGCCAAATGGGTATATGGCTGTACTATCATAATCACACTGGTAGCCATTTTGGGAATATTCCAGATAAAGAGCGAAGGCTTTATAGTGGATGACCTTCCCAAAAATGACAAAATCTACACCGATCTCAAATGGTTTGAACAGCATTTTGGTGGCGTGATGCCACTGGAAATCATTATTGATACGAAAAGAAAAAAAGGAATATTGCGGATTAAACCTATTGAAAAAATTGATGAGCTCTCGGCTTATATTGCTTCCAATCCTGAAACCTCCCGGCCACTTTCTTTTGTGGAAGGGTTAAAATTTGCCAAGCAGGCTTATTACGATGGCGATACTTTAAGTTATGCCATCCCTTATGAGAATGACCTACTCTTCATGGCCCCATACCTGCAAACAGAAAAGAATAAAGACGGCAATACTCCCAAAGGGCTCACCAGCCTGATGAACAGTTTCATGGACAGCGATAAGGCTGTTGCGCGGATTAGTGTGAACATGAAAGATGTGGGCAGTGCCCGGCTGCCTTTACTATTAGCCGATTTTGAAAAAAAGACGACTAAACTTTTCGATACCGCTTCGTATAAGGTAACCTTTACGGGTAGTAGCATCAGTTTTCTGGAAGGTTCTGCCTTCATTATAAAGGGACTTAAAGAAAGTATTTTCTGGGCTTTCCTGCTGATTACTTTGTGCATGCTTTATCTTTTCCGTTCATTCCGGATTTTGGTATGTTCCCTGATACCCAATTTAATCCCCTTGGTCATAACGGCTGGTGTAATGGGTTGGGCAGGTATTTCCTTAAAACCTTCTACGGTACTGGTGTTTAGTATAGCCCTGGGAATTGCCATCGATGTAACGATTCGTTTTCTCATCAATTATAAACAGGAACTTCCGCATTACAATTACCAGGTGAACCAAACCCTTGTTCAAACCATTCGGCACACCGGTATCAGTATTATTTATACTTCCCTGGTGCTGATTGCCGGGTTTGTCATTTTTTGCTGGAGCGATTTTGGAGGAACCAAAGCTTTGGGTTGGTTAACCTCACTTACCCTTGTCGTGGGTACACTAACAAACTTGGTACTACTTCCCGTATTAATTATTTCAACATCTTCTAAAAAAATGAAGCCTTTAGATACTTAGTCGTTTCAATTTAGGCAAAAAGTAAAAAAACAAATTGAAGGGTGGCTTATTTTCGAAATATTGCCAGAAATTATTTCCTATCTATTTTATTATTAATATCCTCTTGTACAGACTTTTTTGAGTAATGCAGCCATTTTTTAAATCAGGTTGTCTTGTTTGCTTATTCCGTAACTAAAAACCTACAAAATGAGAAAACTATTAGCCGTACTGGCTAGTATAGTGTTGTTTGGCACACAACTCTATGCACAAAACCGTACCGTTACCGGGAAGGTAACCGACGAAAATGGCGGTCCTTTACAAGGGGTTACCGTATCTACCTCCAACTCGGACAAACGAGTATTGACAGACAATGGGGGAAATTTCCTTATCCAGGTAACTGAAAAGGACAAGTCAATCCGTTTGAGTTATGTTGGATATGTAGTGGAAAACTTAGCCCTGGCGGGTAAAACATCCTTCACCGTGAAAATGGCTGCAGAAGACAAAGCATTGTCTGAAGTAGTAGTGGTGGGATATGGTACCCAAAAGAAAAAGGAACTAACTGGTAATATCGCCAGTGTAAAAGGGGAGGCGCTGGCGAACAGGCCAACCCAGAGTTTTGAACAGAGTTTGGGTGGAAGAGCTGCCGGTGTGCAAATTACCATACCCAGCGGTGTATTAAACAGTCCGCCCGTAATCAGGATTAGGGGAACCAATTCCATTTCCCTTTCTTCTTATCCACTTATTGTAATTGATGGAGTGCCAACATTTTCCGGGGACTTCAGTTCTACCGCATCGGCTGGTAATGCCTTAGCCAGTATCAACCCCAATGATATTGAAAGTGTGGATGTGGCTAAAGACGCTGCTGCCACAGCCATTTATGGTAGCCGTGCTGCCAATGGTGTATTGTTTGTTACTACCAAAAAAGGAAAAGCCGGAAAGTCTAAAGTAAGTCTCGACAGCTGGTTAGGATGGAGCCAGGTACAAAGATTGCCCTCTTTATTAGATGCATTCCAGTATACTGACTATAAAAATGAAGCGCTCCGGAATGCCGGTACTTTCAGTGCCACTAACCAGTTTGCCTTAACCAATGGACCTGATGGTCAACCCATCAATACCCGCTGGTATGATTATGTATACCGTACCGGTATACAAAACAGTAACACTGTTAGTGTATCCGGTGCCAATGAATCTACCAGTTATTATTTTTCTGCAGGATATACTGCCCAGCAGGGTATTATCAGAAGAAACGATTTCAATAGACTTTCTTTACTGATGAACGTAGACCACAGGGCTAATAAATACATCAGCCTGGGTGGTAAAATTCAATATTCCAAAGAAGACAACCTTGCTGCAGTTAGCTCCGGTTCGCTGGGTGATGCATTTTCCACTGCAGGTTTAGGAAGGGTAGCATTGGTTACTGCTCCGAATATTTCTCCTTTAAACAATGATGGAACCTATAATTATTCAGGTACATTGATTGGTGTAATGGGGAATAAGCAGGGACAGGTGGGATTCAATAATCCGGTTATTCAGCTCGATCAAAACAGATCAAATAGCTTCAGCGATCATATCATTGGAAATATGTACTTGCAGATTAAACCTTTCTCCTGGTTAACCCTCCGTAGTACCTATGGAATGGATTATATCCTGGTTGATAATGAGCAATACTACAGCCCAATTTCGGGAGAAGGCTTTTCTAGTGGCGGATCAGCAACCAGCAACTTTACCAAAAACAAAAGGTATGTATGGACCAATACTGTTCAGTTTGACAAAACCTTTGCTGATAAGCATGCGGTTAGTTTATTGGGTGGTACGGAAATCCAGCGTTCTACAGGAGTGGGGTATGGTCTGAACAGAATAGCTGTTTCTGACCCTGCATTTACCAATATCCAGGGTGGATGGGCTACTCCCAACACTGCCGGGTTGACTATTGGTGAAAACTACCTCTATTCACAGTTCGGTCGTTTAACTTACACGTACAACAAGAAATATACCCTTAACGGAAGTTTACGTCGTGACGGTGCTTCTCAATTAGGTATCAATTCCAAATATGGTACTTTCTGGGCTGCTTCTGCTGCCTGGGATATTGCCAATGAAAACTTCTGGTCAGCAGCTAAATTGGATCGGGTTTTCAGCAGTTTCAAAATCAGGGGTAGTTATGGTAAAGTGGGAAACATTGGCGGACTGGGTAATTTTGCGTCCCTGTCAACCTTTGGATCAGGTTTATACGGTGGTAATGCTACAGTAGCCTTCTCATCAGCCGGTAACCCCAACCTTACCTGGGAAACCAGTAAGAAAACAGATATTGGTATCAATTTCGGTATCCTGAAAGACAGGGTAACTGCAGAGTTAACCTATTACCATAGTAATATTGATGGATTGTTGTTGTTTGTACCGCAGCCACCTTCTGCAGGTTTGCCTTCAACCATACCTCAGAACATTGGAACTATGTACAACAAGGGAATTGAGTTTGCCGTAAATGCCAATGTGGTTCAGGGTAAGAATTTCTCATGGAACTCTTCCTTTAATATCAGCTATAACAAAAATGAGGTAACCTCACTGGCACTGGGACTTGACCAGATCATATCTTCTACAGGCGGTCTGGAAAATCCAAGTATCACCAAACCCGGCTATCCCATCGGAATGTTGTTTGTAACACAGACCAGGGGGGTAGATCCGGCTTCCGGACGCAGAATTTATGTAAACAGTGCAGGAAGGGATGTTTATTTCCAGCACGTAGCACCCGCAGGTCAATTCCGCTTCTCCTATGCCGACGGAACAGTAGCCCCTTCGGTAAGCAGTGCTGATGCGGTAGTATATAAAAATACCAATCCAAAATTCTTTGGTGGATTTGACAATACATTCCGTTTTAAAGGATTTGAGTTAAATGCATTATTCACCTACCAGTTTGGTTCCTATCTTTATTTCGGAACCTATGCAGGTCTCCGCGATCAACGTTTCTGGAACAATTCAACTGACGTATTGCGCAGGTGGCAGAAAGCGGGAGATATTACTGATATGCCCAAGCCCATTTTTGGAGACAACCTTTCCAACGGATCTTCCTTCCCACTGGATGTGAATGTATTTAGCGGAGATTTTGTCAAACTCAGAACTATCACCCTCGGATATAACCTGCCAAAGTCATTACTGGATAAGGCAAAGATTACCAATGCCCGTTTCTATGTAGCTGGCAATAACCTGCTGATCCTTACCAAATATCCTGGTCCTGATCCGGAAGTTTCTTCCAATGGAAACGGTTCTTCCAACTTTGGTATCGACAGAAATACAGTGGCTAATCAGCGTACAATAACAGTAGGCTTGAATATTGGTTTCTAATTGTAAAAACTTTAATCCGAAAAAATGAAAAAATATTTTTTATACCTGATGATGACCGCACTGGTAGTGCAGTTTTCATCCTGCGTCAAAGACGAATACCTAAATCCAATACCCACCAACTCCATTTCTGATTTGTCTGCATTTGACACCAAAGACAGAATTGAAGGGCAGGTGCGTGCGATTTATGCCTCAATTAAGAATGCAGGCTTTTATGGAGGCCGTTACCAGATTTTCAATGACATCCGTGGAGAAGAATTCTCCAACGACCGGACCAACGTAGTTACCGGTTTTGATATCTGGAACTATACTCCCAGCAACAGTTCTACCAATAGTGTGGTGAATACCTGGTCCAGGGCTTATTATGTTATCAATCTGGCAAATGTATTCCTGGATGGAATGGCAGCGAAAGGAACCACTGTAGTAGGTACCGCAGTTTCCGGCAACTTTCAGGCAGAGGCCAGGTTGCTGAGGGCTATGAGCTATTATGCTTTACTGCAATTATATGCACGACCTTATTGGGATGGCAATGGCAGTAAACCCGGAGTACCGCTTCGTTTGAGCGGTAATACCGGATCGGGCAATTATGCACTTGCCAGGGCAACTGTGGCTGAAGTATATACCCAGATATTGGCAGACCTTACCTATGCAGAACAAAACCTGACACTGACCAATGCTTCAACATTGCTCAACACAACCAGGGCACACAGAAATACAGCCATTGCGCTGAAAACCAGGGTTTACCTGAGTATGGGAAAATATCCTGAGGTAATTACAGAAGCCAATAAAATTGTGTCAGCTACACCTCCCTTTATGGCGGCTACTGGTGTTCCTTTTTCTTTACAGAGCGACTATACCAATTTGTTTAAGGCTCCCTATACAACCAATGAAAACATTTTGTCCATGCCATTTGCTTCCAATGAGCAGCCCGGCACACAAAACCAGTTAGGGTATTATTATGGACCCGCAGCTTTTAACGGTGGAAACGGAGAATACTCCTTATTACCCACTTCAATTATTTCCAATACCGGCTGGACAACTGCAGATAAGCGCCGCAGTTTTGTTCAGATTTTCAGTGGGAAAAGTTACCTGACCAAATACAGTGTTCCCAGCACATTTATTGATTATGCACCAGTAATGCGTTATGCAGAGGTTTTATTGAACCTTGCTGAAGCCCGTGTTCGTGCCAATAACGTGGTGGATCCACAGGCCATTCTTTTATTGAATGCAGTTCGGGGACGTTCTGATCCTTCTACTGTATTTATTGCAGCCAATTTTGCTACACCTGCTGCATTGGCTGATGCGATTGTTACGGAAAGGAGGATTGAATTCCTGGGAGAAGGTTTGCGTGGATCGGATATTACCCGTTTGGCACTGCCTTTACCAGCGAAACCAGGCGTATCGGCAATACCCAATACCGGACAGCAATATATCTGGCCCATTTCGGCAGATGAGTTGCTGTTAAATACCCTTTGTAAGGATAATTAACTTTTATTTAAGAAATTCTTTATTCTCATTCATCATTTGAAAAAGCCAGGTCATCATTGATGACCTGGCTTTTTTATATATGTAAGTGATTTGATAATGAGCAGGTATAACTTAAAATTACCCCTCATAAGCAGGTTTATTTAGAAAATGCAGCGATAAACAACAATAAACTGTCAATAGGTGTTATTGTTATGTTTTCATTAACTATTTTCGCACCCCGTAAGGAAAACTAAAAACTGAATTATGAGAAAATTTGTCACAATGCTTCTATGCATTGTCCTGGCCGTTACTCAACTGGCCGCTCAGAACCGAACCATAAAAGGTAAGGTGACTGATGAGAAAAGCAATCCCGTAGCCAATGCTTCGGTTTTGGTAAAAGGCACTACACAGGGAACGACTACCGGTAATGATGGTAGTTTTTCTATCACTGTTGGTTCCAACGCGAAATCCCTTCAGATTTCTTCTTTAGGATTTACATTACGCGAAGTTGCACTAACCAGCAGCAACAACTATGCTGTAGCCCTGAAATCTTCCACAGACAATCTGGAGGAAGTGGTGGTTACCGGATATTCCCGTGAAAAGAAAACCCAATTTGCCGGAGCTGCAACAGTCATCAGCAGCAAAGCTATTGAAACTGTTCCCGTGGGTTCTTTTGACCAGGCCTTACAGGGAAGAGCTCCCGGTATGCTGGTTAACTCAGGTTCCGGTCAACCCGGTACCAGTGCCAGGATCACCATCAGAGGGGTATCTTCTGTTGCAGCCAACGCTGCTCAGCCCTTGTATGTAATTGATGGTATTCCATTGCCTTCTGGTGATTTTGCTACCATCAACCCAGATGATTTCGAATCTATCACTGTATTAAAAGACGCCAGTGCTGCCGCATTATATGGAGCAAGAGGTGGTTTGGGTGTAATTGTTATTACTACCAAAAAAGGTAAAGCAGGTGTTACCAATTTCCAGTACAGGACCCAGTATGGTATTACTTCCAAGCCAGACTTTTCCCGTTTGAACCTGATGAGCACCAAAGAAATGCTGTTTTATGAGGAAAGGGAAAAATTAACCAACACACCAGGTTGGGTTTACTCTGCTAATAACCCAGCCATTCCTGCCGGCTTCACTGCTGCCAGGAAAGCATTTGTGCTTGACAGCATCGGGCAAATTGATGTCAACTATACCGATATATTTTATCGTCAGGGTATCTCCCAGACAAATGAACTGAATATGTCCGGTGGTAATGAAAAGACAAGGTTCTACCTATCTGCCGGTAATTTCAAGCAGGATGGTATTGACCTGAACTCTTCACTGAACAGGTATACCTTCCGTTTCAACCTGGATCACACTGCTGACAAATTGTTTGTACAATTCAATTCCTCTGCAGGTTATTCCATCAACCAGTATTCTGAGGGTGAGGTAAGGGGTAATAGTTCTCTTAGTGCATTCCAGATGACATACCGTGCCAAAACCTATGAGAATCCTTTCAAACCAGATGGCTCTCTTAACTTTGGTGCCAGTACACCACTAGCATACAAGCAAGTAGCTAACCTGTTGGAAACACAGCGTAATTCCAGCAGAACCAGCAATCAAATCAAAGTAAATGCCGGTTTAACCGTTGGGTACAAAATTCTTCCTTCACTGACCATAAAAAATACTTTCGGTATTGATGTGAGCAGCACCCAGGATTCCCGTTATATCAATGCGAACTCTTATATTGGATCATTACAGGCATTCCAGTCAGGAATTGCCCAGGAAGGAAGTTATTTGTCCACTCAATTAATCAACACTTCCAGTTTGGTGTATGGCCATAAGTTTGGCAACATGCATGACCTGGAATTAGGTGCTTATTTTGAAGTGGTTAGGGGATATGAAAAAGGTTTAGGATTTACCCTGTATAACCTTGACCCCAGACTTACCCAAACGGGCCAGGGTGCCGGTACTTTGCCTACCAATGGTTCAGCAACCTATCCGCAGAATGCTACCAGTGCCAAGAGTGGTTTTGGTATCCGTTCTTATTTTGGAACACTTCGTTACACGTACAATAACAAATACACACTTACGGCTAACGTTAGACGTGACGGAACATCCCGTATTGTTAATGTAACTAACCGCGAGATTACCACATGGGCTGCAGGTTTTACCTGGAATGCTATTCAGGAGTCTTTCCTGAAAAACCAGAACCTGTTTACCGACCTGAAATTCCGTGCCAGTTATGGTATCGTACCAAACATTGGTAGTATCGCCACTGGTGGTTACGGCACTTATTTAAATACCGTTACGAACTACCAGGGACCACAGATTCCTTCTTTTGGAACTTCTGGTTATGTTGGATCTAACATTACGGGTCTGGTTCCAACTTCACCCGGAAATCCTGATCTGAAAATTGAAAAAATTCAGAAGCTGAACATTGGTGTTGATTTTGCCATGTGGAATAACCGGGCAAGATTTACTGTTGATGCTTACCTGAACAAAACCAAAGACCTGTTTGTAACCCAGCCATTGTCAGGAACTACCGGATTCGGAAGTTTGAGCATCAATGCCGGTACCATGAGTAACAGGGGTATTGAATTGACCGCTGCTGTTGATGTGTTAAAGCAAAAAGATTTTGGTGTTACCCTTGGATGGAACCATTCTATCAACAAGAATAACATTGATGATCTGGGCCTCGTGAATGAGTATGTTACAGGTACATCCATTATCCGTAAAGGCGTTCCTTTCGGATCTGCTTATACTTTTGATTACCTGGGAGCAGATCCTGCTACCGGTCAACCACGATATAGGACAGCTGATGGAAAAGAAACCTTCAATGTTGGACAGGCAGGACAGTTTGCTTTTGGAAGCTATCTTCCTAAGCACCAGGGTGGTGTAACTTTAGACGTAAAAGTAAAAGCTATCACCATTTCAGCACTATTCTCTTACCAGTTTGATGTAATGCGTTATGACAATACCTACAACTGGATTGTAAGGGGAACTCTCGGATACCAGCAAATTGTTAGGGGCTCAAGAGACCTGCTTACCATGCAGTGGACCAAGCCAGGAGACAATGCTAAATTCCAGTCTTCTTTGTATGACAGAGGGTTTACCTCTTCTGACTTGTTTGATGCGAAATTTGTAAGGTTCAGGAATCTGACTGTTTCTTACCAGATTCCGGCTATCAAGACTGCATCAGGCGGATCATTAATCAAATCTTCCCGTTTCTATGTACAGGCACAAAACCTGGCCATCTGGAGCCCATGGAAAGGTCTGGATCCTGAAGACAACAACAACATCAGTCTGACTGAGTATCCTAACCCTAAATTTTTCGTTGTAGGTTTAGATATTAATTTTTAATTGAGCATTTAATATCTGATAATATCATTATTTAAAATATACCATTACATGAAAAAAAATAAATTTGTCATCTTTTCCCTATTGCTGCTGACCCTGGCTGGTTGCAATAAGGTGATTGAGGTGCAGGAAACAGATTTCATTGGAGGTGACATCGCCTTGAAAACGACCGCCAACAATGAACAGGGTATCATCGGCGCCTATGGCGGTGTAAACCTGGAAATGGACGTATTGTTGAACAGTACTTTGGCTGATGAAGTACGTGTTGCCGATTTCTATAATGCGGCTACTACACACGAGTGGCAGTTTGCACCCGCTGATGTGGGTTTGCGTGATAACTTCACAGCATTCACGCCTCTCTACAGGGTGATTGACCGCGTGAACCGCGTATTGGTAGCGTTACCCAATGCTACTTCAAACGGTGCGGCAGATGATGCTTTGAAAGTAAGACTCAGGGGCGAAGCTTTGTTCCTGCGTGCTTTTTGTCATTTCCAATTGTATCGTTACTATAGCAACAGTGCGGTAGCAACAGATCTGGCTATGGCTTATTTGGAAACCCCTTCTCTTGAAACCAAAGCAAGAATTACCGTAGGGCCCTATTTTCAGAAGTTGAAAGCCGACATGGCGGAAGCCAAGACTTTATTACCAACAGCGGCTACGGATGTTTTCCGTGTCAGCAGACTGGCAGTGTCTGGTTTACAAGCAAGGGTAGCATTGTACTTAAAGGAATATGCCGATGCGGTAACTTACAGCAGTGAGTATATTGCTGCAACTCCTCTTGCATCCAGGACACTATTTCCCGGTATCTGGACGGATGCCAATAATGCAGAACAGGTTTGGGTTATTGCCCGTACTACGTCCACTTCCCGTATGGGCTCATTGTACCGCGGTACCTCTGCCAGTCCAAGCAATATCGGCACCATTACCTGGAGGCCTTCTGATAAATTGTGGAACAGCTATGACCAGGTAAATGATATCCGTTTTGCTTCTTACCTGAAAACTGAGCCCCTGATACCAACCACCAGGTCTTCTCAAAGAATTGTTACCAAATATTCAGGTCCTGTTGGAGCTACCTATGGTTCTGCTGCAGAAAACGTAAATAACCAGAAAACAATGCGTACTGGTGAAATGTACCTTATCCGGGCGGAAGCCAGGGCTGAAGGTGGAGACCTTACCGGTGCTGCACTGGATTTAAATACATTACGTGCCGCCCGTATCAACAATTATGTTACTGCGGTATTCACCACCAAAGATGCGCTGATCAATGCTATTCTGGACGAGCGTTTTAAGGAATTGGCATTCGAAGGTCACCGTTTCTGGGACCTGAAAAGAAGGAATTTACCTGTTTCAAGGTTATTACAGGACTCCCCTAATTCAGCTTCACAAACTCTTGAGGCTGGTAACTTCAGGTTTTTATTACCTATACCCCTCCCTGAAATACAAGCCAATCCAAAGATTCAGCAAAATCCCGGATATGCGCAATAATTAATAGTCAACTGATAGAAAAAGGGGCTGCTATTTGGCAGCCCCTTTTTTATGCATAGCCCTGTCAAAACGTTTTACAAATTAACAATGCAGATAGGTTAAAAAGTAACTATGGATAATCTGTTTGTGTATTCTCTTATGATTTTTTAGCTGGCACTGATTTATTTTACGGCGAATGATCAGGTATCTTATCCAAATTTGAATTGAAATACCTGACCAAAGAGGTAAACAGTCATACTACAGATCTTTATGGGGGACCAAAAAAATCCGCATAATGATATGCGGATTTGCGGGTTAAAAATGCAGTGGATTTATTTCAACACTTCTGCCAGCTTACTTTCCAAAGCTTCACCCCTTAAATCGGTAGCTATGATTTTACCCTGTGGATCAATTAATACATTAAAGGGAATGCCATCAAAATGATACAACGGAACCATACTGCTTTCCCATTGTTTCAGATCACTAACATGTGTCCAGATTAAATTATCAGTTGCAATGGCTTTCTCCCAGGCAGCTTTGTCCGAGTCGAGAGACACTCCCAGAATAGTAAAGTTTTTATCCCTGAATTTTTTATAAGCAGCCACCACATTTGGATTTTCCTTTCTACAGGGACCACACCAGCTAGCCCAGAAGTCAACCAGTACATATTTACCTTTCAGGCTGCTCAAGGCAAATAATTTACCAGTAACATCCGGAAGGTTTATTTCGGGAGCGGGCTGGTTAAGTAATGGATATTTCGGAGTGGAGGGTTGCTGAACTGCCAACAGGCTTTTGATTTTAGCCAAGCCACTGTGCTCTTTGAATTTATCGGAGGAGTTATTAGCCAATACGCGCACTTCTTCCTGACCCATGGTGCGGGAAGCCATGCCCAATGCATAATAGCGGGCAGCGGGGCTGGGCGACTTGTTGACGAATTCCGTAACCATTTTATTCATCTCTTTGATTTCCGTATCTCTTTTTGACCTAACCGGAATCAGTAAACTATCAGCGACATTTTGTTTTTGCAGGGTATCTATTTGCTGAAATGTAAGGTAGAGGGCAGCGTCTTTTTTACGGTAGTTTTCAAAAAGACTGTGCAGGCTTTCACTTGCGGGTGAACCTTCTGTCTTATAAGACTTGTAATTATTTACATCCATAGAAATTTTTATGCTTTTGGTATCATTTACCAATAACACATCAGGCCCCTGTTCTATTACCAGCCGGTACAGCCCTTCTTCTTTACCCATTGCCCGAAGGGTAAAACTACCATTCGACGGTAAGGTTGCAGAATCCAGAATTACGGGTTGCTCGCCCCCAAAAGGCAATTCCTCCAGGAAAATGTGTTTGGCAGGTGCGTTTTCTATAATACCACTTACCGTAAAGGCCCCGAATTTCTTTTCCTGACAACTGACTAGGGCTAATACAGAAAGAGAAAGGATGATTGTTTTTTTCATATTGAAGTTTTTGGCAAGGATGATTCCACCAGGCCTGTTAATAATACCAATGACTATCCCGTCAGTCATTCAGTTTTTGTGCTAATAATTGAGTGACCATTTTCGGATCGGCTTTGCCTTTGCTTCTTTTTTTCACTTCCCCCACAAACAAACCGATCAGGCCTTTCTTCCCTTTTTTGTATTCAGCTACCTTTTCAGGCATAGCTTCCAGTGCTTCTTTGATCCAGTTCTCCAATTCACCTGTATCTGATACCTGTACCAGGTTCAGTTCCTCCGCAATAGTCATTGGGGAGCGGTTTTCTTTAATCATCACCGGTAACAACCGGGAAGACGCTACCGAGAACCCAACCTTACCCTCTTCTATCAATTTTATCATTTCTGCAACCAATGCGGGATCAAGTTGGATTGATTCAAATGTAGTTTCAGATTCATTACAGTATTGCCTGATGGGTCCCAGTATCCAGTTGGCAACAGCTTTGTAATTAGTGGTATGGTTGATTACGGATTCAAAATAATCAGCGATTGCCCTGTCCTCACATAACTGGCCGGCATCGTACTCATTCAAACCATATTGTTTTTGGTATACCGCTTTTCGTTCATTGGGCAGCGCAGGAAGGGCATCTTTTATTCCGCTGATAAAAGCCTCCTGTAAATGAAAAGGTGCCAGGTCGGGATCGGGAAAATAACGGTAGTCATTCGCTTCTTCTTTATCCCGCAAAGCAAAAGTGGTATCCGTAGTTGCATCAAAACTCCTGGTTTGCTGCTGCACTTTTCCGCCACTTTCCACCAGTGCTGTCATTCGTTCAACTTCATACTCAATGGCTTTTTTTACATTTCTGATAGAGTTCAGGTTTTTTACTTCCACCTTGGTACCCAGTTCCTTTTCGCCCTTCAGCCGGATAGATACATTGGCATCGCAGCGGAGGCTACCTTCTTCCATATTTCCGTCACATATTCCAATCCATCTGACCAGCTTTCTTATTTCTGTTACATATTGCCAGGCTTCTTCCGCGGAGTAGAGATCCGGTTCGGTAACAATTTCTACCAAAGGAGTTCCTGCACGGTTAAGGTCAATACAAGTGTAATCATCTTCAAGGTCATGGATGCTTTTACCTGCATCCTCTTCCATATGTATCCTGTTAAGCCTAACATTCCTTTCTCCTTCGCTGGTTTGTATCCTTATAAAACCACCTTTGCATATGGGGGTGGTATGCTGGGATACCTGGTATCCTTTGGGTAAATCAGGATAGAAATAATTTTTCCTGGCAAAATAATTGTCCTTTTCAATGGCACAATTACAGGCTAGTCCCAGTTTTATGGCATATTCTACGGCCTTCCGGTTGGTTTTAGGTAGGGTGCCGGGATGGCCCATGGTTATGGGGCTGATATGGGTATTTGGAGGTGCCCCAAATCGGGTACTGTCCCCACAAAACAATTTACTTTGGGTAGCCAGTTGTGCGTGTACTTCCAGGCCGATAACCACTTCGTATTTATCTGATGGAACCATATTCCCGCAAAAATAGCCTTAATTACAGATTTACCTTACAGTAAAGGTTTTAAGAGGGATTATAAAGCCAGAATCCTGCTGAGGTCCTGCCCGGATACAGTTAACAAACCTACAGGTGGAAGCCTGCGGGTAAGTTCTTTCCAGTTTTTGTCTTTGGCAAAAATTTGCCTGAGCATCGGCATGGCTTTGCTTACCTGTTTGTTATTGGCAAGGGTAATAGCCGTCCAGTATTTCATTTCCAGGTTTTCGGGAAAAAGTTTCATGGCCGCATTGTATTCATTCATGGCCAGTTCCATATTGTTTTTTTCCACGGCCAGGTCACCATTATTCATATGCGTATAGGCGAGGTGTACATTATACAGTCTTCTTAGCTCCCGTAAGGGTTGTGCCGCATCATCTACCCTAAGGTCTACTGATTTATTATTCCAGCTTTCGGTAATTTTTCCGGGTACCACTATTAATGCAGCAGCCTGCATGCCCCTGATATCGCCGCCTGCTACCTGGGCGGCTTCCAGCGATAGTAATATTCTTTCGGCAAGCGGCTTGCCTGCACTTTTTTCGAAAGCCTTCACCATGAATTCGCATACCTGGTCGCCCAGCATCATGTTGCTTTGCACGCTGAATTGTTTGCCCTGTATGTGTTTGGCCACTTGTATACAATTCTTTCCGGTATGTGTCGCCACATTTCCTTTGTTGTCAATGATGGCCACCTGCCGCACTTCTCTGCCCGGATCCAATTGGGTAAGACTATCCAATGCTTCCTGTGCAGTATATCCTTTTTGCAATAAAGCGAGGGCGTTGGGTCCATAAGATTTATCTACAAACGATTGGGTAGCTACCGCCCCAACTCCTGCCAAAGCCCATGGAACAGAAGTGCCTACACTAAACCAATGGCTCTGAACACCAACAGCCATCTCCCCGGTTATTTCATCCCTGGCAACAATAGAAAAGGTATGTACCAGGGGCTGCCTTTTATCAAAAACCTGTGCTTTTGATGTGACATAACTCGTACAAAACAGTAGGAACAATATTTTTTTCATGCTAAATAAATTTGTTAGTGAAGTTACGGGCATAGCCATACAGACAGAGAAATCGAAGGACAATTTTCGGGATGGCCTATAAAAAAACCGCACCAGGACTGGTGCGGTAATGTGTAACATGAGAAAAAAGCAAAAGTGGTAAGTCAAACCCATTTCTGCTGTTAATCAAGCAGTAGTTACTTATAACTCAGCTGTTTTTAGTTTTTTGGGGAAGTGAATTTCAGCCATTTGAGACTTCCCATTTCTGAGTAAGTTCAGCTTCAGGGTATCACCTTCCTTGCTGTCTTTCAGTTTAGACCGCATACCATCAACAGAGTTAATTATTTCGCCATTGATTTCCGTGATAATATCATCTTTCTGTAATCCATTTTTTGCAGCGGGAGAGTCTTTGTCAACTTCGAGTATTTTCACTCCCTTACCTTCTGGTAAATCCTGTATTTCAATGCCCAGTCTGGGTTTTTGGGAAAAGTTAAAATTGAAATCCTGCATCCTGGGTAAATCAAAGTTAAAATCTTCTCCATTGAAAGTAAAGCTGCTGGCACCCTTGGTTTTACCGAGGGTGGCAGATGCCGTTTTTTCTTTTCCATCACGCAGGTAGGTGATGGTTACTTTTTCTTCGGGTTTGTATTTCCCAATAACTTCATAAAGGTCATCTGGATTGCCAATGGCAACATCATTTACCTTACTAATGATATCATCTTTCTGTAGCCCTATTTTATCTGCTGCAGATTGTTTTTCTACCGAACTGATCTTAGCTCCCTTTTCTGACTTTTCAGAACTTACCCCCAGAAAAGCGCGGTTGCCAGCGTTGGCAATACCGTCTCTAAACATCTTCATGCCCCCTCTGGGTGTCAATCTTCCCCTTATACCCGGGATTTCAATGCGACCTTCCCCGTTGCGGAGCACTTCAATATCCTCGTCTTTCAGTTCTTCAATCGGTTTCCCATTCACAGTAACTTTATCTCCATCTACCACAATGGTCATCTTTCCGGGTTTATCCGAATTTTTTTTAATGATGATTGTCTCCTTTTTTTCAGATTTCTCATTCGTTTGGGCTGTGGCGGAAAGGGACATCAATCCTGCCAGTAAAACCAACCCCATAAATTTTGTATGCATGGCGAATTAAATTTTGTTGTACGAAATTATTTGTAGACCAAATCTACCGGATTTTTTATCTACGAAGTCTTTCGGAATTGTTAAAAAAAGTGGAATCGGCAGATTCCCTTAGGGTTTGGCAGTATGGACCGGCCAGTAAGTGTTATATATTATATATGTATGTTTCTTTGGCTTTTATAAGGGTGGGGTGTTTGCTTGAACCAAACGGTTTAGCCATTGTTCTTATAGTGACGGGTTCCGGTTTCACAGGGAACTGTAACTTTGTACTATAATAGATAAATATGCCAAAGAAATTAATAGGGTACCTTGTCTTTTTTGTGGTTTTGGTGGCTGGGTTTTATTTTTTTGTTTTTAAGGGAACGGACAACTGGAAAAGAAAACTGGCGGTCATCAGCTATGTTAAACCCTTTCAGTTCACAACCCAGGAAGGTCTCCCTTTTACCGATAAGGATATGATTGGGAAGGTTAGTGTGGTTGAATATTTTTTTACAACCTGTAAGGGGATTTGTCCAAAGATGAATACCAACATGAAAACCATATTTGCCAACTTTAAAGATGAGCCGGATTTTGAAATTGTTTCCCATACCTGCAATCCGGAAACAGATTCTGCTGCCAGGCTAAAAGTGTATGCAGATTCTTTAGGCATACAATCACCCAAATGGGTTTTTCTTACGGGCCGGAAAGACAGCCTCTACCAAATGGCCAGAAATGCTTATTTGCTGGATGATCCCAAAAACAACCTGGAAAAAATTGAAGAACAGTTTATCCATACCCAATTTTTTGCGCTGGTTGACCGTGAAGGAAATGTTAGGGGACAGGTGTATGACGGGTTAAAGAAAGAGGAACTGGAACGCTTAAATAAGGATATCAGAACCTTACTGGCTGAAAAGAAAGGGTAGTCACCTTACTATATCAATTGTAAAACAGAATTTAATAAAATGGACCACCAGATTGCAGCCATACTGAAGCGGAACCAGTTGAGTATTACAGATAGCCGCAAGAAAATTCTGGAACTGTTTTTAAATACAAACAGTGCCCTGGCGCATGCTGATATTGAGCAGGAAGGTGATGCCGGATTTGACAGGGTAACTGTTTACAGGACCCTGCAGACCTTTGTTGACAAAGGGATAATTCATACCATACCCACCACGGATAATTCCGTCAGGTATGCACTTTGTAAAGATGCCTGTACGGAAGGGCATCACCACGACGACCATGTTCATTTTATGTGCGACGATTGTGGAACTACCTATTGTCTGGATCATGTGACTGTGCCTTCAGTGAACCTCCCCCATGGATTTTTAGCTACGCAAACAGATGTAGTGGTAAGCGGCAGGTGCAGTAATTGCGCATAGTGCCTGTTTTCCCTTTTTGTAAGAGAGATGTGGCTCCACTTCTCTGCCACAACGTATCTTCACCTAAATATTTATTATGATATTGGTTACCGGAGCTGGCGGATTGGTAGGGTCTCACCTCGTTACACAACTGGTTCGGGAGGGGAAAAAAGTAAGGGCCTTATACCGTTCTGCTATTCCCGACCTGCCGGTGAAGGATTTGGTGGAATGGATCCAGGGCGACATATTGGATGTGGAAGCTTTATCTGCCGCGATGGCCGGTATTAGCCAGGTATACCATTGTGCCGCCATGGTTTCTTTTAATCCCCGGAAAAAGAAACTGATGCACCATACCAATATCGAGGGTACCGCCAATGTGGTAAATGCCTGCCTGGAGGAATCAGTCAATAAATTATTGTTTGTAAGTTCTGTTGCGGCGTTGGGTAGGATCAGGGAAAACGCTGTAATTGATGAGACAATGAATTGGACAGAAGAAAGCAGCAACAGCGAATACGGAAAAAGTAAGTACCTGTCTGAAATAGAAGTATGGAGAGGTATTGGGGAAGGTTTACAGGCCGTAATAGTAAATCCCGTGATCATACTCGGTGCAGCAGACTGGCACAGCGGTTCTTCCGGAATTTTCAAATCGGCCTACGAGGAATTTCCCTGGTATACCCAGGGGGTAAGTGGTTTTGTAGATGTACAGGATGTGGTAAAAGCAATGATACTATTAATGGATAATGATATCCATTCCGAGCGGTTTATTCTGAGTGAAGGTGATCATGCTTACCAGGAAGTATTTTCACTGATAGCGAAAGCTTTTCAAAAAAATCCGCCGCACCGTAAAGTAACACCCTTATTATCCGCGCTGGTATGGCGTTGGGAGGCAGTCAAGGCCTATTTCACGGGGAAAGATCCTTTGTTAACAAAAGAGACAGCCAAAACAGCCATGGCCAAAGTGGCGTTCGACAATAGTAAAATCAAAAAAGCATTCCCCGCTTTTGCCTATACGCCCCTGTCCGATTCTATCGATAGGATTTGCAGTGAATACAGGGATAAATATTCCTTGGCCTAATCACCTGTTATTCCATCACTTTTTTCCAAAGCTCCGGTATTCTTTTGATCCATACCAGTTCTCTCCGTTTAATAGAAGCATCTTCTGCGGGATAACCGAAATAGGTTTTACCACCTGCCAGTGAAGAGGGTACACCACTTTGTGCAAGTACTACGGCATTGGCACCAATGGTAAGCGTCTTGCTTACGCCTACCTGTCCCCATAAGGTTACTCCGTCTTCTATAATAGTACCGCCGGCAATACCCACCTGGGCAGCAAAGAGGCAGTTACTTCCTACCATTGTATCGTGTCCGATATGTACCATATTATCCATTTTGGTACCCCTGCCAATCCTTGTTTCGGCAGTTACGCCCCTGTCAATGGTACAACCTGCACCTATTTCAACGTCGTTTTCAATGACCACATTGCCGCAACTCTGCATGCGTTTATACCATACCTCCCTGTCTTTTTTGGTGTTGTAATAAAAAGCATCACTCCCAATTACGGCACCTGCCTGGATTACCACATTGTCTCCGATTTCGGTATAATCGAGAAGGGCAACATTGGGATGGATAACACAATTGGATCCAATGCGAACTTGGCGACCGATGAATACTCCCGGCATAATTTGTGTACCCTCTCCGATAACCACATCCTCACTAATGCTTTTTTCTGCTGGCATAAAAGGCCGGAAATGATTGACAATTTTCAGATAGGCCTCAAAGGGTTCCTTTACTACGAGCAACATCTTTCCGGCAGGCAGGCTAACCTCTTTTGTATTAATAATAATAAAACCTGCAGCACTTTTTAAACAGGTATCATAATATTTGGGATGGTCTACAAATACCAGGTCACCTTCTGCTACTTTATGTATTTCGTTTATACCCATGGCCGTTGCAGCGGGATCCCCAACCACTTCGGCCTGGATCAAATCAGCTAACCAACTCAGCGAAACTGGTGCAGGAAACTTCATAAACGGCTTTTTTGTAAAAATAATCTGTTAAATGGGAAGGAGGTTTACTTTTTTTTTAATCCGTTCCCGGCCAAGTTTTACCCCTTTTGACAAGGGTGAAATTAGCCGGACTGACAGTAAGCTAGTTAAAAATTCTGAATCAACAATCTTTTGAAACCCTTTATTCATCAATGTTTCAGAAGATTGTATAAAAAACTTTTTTTACAGTAATCGCTTATAGGGTATGTTTTACTGCTTCCGAAAAGGGCTTTTCCCACTCAGGAAATTCACATAAACCCTTAAAATGTTAATAAAATTGTTCACAAATATTTTTGCAATAGATAAAAGTATTTTTAATATTGTGTAGGGAAATTTATTTCCCGGTACTTACTAACCCATCCATATACAAAGTCTCGCTTCTGCGGGACTTTTGTTTTTGTATGAATAACTACTATCTCATTTACAAACCTTACCTGGTGCTTTCACAGTTTTCTGCTGTGGATGGAAAAAAAACATTGTCTGATTTTTTAGATGTGCCTCATGATGTGTACCCTGTAGGAAGGCTGGATTATGACAGTGAGGGGTTGTTAATACTCACCAATGACAAAAGCCTGAACCATCGTTTATTGGATCCCCAGTTTCAGCATGAGCGGGAATACTGGTTGCAGGTTGACGGTGCAGTTTCAAAAGAAGCCGTTACCCAAATGGCCAACGGCCTGACTATCCAGGTAGATGGGAAACCCTATCCTACAAAACCATGTAAGGCAAATATATTTCAGGAAACTCCCGTTGTGCCCGAGAGAAATCCGTCCATACGTTTCCGGAAAGAAATTCCAGCACCCTGGATACAGTTAATACTCACTGAAGGCAAAAACAGACAGGTAAGGAAAATGACAGCAAAAGTGGGATTTCCTACCTTGCGGTTGATTCGTTACCGGATACAAGGAGTAACCATGGATGGCATGCAGCCCGGAGATATGCTACCACTTTCCCAACAGGAAATACAAAAAAAACTGTTCTATGGAAAACAGTCCTGAATTCATTGAAAAGGGATACAGCATCCAAAATGAGATCCGACCGGAAGATATCATACGGATTCATCGTTTCCTTTCTACCGAATCTTACTGGGCAAAAAATATTCCTTTTTCAGTGGTGGAAAAATCAATAACCCACTCTCTTTGTTTTGGTGTTTATTTTCAAAATACCCTGGTGGGTTTTGCCAGGCTGGTGACTGATAGGGCTACTTTTGCTTACCTGGCAGACGTTTTTATTATGAAAGAACACAGGGGTAAGGGACTTTCCAAATGGCTGATGGAAAATATCCATGCCCGTCCTGATCTTCAGGGCTTGCGGAGATGGATGCTGGGCACCCTCGATGCCCATGGCCTGTATGCAAAATTCGGGTGGACACCCCTGCCGGAAAACCAGGTACCCAGATTTATGCAATTGCACCGTCCGGATGTATATCGGCAGGAAGGGAGCTAAACAACTATTTCCCATTCGTAATAACCCTACTGCATTTGGTCATTATCCCTAATTTTGCTGCTCTTTACGCAATCAGCATTTTATGAGCCAGACACAATTATCAGAACAGGAACTTATCCGAAGGGATAAACTTGTTAAACTGCAACAGGCAGGTATCGATCCCTATCCTGCACCCCTTTACCCTGTAACCCATTTTTCAACGGACATAAAGGAGCATTTTAGTGAGGAGAACAAGGAAACTTTTTCTTCCGTTTGTGTGGCGGGCCGTATCATGAGCATCAATGATAAGGGCAAAGTGTTCTTCATAAAAATACAGGACAGCAAAGGCATCATCCAGTTATATGTAAAAAGGGACGACATCTGTCCCGGTGAAGACAAGTCATTATGGGATAACCTGGTGAAACATGGACTTGATCTGGGAGACATCATTGGTACTACCGGGTATGTCTTTATTACCAAAACCGGCGAAACATCCATCCATACCCAAACCATTACTTTACTTACCAAATCACTGAAGCCCCTTCCCGTTACCAAGCGGGATGAGGAAGGTCATGTGTTTGATGCAGTTACCGATCCGGAATTCAGGTACCGCCAGCGGTATGTAGACCTGATCATCAACCCCGAAGTAAAAAATGTTTTTGTAAAGCGATCACAGCTTATCAATACCATTCGTGAATTCCTGAATGAAAAAGGGGCTGTTGAAGTGGATACACCGGTATTGCAAACCATCCCCGGAGGTGCTGCAGCCAGGCCTTTTATTACCCACCACAATGCACTGGATGTTCCCTTCTACCTCCGTATCGCCAATGAATTGTACCTGAAACGCCTGATTGTGGGTGGGTTTGACTGGGTATATGAATTCAGCCGGAATTTCCGGAACGAAGGAATGGACCGTACCCATAATCCTGAGTTTACTGTTCTGGAATGGTATACAGCCTACAAAGATTATTTCTGGATGATGGAAACCACAGAACAACTGATTGAAAAAATCGCCCTTGCACTGCATGGAACCACTGAAGTAAAAATGGGAGACAAAATACTTAGTTTCAAAGCACCCTTCAAGCGAATCAGTATACATGAAGGCATTAAAGAAAATACGGGCATTGATGTAAGCGGAATGGACGAGGCTGGTTTACGGGAGGTTTGTAAGCAGTTAAAAATTGATGTGCCCGGAAATATTGGAAAAGGAAAGCTGATAGATGAAATCTTCGGCGCCACCTCTGAACATACTTATATACAGCCCACTTTTATCATCGATTATCCGGTGGAGATGAGTCCGCTAACCAAGAAACACCGTTCCAAACCCGGACTGGTAGAGCGATTTGAACTGATGGTGAATGGTAAGGAGATTGCCAATGCCTATACGGAATTAAATGACCCGATTGACCAGCGCGAGCGGTTTGAAGAGCAGGTAAAACTAATGGAGCGCGGAGACGAAGAAGCCATGTTCATCGATTATGATTTTTTAAGGGCACTGGAATATGGAATGCCCCCCACTTCCGGAATCGGCATCGGTATCGACCGTTTGTGCATGCTCATGACCAACCAGGTGTCTATACAGGATGTATTGTTATTCCCCCAGATGCGGCCTGAAAAAATGGAGTAAGCAACATGATAAATACCCTTTGTTAAACGAAAAGATCAGTGTACAACTGTCCTCCTTTCACAACTGAGTATTTTTCCAGGTCCGTAATGCCTTCTGATGCCAGTACTTGTTCATCAATGAATGTATTGCCAGTGCATTGTTGTGCGGGTCTTCGTAAGATGTAATAAACTGCATCTGCAATAATATCAGGCGTACGGCTCATATTAGCCAGGGCCTCACCACCCAATAAATTTCTAACAGCAGCTGTATCAATGGTGGTTCTTGGCCAGAGGGCATTGGAAGCAATGCCTGCGCCCTTTAATTCAGCGGCCCAGCCCAATGCCAGCATGCTCATACTGTACTTGGTAATGGTATAGGCAATGTGCCCACCCAGCCATTTGGGATCGAGGTTGATGGGTGGAGACAGGGTGATGATATGTGGGTTATTTCCTTTTCTCAAGTGGGGGATACAATGTTTGCCTACCAGAAAAGTGCCCCTTACATTAATGCTTTGCATCAGGTCAAATCTTTTGGCCTCGGTTTGTTCGGTTGGGGTAAGCTGTATGGCAGATGCATTGTTGATGACCACATCTATCCCGCCAAATTTTTCAACGGCCTGTTGTACAGCGGCTGCAATCTGGTCTTCCTGGCGGATGTCTACCTGAACTGCCAGTGCTTTACCTCCGGCTTCTTCCACTTCTTTGGCAGCAGAGAAAATGGTTCCGCCCAAACGGGGATCTTCTTCCACACTTTTTGCGGCTATCACTATATTGGCTCCTTCTCTGGCCAGGCGAAGGGCCATGGCTTTTCCGATACCACGACTGGCACCGGTAATAAGTACGGTTCTGTTAGCAAAAGACATAGGCGAAAGTTGTTAGTAGATAAATGTCCGCAAAACAATCTTACCAGCCTAAGAAATCTTTGATTATCTGCTCCGTTTCGGCACAAGCTCTTTCCAGGTTGTCGTTAAGGATGGTTTTATGGAAATGGTGACTGAAAGATAGCTCGTAACTGGCTTTGTTGATTCTGGCAGCAAGGCTTTCAGGTGTTTCAGAGCCCCGGTTTTCCAGTCTTTTCCTGAGCTCCTCTACGGAAGGGGGCTGTATAAAAAGGGAAAGACAATTTCCTGCATATTGTTCCTGTACATGTATGGCTCCTTTTACGTCAATATCCAGCATGGGTATTTTTCCTTCACTCCAGATACGATCAAGCTCCGAATGTAATGTACCATAATATTTTTCATCATACACCATTTCCCATTCTACAAAAGCCTGGTCACTTATTTTCTGCCTGAATTCGGGCACTGACATAAAATAATATTCCACCCCATTTTTTTCTGTACCCCTGGCTTGCCGGGTAGTGGCTGAAATAGAAAAAGAAAGTTTAGGATACTTCCCAATCAGATAACGGGTAATGGACGTTTTACCTGACCCCGATGGAGCGGTGAGCAGGATGAGTTTTCTGGTAGGGTCGGTCATGCGGTAGATTTCTCGCAAAGAAACAATTAAATCAGTAATTAGGTTTTATAACCATTGGGTATTAACCTTTCCAAAGGGTTTTCTCTGTAACAGGCGTATTTCTTTTTCCCTCTTTGACTGGTAAGTCAGTATAACCCATGTATACAATACCCGCAAGCTGGTCTTCTGCTTCCAGTCCCAGGTAATCTTTCATAGCGGGATGATGGGTCATGCCACCGGTACTCCATAATACGGCGATTCCCAGCGAAGCGGCTCCGAGCAATATATTTTGTATGGCGGCGCACACAGCAGCATATTCTTCCTGAACAGGAATGCTTTTGCCGGCAGAGCGCTTCATATATACCAGTACTATGTGCGAGACCATGTCTCCCTGGTGCCTGATTTTTTCATACTTGGCCGAAGTGAATTTTTCTTCGGGGGTATGTTTTTTATACAATGCCGCATGATCCTCACAGAATTGTTGTTTGGCAGCTTTTTCATAAACGTTGAATCGCCAGGGCTCCGTTGTGCCGTGAGTGGGTGCCCAATTGGCCAGTTCCAGTAATTGCCGGATAATGGTCGTATTTATTACCTTCCCATTCATGTCTGCAGGCTTGGTACTCCTCCGGGATTGGATGATATGCTGTAGGGTTTCAAATGTATGCATTTGGCAAAGGTAGCCCGAACAAGAGATAACCGAAACTGCGGAAATAGATAATAATAACGGGAAGATGGTATTAGGTTTCCTAACGCTTTGTATCTTACCCTATTGTCGGGGAGTCGGTTAACTTACCCAAAACTGTTTAGTCCATGGCACCCTCTTTTTTTCAAGTGATACTGGCATTACTCCTGGGGATCAGTTCCATCGTGGTTTTTACCGCGAAATGGAAGCTGCATCCTTTTTATGCATTACTCATTGCGAGTTTGCTGGTAGGGGTAGGGGTACAGATGCCTTTTCCTGACATACTTACACTGGCCAAAGAAGGTTTTGGAAATATCATGCAATCGCTGGGTCTTTTAATTGTCATGGGTACTGCATTGGGCGTGGTACTGGAAAAAAATGGAAGTACCACTGCCATGGCTAATTACATACTTTCCCGAACAGGTACCAGGCTACCCGCACTGGCCATGAGTATTACGGGTTTTATAGTGGGCCTTCCTATTTTTTGTGACTCCGGATTTATCGTGTTGAGTGGATTAAATGTAAGTCTGGCCAAAAAAACCGGTACCCGGGTAATCGTAATGGCCGCATCCATGGCAACAGGCCTCTATGCAGTGCATTGTCTCATACCTCCCCATCCGGGAGCTGCAGCGGCTGCGGGATTAATTGGTGTGCCATTTGGCAAGCTCATTATGTTGGGTATCGTCATCGCTGTTCCTGCTATGCTGGTAGGCTACGCCTATGCCTGTTATGCAGGAAACAGACTACCCCTTGTGGCGATCACAGAAAAAAATGACAATGTAGCAACGGCTGTACCTGAAAGTATGCCTGTTATCTATGCTTTTTTACCGGTGGTGGTTCCTATCCTGTTAATTGCCGTAAAGGCCGTATTGCCTGTAAATGAAACAGGGTTGTTACGGGTGTTTTCCTACCTGGGTGATCCGGTAATGGCTTTGTCAATAGGCGTTGTACTGGCATTAACCGCCAGCAGGCCCTGGAATGGACAAAAGGTGAATAGCTGGTTGCAGGAGTCGGCTGAAAAAGCAGGTGGTATCCTCGTTATCATTGGCGCGGGTGGTGCCTTTGGGTCGGTACTGGCGGCCACACATATAGGCCGGCACTTAAGTGAAGTATTACCGCTGGCCAGTATGGGCATCCTCTTTCCCTTTCTGCTGACCTCACTTTTAAAAACGGCGCAGGGCTCTTCCACTGTGGCTATTATTACGGCGGCTTCCCTCATCCAACCCTTATTACCCCAACTGGGCTTCTATACCCCGGACAGTCTATTGCTTTGTGTACTGTCGATGGGTGCGGGCTCTATGATGGTGTCACATGCCAATGATGCCTATTTCTGGGTAATAGCGAAGTTTGAGAAGATTGATTTGTCTGCCATGCTGCGGGTGTATTCTATCGCGACTATATTAATGGGACTGACTACTTTGTTAATGGTGTATATTCTTTCATTCTTGCTGTAACCTTATGCATATCCTCATTTCCCCCAATGCTTTTAAAAACAGTCTGGATGCTGGTGCAGCAGCTTTGGCTATTGAACAGGGATTCCTGGAAAGCGAACTGGCATGCAGTACACAATGTTTTCCTATAGGAGACGGGGGTGATGGAACGGGTAAATTGATTACACAGCTTTGTAAAGGGATATTTCAAAAAGAGGTTGTGCATGATCCTTTCGGCAGACAAATAGAAGCATCTATCGGAATAATAGATGCCGGAAAAACAGCAGTTATTGAAATGGCGGCTGCTTCAGGAATCAGTTTATTGAAACCTGATGAATACAATCCTTTGTATGCATCCTCTTTTGGAACCGGAGAACTAATGGGAAAAGCATTGGATAAGGGGGTGACAAAAATACTTTTGTGTTTGGGAGGCAGTGCTACGGTAGATGGTGGCTGTGGCATTTTGCAGTCATTGGGTATTTCGTTTCTGGATAAAAAAGGAGAAGAAATGGAAGGGTTGCCTTTTAACCTGTTAAACCTCGGCAGAGTCGAAGTTACAAAATTAGATATTCGGATTATACATACAGAAGTAGTTATTCTATGTGACGTAAAGAATTCTCTGTTGGGTATGCAGGGTGCTGCTACTGTTTTTGGTCCCCAGAAAGGGGCAACTACTCAGCAAGTATTGCAACTGGAAGCAGCCTTGCAAAGATTCAGAGATGTTACACTTGCCCATACCGGAATAGATATGGCAACCATCAAACATGGAGGAACTGCAGGAGGCACAGCTGCCGGACTCGCAGTATGGTTGGGGGCTTCATTGGTTAATGGGATAGATGCATACCTGCGAATGACCCGATATGAGGAAGCCCTGGCCAATGCTCATTGTGTAATTACCGGTGAAGGCAGCCTTGACCTGCAAACACTGGAAGGTAAGGGCCCTCATGGGGTAGCCTTACTGGCGGCCAGGTATAAGCTTCCAGTAATAGCGGTCGCAGGAAAGATTTCTGCGGAAGCCTTACCAAAATTGAACCAATATTTTAGTACTATTTATAACATCAATGAGGAACATAATGATAGTACAACAGTCTTATCTGCCACAGAAAAGAACCTGATTAAAACTGTAAAAAAAATTGGTAACAGCTTAGCTGTTTCTAATAAATAAGTAAAGCTTATTACACCTTTAAACATCAACAGGTAATTAAACTCACTACATTGAAAAAAATTCTAGTATTCATTTTTCTTTTTTGTGTTTCCTGGCAAACCGGGCAGGATGTTAGAACCAGCAATTTCCCGAAGATGAAAGAGAGGGTCTCAATAGTACCGGAGCCCAATAAAACCTGGGTATTCATACTGGCTGGCCAGTCAAATATGGCGGGAAGGGGTTTTGTGGAGCCGGCAGACACGTTGGTGAATCCCCATATCTTGAGTATTGATGCGGAGGCAAACCTCATTTATGCCAAAGAACCCCTGCATTTTTATGAGCCTGGCCGCAACGGCCTCGACTGTGGAATTACATTTGCGAAAACCTTGCAGAAGCAAATTTCTACCGGTATCTCAATTCTTTTATTACCTACTGCCATCGGGGGAAGTTCTATTAGCCAGTGGTTGGGCGACTCTTTGTACCGCGGGATTCACCTGCTGCAGAATTTTAAAGAAAAAATGACAATGGGAAAAAAATACGGACAGATCAAAGGGATTCTCTGGCACCAGGGCGAATCTGATGCCAATAGTAACTCCTTACCCATGTATCAAAAAAGACTGGAAACCTTGGTTAACAGTTTCCGGGAAATAGCGCAAAATAAAAAATTGCCCGTAATGATAGGAGAGTTGGGTACTTATTCCAAAAACAAAGAAAACTGGCAGGCCATTAATACTGCTATACATGCGTATGCAGCAACAGACAAATATGTTTCTATAGTTTCAACGGGCGACCTGCAACACCGGGGAGATAGTATTCATTTCAATACGGAGGGGCAAAGGCTTTTAGGGGAAAGATTTGCAGGGGCGTGGTTATCACCCCATAAATGAGCAGGCACCCTGAAAGCATAGAAATTGTTCAGAAGATAGCCTACTTTGTGACTGTCCCTAATTTATCCTAAAATTCAAAGCTTGCGACGTAAAGTAAAGTACTACCGGCTAGTTTGGCTTAAGCATGATCTTCCTGCAGGTCTTACTGTTTTTTTAGTAGCACTTCCCCTGTGTCTGGGAATAGCGCTGGCTTCGGGAGCGCCACTATATGCCGGACTTTTATCAGGTATTATCGGAGGACTGGTAGTGGCATTGGTAAGTGGTGCCCATTTAGCTGTATCCGGACCGGCTGCTGGTTTAACAGCAGTGGTGGCCGCCTCCATTCTGGCTTCAGGTGATTACAGGGTGTTTCTTTTATCAGTGATGATTGCCGGTTGCTTTCAACTATTGTTAGGCATTTTGAAACTGGGATCTATCGTGGGTTATTTCCCTTCTTCTGTTATTAAAGGAATGATGGCAGCAATTGGATTGATCCTTATTGCTAAACAGGTACCACTGGCATTGGGGTATGATCGACCTGATTTCTGGTCCGGAGCTTTCGGCAACCTTTTTACACACCAGCATTTTTTTAATAATCTAGTTAACCTGGATACACATTTTTCAAGGGGAGCAATCGTCATTACCCTAATTTCCCTCTTATTACTTATCGGATTAATGAGGCCCTTTGCCAAAAGAAGAAGGTTGTTACCTGCATCCCTTTTAGTAGTTGTGGCCGGAGTGGTGCTGAACCTTCTTTTTACCAAAACAGTACCAGCCCTTACCCTGAAGCAAACACAACTTGTTAATATACCCATGGATATTTTTGCCCAAATCCGTTTTCCTGACTTTTCAAAATTATTTACCTCGGAAATCATATGGAAGGATGGTATAGTCATTGGGCTGCTGGCTACACTGGAAACCCTGCTTTGCCTGGAAGCGGTTGACAAACTCGACATTCATAACCGTATTACACCTGTTAACCGTGAATTGGTAGCACAGGGAATTGGCAATATCACCTGTGGTCTTTTAGGGGCCATTCCCATAACGGCAGTAGTTGTTCGTGGAGCAGCCAATGCCAATGCAGGTGGTAAAACAAAATTGTCTGCTTTTACACATGGTTTATTCCTGTTGCTGGCTGTTGCCCTGGCTCCTGTTTTATTGAACCAGATTCCTTATGCATCCCTGGCAGCCATATTACTCGTAACCGGTTATAATCTTACCAAACCCCGTTTGTATAGAGAGATGTGGAGCCTGGGAAGAAAGCAGTTTATTCCTTTTGTCGTCACAATTGTAGTGATATTAGGCACAGATTTGCTAATAGGAGTAACCATTGGTCTGCTGATTTCAGTGTATTACATTATATTGAATAACTTCAAAGCGGAGTATAAAATTGTAAGAAGCAAACAACATGAAACAGAAGTTTTCCTGATTAAACTGAATACCAACGTAACCTTCCTGAATAAGGTAAATTTAAAAAGAGCGCTAGATCGTATTCCCGAATACAGCATTCTCACCATCGATGGTGCTGAATGTAATTTTATAGATTATGATATATTAGAAATAATCAGTGAGTTTCAAAACAAAGCGCATGACCGGCATATCGAAGTTCACTTGCCGGGCATCAAGAAAGTAAACATCACTGCCCTGCATTGAACAGACTATCAGGGCACCCTTTTTATATCCGCGCCCAGGTTTCGTAACCTTTCATCAATGAACTGGTACCCACGGTCAATCTGCTCGATATTCTGAATCACGCTTTTGCCCTCTGCACTTAATGCGGCTATCAGCAGGGCTTGTCCTGCCCGAATATCGGGACTGCTCATGGTGATGCCCCTGAGGTTATTTTTTCTGCCCAGGCCTATAACTGTTGCCCTGTGCGGATCGCAGAGAATAATCTGGGCACCCATATCAATCAGTTTGTCTACGAAAAATAAACGGCTTTCAAACATTTTCTGGTGCACCAAAACGCTTCCCCTTGCTTGTGTGGCAACTACCAGCACAATGCTTAACAGGTCGGGCGTGAACCCCGGCCAGGGATGGTCGTAAATGGTAAGAATGCCCCCATCCATAAAAGTCTGGATCTCATATATATCCTGTGCTGGTATATAAATATCATCTCCTTTAATGCTGAAGTCGATACCCAATTGCTGAAATTTTTCGGGTATAACACCCAGGTGTTCTATGCCCGCATTTTTAATGGTGATCTCGCTCTGTGTCATGGCTGCCAGACCAATGAAACTGCCGATCTCAATCATATCCGGGAGCATGCGGTGTTCGGTCCCCTGTAAGGTACTTACTCCTTCGATGGTTAAAAGATTACTACCAATACCACTGATCTTTGCACCCATTCTGTTCAGCATTTTGCACAACTGTTGTACATAGGGTTCACAGGCTGCATTGTATATGGTGGTAATGCCTTCAGCCAGTACGGCAGCCATGGTGATATTGGCCGTTCCCGTCACGGAAGGCTCATCGAGTAACATAAAAGTACCCTTTAGTTGCGGGGAGGATAATTTGAAACAACCTACTTTATCATCATACGCATAGTTAGCGCCCAGTTTTTCAAAACCGATGATATGGGTGTCCAGTCTTCTTCTTCCAATCTTATCTCCGCCGGGTTTGGGTATATAAGCTCTTGTGAATCTGGCCAGCATGGGTCCCGCAAACATTACGCTCCCCCTTAGTCTTCCCCCTTTTTTATGAAAGGCATCTGAAGCCAGGTAATCTACCTCTATCGCGTCGGCCTGAAACGTGCAATGGTCTTTTGCATGGCGGGTAACTTTTACACCTATGTCTTCCAGCAATTCAATAAGCAGATTCACATCCAGGATATCGGGGATATTGGAAATGGTTACCGGTTCGGCTGTTAATAAAACCGCAGATAGTATCTGCAGAGCCTCATTTTTGGCACCCTGCGGAATGATCTCACCTTTTAATCTATTGCCACCTATTACTTCAAATGAACTCATAAACCGTGGTTTGGGGGTTAGCGAAAGCCGTTACAGCGAATATAAACTTTTGAAAAGGTTTTAAAAAACCATGCCTGCTCAAATTTAGTCCGGTCAAAAAAAAAGCACCGGGATCCGGTGCTGAATAATATATAATAACAGAGACAGTTTTAATAGCGCTTCTTAAATCCGCCACTTCTGCCGCCACTGTTTCCACTGTTGCGGTTATTATCCCTTGGGCCATTTCCACTGTTCCCACTGTTTCCACTGTTGCGGTTTCTGCCGTCAGTCCTTCCTCCACCCGGCCGGTTGTCTCTGCCTCCCGTACCTCTTCCGCCACCGCGGCTGCCAAAGTTCTGTTGCCACCTTCCTCCACCGCTGCGTGGATATTCTTCCCGCTCAAAATTCTGGTTACGGTGTTTGATATAAGGGGTATTGCTGAACTCTAACTGACCACCGGTGATGCTGTTCAATTCGGTACGAATGGTATCATCATGAACCAGTTCCTTGTGCCAGTTACTATAAGCCAGTTTCATGTAATAAGCAATGGCGTGTGCAAAGCCCGCTTTCTTTTCCGGATCTTCTTCCTTGAGAGCCTTGTCTATCACCACTTCCAGGTTCTTACCCAGGTGGGCATACTTGGGATGCCTTTTGGGATAAGGCAATGGATCTGGTTTTTGCTTATAAGTCTCTTTCTGGGGTATGGGATAAGGACTGTCTACATCCAGTTTGAAATCACTGATAAAAAACAGGTGATCCCATAACTTATGCCTGAAATCCTCCACGTTCTTAAGGTGCGGATTTACAAATCCCATCAGTTCTATCACACAATGGGCCTGCTCCTGTCTTTTTTCCCGGTCTTCAATCGTAAGTAAATATTCAACCATCCGCTGTACGTGACGGCCATATTCCTTCATCCCCAGGTAATTTCTTTGCGTATTATATTCCATTAATTGATCACTCACAGAAACAAATGTAAGTAATACACAGGTTTTCAGGCAATTTTTATCAAATACACAACAGTTTCCACCTGATTTGGGGGTTTATTGACAGCAAGCACAATGATTTGGAAGTAATGGGAGCTATTTATATTAACAGATCAACACAAATACCCAATCAGTCGGGGATTGACCTGAAAAGGAGCCATACATATCAATTCTCCTTTTTATCTTCGCCAAATGGAACAGTTGCTGGCACAAATCAATAATTACAGGGCAGAGATGATGGCTTTCCAGGCCAGGAACCGGGATGAAGTAGAAGCTTTCCGGATCAAATACCTGGGAACAAAGGGTATTCTCAAAACCGTTATGGGTGAAATGCGGAATGTGCCCAATGAAAACAAAAAAGCGTTTGGCCAGATCGTTAATGAATTCAAAGTATTTGCTGAAGACATTTACGAATCCCTGAAGTCGCAAAATGCAGGTGCCGAAGCAGGTGATGCCAATACAATCGACTGGAGTTTACCGGGTGATCCGGTTCCGGTGGGTACCCGCCATCCTTTGAGTATTGTGCGGAACCAGATTGTTTCCATATTCAATCGTTTGGGTTTTGCCGTAGCAGAGGGACCTGAAATTGAAAATGACTGGCACAATTTCGGTGCCATGAACCTGCCGGAAGACCATCCTGCCCGTGATATGCAGGACACTTTTTATATTCACCAACCCAAAGACGGAGATGCCTGGTTATTAAGAACCCATACCAGCAGTGTACAGGCCAGGGTGATGGAAACCCAGAAGCCACCCATCCGGGTAATTTGTCCTGGAAGGGTTTATCGCAACGAAACCATCAGTGCCAGGGCGCATTGTTTTTTTCACCAGATAGAAGGATTGTATATTGATGAGAATGTCAGCTTTGCAGATTTGAAACAAACACTGTACTTTTTTGTACAGGAAATGTTTGGCAAAGATGTAAGGGTAAGGTTCCGGCCCAGTTATTTTCCTTTTACAGAGCCCAGTGCAGAGATGGATATCAGTTGCCTGATTTGTGGCGGAGAAGGATGCAATATTTGCAAACATACCGGCTGGGTAGAAATCCTGGGTAGCGGTATGGTACATCCCAATGTGCTGGACAATTTCGGAATTGATTCCACGAAATATACGGGTTTCGCATTTGGCATGGGAGTGGAAAGGATTACACAATTGAAATACCAGGTAAATGACCTTCGCTTATACTCACAAAATGATGTTCGTTTTCTGAAACAGTTTACCGGAGTTATTTAAGGCAGGAATAACTGGTAAAAACTCTCTGCAGGTTATGAGATAATTCTTGTTTAAACTTTCATGGAAAAAGCATTAAAATAACCTTATTTTATCCCAATTTGTAAGCAGAATATACATTATTGGGTAATTCTTTTGCTTTAATCCCTTATCTTCCCGCTTAACCCTTTTAACGGTTTCTATATATGCTTGCAATCCTGTGCTTCTTCATGGGCCATTGGTTCCTGTCCTTGTTTTTTCACTCTTTTTTTCTGCATCGTTTTTGTTCTCACAAAATGTATACGATGAGTAAGAACTGGGAAAGAGTATTTTACCTGTCCACCTGGATGGTACAGGGATCATCCTATCTGGTACCAAGGGCTTATGGTGTAATGCACCGTATGCACCATACCTATAGTGATACAGAACAGGATCCGCATTCCCCCCATTTTTTCACAGACGTTTACCGGATGATGCAAAGCACCATAGTAATATTCCGTGGGTTCTTAACCGGCAAAAACCTGCCCGACCCTCAGTTTACGGCAGAATACCTTCCTGTTTGGGACAGGCTCGACCGCCTTGGCCACCACATCATTACCCGGTTGCTTTTTGGAGCAGGGTATACGGCTTTCTATCTATACTTCGCCCCCAGTTACTGGTGGTTATTATTATTGCCTGTTCATTTTCTCATGGGACCCATTCAGGGAGCCATCGTTAACTGGTGCGGACATAAATATGGCTACAGTAATTTTGACAATGGCGATCATTCTAAAAATTCTTCTCCCTGGGGCATTCTGTTGATGGGTGAACTGTTTCAGAACAACCACCATTATGCTAAAGACGATGCCAATTTTGCCAAAAAATGGTTTGAATTTGACCTTACCTATTTTATTATGCGGGGTATGCATGCAACAGGAATCATTGAACTGACTTCCCGAAATAGGAAGACAGAACGGGTGGGAGCGGCTGCATAATTCCAGCTGCTTTCGCACGCTAATCTCACTACTTTTACAGTAACCAACCTGCGTATAGTATGGTGCATGCTACCAAAGGCATAGTGTTGCGTACCGTGAAGTATGGTGATACCAGCATCATTACTACTGTGTATACCGAACTCTTTGGCATACAAAGCTACATTGTGAAAGGGGTGCGGCAAAGCTCCAGAACCTCTGCGGGAAAAGCTTCTTTTTTTCAACCCGCTGCCATACTGGATATGGAAGTGTACCATAATGAACAGAAGCATCTGCAATTTGTAAGGGAATACCAATGGGCATACCTGTATGATAAAGTATTGTTTGATGTGGTTCGCAATACCGTAGCCGTTTTCATTATTGAACTGCTGCAACACAGTTTGAAACAACCCGAAGCCAATCCGGAATTGTTTTACCTGATTGAAGATTCTTTGAAACAACTGGACAAAGGATCCGATACCCTGGTGGCTAACCTGCCACTGTACTTTTCCCTTCATTTAATCAGTGAGTTGGGTTTCCAGGTGCAGGGGAAATACCATCCGCAAACGCCGGTGCTCGATTTGCAGGAAGGTATGTTTATTGCTGAACCGCCCACTCACCCTTACTACATTATGGGTGGAGCTGCTGAAGCTACTTCGCAGTTGTTGACTATCCGCTTCTACAATGACCTGGAAAACATCAAACTCAACAGAACCATACGAAGGGAATTGTTAGAAGCTTACCAATTGTACCTTTCCCTGCATATTGCAGACTTTGGCGAATTAAAGAGCCTGGGAATTTTACAGGAAGTATTGGGGAATTAGGTGTTGGATTTATGGGGAACAAACTATAGTAATTTCTTTATGGTGGTAGTTCCCGAGATGTTTTCATTTTCTATTCCCTCCAATACATTTATTCCCGGTTGCTTTCCTTTTTCAAAACTGCCTAAAAAGATTATCCAGCTGCAGGGCTTTGGCGCCATTGCTGGTCGCCCAGGTTAATAATTCATCCAGCGGTATTTGCGGAAAATGATGGTGGATGGATTTCATCTCTCCTAAAATATCCAGTCCCTGGTTACTGGCCAGGCTATCGGTTCCAATTACTATCGGGCATTGCTTTTTACGCAGTAGCTCAATCGGGGGAACCGCATTTTCTATGTACAGGTTGGCATTGATGCAGATACACCAGTTCACGGAGGCATGATGCTCCCCGGCAAAATTGATATCAGCTTCTTTCGTAAAGGTATTGTGCACGAGTAATACCTGACCTGCCTCTTTCAGATAGGGAAGGTAAGTCTGCAAACTACTTTTACCCGTGGGGACAAACGCCGAATTGTCGATTTGCATTTTGGCATACATACGGTTGAAGTCGCCCTCTCCCTTTTCAAAAAGGCTGTCCTCAAAATCGGTTTCCTGGTTATGGATGGTGACGGTTTTGTTTTTGAAGCCGGGCACCAGCAGTTGCCACAATGCCTCGGATACCGAATAGGGTGCATGCGGTGAAAGCGAATAGGCATTGGGTAAAACGGAACTTTGCAAATTCGCAAAGGCTTTGAGGTTTTCGAGTGACTGTGTATACCGCTTTTCCGCTACTGCCGGTAACCAACCACTAACTTCTATAAAATTGTAATAAGCAAGGTTGTTTTGCTTTTTTTGCGCAAGGGTAAGGGTATTGTTACAGATATCCCCCACGGCTACAATACCGTTGCTGATCATTTCAGCTTCTGCCTTTGCAATGGCATCCAATACCTGCTCTTCCGGAAAATGGCGGTCATTAACGATGGCAAACACAAAATCCACCAAACGGGTTTGCCGGGGTATGCGCCCCCTCATGTGGCTCAGTTCAAGGTGGCAGTGGCAGTTAATGAATCCCGGACTCAGGATACCACTGAGTGTCTGAACACCTTCACCGGCTTCGGAGGCGGGCAGGATATCCAATACGAAGCCGCTTTCGTCCGTAACCAAAATGGCATCCGGGCCCAATAGTTCCTTACCGGTAAACAGGTTGTCTGCCTTAAATTTTCTGTAGGACAATGGGTCGGTTTTAGCTGCTGCTGGTAACTAAATGAATAAGGTTAGCCATAGTGGGTAAAGCTAATAACATTTTTCATTGCCCCCTGTTCAACCTCCCGCCTGCGTTTCAGCTCCCCGAAAACGGTCCCATGAAAACCCCCGCTGTAGCTGTTTTGCAGGCTGCCGGGTGGCCAAAAGCACCGAAAAATGGATTAAAATGGGGACTAATTATATTATTGTTCAAAATAATTATTGATAATCAATCTATTACAAAGGTACCCTGAAAAATACTTTCGATAATTTTTGGAAAGATGTCTTAACCGCTCCTACCTTTGCCGTCCGAAAAATATCGGGTTTTCCAGAGCCTGCGGGATAGCGCAGGTGTCATTTTAAAAAAGAAATATTATGAGTAAACTTCATTTCACCACCAAGCATGCAAATGCGGCTACCGTACAGCACAACTGGTATGTGGTTGACGGTACTAATCAAACCGTAGGACGTATTGCCTCTAAAATTGCTGCCGTTCTTCGTGGTAAGAACAAAGCTTATTACACTCCACACGTAGACTGTGGTGATTATGTAATAGTGATCAATGCAGACAAAGTTGTTTTTACCGGCAAAAAAGCGGAACAAAAGCAATACATCAACTTCTCAGGTTACCCGGGTGGTAAGAAAGAAGAGGTTGCTGAAGACCTGTTGAAGCGTCGTCCAGAAGTGATCATGGAAAGAGCTGTGAAAGGCATGCTTCCCAAGAATCGCCTGGGCCGTAAAATGATTAAGAAGATGTTTGTTTATGCAAGTGCTGTTCATCCGCACACCGCACAACAACCAAAGGAGTTAACCTTCTAATCATCCAGAAAACTAAACTAAAATCTTTCATGCTGCCGGGTAATCCCTGAAGCAAAAAGCAAAAATAAAAATGGAAAAACAAAAAAATGCAGTTGGTCGCCGTAAAGAAGCCGTTACCCGTGTATTTGTAAGCAGGGGAGACGGAAAGATCACTGTTAATGACAAGGATTACAAAGCTTATTTTCCACTGGTGTATTTACAGAACCAGGTAGAGGCACCTTTGAAGACAGCCGATATGGTGGGCAAACTGGATATTGTGATCAATGCCCAGGGTGGTGGATTGAAAGGACAGGCTGAAGCGGCCAAACTGGGTATCGCCCGTGCATTACTGGAAGTGAATGCAGAACTTCGTCCGGTACTGAAAGCTGCCGGTCAGCTGAAGCGTGATCCGCGTAGTGTTGAACGTAAGAAATTCGGTCATAAGAAAGCTCGTAGAAGCTTCCAGTTCAGCAAGCGTTAATACCGGTTGGGTGTTTGGGGTTTGGGTTTTTGTAATGCTTACGAACAACCACAGACAACAAACCACAAACCATAGACAAATTATTCAAATCATCACAATTATAAAATAAGATGGAAAATAACACTTCATTACAACAACAATTACTGGAGGCCGGTGTTCATTTTGGTCACCTGAAAAAGAAGTGGAATCCAAAGATGTTGCCTTACATCTTTGCTGAAAAGAAAGGTATCCACATTATCGACCTGAACAAGACCGTTGATTACCTGCAGGAGTCTGCTGCAGCTATCAAGCAGATTGCCAAGAGCGGTAAGAAGATCATGTTTGTGGCTACCAAAAAGCAGGCTAAAGAAATCGTTAGCGAATGCGCCAAGCGTGTGAACATGCCTTATGCTACAGAGCGTTGGTTAGGTGGTATGCTTACCAATTTTAATACTGTTCGTAAGAGCGTAAAGAAAATGCAGAGCATCGAAAAAATGCTGGCCGATGGTAGTGCAGAGAGCCTGACTAAAAAAGAAAGACTGACCCTGAGCCGTGATAAAGATAAAATGGAAAAGGTATTGGGTGGTATCGCCCAGCTGGGTCGTTTACCGGCTGCTTTGTTCCTGGTGGATATAGGTCATGAGCATATCGCATTGTCTGAAGCAAAACGTTTAGGCATCACCACTTTTGGTATGGTAGATACCAACTGTGACCCTAATAAAGTGGACTTTGCTATTCCTGCGAATGATGATGCAACCAAATCTATTGCCATCATTACCAATTATATTGTAGCAGCCATTGCAGAAGGACTGGCAGAACGCCAGGCTTCTAAAGATGAAGACGAAACAGATGATAGCGGCAATGAGAATGAAGCCAAAGCCCGTCGACTGGAAGCAGAAGCACAAACGGAAGCTGCCCGTGGTGGCAGGTCCCGCGGAAGCAGCGCTGCTGGTCCCGGTGCCGGTGGACCTCCCAAGCGTCGTGTACCAGGTAATCGCAGACCCGCAGGTGGTAGCGGCGGCGGCGGAGCCAGGTAATCTTACCAAAATTTTTAAGGATTCTTTCCTTACCTATATATAACCAGTTTTTCCTGCAGCCATGCAAGGGAAAACTGGTTATAATTCTATTTATCATTCTTAACATCAATTAATCGAAAATATATGTCAACTGTAACAATAACAGCAGCAGATATCAATAAACTCCGCCAGGCAACCGGTGCGGGTATGATGGATTGTAGAAAAGCATTAACGGAAACCAATGGCGATTTTGAAGAAGCCATTGACTGGTTACGCAAACAGGGCCAGAAAGTTGCCGCCAAGCGCAGCGACCGTGAAGCGAAAGAAGGTGTAATCATTGCCCAAACGTCTGCAGATAATCAAACAGGATTCGTAGTATGCATTAGTTGCGAAACGGATTTCGTTTCCAAGAATGCAGAATTCGTGGCTTTTGCAAAGGGCATTGCTGATGCAGCCGTAGCCAACAATGTAAAATCTGCCGAAGAACTGAATGAAGTAATGATCAACGGAACCAAAGTGGCCGATATGATCAACGACAAACTGGCTTCCATCGGAGAAAAAATTGGGATCGCTAAGTTTGAACGCATTGAAGCGCCTTATGTGGCTTCTTATATCCATGGTGCCAACAGAATGGGCGTTTTGGTTGGTTTAACCGCATCAGCACCTGATGCCGGAAAGGATATCGCTATGCAGATTGCCGCGATGAATCCATTGGCGGTTGATGCTGCCAGCATTCCTGCAGAAACTATTGAAAGGGAAAGGGCCATCGTAATAGAAACCATGAAGGCCGATCCTAAAATGGCTGGCAAACCAGAAGAAATGATTGCTAAAATTGCAGAAGGAAAATTGAATGCCTTCTTCAAAGAGCAGACATTACTGGCGCAGGCTTTTGTAAAAGACGGGTCTATGAGCGTGGGTGATTACCTGAAATCAGCGGGTAAGGACCTGCAGGTAACTACTTTCAAAAGAGTAGCCCTCGGATAATATATTTCCTACAGAAAGAATTGAAAAGGGAACGCAATTGCGTTCCCTTTTTTAGTTGGTGCCCATTTATCTTGGCATTTGGTAAAAAAAACAGGTTATTTGCATAAAATCAGGAAACCCGATGCTCCCTAAATTCAAAAGAATCCTTCTCAAATTGTCCGGTGAAGCCCTGTTGGGTGATCAAAGAAATGGTGACCCATTTAACCCCAAAATCATAGAGCAATATGCCCACGACATCAAACTGGTTACCGACCTGGGTGTACAGGTGGCCATTGTGATTGGGGGTGGTAATATTTACCGCGGTATGAATGAGGCCGATAGTGGGATTGAAAGGGCACATGGCGACTATATGGGCATGCTGGCTACGGTAATCAATGCCATGGCCATGCAGGCCATGCTCGAAAAGATTGGGGTATATACCCGTTTACAAAGTGCCATTAATATGGAACAGGTGGCTGAGCCCTATATCCGCAGAAAAGCATTGCGTCACCTGGAAAAAGGCAGGGTGGTGATTTTTGGTGCTGGTACCGGTAATCCTTACTTTACAACTGATACCGCAGGCTCATTAAGGGCCATTGAAATGAAAGCGGATGTGATCCTGAAAGGAACAAGGGTGGATGGTGTGTACAATGCCGATCCCGAAAAAGATCCTTCTGCCGTGAAGTACGACAAAATCAGTTTCCAGGATTGTATATCCAGGAACCTGAAAGTAATGGACATGACCGCTTTTACCCTCTGTATGGAGAACCATCTGCCGATCATTGTGTTTGATATGAATAAGCCGGGAAACCTTTTACAGGTGGTAGAGGGGGGCAATGTAGGGACCCTGGTTAGCTAATCGCCCGCTCGTATAAATTTTTCGTTACCTAAAATTGCTGTCGGTAATTTCACCAACATGAAAAAAATTCTGACTTTCTGCGCAACCCTTTGCTTTTTGTCAGGGTATGGCCAACAAAATTTATCCTTATCCGAAGCCATCAATACGGCACTGAAAAACAGTTATGATATACAACTGGCCAAAAACAATCTCGAAATCAGTCAGGTCAATAACAACATTGGCGTTGCTGGTGGGTTACCCTCGGTAAATGGTGTTGCCAATGACAATGAGCAGTTGACCACCATCAACCAGAAATTTCCCGATGCCTCCCGAGATACCAAAAGAAATAATGTGGCTTCGAATAACCTGCAGGTTGGGGTTACGGGAAGTATCCTTTTGTTCAATGGGAACAGGGTGCTGGCTACCAAAACCCGGCTGGCCGAACTGGAAAAGCAGAACAAGGATGTGCTGAACCAGCAGATCCAGAATACCCTGGCCGCAGTGATGACAAAGTATTACGACATCGTTCGGCAACAGTCCTATACCAGAACCATCAACCAATCCATCGAGGTTTCCCAAAAAAGGTTGGATATCCTCAAAGTCAGGAAAACACTGGGACTTTCGAATGATGCAGATATCTTCCAGGCGCAGCTCGACCTGAATTCCCTCTTACAGGCACGTCAGACCCAGGACCTGGTGATTGAGCAGGCAAAGACCGACCTCCTGAACCTCATCTTTGTAAAGCCCGATACCCAAATAACTATCTCGGATACGATACTCATCGATCGGTCACTGAAACTGGACAGTATTCAAATCTACCTGAAAAACAATCCGCAGTTGATCGCCGCTAACAGGCAGATCAATATCAATGAACAGGTAGAAAAAGAAATTGCAGCCCAGCGTTACCCCACCATCAGGGCCACTACAGGATTCAACCTGACGAGCACCAGCAGCGGTGCAGGATTTATTTTGCTTAACCAGAGTTATGGTCCCTTTGTTGGGCTTAATATGTCCATTCCTATTTACAATGGCAGCATCAATAAGCGGCAGCAGAAAGTAGCTTCCATTAATACAAAGAATGCCGCCTTGCAAAGAGACAACCTGGTACTGGACAATGAAACCAGCGCCATCAGAACCTTTCAGGCTTACACGAATACCCTTAACCAGATCAATACCGGCTTGCAGAACTATAACCTGTCCACCCAACTGCTCGACCTGGTGTTGCAACGTTTTCAACTGGGACAGGCCACCATCATTGATGTGAAACAGGCCCAGCAAAGTTTTGAAAGCGAAGGATACCGGCTGGTGAACCTGAGCTATGCTGCCAAAGTTTCGGAGATAGAGTTGAAGCGTTTGGCCAGCCAACTGGCACTGTAGTTGTAAATGCTTTTTCTGGGTTTCCGGTTTCCAACTGTACTGGTTTAGTAAATTGTAAGCTTAATCATTAGTAGCCCTTTCATGCCAAATCATTCCCTGAGTATTGATTCCAAATTACCCGAAGTAGGTACCACCATTTTTACTTTAATGAGCCAGTTGGCGCTGCAGGAAGGGGCGGTTAATCTCGGACAAGGGTTCCCCGACTTCCCCATGCCGGCCGAACTGGTATCCCTGGTGAATAAGGCCATGCAGGAAGGCCATAACCAGTACACACACATGAATGGGTATCCTTTGTTGCGTGAGCGGCTTGCAGCTAAATGCAAGGGTTTATATGGCGCATCCATAGATCCTGAAAAAGAGATCACCATCACGCCGGGAGGTACCTATGCTATCTATACTGCTTTGACAACCGTATTGCGTCCGGGAGATGAGGTAATCGTTTTTGAACCCGCCTATGACAGCTACATTCCCAATATTGAAATCAACGGTGCCATACCGGTACTGGTATCACTGAAATTTCCGGATTATTCTATTCCCTGGGATGAAGTGCGGGCAAAGATCAGTTCCCGCACCAGGATGATCATGATCAACTCTCCCCACAATCCCACGGGCACCGTGCTTAAGAAAGAAGATTTGGAAGAATTGGCGTCCATCGTGAAAGACACATCCATCATAGTGTTGAGTGATGAAGTGTATGAACACCTCATCTTCGATAACCTGGAACACCAGAGTGTATTGCGGTATCCGGATTTGCTCGAAAGAAGTTTTGTGTGTTTTTCTTTTGGTAAAACCTACCACTGTACCGGCTGGAAGCTGGGCTATTGCATAGCCCCTGCACCATTGATGCAGGAGTTCCGGAAAGTACACCAGTTCAACTGTTTCAGTTGCGATACACCCAAACAGGTGGCTATTGCTGCTTATCTCCAAAATAGGGAGGCCTATGTAACGCTGGGAAATTTTTTACAGCAGAAAAGAGATTATTTCCGCAAGTTGATGGAAGCCACACCCTTCCGGTGCATCCCTTCGCAGGGAAGTTATTTTGAGTGCTACAGCTACGGACATTTGAGTAATGAAAGTGATAAGGACCTGGCCATTCGGTTAACCAAAGCATATGGCATTGCCACTATTCCGGTTTCTGCTTTTTATAAGCGGGGAGAGGACAACAAAGTACTTCGTTTCTGTTTTGCCAAAAAAGAAGCCACCCTTGAAAAAGCGGTAGAAAAACTCATTCATTTCCGCTAACCCTTACAGGTTCCACCAATAGGTAAACTTCAATACCACTGCCCGGTTCCTGACAAACAGTGGCGAGGTATAATAATTATCTGTGTACACCAGGAAGAGGTCTGATGCCGGTTTATACCGCCACTGGAAACGCCCGTTCACATTGATATTTTTTAACTGGTCGTTGTACTGGAGATAAGTGGTGATGAACAAAGTATTGGTCAGGGTCACGTCTACCTTGGGGCCTATCAGTAAAAAGGAAGTAGCACCCCAGGGTTTAGGCAGGTCAAGGTGGTTATAACTGCTGCTGATGGCAATGCTCACATAGGGCTGGAAACGATAACCCAGGTCGGTGTTCAGGGTGAACTGTTTGCCATTGGCATAATAGCCCCCCTGTTTGAGTGTTACTGCGTAGGTAAATCTTTTTTGCGGTTGCGATACGATATCGAAACCAAGGGTATTCCAATGATGCTTACTGCCGATAGCCAGTGAATCCTTTCCCGAATTGGTGGGATCGAAGGGGCGAAGGAGTTCTACATAGTCCTGTATCATGTAGGCAGAAAAGGTGGTCCTGTTTCTGAAAGTAACGAAGTATGTAAATATATTTTGATAATCGGTCTTGCGCATTTGCTCGTTAAAATAATAACCGAGGTTAACCTGTGGGCCGTGACTCAACACCGCACCCGCATTGGGGAAAAAGTTTCGGGCGATTACGGGATTCAATTTGACATATCCCTGTCTGGGTGTATAGCCCACTTCTGCCTGGTAGTTTTTGCCCACGTATTCATGCTGCCATTGCATGTTCCATGTGCGACTATTGTAAGATAAGGTGGCCGCATGTGCCCAGTCTTTACCGGAGGGTTTATTGCCGAAAGATTTGAGTACAAAACTTTTTCCCGTCCATACATTGTTGGAAGAGGCCAGGTTGTATTCCATACCTATGTTTCGGTTGTAAAGCGAATACACAGTTTTGGAAGTATCCGAAGCAGGGTTGTAACCCAGCGATTCCTTATCGATAAACAGGAATCCAATGCTGGACCTTTTAAATACTTTTCGCTGGAGCGTTACCACGGCAAAATTTTGTGCGGGCAATCCGCTGCCGGATTGTTTTTCAGTGCGCATGTCGAGCAAACCCAGTCGCCAGTTTTTGTCAAGCTTGCCACTCAGTCTGGCACCATAGGCAATAGGTACACCCAATCCGATTCTCCTTGAAAAGAAGGGACGGATACTGGCATTGCCGAAATTGGCAAAGAGGTCATTGTTCTCCAGAAAGAACTGCCGCTTTTCCGGAAAAAACAATTCGAAGCGGCTCAGGTTGGTTTGTTGTTTGTCTACTTCCACCTGTGAAAAATCGGGGTGAACGGTAAGGTCGAGATTGAGGGAGGAAGTGATGCCTATTTTGGCATCGAGGCCAATATCTGCTGTATAAGTTGCCTTGCTATTTGTTGTATAATCTTTGTTGGTACTACCCAGCACATAAGGAATGAGGGAAGTGTTGGCACCCTGTACAGGTGGTGCTTCATCAAATACCAGCACCCCCGTATAGGCCAGTGAGGATGTGGGGAACTGCCTCGGAACCGGTGCCCAACTCGACTTTTCAGTGCTCTTCAAATCATTCCGGCTGAAGTTGATGCCCCATTCTTTGATACCCTTTTTATAGCGTATGGTTTTGAAGGGGATGGCTGCTTCAAATACATATTTATCGGGATAGTTCTTCACCACCGATACCCATTTGCCATCCCAGTTAAGGTCGGCCTTGCCGCCATCGTATTGGGTACCGTCCCATTGTGCGCCGGCGGCATTGGCGCCGAAGGTGAAACCATTGGTCTGGTCTTCAAAAGGATCGAGGAAAAAAATGAAATTGTCGTTTTTGGTGAAATTAAAATCGCGCCGCAACGACTCCACCATATTCTCTCCCTGCATGGTTTTGTAACAGGTGGCAATGATGTAGAGGTTTTGCTCATCATAACACATCCGCACTTCTGTGGGGATGGTTGCTTCGCTGGTGTCCATGGGCAATACCATGGCGAAATGGTTGGCGGGGCTGGCGGCTGCCCAGGCGGGGTCATTTGCCAGCCCGTCAATAATTAATGGGATAGCCGTTTTGTGAATGGACAGCCGGTATTGGGCATTTCTTTTTTGGGCAGAGGAAGCCTGGAAACAACAAATGGCAACAAGGGTGACCAGCAGGTATTTCAATTCCCGGGATTTCGGTTAAATAATGGGCTACAAGATAAAGGATGTTGCCAGGTTTCGTGGCAACAGTGGGAAAGTTTTCATTCCCGTAGAAGGACGGGCCATTTCGAAATCAAAAGAGTCAGGTGAATGTCACCCGCATGGGACATTTCGTTATTGAACTTCCATATGCAATCAGTAAGCGGGAGAAAAGTGCTTGGCTGCAAGAACTGTTCTCGGATTACGCAGGGTCCTCTTTGAGAGACCCTGCTGAAACCAGTTTGTAAAACCCTGTGATGAATGAAATTACCGCCATCCATCCCCATCCAGCAGGTTGCCGATGCCACCGAGCACGCTGCCTTCCTCCCGACGGGAAGTGGTGGCATATTGCAGTATCCGGCCGGCCAGGCGGCTGATGGGCAGGGTCTGTATCCAAACGGTACCCGGTCCGCGGAGGGTGGCAAAAAACAAGCCCTCACCGCCGAAAAGTGTATTCTTGATACCGCCCACAAACTGTATGTCATAATTTACGGTAGAAGTAAAACCCACAATACAGCCCGTATCTATCTTGATAATCTCACCTGCCTGTAAATTTTTTTGAATCACGTGTCCGCAGGCATGCAGGAAAGCCATGCCATCCCCTTCCAGTTTTTCCATGATAAAACCTTCGCCCCCAAAAAGGCCGGTACCCAGTTTACGCTGGAACTCGATGCCAATACTCACTCCCTTAGCAGCACAGAGGAATGCGTCTTTCTGGCAAATGATGCGGTTACCCAGTTGCTGCAGGTTAAGGGGGATAATCTTGCCAGGATAGGGTGAGGCAAAACTCACGTGTTTTTTGCCCTGGCCCGTATTGGTGAATGCAGTTACAAATAAATTTTCACCCACCAAAACCCGCTTACCGGCGTTCAACAATTTGCCCAACAGGCTGCCTGAATTTTGCTGACTGCCGTCTCCAAAGAGGGTCTCCATCTGAATTCCATCCTCCATCATCATAAAAGCCCCGGGTTCGCCCACGGCCGTTTCGCCCGGGTCCAGTTCCACTTCCACATACTGCATCTCTTCACCAAAAATCCGGTAGTCTATTTCATGGTTTTGTAACATGTTCAAAAGTTTGTACTAAAATAAGTAAGAATATGGATTTTAGAAAGGAGTAAGGATGAGTGGTGTTTGGTTTTGAATGGGAAATACCTGGACTTACTTTTGAGTACTTCCATTTATGTATAAGCCTATTGCAAATTGGCTGGTATCATTTAGCCCTGATGGCTTTTATCAATTTTGCATTTCGTTTATCCGCTCTCGAATTTTGTAAGGAAATAACTGCCCAAACGGCCGCAGGTATCCACCCTACAATGGTAATCTGTAAAATCAGGCAAAAGATACCGGTAAGTAATTTTCCCCTGAGAAGAAAAGAAAGGAACGGAAAAAAAATGGCTATTAGGGTCATGGTATAGTAGGTTCCATTATTGAAAATACTTTTTTTTTCAAATGTAGGCAACAATTGAATCTGGGGATTACTGTGAAGGATGAGTGGTTAACAGCAAAGTAATTGTATGTGAAATGTCATGAGATGAATACTGTAATTGGTCAGGCAAATTTCCTAGAAACCAGCATGGTTGCAAAAGCCTGGGAATGCAACTTTTTTTTACAGCAATAATCCATAAAAAAACCGCCCCTGTACAGAGGCGGTCAATTATCAAGCGTAAAATAGTTAGTAATTACTTCGTCACACGCTGTTGTCCCATCCACACTTTCTTTCCCTGCAGCTTTCTAACCCCGTACATGATACCTACGGTTAGGAAGAAGAAAGGTCCCAGGAAGCCCAGCAGGGCCACGAATTTAGTGCCATAGAATTTCTCCATTGGCCTGCGCAGTCTTTCACTGATGAGGTACATACTGGGTACCATTACCAGGGTAAGGAAGAAGGCAAAGATGAGACCGAATATAATGGTCCAGCTCAAAGGTCCCCAGAACACCACACTGTCGCCCCCAAAGAAAATATGGGGTTCAAAGTGCTGGAACAGGCTCACGAAATTGATGTTGAAACCTACGGCCAGTGGCAATAGTCCCAGCATGGTGGCCAGTGCGGTAAGCAATACCGGAATAATCCGGATTTTGCCGGCTTCAATGGTGGCTGCACGGGTTTTGTAACCCCTGCCACGCAGTTCATCGGTAAACTCTATCAGCAGGATACCGTTCTTAATTACGATACCCGCCAATCCAATAATACCCACACCTACCATGATCGTAGCCATCGACATTCCCGTAATGGCATAGCCAATCAATACCCCAATGATGGAGAAGAAAATCTCCGTCAAAACAATAAAGGGTTTACTCAAACTATTGAATTGCAATACCAATATCAGGAAGATGAGTAACAATGCCGTTAATAGAGAGGTACCCAAAAAGCTCAGGGTCTCGGCCTGCTGCTCACTCTCACCGGTTTGTTTGATGGTTACATCTGCCGGTATACGGTTTCTGTTTTTGAATACCGCAATTTGTTTGGCCAGTTCGGCATTCACCGGTCCGGTAAGGGATGGGTCAGTTACATTAGATTGTATCTGTATGGTTCGTTTCAGGTTTTTCCTTTTCACTCCACCGGAAGTATTGGTATAATCTACAGTTGCCACTGCATTCAACGGCACCTGTTTGATACCCATGGTACTCATGTCGCGGAAAGTGAGGCGCATGTTCATCAGGTCGCTGATATTGTTGCGCTGCAATTGGTTGTAACGAACCTGTATCTTGTATTCATCTTCACCGTCTTTTAATTTACTGGCTTCCTTGCCAAATACGGCAGAACGGATTTCCATGCCGATCTGTGCAGTACTCAGTCCTTCGCGCAAAGCCCTTTCCCTGTCAATATTAATTGTAATCTCCGGGTTTTGCAGGTCCACATCCATCTTCAGACCTTCGATACCCGCAATACGGTTGGTGTCGAGGTGGTTCTGCAGGTCATACGCCACTTTGGCAATTTCCTCAAAATTGTCGCCGCTGATTTCTATGTTTACCGGTGGATCAGTGGGAGGTCCGGCATCTTCCTGTCCTACTTCTATATTGGCTCCGGCAATGCCCTTCATCTCTTTACGAATAGCGGCGAGATAGGGAGCACTTGATTTGCCATGTCTTTTTTCATAGGGAACAAAAGATATCTGTAACCTTCCCAGGTTACTCTGTACGCTTCGGTTATTGTCTCTTGGGTTATTCGCACCCACAGCCACGTTAGCGATAATGCTTTCTACAATGCTGCCCTCTGCCCCTGGCTTTTCATTCACCAGTATTTTTTGTACCCGGCCTTCCAGGATGCTGATGACAGAATCGGTAGTGGCGGTTTTGGTACCTATCGGCATTTTCAAATACACATATACAAAATTGGGATCGCCGCTGGGGAAGAAGGGTTTGGGGTTATCACGGAGAACCAGCATAACTAAGGATACGGGGAACAAGATAAATAAAGACACCAGTAACCATGCCGGTCGTTTGCCCTTCAATAACCAGTGCAACAGGGTTTCGTAACGTTTCATCAAACGCGGCAACAGCCTTTCCTGGAATGTATGGATGATGCCCCTCAGCACATAGCGGTTTAGCACCATCAGTGCAGCGAGGAACCATAAAAAATTACCAAATCCATGCCATCCCGCCAGGTTGAACAACAAACCAAATGCAATCACTGTCCAAAACAGGGGCTTGCGGAATATGGTATTCTTCTTTTCTTCGTATTCCCTTCCTTCCGGGTGCATAAAGCTTACTGCGAATACCGGGTTGATGATGAAGGCAACAATTAATGATGCGGCCAACGTTAGTATCAGCATGGTGGGCAGGTAAATCATGAATTTACCAATCAGGCCCTTCCATAACAATAGCGGAAAAAATGGGGCAAGGGTGGTAAGGGTTCCCGCTAATACAGGAACAAATACTTCACCTGCAGCTTCCTTGGCTGCCCGCTGTATTTTCACTCTTCCGTTCTGGTAAATACGGTGCGTATTTTCGATAACCACAATGGCATCGTCCACAATAATACCCAGCCCAAACAATAAGGCAAAGAGTACAATAAAGTTGAGGGTGACATGGGTGCCCACTATAGTATCGGCTACCGGCAAAAATAGAAAGGCCACGAATACACTCAGTGGCACACTTAGTGCCACAAAGAAGGCATTGGTAACACCCATAAAGAACATCAGTACCAGCAATACCAGCACAAATCCGATGATGATGGTATTCACCAGGTCGTTGAAAGAGGTTTTCGTAGTGATGCTTTGGTCGCCTGTGATCACGATTTTCAGGTTAGGAGGCAGTTCCTTTTTTTCTTTCATGTCTGCTACAATACCCTGTATTTTTTCAGCCGCTTCAATCAGGTTTTCACCGCTTCTCTTCACAATATTCAGGGTAACAACGTTTTCACCATCCAGTCGGGCATAGTTTTCAGTTTCCTTTACCGTATCAATTACTTCCGCCACGTCTTTCAGGTAAATGGGGGCCGCCTGCAGGTTCTTCACTACTATGTTCCCAATCTGCAGCGCAGAGCTGAACTGCCCTTTGATGCGAATGGTGCGGTTCATTTCCCCCACTTTCAATAAGCCTCCGCTGATGTCGCGGTTTTCGTAGTTGATGGCGTTGCTGATATCGGTAAAAGAAAGTTTGGCCGCCTGCATCTTAAACGGATCTACATTTATCTGAATCTCTCTTTCAGGAGCACCTACAATATCGGCGCGGTTGATCTCGGTCAGCTCTTCAAAACGGTCCTGCATCTTATCAGCAAATCGTTTCAGGGCCATGCCATCATATTCACCACTCACATTCACATACATGATGGGCATCTCACTAAAGTCAAACTCCTGTACATTGGGTTGCTGGGTAAGGTCGGTGGGTAAGTCGGTCTGTGCCTTGTCAATGGCGTCCTTCACTTTCTGTTTGGCAATCTCCGTTTTCACATCCGTATCAAACTCCACAATGATCAGGGAAAAATCCTGCTGGGAAGTGGATTGTATTTTTTTCACTTTGGCACCGCTGATACCCTTCAGTTGTTTTTCGATAGGACGGGTTACCAGGTTCTCCATGTCTTTGGGAGAATTGCCAAAATACACCGTACTGATGCTGATGGTAGGCACCACAATATCGGGGAACTGCTCCTTGGGCATGGTATTGAATTTATTCAATCCGTACAGGGAGATCAGTATGGTGATGATATAGATAGCCGTTCGGTTATCAACAGCCCAACTGGTGGGTTTGAACTGTTTGAACTTTTTGGCTACACCTTCTAAAAATTGCATGGTTTATGGTTTTAAGTCATCTGAATCCATTCTTCAGCAGTATAGAAAAATGGGATGCATCTTATAAAAACTATTTTCTCACATCTGTCCGCAATAACTGGCCGTCGTAAATGTTCTGGTAGCCGTCGGTGATGAGTTGATCTCCTGATGACAGACCTGATTTTGCTTCAATCAGTTCGCCGCTCAGTTCACCTACCACAATTTGTTTTTTGCGGGCGATGAGTTTGTTGCCTTCCATAACGGCTACGTAAACGTATTTACCACCTTCATCGGTTCCCACGGTATTCACAGGAATGGCGATGGCATTGGCGGCGGTATAATCCAGTATTTTCACTTGTGCAATCTGGTTGGGCCGGATACCCGGTTGCGAAGGTAGTTTGGCTTCAATATGGAAAGACCGGTTATTGACATCGATGGTCTTACCTGCCAGGTTAATCTTCGAGTCGAAGCTTTTGCCAATATCAGGTAATTCAATGATCAGTGAAGCACCCACTTTTACCCTGTCGCTATAGTTTTCGGGTACATCCACCAGTACTTTTAAGGTACTGGTATTCACGATTTTTATTTGTGGCATATTTCCTAAGAAGCCGGTAAACAATTCCCCCACCCTCACGTTTACTTCATCGGCAATACCATCCACATCACTGTATACATTGGAGGCGCTGAGTTGCTCCTGCTGTATTTTTATGCCTTCTTCAGCTGCTTTCAATTGTTTTTCCAATCCCTCAGCATTTGTTTTAGCACTGATTAATTCTATTTCGGTACCAATGCCTTGTCTCCACAAATTGTTTCTGCGCTCATACAGGTCTTTGGCAAAAACCAATTGGGTTTTGATGGACTCCGTATTTTGTTTGGCAGCAGCCACCTGTTGTCTTACCAGGGCGTCGTCCATTTTCAGGAGCAGCTGTCCTTTTTTTACATAGTCCCCTTTTTTTATGTAGATGGCTCGCACCTGACCGGGGCCCAAACGGGGAGAAATGTAGGAGATGTTTTCCGCATCCACTTTTCCCTGTAATTCTATGTAATGAGAGAAAGTAGCACTGGAAAGGGAAGAAATGCCCACCAATTTGGCAATATCCTCTTTAACCAAAGAGGTATCTAATGAAGCGATTTCTTTTTCGAGTGTTTTGATTTTGTCGGCGATGGTAGCCTGCTCTTTTTTAAGGGTTTCCAATTGCCCTTTTTTATCGGCAAGGTTGCCACCATCTTTGGTGCCACCGCAGGCAGCCCAGCTAAGGGAGGCGGTTAACAATATTACCTGTGCTATTTTTTGCATATACTGGTTTTTAAAATGGGATATGTTTATAATTTTCCAATGGCTTTTAAGTAATCCACCCTGGCAATGACTGCTGTGTACAGGGCGTTGATATAATTGGTTTGGGCAGTTACCAGGTCTGTTTGTGCAGCGGTGATTTCTGTATTGGATCCGGTTCCGGCCTCGTATTTCTTTTTGGTTTGGTTATACACTTTTTCGGCCAGTTCCATATTCTGTTTCTGGAAATCTATGGTCGATAAAGCTGTTTTGAAATTGAGCCTTGCCTGTTCCACTTCACTGTCGATGTTTTGTTTCAGGCTCTCAATCTGGTTTGCTGTTTGTGTAAGCTCCAATCGGGATTTTTGAATTTTCGCATTCCTTGAAAAACCATCAAATATGGGAATGTTCAGGTTCAAACCTATGTAGGCAGTGGTGAACCAGTCACCCTTCCCAAAGAAATTAAATTGGTTCCTTTGTGCGTTCTTGCTGTATGAACCCGTCAGTGAAAGGGTGGGTATATAACTTAGCTGGTAACGTTTGATGTTGAACTCATTCAGTTTTCGAGCCAGGGATAGGTATTGAAACTCCTTCCTGTCAGTATACTGGTAAGAAGTGTCGTTTGAAAAGTCTTCCTTAATCTGTTGCTCAGTTATTTTGTCAACGAGTAATAAAGTGTCTTTCACCGGCATGCCCATCAATGTTTTCAAACCCAGGTAACCGATGCTGATGCTGTTCAGTGCCTTGGTTTTTTCTGTTTGCAGGTTAGACAACTGTACGCGCAGTTTGTCCATGTCCAGTTTTTCTGCGAATCCGTTTTTATACAATTCTTTGGTATCGTGGTCGAGTTTTTCCAGCCGGGCAATATTGGCATCCAGTAAACCAATCTGGGTTTTGCTGATCACCAGCTGGTAATAAATTTTATAGATATTGGCTTTGATGGCTTCTTCGGTTACTTCCAGGTTTTTGTTCTGGAACTCTATGGAAGTAGCCCTTGCCTGCAGGGCAATGAACACCTGTCCGTCGAACAGCAACTGTTGTAATTGGATACCTGCATTGGCATTGTATTTCGTACCAAACTGAACAGGGATATAAGTGCCTGCCGGTTGTCCAAAAATTTCTCCCGGTAAGAGAGAAGTGGGAATAGTCACATAATCCGTCATGCCCACCGTTCCGGATATATTAGGCAAGGCCGATGCGGTGATGTCACGGTTGGTTTGTTTTTGTACCTGTACATTCAACAGGGCATTTTTCACCTGTACATTGTTTTTACGGGCAAAGTCAACCGCCTGCTGAATTGTGAATTCATGCCGGGTGGCAGGTTGTGCCTGACCTATTATTACAGCCAACAACCAGCCGGAAAAGAGTATCCATTTTTTCGATCTTGGATTTCGCATAGGGTTATGATTTTTGTCTTTGTTGCTTGTATTTTTGAATGAGTTTCTGGCCCTTTGGCGTGGCCAGACCATATAAAAAATTATCTGTGATTTCCGTAATGAAATGTGGCAGATTCATGCTCTTGTCCAAATGAAACATTTCAGGATTGAATACCAGAAAGATGGTAGCCAATCGGAACCTGCTCATGATGTCGGCATTGATTTCTGCCCGGTAGAGTTCTTCTTTTTTACCCCATTCTATATTTTCATGAATGACGGTATAGAGAAATTTATTTTTATAGTCCGTAAATTTCTTAAATGCGTTGGGATGGTATTTTTCCATGTCAAATATCACTGCAGGGTTCATTTTTTGCAGGATGTCCAGTAGCATGTCCACAGCCATAAATATTTCCTGGATGGCATTTTCACTTTTGTTTTTGTACAAAACGCATTCCGACTGGCTGTTATCTATTTCTATGTCAATCACATCGCTCACCAATGCGTCTTTATCAGCATAAAACTGGTAAATGGTTTTCTTGCTCATACCCAGTTGGGTAGCCACTTCATCCATGCTTACACTCCGTATGCCATACCGGAGAAAAAGTTCATGGGCTTTTTGCACAATTCGAATCTGTTGTTCCATGTTCACATTGTCATTAATCGGGGACAAAACTAAGGAAACTTTATTCGTAACCAAAGTTTCCTTGGTTTTTTTCTTACTTTTTTGATGAACGGTCCAAAGTATGGACGGATTTGTCCCGGCCCTATTTACTTACTATTGTTAGTTATTGCCGGAGGATAGCTAATATTGGTGAATACCTCGTGGATTCTTGTTTACTTTACAGCAAAATTGGTGCACCATGATGACTGATCCCCAACAACCCATCAATCCCTCAAATCAATTGAATGTCAAAAGAATACTGCAATATTTTTTCCAGGGATTGATAGTGCTCGCACCCATTGGCATTACTTTATGGGTGGTACTGGGCCTGTTCAATTTTGTGGATGATATCCTGCCCAACCTCATTCATAGTATCGCACCCAATTACCTGACCATGGATGCACAGGGTAACCTGAATAAAATTCCGGGATTAGGATTTATTGTGGTGATAGTACTGGTATTGTTTGTAGGCTGGATATCTTCCCTTTTTGTAGTAGGCAGACTGGTAGAAATACTTGATGCCGTGCTGGAAAAAACACCGGGTATCAAATTCATTTATACTTCTGTAAAAGATTTTCTGGAAGCGTTTGCAGGCAATAAAAAGAAATTCGACAAGCCTGTGCTGGTAAATGTGGATGCGCCGGATGTATGGAGAATAGGTTTTATTACCCAGCAGAGTAACCACGAGTTTGGCTTAAATGACCATGTAACGGTTTATGTTCCACATTCTTATGCTATCTCAGGCATTACGTATATAGTACCCATGGAGCGGATTCGCCAATTGCACAATGTAAGCGCTTCTAATGCCATGAAATTTGCTGTTTCCGGTGGCGTAACTGATTTTCATGATGCCATAGAAAAGCAGGTAGACGAAATTGACAATTGATGGACGGTCTTCCATTTGCCATAAATCAATTTACTTTGCATCCTTCAAGCAGGCAAATGAAACCATATAATTTTAATTCAGGCCCATCCATCCTGCCGCAACCGGTATTGGAAGAAGCGTCCCGTGCCATTCTCGATTTTAACGGTACAGGGTTATCCATACTTGAAATCGGTCATCGTACCGACTGGTTCCGCGAAGTGCTGGACGAAGCCATTGGTTCTGTCAAAAAACTGATGAACCTGGGTGATGACTATGCCGTACTCTTTCTGCATGGTGGCGCTACCACCCAGTTTATGCAGGTACCTATGAACCTGCTGGATAGTGACCAGACGGCAGCTTATTGTGTAAATGGAATCTGGGGCAGTAAAGCCGTTAAGGAAGCTTCCTTATTCGGTAAGGCAGTAACGGTGAGTGACAGCGCAGACAAACAACATACCTATATAGGCAAATCATTCAACATACCCGATGGTGCAAGATACCTGCACATAACTTCCAATAATACCGTGGAAGGAACCCAGTGGCACCAATATCCCGAAACGGATACGCCGTTGGTTGCCGATATGAGCAGTGATATCTTTAGCAGGGAAACAGACTTTTCCCGTTTTTCACTGATCTATGCAGGCGCACAGAAGAATATGGGTGCTGCGGGGGTTAACCTGGTGGTGGTAAAAAAAGCATTATTGCACAAACTTGGCAGGGCCATACCTGCTATTATGGATTACCAAAAGCACATAGAAGCCGGTTCCCTCATGAATACCCCTCCGGTGTTTGCGGTATATGTGAGTATGCTAACGCTTCGATGGATACTGGCTTCCGGTGGTTTATCCGCTATGGGCCAGAACAGCGATGCCAAATCAGGTCTTTTGTACCAAACCATTGATGCACTACCCATTTTTACGGCACGGGTAGCCAAAGAAGACAGGAGCCAGATGAATGCCGTATTTTATCTTAGTGATCCCGCACTGGAAGCACCTTTCCTGGAATTGTGTAAAAAGGAAGGCATGGTGGGTGTAAAAGGGTATCGTACGGTAGGCGGTGTGAGGGTTAGTATGTACAATGCCCTTCCACTCACAAGTGTGCAGGTTTTCTGTGACCTGATGAAGGATTTCGCTATTCGTAACGGATAATTTGATAAACGGTTGCCGGCGAATACTGCTTTTTATTAATTTTGGACCAAAATACGAAATTGGTCGAATAGATGCAGCATCCCAAAGACGATACCATCCGGGAAGAGATTCTCAAAGAAGCCAGAAACCTTTTTCAGCAATTTGGTTTGAAAAAGACAACCATGGAAGACATTGCCAGGTCCATTGGCAAGGGTAAGAGTACCCTGTATTATTATTACAGCAACAAGGAGGAGATATTTGATGCCGTCATTTTAAAAGAAATGGAAGAGGTTTTTATTAGTGTGAAACTGGCAGTGGAAAAGGCAGAAACAGCCGAAGAGAAACTCAAAGCCTTCAGTATCACCAAAATAAAAGCTATTCTCAAGAAAGGTAACCTGTACAAAATGGTAAAAGGAGAAATGCAAGACAATGCCTATTGTACCAAACACCTGCATTCGGTGTATGATATACAGGAAATCAGTCTCGTAAAAAGCATTCTTTCTTTTGGAATCCGAAATGGGGAGTTTTCCAAACAGATCAGAAAAGACCTTGACCTGCTGCCTTCCGTCATCGTAAGTTCTTTACGTGGGCTGGAAAGAGACATATTTATAGAAAACAGACTGGCGGGCCTTGGTCCCAGACTGGAATCGATTATGGGCATCCTAATCAGGGGATTGCGAAGCGATTATGAAGACAAATTAAAATCAAAACATCCATCCAAATACTAACAACATGAAAGAACAGATTCAACCCGCCGATGGTAAACTGGGTATACTATTACCAGGCCTCGGTGCAGTAGCCACTACCATGATTGCCGGAGTGGTAGCCGTAAACAAAGGGATATCGCAACCCATTGGAGCATTAACGCAAATGGGCAGTATCCGTTTGGGTAAACGTACTGAAAACAGGTATCCCCTCATTAAGGACTTTGTACCACTGGCCAATTTAAACGAGATCGTTTTTGGAGGATGGGATGTATATACAGATAATGTTTACCAGGCAGCTACCAATGCGAAAGTACTGGACCAGGCATTGCTGGAATCCATCAGACCGGAACTGGAAGCCATCATGCCCATGAAAGCGGTATTTGATAAATCTTATATCAAAAACCTGGATGGTGAAAACATTAAAGAAGCCGCTACCAAGTATGATCTGGCCATGGCAGTAATGTCTGACATAGAAAATTTCAGAATCAAAAATGATTGCAGCAGGGTGGTGATTGTTTGGTGTGGATCTACGGAAAAATACATTGAAGAATCCGCTGTTCACCTAACCCTGGCTTCTTTTGAAGATGGGCTCAGGAACAACGATCCTGCCATTTCACCCAGCATGATTTATGCATATGCCGCACTGAGCCTTGGTGTGCCATTTGCCAATGGTGCCCCGAACCTTACCTGTGATATACCAGCCATGACGGAACTGGCCAGGGAAACAGGCACGCCGATTGGCGGAAAGGATTTTAAAACAGGACAAACCCTGATGAAAACCATACTGGCTCCCGGTTTGCATGCAAGGGCACTGGGTGTAAAAGGTTGGTTTTCCACCAATATACTGGGTAACCGCGATGGTCTGGTATTGGATGATCCGGATAATTTCCGGACCAAAGAAGTATCCAAGCTGAGTGTGTTGGATGACATTTTCCGCCCCGATATCAATCCTGAATTATACGGGGATCTTTACCACAAAGTGAGGATCAATTATTACCCTCCCCATGGTGATAACAAAGAGAGCTGGGATAATATCGACATTTTCGGATGGCTGGGTTATTCCATGCAAATCAAGATCAATTTTCTTTGCCGCGACTCCATTTTAGCCGCGCCGATTGTATTAGACCTTGCCTTGTTTATGGACCTGGCCAAAAGAGCCAATATGAACGGGATACAGGAGTGGTTATCTTTTTATTTCAAGTCGCCGCAAACCGCACCCGGTTTGCGTCCCGAACACGATATTTTCAAGCAGTTAATCAAGTTGCAGAATACTTTGCGGCATATGATGGGTGAGGACCTGATCACGCACCTGGGACTTGATTATTACCAGGACCTGGTGGAAGCATTATGATAACAGTATACAAAGCCATTGCGAGTTGTTGGGGCATCGGCTACCTGAAAGGTGGAGGCACCCTGGCAGCGCTGGTGGCAACGATAGGATGGTATTACCTGATGCCACGTGAGGGAGCTTTCTGGCAAATGTGTATGGTAACGCTGGGGGTGGTAATTATTGGGTTGTTTACATCGTCAAAGGTAGAAAAAGACTGGGGCAAGGATAGCAGCAAAGTGGTGATAGATGAAGTGGCGGGAATGTGTATAGGCTTGTTATTTATTCCCATATCACTGAACACTATGGGGTTGGGGTTGTTGCTGTTCAGGGTATTTGACATAGCCAAACCCTTTTACATAAGGAGAATGGAATCCCTGCCAGGCGGATGGGGCGTAATGATGGACGATGTGCTGGCAGGTATATATACCAATCTTGTATTACAGGGATTACTACTATTGAATATTATCTAACAGATGGCAACATTTATCAAAGCACAGGCAGCCTCTTTTACCGCAACTGCGGTAGATTTTGCTGTTACCATTGTATTGAAAGAATGGGTGCATTGCTGGTACCTGCTGGCAAGTATCCTGGGCACCATCAGTGGCGGTTTTGTCAATTTTTCGATGAACCGGAGGTGGGTGTTTAATGCCCGGGACAAGCGAATTCACTGGCAGGCGGTTAAATACATGATGGTTTGGACAGGTAACCTGGTATTGGTCTCCGGAGGTGTGTTTTTATTCACCAATTATGCGGGATACAGTTACCTGGTCTCTAAAATTATCGTATCTGTTGTAGTGGGTGCACTATATAATTATATGCTGCAAAAGCATTTTGTTTTTAAATAAGAATAATGAAACGTGGTAAACTGGCTATAAGCCTTTTCTTAATACTGTTATCCCTAAGCCTGGAGGGAATAGGACAAACCATAGTAACAGGGGTGGTAAAAGACATGTTCAGTAAACAACCCTTACAGTATGTGAGTGTGGTATTCAAGGGGGGAAGGGGAACGGTTACCGACAGCCTTGGACAGTATACTTTGCGAACCAATGGAAAAGAAAATTCCCTGCTGGTTACCTATGTGGGGTATAAGAATATTGTAAAGACCCTGACACCGGGTACCACGCAGACTTTGAATTTGGAGATGGAAACCGACCCCAGGGCCATAATGAACGTGACGGTTACCACCAACAAAAGAGCGCCATACCGTAACAAAGGGAATCCGGCAGTTGAGCTGATCAGAAGGGTGATTAACAACAAACCGCTGAATCGGGCTGAGCGTTACGATTATGTGCAGTATGAGCAATACGAAAAGATGTCTGTATCACTCAGTAATGTTTCCAATAAACTTTCCAATTCCAAACTCCTTAAGAATTATAAATTCCTGTTTGAAAACAGGGATACGACGCGTTTTGAAGGAAAGTCACTGATGCCGGTTTACCTCGAAGAAACCTTATCCAATAAGTATTACCGGAAAAAACCGGAGAAGACAAAGACAGTGGTAGTGGGTGAGAAGCAGGTAAATTTTGGAGAGTACATTGATAACGCCGGAGTAAGCAGCTACCTGAACCGGCTTTACATGGACGTGGACATTTATGACAATGACATCCCTTTGTTTACATACCAGTTCCTCAGTCCCATTGCAGACCTGGCGCCTACTTTCTACATGTTTTACATCAGGGATACGATTACGGATGAATTGGGTAATAAACTAATCAAACTTTACTTTACCCCACGTAATACCAATGACCTTTTGTTCAGGGGAAACATGTGGGTTACGCTCGACGGTAATTATGCTGTGCAGAAAATGAATATGTTCCTGAGCCGGAATGCCAATCTTAACTGGGTTCGGGAATTGCATATCGATCTTGAGTTTGACAAAAGTGAAGACAGCCGTTACCACCTCAGCAAGAGTACCATTATGGCGGATGCCAGTATCACCCAAAATTCAGGAAGTGGTTTTTTTGGGGAGAGGACGGTTTCCTTCAAGAACTTCCAGATCAACAAAGCTTTACCCGATTCTGTATACGATGGCCCTCCGCTGGTAAAAATGGAAGCGCCCGTATCCAAAACAAATAGTTTCTGGGTAAATAACCGCCACGATTCATTAACACTTTTCGAATCAAGGGTGTACAGTAATATCGATAGTCTGGAAAGAATGCCTTCTTTCAGGCGCACCATGGCAATACTTACCTTTCTCTTATCCGGATATACTTCCTTTGGTCCTTTTGAACTGGGTCCCGCTGCAGCCTTTTACAGTTTTAACCCTGTAGAAGGATTCAAACTTCGCCTGGGGGGAAGAACCACACCAAAGCTGAGTAAGCGTCTTTATTTTGAAGGGTATGGGGCCTATGGATTTAAGGATGAAAGATGGAAATACTTCATCAGTTCCACTTATTCCCTGAATAATAAATCGATCTATACTTTTCCGCTGAATTATATCAGGGCCAGTTACCAGCACGACACCAAAATACCAGGACAGGAACTCCAGTTTGTTTCGGAAGACAATTTTCTCTTATCCTTCAAAAGGGGTAACAACGACAAGTGGTTGTACAACAGCAATTTTAAACTGGAATACGTGCATGAATTTCCGAGCAAGCTTTCTTATGCATTGGGTTTCAAAAACTGGAAACAGGAACCTGCCGGATCGATTATATATACCAAAGTAGAGAACGGTGCCAACGTAAATGTAAACAAACTGATTACTTCAGAATTTTCTGCAGAGCTTCGCTGGGCACCCAATGAACAGTTTTACCAGGGAAAAGTATTCCGTATCCCCATCATCAATAAATATCCCATATTTACGCTGCGATTTATTGCCGGCGTTAAGGGGTTGATGAATAGCCAGTACAATTACCAGAACGTCAATTTTCGTTTTGAGAAAAGAGCCTATTTGTCGCAGTTGGGCTATACCGATGTGGTTTCAGAGGCTGGATATATTTTTGGCAAGCTGCCCTATCCTTTGATGACGATACACAGGGCCAACCAAACCTATGCCTATCAGTTGAATTCGTATAACCTGATGAATTTCCAGGAGTTTGTAAGTGATCATTACGTAAGCCTAAGTCTGGACCATCATTTTAATGGTTTATTTTTCAACAGGATTCCGCTGCTCAAAAAGCTGAAACTAAGAGAAGTCGTTTCTTTGAAGACATTATGGGGCGGTGTGCGGGATGAGAACAATCCTTCCCTGGATCCCTCCCTGATAGGTTATCCGACTTTAGGAGGGGCACCGACTACTTTTTCCTTGTTCAAAAAACCCTATGTGGAAGGAAGTGTGGGTATTGCCAATATATTCAAATTAATCAGAGTGGATCTCGTGAAAAGGTTTAACTATACGGAGAATCCTTATATCGCTACCATAGGAATAAGGGCCCGTTTTAAATTTGATTTTTAGTACTTTGTCAAGTAAAGCTGGTAGTTAATGGAAAAAATTCCTCTACGTATACAATTACAAAAAGGCATTTATACGATTGTAGACCCTTTTGTCAAACTCCTGATCAGGCTGGGGCTTACCCCCAATATGGTTACAACCATTGGCTTTCTGTTAAATATGGGGGTGGCGATTATTTTTGTTATGGGAGCTGAAGAAGGAAACCGGGGAGACCTTTCCTATGTGGGCTGGGCAGGTACCCTTATTCTTTTTGCAGGACTTTTTGATATGCTCGACGGACAGGTAGCCAGACTGGGAAATATGAGCTCCACTTTTGGCGCATTATACGATTCTGTCCTCGACAGGTATAGTGAGCTGGTGATGTTTTTAGGGATATGTTATTACCTGGTAGGGCATCATTATTTCCTGAGTTCCATTTTCGCTTTTATCGCACTAATCGGATCCATCATGGTGAGTTATACCCGGGCAAGGGCAGAAGGACTGGGCATCGAATGCAAGGAAGGCCTGATGCAACGGCCTGAAAGGATTGTAACCATTGGTGTTACGGCAATGGCTTGTGGCATTACTGCTTATTATATAGGGGGGGATTATAAATGGTATCTACCTGGTGTGAAATTTCACATACTGGAAACCATGTCTATTTTTACAGTGCCACTGGCCATCATGGCGGTGCTTACCAATATTACAGCTGTGAGGAGGTTGTTGGGTGCCAGAAAAACTCTATCTGAAAGAATGGAACAGCATTCAAAAAAACAAAGTGCTTCGGGAAAAATTGCCGTTATAAATCTTGGATTGCTGGTGCTATCTGGCATGGCATTCACTTCTATCAACAATTCTTTATCCGGGAGTTTTCATCCAATGACAGGACCTTCTGTTATGGGAGATCGGCAGGATTCATTTCCGGTACCCAATGGCAACCCTAAACAATTGTTTTACCTGCAAAGGACATCCAATACCAATACCATTGTTTGTGAACTCAATCTGGATAAAAATGGAAATCCCATTCCCGATGATCCCGTGCATGTTTTCTGGCTGCGTTTTGAAGAAGGGGGTGTGCGGAAAGAACTCAATTATATACAAAGAATTTTTGCCTATGGCATAAAATCCCAACCACAACCCAATGGCAGTTATAAACTGCATTTTGTCTCCTACCGCAAGCAAAGTCTTTATTTAATGCATTCACCCAATGACAATAAATACCATGTGTATGCAAATATCAACCAGAAGCAGGCTTTGCTCAACCGGATATTTGTAAAAGTAGACGGAGGCTCTTTCTGGTCGCCTAACGTGGTGTACATGGAAATGAAAGGAATTGATCCGGTAACAGGAAAAGAAGTGATGGAACGTTTTAAACCCTGATATGGCTGAATTGCCGACAATCTTCCAGCGCGATTTATATACGCCAAGGCATTTTTTATTGTCTGCTGTTTTGTCCATCGGATATTTAGCAGCATCCCGATGGTTGATAGGTTTCAGGCCGGAACAGGTTAATCTGGTCTTACTATTTATTATCTGTTATTTTACCGCACACATCACCCGGAAATTTATTATTGGGTTTTCGGTATTTATCCTATTCTGGATACTGTTCGATTATATGAAGGCATTTCCCAATTACCTGTACCAGCCGGTACATATTGAAAGCTTATACAATGCAGAGAAATATATTTTCGGCATCACAACTGTAGAAGGAAAAATAACACCCAACGAGTATTGGTTATCGCACCACCATCCGGTACTGGACATCCTAACCGGTTTTTTTTATTTGTGCTGGGTGCCGGTACCATTGGCTTTCGCGGTGTATTTATTCTTCCATGATCGGGAAGACTTCGCCCGCTTTTCCCTTAGTTTCCTGCTGGTTAACCTCATTGGATTTGCCATTTATTATATTTATCCGGCTGCCCCCCCCTGGTATGTGCAGCAGCATGGTTTTGAACTCATCACCCATACCCCGGGAAATACGGCAGGGCTTGCCAGGTTTGACGAGTTAACCGGCTGGGGTATATTTGACGCACTTTACAGCCATAGTTCTAATGTATTTGCTGCCATGCCTTCATTACATGCCGCTTATCCCTTAATTGTATTTTATTTTGTGAGGAAGAGAAAGATTCATCGAAGTGTTGCTTTATTTTTTTTCATACTCATGCCAGGCATTTGGTTTTCAGCGATATATACCAGTCACCATTACCTGTTAGACGTAATTGTCGGAATATTGTGTGCCATAACTGGAATGGGTTTATTTACCCTCGCAGCAGCCAAAAGCAGTTATTTTAAAAAATTTTTACAAATGTTTGTTAGGGCAATTACCTGAAAACTTACCCTGGTATCATTCATAACTTTTATTTTATAATTATTTACTGATATTTGTCACATGGCAAGCATACGACCATTCAAAGCATTACGTCCCCAGGCACAGTTAGCAAAACAAGTGGCCAGTTTACCTTATGATGTTCTCAGCAGCGCTGAGGCGAAGAAAGAAGTTCAGGGAAACCATAGTTCATTCCTGCATATCACTAAGAGTGAAATAGACCTTCCGGAAAGTGTAGATGTTCACGATAAAAGTGTGTATGACCAGGCCAGGCAAAACCTCGAAGCCTTCATGAACCGGGAGATTGTTTTCAGAGAGTCTAAAGCATGTTATTATGTTTACCAGCTGGTAATGAATGACAGGAGCCAGACGGGCCTCGTTTGTGTTAGCAGTGTGGATGACTATGAAAATGACATTATCAAAAAACATGAATTTACCAGGCCTGAAAAGGAACTGGACAGGATTAACCATATCCGGGTTTCCGGAGCACAAACAGGCAATGTTTTCCTGGCTTATCGGGACAATAAAGCCATTAATGACATCATTGATAAATGGAAGACAACCAAATCAGCCGTATATGACTTTACGGCCGATGATGGTGTCAGGCATAGCATCTGGATTGTGAGTGATGAAAAAGTGTGTGACCAGATTACCGGCATTTTTGAAAAAGAAGTACCCTGCACCTATATCGCAGATGGGCATCATCGTGCAGCCTCAGCAGCAAAGGTCCGTACTGCAATGGGAGACGCAGCCACCGAAGGAGCCAATTACTTCCTAACCACCCTGTTTCCTGCCAGCCAGTTACACATCATGGACTATAACAGGGTAGTTAAAGACCTGAATAACCACACGCCCAAAAATTTTATCAAAGACCTGGGAAAACAATTTTCGGTGGAGCTGGTCAACAAAAAAGCCTACCGTCCCGATACACCCCATTCTTTCGGCATGTATATGGACCAAAACTGGTATAAACTAACGGCAAAAGAAGGCACTTATACCCATGACCCCATAGGTATACTGGACGTGTCTATTTTGCAGCAAAATGTGCTGGATAAGCTGTTGGGCATTAAAGACCAAAGAACGGACAAACGAATTGACTTTGTTGGCGGTATCCGGGGTTTGGAGGAACTGGAAAGAAGGGTCGACAGCGGAGAGATGGCAGTGGCTTTTAGTATTTATCCCGTAACCATAGAACAATTGTTTGCGATAGCCGATAGTGGCAAGGTAATGCCTCCCAAAAGTACCTGGTTTGAACCCAAACTCCGGGATGGCCTGCTTACGCACCTGATTGATGAGTAGAAATGTTACCTGCTAACAAAAGTAAATGCTTCATGAAATACCTGCTCACAATTTGCCTGCTGATCAACGGAATGTATATTGCAATGGCGCAACAACCTTCTGCTGCACAATTGCAGCAAAAAGCCAGGACACTCATGCAACAGGGTGACAATGAAAACGCCATACAGTTATTGACCCGGGCAAGTGTACAGGAACCACAAAACCTGGAAGTGCTGAAAGACCTTTCCTATGTCTTTTACCTGGCGCGCGATTTTGCTAAGGCCATCGAAAAAGGTTCGGTCATGACGGGATTGAAGGATGCTGATCCCCAGGCCTACCAGATTCTGGGGCTTTCTTATAAAGCCATTGCCTCCTATAAAGACTGCGAAAAATTATACAGTGACGGGTTAAAAAAATTTCCCAACAGTGGTGTATTGTATAATGAAAACGGCGAGTTACAGATAATGCTGAATAAGCCCGATGAAGCCATACTAAATTGGGAGAGAGGAATAGAACTGGCCCCTGAGTATAGTAGTAACTATTACAATGCTACCCTTTATTATGTCCGTACCAAAAACTGGATCAGGGCAGCATTGTATGGAGAAATTTTTCTCAACCTGGAAAGCTATTCCAAAAGAGCAGGGGAAGTTAAGCAGCAATTATGGGAAGTTTTTACAAAATTGTTAATCCCAAATGAAAAATCCAGACTGTTGCAACTGAAAGAAACTTCTGCGTTTGAAAAGACCTTGCTTGAGCTATTGGTTATTCCTTCAGGGACAATAAGTGGTGTTAATACTGTTGATCAGGTAGTAAGTATCCGTACCCGTTTTTTGGTTGCCTGGTTACAGGGACACCAGTTAAAATATCCTTTCGCTTTATTTGACCGCCTGCAATACCTGTTAAACCAGGGACTTTTTGAAGCATATCATTACTGGTTATTCGATCCTGAAAGCTATTCTGGTTGGAAAAAAAAGCATCCCAAAGAAACAGAAGGATATACCGCGTTTCAGCAGAGCCGGGTATTTAAGCTGACCAAAAATGAATATTATTTTAAACCCTGATTATCCAAAATGGGTTCACATCCAGCATTGTTTTGGCCGGTATACTGCATACCGGCTTTTTATTTGTGTTTTTTGCTTAATTTGAAAAGTAAATAGAACCATATGGAAACGCCTAATGATGAATACCTCTGGAAATTGGCCACCAAAAGAGCCAATTTCAGAAAAAACCTTTATAGCTATTTAACCATTGTGGCTTTCTTGTGGGCTATATGGTGGTTTACAGGAGGCAGCGATCCCGGTTCAAACCATTACCCCTGGCCTGTTTGGGTAATGCTGGGTTGGGGCCTCGCACTGGGCATTCAATATTTTGATGCTTATGGAGGCAATAAAAAAGACCTCACACTGGAAGAATACAAGAAATTGAAAAAAAAGGCAGACGGAGAAATTTGATCTGCCCCATTTCCCTGATTCCTTAAAGATTGCCAATGACTCCCAAAAGACTCTTCGACTGCCTTGACCACCAGCTGCAGCACTTTCCCAAACAAGATATGCTGGCTGCCAAAGAAGATGGTGAATGGAAAACTTATGCTACTACTGAAGTGGCAGAAACCGTGAACCGATTCAGTGCCGGATTACTTCAGTTAGGAATCAGTGGGCACGATTATACTCCGGAAGGGAGCGACAAGATTGCCATCATCAGTAACAACCGGCCCGAATGGGTATTTACAGACCTGGCAGTGCAACAGATTGGTGCCATACTGGTTCCAGTTTATCCCACTACTAACCCGCTCGAACTGGCATTCATACTGAATGATGCCAAGGTCAAATACATTTTTGTGAGCAGCCAGGATTTGCTGGATAAGGTAAGGACTATTACCATGGATGTGCCCTCTATCAAAGGAATTTTTACCTTCGACAGATTACCCGGTGCTGCACACTGGAGCGAAGTGACCGACATGTCCAGTGAAAACGGTTTACAAAAAGTGGCTGACATAAAAGCTGAGATACCTGTTTCACACCTCGCTACAATTATCTACACATCAGGCACTACAGGCACCCCCAAAGGAGTAATGTTAAGCCACCAGAATATTTACAGTAATGTTTATTTTTCTAAAAAGAGTTTCCCATTTGAAGATGCTCCGCAAACAAGGGTACTTAGTTTTTTACCGTTGAACCATATTTTTGAAAAAGCCTGTACCTATATCTATCTCTATAGCGGTATCAGTATCTATTATGCAGAAAGCCTGGAAACCATAGGTGATAATCTTCGGGAAGTGAAGCCCGACGGTTTTACAACAGTGCCCAGGTTATTGGAAAAAGTTTTCGAACGAATCATGTCCAAAGGCAATGAACTGACAGGACTGAAACGTAGTCTTTTCTTCTGGGCTGTAGGACTCGCAGAGAAATACGATAACCGGAGAAGCGGGGGATTGCTCTATAATATACAACTGGCGATAGCCAATAAACTTGTATTTGTCAAGTGGCGGGAAGCACTGGGGGGGGAAGTTACGTATGTGGTAACGGGAGGCGCTGCCTGCCAGGTAAAATTACTGCGGATTTTCAATGCTGCGGGTATACCGGTATATGAAGGATATGGCCCAACTGAAAACAGCCCGGTAATTTCTGTTAACCGAAAGGAAAAAGGAGGCAGTAAATTTGGAACGGTAGGCCCTGTAATTGATGGCATCACTGTTAAGCTGGCCGATGACGGGGAAATTTGTGTGTCTGGTCCCTGCGTGATGGAAGGGTATTACAAAAGGCCCGACCTCACCGCAGAAACCGTTATTGATGGATGGTTGCACACAGGAGATATTGGCGTATTTGAAGAAGGCCGATTTTTAAAAATTACTGACCGTAAAAAAGAGTTGTTTAAAACCAGTGGGGGTAAATATGTAGCCCCACAGCCCATTGAGAACAAGTTTAAAGAGTGTCCCCTGATTGAACAGGTAATGATAGTGGGCTCCGAAAGAAAATTTGTAGGCGCCCTGATCATTCCGGCTTTTGTGCAACTTACTGAATGGGTAAAGAGTAAAGGACTGGGCAATAACCTAAGTAATGAAGCCATAATACAATTACCTGAGGTACTGGAAATGTACAAGGGCCTGGTAGAAGAATATAACCAGTTCTTCAACCATGTAGAGCAGGTTAAGAAATTCATCCTCCTTCCCAGAGAATGGACAATTGAAACAGGTGAAATGACGCCAAAGATGAGCCTGAAAAGAAAAGTGGTGATGGAGAAGTATAAAAATGCGATTGAAAGCATGTACAACTAATTTGTTTATTCGGATGTTTAGTATACTAACTGAATCAATCCTTATCCAATAGCCCCTAAAAATCATTCTATGCAGACCCTTTATCAAAAAACAGCCGCAAATATGACTGTTTGTTTATTGCTGGTCCTATTTTGTTTCTCCGGAAGCAAAGTCCATTCTCAGATGGCACAGAAATACAATACTGAAAAGGTTAATAACCTTAAAAATGGTGTAATGTCTTCCGTACAGGCTAATGCAAAAGCCATACAGGAGATGGTGGACATGGTTTTCAGTTTTGGGGAACTTGGGTTTCAGGAAGTGGAAACCTCCCGATACCTGACAGGTATCCTGGAGAAAAATGGGTTTATAGTAGAAAGAGGCATTTCAGGCATACCAACTGCCTGGATGGCCCGTTGGGGAAACGGAAGTCCCGTAATAGCCCTAGGCAGTGATATTGATTGTATCCCCAAAGCTTCTCAAAAACCGGGGGTGGCTTACAAAGATCCGATTGTTGAAGGGGCTCCGGGCCACGGTGAAGGACATAATTCCGGTCAGGCAGTAATTATTTATGCGGCCATTGCTGCCAAAGAACAGATGCAAAAAAACAATATTGCCGGTACTTTGGTAATATGGCCGGGTGTGGCCGAAGAACTGGTAGGCAGTAAAGCATGGTATATCCGGGACGGATATTTTAAAAATATTGACGCCTGTATATTCACCCATGTTAGCAGTGATTTTGGCTGTGACTATGGTGACAATGGCGGTAATGGGCTGGTTTCTGTAAAATTTTCTTTTGAAGGAGATGCAGCTCATGCGGCAGGTGCACCCTGGCGGGGTAAGAGCGCATTGGACGCAGTGGAACTGATGGATATCGGGTGGAACTTTAAGCGGGAACACCTGAAACCCACCCAGCGATCACATTATGTGATTACAGATGGTGGCGACCAGCCCAATGTGGTTCCATCCAAAGCAAGTGTCTGGTACTATTTTAGGGAACGTACCTATGATGATATACAGAGTATGTACGATGCGGGAATCAGAATCGCACAAGGTGCGGCAATGATGACAGAAACGAAAATGAATTACCAAATTCTCGGTACCGCATGGCCCGGGCATTTTAACAAAGCTCTCGGTGAAGCCATGTATGCCAACATTAAAAAAGTTGGTTTCCCCCAATGGGATGATGCCGATAAAGAATTGGCACTGGCAGTTCAAAAATTGGTGGAAGCACCCAAAAAAGACAATAGCGGAAGAGAGATAAAAGGATTGAAAAATATAATAGATACTTTGAAAGGTTCTGTCCCTTTTTCATGGGGTGGCGGTTCAGATGATATAGCCGATATTTCCTGGAATGTGCCTACCATAGTGCTGCGCTATCCTGCCAATATCCCGGGTACCAAAGGCCATCACTGGGCTGATGCTATTGCCATGGCAACACCCATTGCCCACAAAGGATCACTGGCTGGTGCTAAAGCAACCGCATTAACGCTTATTGATTTGTTCACTGACCCCAAGGTACTCGATTCGGCCAGATCTTATTTCACCAATGTACAAACCAAAGACACCCATTATAAACCCTTTATCAAAGCAACGGATCCGCCGGCCATTGACCTCAATAAGGATACCATGGACAAATACCGGGATCAGATGAAAAAGTATTATTACGATCCCTCACGGTACAAGACTTATTTGGAACAGTTGGGTATCAGTTATCCTACTATTGAAAAAAAATGAGTACGGGTATACCAGAATTTAATTTTAGTAAGCTACATTTTTAGCAATATTTATAGCGTCTGAAATTATTCAATAATACATGCAGAGAAACAGAAGAAATAATCTTGTTTTCGATAATTTTTTTCTGACTGAGTGCCGATACAAACCTGATTAATGGCATCTGAAACCATTTGGGAAACAATTCTTGGCTGGTAGGCAAATGTTACCGAAATTGAGTTGTTCCGGATGTCCTTATTGAAACAGGCATTTGGGAAAATCAAATATCCGATGTGACCGTCATGGTAAAAACTTCTCTCTATAGATGCCTGCTGGATGTTGCCCAAACTGCATTGCTCATTATCCAATCGGACGGTACCCTATTGGAAGCCAATAATGCTGCGTGTAAATTATTTGGATACACGGAAGAAGAATTCAGGGCGTTGGGGCAAAAGGGTTTACATACACTCACCGGACTTACTACCGATACCTTTCAGCAAAATCATACAAATGGGGTTCTTGTCAAAAAAAGTACAGGTATCCGGAAAAACAATAACCAGTTTGCTGCTGAAATAACCCTGTACATTGAAACGGATGATTCGAATTGCGCAGTATCGGTAAAAGATATTTCGGAATTCAAAGCCAATGGATTGCAGCTGGAGGGATTGCCGGGAGAAATGCAAAAGACTCCCGGACAGAAAGCTGATAGCAGGGCAATCATGAAAAATGTCCTGAACAATATCACGGATGGTTTTATCATCATCGACAGAAACTGGGGAATATTGTTTTGGAATAATGCAGCCGAAACCATCCTTGGGAAAAAAGAAAGTGATCTTTTGGGTAAGAATATCTGGGATGAATTTCCTGAGTTGGAAGTGCTAAAATTGCATCCCAATTACCAGGTACTCCTCAACGAAAAAAAATCAATCCGTTTCCGTGAATATTTTCCTGCCTATAAGGTTTGGGCAGATGTAAGTGTATATCCCTCCGAACATACCATTTCCGTTTACTTTAAAGATGTAACCGAAGTAAAAAATCTGCAATCACTCCAAAAGCTGGAAAGAGAAGTATTGGAAATGAATGCGAAGCAGGAGATACCTTTTGAGAAAGCCCTCGACTTTTACTTGTCTGAACTGGAGAAGTTACACCCCGGCATGATTTGCTCTGTATTAAAGCTAAATGGGAACCAGCTATTTAACTGGTCCTCACCCAGTTTACCCAAACGTTATACCCAGGCCATTGATGGTGTCAGAATCGGAAAAAATACAGGATCCTGTGGAACAGCTGCTTTTCTGAAGGAAAAGGTTGTGGTTACTGATATTTCCAGAGACATACGGTGGGCGGATTACAAACACTTAGCCTTAAGGGAAGGATTAAAAGCCTGCTGGTCATTTCCCATATTTGATTCAACCAATAACATACTGGGAACTTTTGCACTTTACTATAACAGGATAAAAACACCAACGCCTGAGGAAGAAAGTACATTGGAAAGGGCAAAGAATCTGTTGACCATCATCATCGAAAATAAATTGTCCTTGGAAGCGGTGAAAGAAAGTAACCGCAGCTATGACCTTGTTGCACTGGCTACGAATGATGCCATCTGGGACTGGGATTTAACCACCAACATAGTGGTGAGAACCGGAAAGGGACTGAAAATCTTATTCGGATATGAACCTGCTGAAGCCGACACTGATCTGGATTTCTGGATGAAAAGGGTTCATCCGGATGAAAAAACATCGGTAGTTTCCAAACAAAAAGCATATCTGGAAAACCCGGTTAATCAATATTGGGAGGATGAATACAGGTTCCGGAAAATAAACGGAGAATATGCATTTGTTTTCGACAGGGGGTATATTATCAGAAATGAGGATGGTAAGGCCATAAGGATGATTGGTGCAACCAGGGATATCACGGAACGAAAACAGAATGAAGCCCTGTTGCTGGAACTCAATAACAAACTAAAGCAACGGGCCGATGAACTGGCGGCTTCCAATGTGGAACTGGAAAGGTTTGCCTATATCGCTTCTCACGATATGCAGGAGCCGCTCAGGATGATTAGCAGCTTTCTGCAACTGTTCAAGAAAAAGTATGAAGACCAACTGGACGAGACTGCCGAGCAATACATACACTATGCGGTGGATGGCGCCGACAGGATGAAGAGATTGATTAAAGACCTCCTGGAATATTCAAAAGTTGGTTCCAACAAGGAAAATTTTGAGGAAGTGAATACCTATAACCTGGTAAACGAGGTAGTCAATGTATTTCTTGACCGTCTTGAAGAAATGAAAGGGGTAATTACCATTGGTAACCTTCCCCAGGTACTCGCCAATAAAACCCAGCTCTTTCAGCTATTTCAGAACCTTATTGGCAATGCCCTTAAGTATGCAGGCAATGAACCACCCAGAATATCGATCCATTGTAATGAAGCGCCCGACTATTTCCAGTTCAGTATACAGGATAATGGGATAGGGATCAAACCAGTGTTTTTTGAAAAGATATTTGTGCTGTTTCAGAGATTACACCATAAGAATGAATATGGGGGAACCGGCATAGGTCTGGCTGTTTGTAAAAAAATTGTAGAAAGACATAAAGGCAGGATATGGCTTGAATCGGAACCGGGAAAAGGGAGTTGTTTTTATTTTACCATCAGTAAACTTCTGGAAGACTCGGTTTTTATGTAAGTGAATTTGTAACAGGAAACTAAATTTGTAAAATGGCTTTACCGGAAAATAACAGTTTACGTTCTATTCTTATCGTGGAAGACAATCCCGGCGATCTTTTTTTACTGGAAGAGACCCTTCGTCTTACCAAACTACCCTTTGAAAGAGTATTTAAAGCCTATAGCACAGCAGAAACCATTCAGCTACTCAATGAATTCCAGTCTGAAATCAGTGTGGTCTTACTCGACTTATCCTTACCAGACAGTTCGGGTTTCAACTCGTTCTTCCAGGTTCAGGACTATTCCTCAGTTACGCCTATCATTGTACTAACGGGCCTCGCCGATACGGACCTGGCGCTGGAAACGATGGCAAATGGTGCCCAGGATTACCTGATCAAAGGTGAATTTGATGAACGCCTGCTGGCAAAATCCATCCAATACAGTATTGAAAGGAACAGGATCCGCGAAAGCCTTCGGGAAAGCAATGAAAGTTACCGTAACCTTTTTTACAACAACCCCATGCCCATATTCATTTGGGATTTACATACCCTCCAAATTCTGGAGGTTAATGATATAGCACAGGAAGAGTATGGATATGCAAGAGAGGAACTGTTGCATATGAATATGATTGAACTAAGGCCTGAGAATGAACACGACAGGATCAGGGGCTTTGCGAAAGAGTTCCTGGAAACCGGTATCCAGAAAAAATCCGGTATATGGCATCACAGGAAAAAGAATGGTGAAATGATGGTGCTGGATATTTCCTCCCATAAAATTGATTACAAGGGCACTTCCGCAGTTTTGGGCATTCATAATAATATTACCGAAAAAATAAGGCTGGAGGAAAAACTGGAAGAGGAAAGATTACTCAAACAAAAAGAGATTACCGAAGCAACTATTCAGGTTCAGGAAAAGGAGCGAAACGAGATAAGTACTGAATTACACGATAATGTAAACCAGCAACTCACCGTTGCTATGATGTACATTGCTTCTGCCCAGCAGAAATATCCGGATGATGGGGAACTATTGAAACAGACATCTGCCTTTATCCTGAATGCTATTGAAGAGATCAGGAAACTATCCCAAAACCTGGTTACTCCCCTTATCAAACACTTCGGGCTGGGTAAGGCCATCGAAGGACTTTTTGATGATATAATTGTTGTCAATAGTTTCCAGCTGGAACTGAATGCCGACAACTTTTTCGAAGATGATATTCGGTATGAATTCAAGCTTAATATTTTCCGGATTGTACAGGAAATGCTGAACAATATTATTAAGCATGCGAAAGCATCAGAGGTGAAACTGGAACTTAAACGGACTAATAATAGCATTTCACTGAAAATAACCGACAACGGCATTGGATTCAGGGTAGACCAGCAAAGAAAAGGAATAGGCATTTATAATATCATCAGCCGAACGGAACTGTATAACGGAGAAGTGGATATTGCATCCGCCCCGGGAAAGGGATGTACCATCGGTATAAGCTTCCCTATAACCGATGATATAAAAAAATAAAACAGATAGGTTATCCGTTACTCCTTTTGGCATCCAGGTACTTCTGGCGGATCACATTTTGAACCGGAATGTCATTGATTTTGCTTTCCAGCCAGGATATCACATCCAGGTACATAAAGGCCCTGCTCTCTAACCGGTTTTTTTCCAGTTTTTTAAGTTCTGGCAGCAACAAAATAAACTGTGGTTTCAACTGCTTTGGCGACAAGCGGAAAGAGTTTCTCAGGAATCCAAAAATCTCCTCCTCAACAGTACTAAGGTTCTGCATCTTGTACATGAACCGGTAAACTGACTTCAGCAAATATTGTAATAACTCATAATTACCCAGCTCATAATGGGCTATCAAATGCAGAAGCCTTGCATAACACTGAAGGTCCGTACGAAGGTCAACTTTCCAGTTTATGATTTTATTCAGGTAATCAATACTCCTGTCAAAATCTCCGGAACCAAAATACAGGGACGCAAATTTGTAATAAAATACCAATACCCTGTGTCTGTCGAGGTATAATTCATATTCCGAGAGTTTTTCCTCGATATAAGGCACCAGTTCCAGCCCTTCAGTGAAGGTCCCCTCCATAAAATGTTTATTCAACCGGGAGATGTTCAGGTACACAAAAGACTGTATCTGGTTATTCCGGTTTCCCGCAATGGAAGGCATCTCCATAAACTTTTCAAAAAGACAAATGGTCTCATTGAATTTCTGAAAATTGCGAAGGTCAAAATGCGCCCCCATCAGGTTATGCAATCCTTTAATATAGTGCATGGTCTCTATGTCAATCATCCTTGGATTACTGCTAAAAAGATCTACCCATTTCTGGCAATAGCGATAATAGGTAAGAAAATCCTGGGTGATAAAAGCATGCCAGCAATGACACTGGTAAAAATACAGCCGTTCATAAAAACCGGTAAGTTTATGGGCTTCCCTGATTTCTTCTTTGTGTAAGAATGCATCAACCGCTTTTGTGTCTTCTGTATTCCGGGCGTGCCCGTTTTTAATATACCAGCTGTATAATTGTAAGGAAATATTGGATAGCCTCCCAATAATACTTAGCTGCTCGTTCACCTCCACTACTTCATTACAAAGCTGCTCCGCCCTGTCCTGTATACTTCTGGTAATATGTAAAGCCTCAATACCTTTTTCCATAAACAATGCCTGTGAAAGGTAAGTGTGCTGGTTATTCAATTTGGCCAGGTCTTTAACGCGGTCCAGAATTTTCAGACTTTGGTGATACAGGCCCTTGTTATACAGGAGACGGGCGAAGTCCAGTTGCTCATGTAATTGAAGGTCTATATTGTCATCCTGGTTCAAAAGCCGGAGGCTGGTGAGAATCTCTTTGTATAAATGGGCTTTCAGGTTCGAAAGCTGTTGTTTTTGGATCGAAGGGTTTTTAGCCAGCAGGGCTTCCTCGTCATACACTTTCATTTTGTCCAAAGCATCAAATAATTGAATCACTTTCAGGTCACCGGAGGCAGAGTTCCGGGTCATATACAGTTTGAAATTGCGTTTTTCTGACCTTTCCAGGGATTGGATCAATTGAAACAGACTATCTGCGGAACGGTTGGGCATCGTAATTATTTTGTACAAAAATCCAATACTGGCAAGGGTTTTAGCCTGTCATACCTCCTTTAAAGAGTGTAAAATACCCTCAATTTTGGTCAGGTTACCCCCGTAATCAATGCTAAATTCGGAAAAGACAGGCTATTGATTGGTTATTAAAGGCAATCGATAACCCGTTAATGGCCTGTCTTTTTTCCTTTCTACGCTACAAAATAAATATAAATGGCTGATCAGGTACACATATTTGATACAACACTGAGGGATGGTGAGCAGGTTCCGGGATGTAAGCTTAATACCAAAGAAAAACTGGCTTTGGCATTACAACTCGAAGCAATGGGTGTGGATATTATTGAAGCTGGGTTTCCCGTATCTAGTCCCGGTGACTTTGCCTCCGTTTCAGAAATTGCAAAAGCTATTAAAAATGCCACTGTCTGCGGACTTAGCCGTGCGGTGAAAAAGGATATTGAAGTAGCTGCTGAGGCCCTGAAGTACGCCAAACGCCCCAGGATCCATACAGGTATAGGAACTTCTGAATACCATATCAGGGCAAAATTCAAAGCTACACAGGATGAAATTCTGCAAAGGGCCATACAGGCCGTAAACTGGGCCAGGAATTACACTGATGATATTGAGTTTTATGCAGAAGATGCGGGTCGCACTGATAATGAATACCTGGCCAGAATTATCGAAGCCGTTATAAAGGCAGGGGCTACAGTAGTAAATATCCCGGATACAACAGGGTATTGCCTGCCCCAACAGTATGGGGATAAGATTGCATACCTTATCAACAATGTTCCCAATATTGATAAGGCCATTATATCCTGTCATTGCCATAATGACCTGGGACTGGCTACCGCCAATTCTATAGCAGGGGTAATCAGTGGAGCCCGCCAGATAGAATGCACCATTAACGGACTGGGTGAAAGGGCGGGCAATACATCCCTTGAAGAAGTGGTTATGGTAATCAAACAACACAAGCAACTGAACCTGTATACCAATATCAATTCAAAAATGCTGAACCCGATGAGCAGGGAGGTGTCTGATACCATGCGAGTACCCGTACAGCCCAATAAGGCCATCGTGGGAGCGAACGCATTTTCTCATTCTTCCGGAATACACCAGGATGGCTTTTTGAAAGATTCCCTTACCTATGAAATCATCAATCCGGAAGAAGTGGGTGCTGAAGGAAGCAAAATTGTGTTAACCGCCAGAAGCGGCCGCAGTGCGCTGGCACACCGGTTCCAAAAGCTCGGTTATGCTTATAACCGGAATGATATCGACGTTTTGTATGAACAGTTTTTACAGGTCGCAGACAGAAAAAAAGAGGTAGGGGAAAATGATCTGTTACAACTGGCGGGGGCATATACCCCCGAGCCGGTCATCGCTTAGGATTTTCTCATCAGTATAGTTTTAGTTTTAGTAGCGTGGTGCGTCTGCACCACGCTTTAATTAACCAAGATGGCAAAGACATTATTTGAAAAAATCTGGGAAAAACACATAGTGAAAGAAGTGGAAGACGGCCCCTCCGTTTTATACATCGATAAACATTTCATCCACGAAGTGACCAGCCCACAGGCTTTTCATGGCATTGAAAAAAGAGGACTCACAGTGTTACGCCCACAGCAGGTTGTGGCTACAGCAGACCATAATGTGCCCACCCTGAACCAGCACCTGCCCATAAAGGACGAACTCTCCCGTTTACAGGTAAATCAATTGATCGAAAATTGCAGTAATCACCATATTGAATTGTATGGACTCGGACATCGCTTTCAGGGTATTGTGCATGTAATAGGTCCGGAGCTGGGCATTACACAGCCGGGCATGACCATTGTATGCGGCGACAGCCATACCAGTACGCACGGAGCTTTTGGGGCCATCGCATTTGGTATCGGAACCAGTGAAGTGGAAATGGTATTTGCTTCCCAGTGTCTGCTGCAGAGTAAGCCGAAACAGATGCGGATCAATATTGAGGGTGAACTGGCTTCAGGAGTGGTTTCAAAAGATATCATTCTCTATATCATCTCTAAAATCAGCACCAGCGGTGCTACGGGTTATTTTGTAGAGTATGCAGGCTCTGCCATCCGTGCTTTGTCCATGGAAGCAAGAATGACCATTTGTAACATGAGTATTGAAATGGGGGCCCGTGGCGGAATGATTGCACCTGATGAAACCACTTTTGACTATATCAAAGGAAGGCAGTTTGCACCGGAGGGTGAACAATGGGAAACCAAACTAAAAGAATGGAAAGAACTCTATAGTGACGCTGATGCACAGTTTGATATTGAAATGGAGATCAATGCAGCCGATATAGAACCCATGATTACCTATGGAACCAATCCCGGTTTGGGAATAACTATCAATGGTCACATTCCCGTTACTGATGCCATTCCTGATGAGGGGGAAAGAAAAAATATTATCAAAGCCCTTCACTATATGGGACTGAAAGAAGGCAGTTCATTGCTGGGGATGCCGGTGCAGCATGTATTCATAGGCAGTTGTACCAATTCCCGCATCGAAGACCTGCGACTGGTAGCGGGGCTGGTAAAAGGAAGACAAAAGAATAAAGATGTGAAAGTGATGATTGTTCCCGGATCACAACAGGTGGCCAGGCAGGTGTATGAAGAAGGCCTTGATAAAATTTTTACCGAAGCAGGATTTGAAATCAGACAGGCGGGTTGCAGTGCCTGCCTGGGTATGAATGAAGATAAAATTCCGGCAGGCGAATATTGCATAAGTACGAGTAACCGGAATTTTGAAGGAAGACAGGGCGCCGGAGCAAGAACCTTGCTGGCCAGTCCGCTTACCGCAGCAGCGGCCGCCATCACGGGCGTGGTTACTGATGTTAGAACCATGGTACCCATTGGATAATAAAACCCAATAAGCAGTAATAAAAAAGGAAAGAAAATATGAAGGGTTTAACAGCAATAAAAGGAAGGTTTGTACCGCTACCCATTGAAAACGTGGATACGGACCAAATAATCCCTGCCCGGTTTTTAAAAGCAACTACCAGGGATGGATTCGGCAAAAACCTTTTTCGCGACTGGCGTTATGAAAACAATGATGAGCAGCAACCCAAAAAAGAATTTGTATTGAACCAGTCTCAGTTTACCGGAGAGATATTGGTGGCGGGTAAAAATTTCGGATGTGGTTCCTCGCGCGAACATGCAGCATGGGCTTTGAAAGATTATGGCTTCAAGGCGGTAGTGTCCAGTTTCTTCGCAGACATCTTCCGGAACAATGCACTTAATAATGGAGTGTTACCTGTAAAAGTAAGTGACAGTTTCCTGGCCAAACTGTTTGCCTTAAACAATGAAGCAACACTTCACATAGATGTAGATAAGCAAACCATTACTATCAGTGCTACCGGTGAACAGGAATTTTTCGACATCAATCATTATAAAAAAACCTGCTTACTTAACGGCTATGATGACATAGATTATCTTTTGAGTATCCAAGATGCCATTGAATCCTATGAGGCGGCGAGATGAGAAAGTGAAGGGTTACAAATTGAACAAAACTAAAAACGAAACCGAAAGGGTAAACTTGTATGAATAAAAAAATAGCGCTGATTTTTGGCGACGGTATTGGCCCGGAAGTAACCAGAGAATCTGTAAAAATATTAAATGCCATTGCCGGGAGATTCGGACACGAGTTTACCTATGAAGAAGGCATTATGGGCGCCGATGCCATCGATAAGACCGGCAATCCCCTTCCCGATGAAACCATTGCCACCTGCCTGAACAGTGATGCGATTCTATTCGGAGCCATTGGTCATCCCAAATACGATAACGATCCCACTGCCAAAGTAAGACCTGAGCAGGGATTGCTGAAACTGAGAAAAGAATTACAGCTATTCGCGAATATCAGACCCATCAATACGTATGCATCCCTCCAGCATTTGTCTCCATTGAAAGGGAAACAATTGAAAGGCGTTGACTTTATAATTTTCAGAGAACTCACCGGAGGCATTTATTTTGGCAAAAAAGAATTGAGTGAAGACGGATCCTATGCTTCAGACTTATGTGCCTATAACCGCCATGAAATTGAAAGAGTAACGCACCTGGCATTTCAGTATGCGCTTAACAGGCGAAAAAAGCTGACCCTGGTAGATAAGGCCAATGTGCTGGAGACTTCCCGTTTGTGGAGAAAAGTAGTACAGGAGATAGCTGTTGAATATAGTGATGTATCGGTAGATTATATGTTTGTGGATAATGCTGCCATGCAGATTATCCTTAATCCTGCCCAGTTTGATGTGATATTAACGGAAAACATGTTTGGTGACATCATCAGTGATGAGGCAAGTGTACTCAGTGGCTCACTGGGTCTGTTGCCTTCAGCATCAGTGGGTAATACTACTGCTTTGTTTGAACCCATTCACGGATCCTATCCACAGGCAGCGGGGAAGGACATTGCCAATCCTCTGGGTTCTATATTGTCGGCAGCCATGCTGCTGGATCATTTCGGGATGACAGCAGAAGCAGCTGCAGTGCGAGAAGCGGTAAACTGGACACTGGCAAATGGTTTTGTGGCCCGGGATATTGACCCGATAAACAATTATGCTACATCTGCTATCGGAGATTTGATTACCGATCATATAAACAGATATGCAGCCACCGACAACCGTACAAGCAGTGCAAATCTAAACCAGTCAACCATTATTTAAACTAACAAGGGTTTGTAAACAAAACCCGAAAAGCCATAAAATAGGTAACATAGTTCTTTGTTTTTTGAGAGGGTATAAGTATTTTCGTTGAAAGCATTTTTCATGCAAACGAAAAGAATTTTTACAATCATTACCGCTACCACAATAGCCAATGTGGTGATTGTCATTATTATTCCCACGTTATCCGGAGGATGCATTTAAACAGGTAAAAATTACTTAACATAAAAGCCCCGCCTCCAGAAAGACGGGGCTTTTTTATTCTCTCAAATACAACAAAAAACAAAAACAAAAAACAGGTCATGACAAAGTACTACCATCAAAATACACTCTTATACCTCAACGGTGAATACGTATTGGCTGCTGAGGCAAAAATGGATTATTACAGCCAGTCATTGCATTATGGGTATTCTGTTTTCGAGGGCATTCGTTCTTATAAAACCATCAATGACCAGACTAAAATTTTCAAACCTGTTGAACATTTCAACAGGTTAAAGGCTTCTGCTGAGGCATTGAATATGCCCTATGAATGGCAGACAGAGGAACTGATTGCCATTACTTACGAATTGTTACAGCGCAACAACTTACAGGATGCCTATATACGACCTGTTGTGTATGCACCTGCCAATATGAGCTTTGCCCTGAATACAGAATCCTTTCTGGTGATAGAAGCCTGGGAGATGGCCCCATTCCTGGGCGATAAGCGATTGAAAGTGATGACTTCTTCTTTTGAAAGGCCCAATCCCAGGGGCTTTAAGATTCATGCCAAAGCAGCCGGCCATTATGTGAATTCGATACTGGCCAGCCAGGAAGCAAAAGCCAACGGTTATGATGAAGCCCTGTTGAATGATATGAATGGCTTTGTAGCAGAAGCACCGGGAGCCAATGTATTTTATGAAATGGGAGGCAAATTATTTACACCGGCACCGGGTAATATTCTCCCCGGCATTACAAGGGCCACTGTACTGGAAATCGCTGAATTGCTGCATATTCCCGTTGAACAGAAAAGGTTTACCAAAGAAGAAATGTATGGAGCTGATGCGGCTTTTTTCTGTGGCACAGCCGCCGAAATCATCGGCCTCGATTCTCTCGATAACCAATCATTTACCAAACCCTGGGAGGAGACCCGGAGTAGCCTGGTACAGGAATGTTACCAGCAATTGATTGTAGACAATAAGCTGGAACTGAAAAAAGAAATACTGGGGGTAGCCTAAAATCAAATAACCCAATGCCTAACGAATTAAACAAATACAGTAAAACACTTACACAGGACAGCACCCAACCTGCCGCACAGGCCATGCTATACGGTATCGGTCTCACAGATGAGGACCTCGCCAAACCACAGGTGGGAGTGGTGAGTATGGGATATGATGGCAACACCTGTAACATGCACCTTAATGACCTGGCCAAACTGGTGAAGCAGGGTGTGTGGGACAATGATATGGTAGGCCTGGTCTTCAATACCATCGGTGTTAGTGATGGCATGAGTAATGGAACCGATGGCATGCGTTATTCACTGGTTAGCCGGGACATCATTGCCGATTCTATTGAAGCTGTTTGCGGTGCACAATATTATGATGGAATTATTGCACTGCCGGGCTGTGACAAAAATATGCCCGGCTCTGTAATGGCCATGGGACGATTGAACCGGCCCTCCATTATGGTTTATGGCGGTACGATTGCGGCCGGCCATTACAATGGGCAGGACCTTAACATTGTTTCTGCTTTTGAAGCGTTGGGACAAAAACTGGCGGGTCAGTTATCAGAAGCTGATTTCAAAGGCATCATCAAGCATGCTTGCCCAGGAGCAGGAGCCTGTGGAGGAATGTATACAGCCAATACCATGGCCTCGGCTATCGAGGCACTGGGTATGAGTCTGCCATTCTCCTCATCCAATCCCGCATTAAGTGAGGAGAAGAAACAGGAATGCATGGATGCCGGAAAAGCCATCCGGTTATTATTGGAAAAAGACATCAAACCATCTGATATCATGACCCGCAAGGCATTTGAAAATGCCATTACGTTAGTGATGGTATTGGGAGGAAGCACCAATGCGGTATTACACCTTATAGCCATGGCGAAGAGTGTGGATCTGCCATTGACACTGGATGATTTCCAAACCATCAGTGATAAAGTTCCCGTACTGGCAGATTTCAAGCCCAGTGGAAAATACCTGATGCAGGACCTGCACCAGTATGGAGGGGTACCGGCAGTGATGAAATACCTGCTGAAGAAAGGGATGTTACACGGAGATTGCCTGACGGTTACCGGAAAAACTATCTCAGAAAACCTGGCTAATGTTCCTGACCTGGATTTTGATCAGCAAAAAATAATGCTGCCCACAGACAATCCCATTAAAGCCACAGGTCATTTGCAGATACTGTATGGGAACCTGGCTGAGGGAGGAAGTGTGGCTAAAATTTCGGGTAAGGAAGGAGAACTGTTTGAAGGTCCTGCCCGGGTATTTGATGGCGAACAGGAACTTATAGCCGGAATTAATTCGGGTAAGATTAAAAAAGGAGATGTAGTGGTAATCAGGCAGGTCGGTCCCAGAGGCGCACCGGGTATGCCCGAAATGCTTAAGCCCACATCAGCCATCATTGGTGCGGGATTAGGCAAGTCTGTGGCATTGATAACCGATGGCCGTTTCAGTGGCGGAACACATGGGTTTGTGGTAGGACATATTACTCCTGAAGCATTTAATGGCGGATTGATAGGATTGGTAAAGGACGATGATGTTATTGAATTGAATGTGGCAACGAAAAAAATGACATTAAAAGTAACAGAAGATGAAATCCGTTTGCGCAGACAGGCCTGGAAACAGCCGGCCCTGAAAGCAACCAAAGGATTATTATTCAAATATGCACAGCAGGTAAAAGATGCATCACAGGGCTGTGTTACCGATATGCCCTGAGCAACGGGACATATCTAACAGTTTAAATGGAATTGTATGCGTACCATCGAAGAAGTAAAAAAAACGGCACCACTGCCAACCCAGGTAATTAAAAAACCTGAACCAATAGTTATCAGTGGATCCCAGGCAGTGCTGGAAGCTTGTATTGCCGAAAGGGTTACAACCGTATTCGGTTATCCCGGCGGCGCCATTATGCCTATCTATGATGCATTGTATGATTACCACGATAAGTTAAAACACATCCTTGTGAGGCATGAACAGGGGGGCATACACGCCGCACAGGGATATGCCCGCGCATCGGGAAATGTAGGTGTGGTATTTGCTACCAGCGGACCAGGCGCAACCAATCTGGTAACCGGTCTGGCTGATGCCATGATTGACAGTACCCCACTGGTGGCGATTACCGGTCAGGTATTTGCGCATTTGCTGGGTACTGATGCTTTTCAGGAAACAGATGTTATCAATATCACTACCCCCGTAACCAAATGGAATTACCAGGTTACAGATGCAACTGAAATTCCCGGCGTACTGGCCAAGGCCTTTTACATTGCCAGAACAGGCAGGCCAGGTCCGGTACTGATTGATATCACCAAAAATGCGCAGATTCAAAAGTTCGACTATGAAGGGTATGAAACCTGTATCCATATTCGCAGCTACCGTCCCAAGCCCATCCTCCGGATGGAGTACATAGCCGAAGCAGCTAAACTGATTAATGCCGCCCAAAAACCTTTTGTGATTTTTGGACAGGGAGTTATCCTGGGGAAAGCCGAAAAAGAATTCAAAAATTTTATTGAGAAAGCCGGAATACCTGCTGCATGGACCATTTTGGGACTAAGTGCCTTGCCAACTGACCATCCCCTTAATGTGGGCATGCTGGGTATGCATGGTAATTACGGACCCAATGTGCTCACCAATGAATGTGATGTATTGATTGCAGTAGGTATGCGTTTTGACGACCGCGTTACCGGCCGGTTGGACAAGTATGCCAAACAGGCAAAAGTGATACACCTGGATATTGACCCATCTGAAATTGACAAGAATGTAAAAGCAACGGTAGGTGTTTGGGGCGATTGTAAAGAAACCCTTCCGCTACTTACCAAACTGGTGGAAGCCAAAGTTTATCCTGCCTGGGTAGACAGGTTCCGTGAATGCGATAAAGAGGAACTGAAAGAAGTTATCCATGAGGAATTACATCCTTCCACTGATAAGTTAACCATGGGTGAAGTCATCCGTAACCTCAATGAACTCACCGGGGGCAATGCCATTATCGTAACCGATGTTGGCCAGCACCAGATGGTAGCCTGCCGGTATGCCAAATTCAATGAATCGAAAAGTAATATCACTTCCGGTGGATTGGGAACCATGGGCTTTGCACTTCCTGCTGCCATCGGTGCCAAGTTTGGTGCTCCCCACAGAACAGTGGTAGCCGTTATTGGTGATGGTGGTGTTCAGATGACCATACAGGAACTCGGCACCATCATGCAAACAAAGCTCAATGTGAAAATATTAATCCTCAATAATGAATTCCTGGGCATGGTGCGGCAATGGCAGCAATTGTTTAATGACAAACGCTATTCTTTTGTTGACATAGCCAGTCCGGATTATGTGATGGTGGCAAAAGGATATGGTATTGAAGGACAGAAAGTAAATGAACGCAAAGACCTGAAAGAAGCATTGCAGAAAATGCTGCAACATGAAGGTTCCTTTTTGCTGGAAGTAATGGTGGGTAAGGAAAACAATGTATTTCCTATGGTACCCCAGGGTTGTAGCGTAAGTGAAATCAGGTTAAAATAAATTGAATAAAACTTTATCCGGTAAGCATCTAACTACCGGGGAAATCGTTATGAAAATAGAATATACCATTACTGTTTATGCCGAGAATCATATCGGTCTGCTCGTGCGGATTGCTACTATTTTCTCGCGCCGTAAAATCAATATTGAAAGCCTCAATACTTCTCCTTCGGAAGCAGCGGGTATTCACAGGTTTAATATTGTAATCAACGAAACAGAAGAAGTGGTGCGTAAACTGGCGCGACAGATTGAGAAACAGGTGGAAGTGTTGAAAGCCTATTATAATACTAATGAAGAAATCATCTGGCAGGAACTGGCCCTGTATAAAGTGCCCACAGATGAGATAGCTGAAAAAGTAAAAGTGGAAAGACTGTTGCGTGAGCACGGTGCAAGAGCGGTTGTGATCAGAAAAGACTATACCATTTTTGAAACCAGTGGTCACAGGGAGGAAACAGATAAACTGGTTGAGGTATTGGCGCCTTATGGGCTGATAGAATTTGTAAGAAGTGCCAGGGTCGCTATTATCAAGGACAGCAAAGGGTTTCATGAAAAACTAAGGGAATTCGAAAAAACAGAACCTGCAGATGATATGCTGGATAATGAATTCCTGGACAGGCAGGATGAAGTGTTTACTATGTAAAAAAGTTGTTTAAACAGAATTGACAAACATAACCATTGTACTATTTAATAATCATCAAACCCTGATACATACCTAAAAGACAGGGCGAAAAAACAAAAACTATGGCAAAGCTAACATTCGGTGGAGTTGAAGAAAATGTTGTTACAAGGGACGAATTCCCCCTCTCCAGGGCACAGGAAGTGCTTAAGGATGAAGTGGTAGCGGTTATCGGCTACGGTGTACAGGGCCCCGGACAGGCATTGAACCAAAAAGAGAACGGAATCAATGTGATTGTGGGACAAAGAAAAAACTCTAAAAGTTGGGACAAAGCGGTAAAAGATGGTTTTGTGCCCGGTCAATCCTTATTTGAAATTGAAGAAGCTTTGGAAAAAGGAACCATCATCTGTTATTTGTTGAGTGATGCGGCACAAATTGCCATGTGGCCCACTGTCAAAAAACACCTGACACCCGGTAAAGCCTTGTATTTTTCTCATGGCTTTGGCATTACCTATAATGACCAGACCGGAATCATTCCTCCGGCAGATGTGGATGTATTTCTGGTAGCGCCAAAAGGTTCGGGTACCTCATTGCGCAGAATGTTTTTACAGGGCCGGGGGCTTAACAGCAGTTATGCCATATTCCAGGATGCTACCGGTAATGCCTTCGACAGGGTGGCATCACTGGGGATAGCCATTGGTAGCGGTTACCTGTTCGAAACCGATTTCAAAAAAGAAGTATTCAGTGATCTGACCGGTGAGCGGGGAACACTCATGGGTGCCATACAGGGAATTTTTGCTGCACAATATGAAGTATTAAGGTCTAACGGACATTCTCCTTCTGAAGCTTTCAATGAAACCGTGGAAGAACTTACCCAATCGCTGATGCCATTGGTTGCAGAAAATGGTATGGACTGGATGTATGCCAACTGTTCTACCACTGCACAAAGAGGTGCATTGGACTGGTGGAAAAAATTCCGCGATGCAACCTTACCTGTATTCACTGATTTGTATGAAAGTGTTGCTGCCGGCAAAGAAGCTGCCAAATCGATCGAAAGCAATAGCAAAGCCGATTACCGCGAAAAACTGGAAGTAGAATTAAAAGAACTGCGCGACAGCGAACTGTGGCAGGCAGGTAAAACAGTAAGAAGCCTAAGGCCTGAAAACCAGGATCCGGCTAAATAAAACATGCAGCCCTCCTCTGGGCTTTTAGAAAGCATAGAGGAGGGCCCAATTTAAAAGGTATGCAAGAGTCCACTACATCAGCGATACATACACTCGATTTCCATTCGGCAAGGGAAAGACTGCAGAAAATTGTGAACAGGACACCGTTGACCTTCAACAGCAACCTTTCCCGTAAATACCAGTGTAATGTATTTCTGAAAAGGGAAGACCTCCAGATCGTAAGATCGTATAAGCTACGGGGTGCTTACAATATGATGAGCAGCCTGCCGCAGGAGCAACTCGCAAAAGGAGTGGTTTGCGCCAGTGCAGGCAACCATGCCCAGGGATTTGCTTACAGTTGCAAAAAACTGAATGTAAAAGGAGTGGTGTTCATGCCCATCATCACACCCAACCAAAAAGTTACCCAGACCAAAATGTTTGGGGAAAATTTTATTGAAATTAAACTTACCGGAGATACCTATGATGATTGCGCAATAGCTGCCCGGAAATATACTGAAGATAACGGTATGACTTTCATTCCCCCTTTTGATGATATCAGGATTATCGAAGGCCAGGCTACAGTAGGCATAGAAATTCTGGAAGCACAATCTGATATAGACTTTCTTTTTATGCCGGTGGGAGGTGGGGGGTTAAGTGCCGGGGTAGGTAGTTTTTTTAAAACCTTTTCCCCTAAAACTAAAATTATCGGACTGGAACCCGAAGGTGCCCCTTCTATGTTTGAGGCACTGAAGGCTAACCATCCTGTGACACTGGATAATATCGAACGTTTTGTGGATGGCGCTGCCGTAAAAAGGGTAGGCGATATTACTTTTCCCATTTGCCGGGAAGTACTGGATGATATGCACCTGATTCCTGAAGGCAAGGTTTGTTCTACCATTTTGCAATTGTATAACGAAGATGCCATAGTAGTAGAACCGGCAGGGGCTTTGTCTATTGCGGCATTGGATGACTATGCAGAAGTAATTAAAGGAAAGAATGTGGTTTGTATTGTAAGCGGAAGCAACAATGACATCGACCGCATGCAGGAAATCAAGGAACGTTCCTTACAATATGAAGGACTGAAGCATTACTTCCTTATCCGTTTCGCCCAGCGGCCAGGTGCCCTGAAGGAATTTGTAAACCATGTTTTGGGTCCCGATGATGATATTACGCGGTTCGAATATATGCAGAAACACAATAAGGAAACCGGTCCGGCAATGGTGGGAATTGAACTCAAATGCAGGGGCGATTATGCCCTTTTACTGGAAAACCTCAACAAATTTCATATCAACTATACAGAATTAAAACAAAACGATAACCTGTTTGGATACCTGGTGTAAGGCAAACAGAAATATACTATCTTCATACAACCACAGCAGATTATGAAACCAGTAAGCCTACTTATAAACCTCAGTAAATCTTTCACGGTAACCTCCACTCCAATTACGGCAATTACCACCCTGTAAAGGGTAATCATACTTCATATCACCAAGGGGCTTTTCAGGGCTGCATTAAAAAAGAGAGCAGCTGTATAATAAATCCATTCATACTCATTCAGCGAAATACGTTACGCATATGCAGGTTCTAAAATTCGGGGGCAGCTCAGTAGCCAATGCTGCCAACATACGCAAAGTAATCAACATAGTACAGGAGGCAACCCAAAAAGAAAATACCATTCTGGTGGTTTCTGCCATGGGCGGGGTTACCGACAATTTACTGGAAACGGGTGCCCTGGCTGCAGCTGGTAATGAAGCCTATAAAGAATTGCTCAAGCAGATGGAAAATCGTCACCTGGATGCAGTCCGGGAACTTTTACCCATCCAGCAGCAGAGTGCCACACTCAGCCTGGTGAAACAGCATTTTAATGAACTGGAAGGTATTTGTGACGGACTCTTTTTACTAAATGAACTCTCCCCCAGAACCAAAGACAGAATGGTAAGTTATGGAGAGTTGTTATCCTCACTGATTATTGCTGCATCCTTACAAGCCCTGTCTGTTGAACATGTATGGATGGACGCAAGGATTTGCATTCGCACGAACAGCCATTATGGAAACGCTGCAGTGGATATTGAAGCCACAGAAAAAAGTATACAACAGTTTCTGAAGGAACACCCCAGTCGCTTATATGTTGCACCTGGTTTTATTGCCAGCGACAGTAACCAACGAACCACCACGCTGGGCAGAGGGGGTTCAGATTATACCGCGGCTATTTTTGCAGCAGCCACACAGGCTTCTGTACTGGAAATATGGACCGATGTAAGTGGTATGATGACCGCAGATCCCCGTCTCGTTCAGAATGCGAGGCCCATCCAGCGGATATCCTACCAGGAAGCCATGGAACTTTCTCATTTTGGTGCCAAGATTATTTATCCGCCTACCATACAGCCGGTGATGAGTAAAAATATTCCGGTATGGATTAAGAATACGTTTGCACCGGAAGAATATGGCACTTTAATTGAAAATGTTTCGGCAGCTTCTGATAGTTTTATCCGGGGTATTTCCAGTATTAATAAAATCAGCCTCTTAAGTCTGGAAGGTAGTGGTATGGTAGGCATTCCTGGTTTTTCAAAGAGATTGTTTGAAGCATTGGCAAGTGAACAGGTGAACGTAATCCTCATTACCCAAAGTTCTTCTGAACATTCAATTTGTGTGGGCATTAATGAAGCGGATACGGAGAAAGCGGCAAATGTTATTGACGATGCCTTTAGTTTTGAAATACAAAACGGAAGAGTAGACCCCGTAAAAGCAGGACCACGCTGCGGTCGCCGCCGGCATTTCGCACCTGGACTGCGGCGGTGTCGCCCGGCAGCAAGGCGCTCAAGGCGCTGTAGTCGTTCGCCGCGATCATGCTGGCTGCGCTGCGACCATTGACCGTCAGGATCTGGTCACCCCGGACCAGGCCCGCCAGCGCCGCGGGTGAACCCGGCTCGATGTAGCGGATGTACAGCGGCAGGTCGGGCCGCCCCTCCACCTCGATGCCGGCCACCATCGCGCCATAACCCAACGCGCGGCCCTCCGGGTCAGGAACAGGTCGTAATTGCTGGTGGAGGTGTAACTGCTCCAGCGGTCGGCGGGGAAGTTGTTGTCAGTGCCGGTGTAGAGCAAAGCGCCAAAGTAACTGTCCAGGCTGGCGTAGGCCTCAGGCGCCGGGCGGGGGCTGATGGCGTACCAGAAGTACCAGTCCTGCATGTAGTCGTACAACCAGGCCTTGCGGGCAGAGGTGCTGCAGTAGTCGGCCTCACTGCCGTAGCCACCGCCGCCGCCGCAACCCACCACGCCCAGCGCCAGGGCCGCGGGCCCGCCCAGCGCCACCAAGGAGAACGGCACCTTGTCCCTGGTGCTCGTCTGGCGCACGTCGCCCGGAGTTCTTGCCCATCGTCGAGAGGCACGAGGAGCACCCGATCTCGGCGGCCCGCGCGTGGCGGGAGCCGCGCACCCTGCTGATCGGGCTGTTCGTGCTGGTGGCGGCGTTCACCGAGGGCGCGGCCAACGACTGGCTGGCCGTCGCGTTCATCGACGGACGGGACCTGAGCGAGGCCGCCGGCGCGGCGGTCTTCGCTGTCTTCGTGGTGGGCATGACCGTCGGCCGCACCGCCGGCACCGTCGCGTTGGACCGGTGGGCCGGGTGCCGGTGCTCAGCGGCACCATCGGCCTCGCCGTGGTCGGCGCCGGCCTGGCCGTGCTGGCCGGCTCCGGCTGGTGGCCATCATCGGCGTCGCGCTGTGGGGCCTCGGTGCGTCGCTGGGCTTCCCGGTCGGGATGAGCGCGGCGGCCGACGACGAGGCGCACGCGGCGGTGCGGGTGAGCGTGGTCGCGGTGATCGGCTACACCGCGTTCCTCGGTGGCCCGCCGTTGCTGGGGCTGGTCGGCGACGAGGTCGGCACCCTGCGCGCGCTGCTGGTGGTGCCGCTGCTGCTGCTGCCGACCCTGCTGCTGGTGCCCGTGCTGCACGCCAACCGAGGACATGCGCGTCAGCAGCTGACCCGGGGGTTACCGTCGGTGGCGTGAACCGAGGCCCGATCGCCTCCGTGCCCCGGTGCTGCTCGCCCTGCCCGGGCTGGCCCTGGCCGGCGCCGGCCTGTTCCACCCGCACTCGCTCACGGCTGCGTCGGCCGGTCGATGGACCTTCTTGCACGTGGCCGGCCTCTTCGTCTTCCCGCTCGTGGGCCTGGCGCTGGCGGCGCTCGTGCGCACGCGCGTCGACCCGGTGTCGTGGGGAGTGCGGCTGGCGGCGTACGTCTATGCCACCGCCTACTCGGCCCTCGACGTCATCAGCGGCATCGGTGCCGGCTGGGTGACCCGGGAGCTGGGGGAGGGCGTGCCGCGACCGGACGAGGTGCGCTTCCTGTTCGCGATCGGCGGTCGGATCGGTGAGGTCGGGTCGTGGGCGCTGATCGCGTGCGCCGTCCTGGTCGCCGTGGACGCCCTGCGGCGCAGCGGGCTGGTCGCGCTGCCTGGCCTCGCCCTCGTCCTGGGGGCCGTGCTGGTCCACCAGGACCACATCTTCGCCCCGACCGGAGTGGCGGGCATGGCCCTGATCGGGCTGGCGAGCGGCTGGCTCGGGCTTTCTCGAGCGCGGCCGGTCCCGGAGTCGGTCAGCATCCGTCGCATGATCAGTCGCGGCATCTTGCTCGCGACCGCGTCGGTCTCGCCGACGACCTCGAAGCCGCACCGCTCGAACATCGACCGGGTGCCGACGAACGCCATGGTCAGGTCCATCCGGCCCTGCGGATCGACGGGGTAGGTCTCGACCCGGGAGCGCCTCGCGAGGCGGCGTGGGCCACGGCTCCCTCGATCAGCTGCTCGGTCACCCCCTGCTTGCGGTGCCCGGAGCGTACGACCACGCAGATGATGCTCCAGACGGGAAGGTCGTCGAGCGGGCGGATCAGCTTCGATGCGTCCAGCCTGGAGATCTCCGCGCGCGGCGCGATGTGGCACCAACCGACCGGCACGTCGTCGCGGTAGGTGACGACGCCGAAGCTCTGCCGCCCAGCGGCGAGGGCACGAGCGGCGCTCTCGCGGCTGCCGTCTCCGAGCTGGTCGATCTCCTTGAGCCGGAGCCGGTGCGAGAGGCACCAGCAGTGGGTGTCGCGGCGGTGGGGGTTGATGACGTCGGCGTAGTCGTCGAAGCGCGCGGCCGTGACCGGGTGCGTGGCCCAGGGCGTGTTGTGCACGCCCTAGGAGTACATCAGCGACCCGGGGGTGTCGAGGGGCTCGCCGGTCTCGATCAGGGTCTTCAGGCCGGAGAGGATCATCGGCCACCCGCCGTACAGCTCCGGGTTGGCCTGCGCCGGGAGACGGTCGTGGATGACGGTCAGCCGGCACGACGTGCCGACCGGAGCGATCTCCCACGTCACCCGCGTCGTGCCCTCGCGCCTGACGTCGTCGCTCCACAGCGCGTCGAACGTCTGCACGAGCCGCCGCGGCGGGTCCACCTCGACGTTCTCCCCGAGGCGATGCCGACGACGCCGGGGACGCCGGCGGTGTACTCCGAACCCTGGTCCAGTCGCTCTGCGTCTGCACGCCGAAGCTGTAGATCGCCCGCTGGGCGGGATCGGTGATCGCCTCCCACAGGCGCTCCGGGGTGGTCTTGATGAACACCTCGAACGCGGCAGTGCCCTCGGCGACGGGAGCGGTGCCCTCGTGCCACGAGACGGTCTTCACTTCGGTCATGTCCTCATCCTCCAGATAGGTCTTGAGTCCGCTGAGCGTCGCGGCCCAGGGCTCGGCGTACTTGCTCACCCACCGGTCGTGGACGAGCCTGATGGGGACGGGGTTGTAGCGACCTTGCGGCAGGAAAAGGCTATACCGCAGGTGTACACCTAAAATGCAGTGTACTAGGCGAAAAAGAAGGAATGTTAGTCCATGATT